>NZ_DAINNI010000148.1:0-10735 GCF_036735945.1 Bradyrhizobium sp. | reverse complement strand
TGAACACCGGCAGCACCGGCAGCCGCGCCAGATCGATGCCGACGCCGAGATGCTTCGGCAGCACGCGCGGAATGTTGTCGGTGAAGCCGCCGCCGGTGATGTGGGCGAGGCCCTTGATCGCGCCGGTCTCGCGGATCGCGCGCAGGCACGATTTCACATAGAGCCGCGTCGGCGCCAGCAGCGCGCCGCCCAGCGTCATGACCGGCGAGAACGGCGCCGGCGCATCGAAGCCGAGGCCGGATTGCGCGACGATCTTGCGGACCAGCGAGAAACCGTTGGAGTGCACGCCCGACGAGGCCAGTCCGATCACGGCGTCGCCCGCGGCGATATCGCCGCTCGGCAGCAGCGTGCCGCGCTCGGCCGCTCCCACCGCAAAGCCCGCGAGGTCGTAGTCGCCATCCTTGTAGAGCCCCGGCATCTCCGCGGTCTCGCCCCCGATCAGGGCGCAGCCGGATTCGCGGCAACCCTCGGCAACGCCGGCCACGATGGCAGCGGCGGCCTCCGGATCGAGCTTGCCGCAGGCAAAATAGTCCAGGAAAAACAACGGTTCCGCGCCTTGCACGACGAGGTCGTTGACCGACATCGCGACCAGGTCGATGCCGATTCCGCCATGCAGGCCGGTCTCGATCGCGACCTTGACCTTGGTGCCGACGCCGTCGGTCGCCGCCACCAGGACGGGGTCCTTGAAGCCCGCCGCCTTGAGGTCGAACAGGCCGCCGAACCCGCCGATCTCGGCGTCGGCGCCGGCCCGCGCGGTGGCGCGCACCATCGGCTTGATGAGATCGACAAGGCGGTTGCCTGCATCGATATCGACCCCCGAATCGGCGTAAGTGAGCCCGTTTTTGCGGTCGTTCATGCCCAAATTCCAGTATGATGACGGCTGGTTACGAGGAATTCAGCGATCCTGCAATGGCTCGCAAGCGCCTGACGCATATACTATGTAGACAAGGACCGGCAGAACCCGCCAGGGGCCGGATTTGAGGCCGGGAGCCGGGAAGCGACCGAGTTGAGCATTCCGAACATCATTACGCTGGGGCGCATCATTCTGGTGCCGATCATCGTCTGGGCGATCGTCTCCAGCCAGATGGAAATCGCCTTCGCGATCTTCGTCATTGCAGGCGTCAGCGACGCCGTCGACGGCTTTCTCGCCAAGCGGTTCAACATGTCGAGCGAACTCGGCGCCCTGCTCGATCCGCTCGCCGACAAGGCGCTGCTGGTTTCGATCTTCGT
Source organism: Bradyrhizobium sp. (assembly GCF_036735945.1). GTDB lineage: Bacteria > Pseudomonadota > Alphaproteobacteria > Rhizobiales > Xanthobacteraceae > Bradyrhizobium. The sequence goes on along the minus strand of NZ_DAINNI010000148.1, from coordinate 9,505 downwards.
CGCGCTCGGCATCTGGGGCGCGGTGCCGCGCTGGCTCGTCATTCTCGTGGTGTCGCGCGACATCATGATCGTCACGGCGGTGATCGTGTCATGGCTGTTCGACAAGCCCATTCCGATGAAGCCGCTGATGGTGTCGAAGCTCAACACGGTCGCGCAGGTGGCCTTCGCCGCATTGGTGCTGGCCTCGCTCGGATTCAATTTCAAGCCGGCGCCCTACGACGTGATCCTGATGGGATTTGTCACCGTCTTCACGCTGGTTTCCGTCTCGCTCTATCTCGTCGAGTGGGTGCGGCACATGAGCACGATCGAAGCGCGCTAGCTTCCTCTTTTATTTGATCCGTTTTCTTCGCGCTGACAGGTAGCCATTTCGCTTGAAAAGGCTATGAATGCCCTTCAATCCCGGCTTGGAGACTTGCGTGGCAGTTCGCGTTCAACCCCGTCAGCTTGCCTTCGCGCTGCCGCATGCGGAGAGCCTGACGCGCGACAATTTTCTGGAAGGCCCGGCCAATGAGGCGGCGCTCTCGCTGATCGAAAGCTGGCCGGACTGGCCGAACCGCGTCATGCTGCTGGTCGGGCCGGAGGGCGCCGGCAAGAGCCACCTCGCCGCGATCTGGGCAGAGAAGGCCGGTGCACGCTCGACCGCGGCGCATGCGCTCAGCCCCAATGCCGTCCCGGGCGCGCTCGCCACCGGCGCGCTCGTGGTCGAGGATTTGCGGCCGGCCGATTTCGACGAGCGGGCGATGTTTCATCTCTTGAATCTGGCACGCGAGGATGCGGCCTACATCCTGATCACCGCGCGTGTTCCGCCGTCGGCCTACGAGATCGAGCTGCGCGATCTTCGCTCCCGCCTGCGCGCCGTGCCGACCGTGTCGCTGTCGCCGCCCGACGACCAGCTATTCCGTGGCCTGCTCATCAAGTTCTGCGCCGACCGCCAAATGAGCATCGACGAAACGGTCGTGAGCTATCTCGCCAGCCGGATCGAGCGCTCCTATGCCGCCGCCCGCCGGGCCGTGGAACTCCTGGATACCGAGGCACTGCGGCTCGGCCGCCCGGTGACCAGGTCACTGGCTGCAGAACTGCTGCGTAACGTTTGAGCGGTATCGGGTGCTGCCTCCTGCCGCCTTGACGGCGGCCTCGGGCGGAAACATCAATGTCATCGAAACGTCATCGGAATATCACATGCTCCGGCCGCATCCCCCCTTATGGTCGGCCCTACCTTGCCCGAGATGGATCACAGCCTCATGGAATCGGCACAAGTTATTGAAATAAAAGAAAAAGAAGAACTTGCCGAGACTGCCCCCGCGATCGCCACCAGCCCGGAGCGGTTCATCAACCGTGAGCTGTCCTGGCTGCATTTCAACCGCCGTGTGCTCGAGGAATCCGTCAATCCCGGTCATCCCGTACTGGAGCGGGTTCGTTTCCTGTCGATTTCTGCCAATAACCTTGATGAGTTCTTCATGGTCCGCGTCGCCGGTATCAAGGCGCAGGTCCGCGAAGGCATTGCCGAACGCAGCCCCGACGGCATGACGCCGAGCGAGCAGCTCACCCTGATCAACAAGACGGTTTCGGAACTTGCCTCCGATCAGCAGGCGATCTGGCGCGACCTGCGCGCCACCCTGGCGGAAGCCGGCATCAAGCTGGTCGACGGCCACGAATTCACCAAGGCGGAGCGGAGCTGGCTCGAGGATCATTTCCTCCGCAGCATCTTCCCGCTGCTGACGCCGCTGGCGATCGATCCGGCGCACCCGTTCCCGTTCATTCCGAGCCTCGGCTTCACGATCGCGCTGCAATTGTCGCGCACCGCGGACGGCAAGGCGATGAACGCGCTGATCCGCATGCCCGGCAAGATCGACCGGTTCATTCGCATGCCCGCCGGCAAGGACGGCGCGGTGCACCTGATCCCGCTGGAGCAGGCCACCGGCATGTTCATCGGCCGCCTGTTCCCGGGCTACACCGTCAAGGGCCAGGGTGCCTTCCGCATCATCAGGGACTCCGAACTCGAAATCGAGGAAGAGGCCGAGGATCTGGTCCGCGTGTTCGAGACCGCGCTGAAGCGCCGCCGGCGCGGTTCGGTGATCCGGCTCGAGATGGACGCCAAGATGCCGGAAGCGCTGCGCGCCTTCGTGCAGCAGGCGCTTTCCGCCGCCGACGACGAGGTGTTCCTGGTCGAGGGCGTGCTGGCGATGAACGAGCTCTCGCAGCTCACGCGGCTCGACCGGCCCGACCTCGAATTCACGCCCTACGTACCGCGGCATCCGGAGCGGGTGCGCGACCATGGCGGCGACATCTTCGCGGCCATCAGGCAGAAGGACCTGATCGTCCATCATCCCTATGAATCGTTCGACGTCGTCGTGCAGTTCCTGCAGCAGGCGGCGCGCGATCCCGACGTCGTCGCGATCAAGCAGACGCTCTACCGCACCTCGAACAACTCGCCGATCGTGCGCGCGCTTGCCGAAGCGGCCGAGGCCGGCAAATCGGTGACCGCGCTGATCGAGCTCAAGGCGCGGTTCGACGAGGAAGCCAATATCCGCTGGGCGCGCGACCTCGAACGCGCCGGCGTGCAGGTCGTGTACGGCTTCCTCGAACTGAAGACGCACGCCAAGCTGTCGATGGTGGTACGGCGCGAGGGCGGCAATCTGACGACCTATGTGCACACCGGTACCGGCAACTATCATCCGGTCACCGCGCGCATCTATACCGATCTTTCGTATTTCACTTCGGACCCGATCATCGGCCGCGATGCCGCGCGCGTCTTCAACTACATCACGGGTTACGCGGAGCCGAGCGACATCGAACGCATGGCGGTGTCGCCGTTGACGCTGCGCAAGCGCATCATCGAGCACATCAAGGGCGAGACCAATCACGCACGGCACGGCAAGCCGGGCGCGGTCTGGATGAAGATGAACTCGCTGGTCGATCCCGACATCATCGACGCGCTGTACGAGGCCTCGCAGGCCGGCGTGTCGATCGAGCTGGTGGTGCGCGGCATCTGCTGCCTGCGGCCCGGCCTGCCCGGCCTATCGGACAATATCCGCGTCAAATCGGTAATCGGCCGCTTCCTGGAGCACGGCCGCATCTACTGCTTCGGCATGGGTCAGGGCCTGCCCGGACCGAAGGCCGCTGTGTATATCTCGTCCGCCGACATGATGCCGCGGAACCTCGACCGCCGCGTCGAAGTGCTCTGTCCGCTGCAAAATCCGACGGTACATCAGCAGGTTCTCGAACAGATCATGGTCGCGAACCTGAAGGATACCGAGCAGAGCTGGCAGTTGTTGCCGGACGGGTCGTCAACGCGTATGAAGGCCGCGAAAGGCGAAGAGCCCTTCAATCTGCACAATTATTTCATGACGAATCCGAGTCTGTCAGGCCGTGGAAAGTCTCTCAAGGAATCTTCGCCGCGCCGCCTCACGCGCCGTAACGAGCGTCAGCAGCAATCGTCATAAGGGGTGTCGGCTGTGAAGCGACCGCGCAAGCGCGCTTCCAGCGTCGCCGTCATCGATATCGGTTCGAACTCGGTTCGTCTCGTCGTCTACGAGACGATGGCGCGCAGCCTCGTCACCATCTTCAACGAGAAGGCGCTGTGCGGGCTCGGCCGCGAGGTGCAGAGCACCGGCCTCCTCGCCGAGGATGCCGTGAACAAGGCGCTGACGGCGCTGCGGCGCTTCCGTGCGCTGTGCAAGATCCAGCAGGTCGGGCGTGTCTTTGCCATCGCCACCGCCGCCTGCCGCGACGCCAAGAACGGTCCCGACTTCATCGCGAAGGCCGAACGCATCTGCGGCGCACCTATCCAGATCCTGTCGGGCCCGCGCGAGGCGAAGCTTTCCGCGCTCGGCGTCGTCTCCGGCATCCACAATCCTGATGGCATCGTCGGCGATCTCGGCGGCGGTTCGCTCGAACTGATTGGCGTACAAAAAAATCGCGTCCATAGCGGCGTCACGCTGCCGCTCGGCAGCCTGGCGCTGCAGGACCTCTCGCACAAATCATTGAAGCGCGCCGAGCGCATCGTGAGCGACGCGCTGTCGGACGTCGCCCAGCTCAAGGCGGGCCAGGGCCGCACCTTCTACGCGGTCGGCGGCACCTGGCGCGCGCTGGCGCGCATCCACATCGTGCAGAGCGGCTATCCGCTGCGCGTGATGCATGGCTATTCGATCCCGGCCGCCGATGCGCTTGACTTCGCGCGGCGCCTGCGCCGGCTGGTGGCCGCCGACATGCTGGCCGACATCGAAGTCGTCGCGGATGCCCGCCGCCCGCTGTTGACCTATGCGGCGCTGGTGCTCGAATACATCATCCGGATCGGCCGTCCCAAGGAGATCGTGTTCTCGACCTTCGGCGTGCGCGAAGGCCTGCTCTACGAGATGCTGTCGCCGCAGGAGCGCGCCAAGGACGGTTTCATGTGTGCCGCGCAGACCCTGAACGGATTGCTGTCGCGCTCGGCGCGTCATGCCGAGGAGCTGGTTGCGTGGACCGATCGGCTGGTGCGGGTGGTGAAGCTGCGCGAGACCGAGGAAGACCGCCGGCTGCGCCACGCCGCCTGTCTGCTCTCGGACATCGGCTGGCGCGTGCATCCAGACCACCGCGGCGAGGAAACGCTGAGCCTGATCACCAACGGCAATTTCGGCTCGATCAGCCATCAGGGCCGCGCCTTTGTCGCGCTGTCGGTGTTCTATCGCTACGCCGGTCTCAGCGAAGAGAACGAACCGCCGGAGAAAATCCGCGAGCTGGTGCCGCCGGCGATGGACGAGCGCGCCCGCGTGCTCGGCGCCGCCTTCCGCGTCGCGCATCTGATCTCGGCGGCACGCACAGGCGTCTTGCCCGCGACCCATTTCCGCAGCCGCGACCGCAAGCTGATGCTGGTGTTCGAGCATCGCATGGTCGACCTCGTCGCCGATCGCGTCGGCAGCCGCTTCAAGCAGCTCGCGCGTCTGGTCGGTCGCACCGGCTCGATCGTGCGGAAGTGAGATAGGTCTCGCCCGCGCTACAGCCCGCGCACGAACGCTTCGAGCGCCGCGCTGGTCTCGTCAGGCGCCTCCTGCTGCACCCAATGGCCGATATCCGGAAGGATGGTGGAGCCGCGGAAATCGGCGCAGGCCAGCCCCGGATCGACATAGAGGTCCATGCCTGGAATGAAGGCGCGCACGGGATCGCGCCCGCCGGCGATGAAGGCCGATGGCTGCGCAATGCCGCGCCCGTTAAGTTCGGCGAGATCGGCGAAGTCGAGGTCCTGCGCGCGGTAGCGATTGAGCGGTCCGCGAAAGCCGCCGGCGCGGAAAGCTTCGGCATAGATCGCCAGGTCGCGCTCGGTCATCCAGCCCGGAAAAGGTTGCGGGTCGACAAGCCCATCAAGCAGCTTTGCGTCCGGCGATTTCGACTCCAGCCATTTGTTCTGAGACGCCTCGCCCGCCAGCGCAAAATACATCTTGCGCAGGGCGCGCGTGACATCGGCTTCCAGTTCGGCTTCCGCGACGCCCTCTTGCTGGAAGTAGATCTGGTAGAAAAAGCGCCCCTTGTAGATCGCTCGGACCGCCTCGATGAACGATACGGGTCCACGCGGACGGAACGGCACGCTGAGGCCGGCCACCGCCCTGATCCTGTCGGGGTGAAGCAGCGCCGTATGCCATACGATCGGCGCGCCCCAGTCGTGGCCGAACAGAATGGCCGGCCCATCGCCCAGACGATCGATCACGGCGGCAACGTCGGAAGCGAGCTGGCGGAGCGTATAGGCCGCGATTTCCTTCGGCTTCGAGCTTCCGCCGTAGCCGCGCACGTCGAGCGCGGCTACCCGAAAACCCCGTGCCGCGAAATGCGCGATCTGGTGCCGCCAGGAGTACCAGAGCTCCGGGAAGCCGTGGACGCAGACGATCAGCGGACCCGAGCCGCTGACGGCGACATTGAGCTCGATCGCTCCGTTTCGGACGGTGACGAAATCCATTCGCGGCTTCCCTTGCACGGCCGATCACATCAGCGACTTCACGCGCGCCGCCAGCGCCGGGTCGCGCAGCGCCGCCTGCGGCCTGAGCAGTTGGGAGACTTCGGCGGTCAAGAGATGCACCTCGGGATCCTGCGCGGCGAGCCTGGTCAGGGCCGCGCCATACTGCAGGCGCTGCGCGAGATCTGCAGGACGGACGCCGCGCGTTGCCGGATAGACGAAATCGTTGACGGCAACGGCCCAGGGTGCGGCGATGGTGTCCTGGATCGCCGCGAAGAAATCGCGCGCCAGGCGCTCCATCGGCACGCCGTCCGCCAGCAACCGCTCCAGGATCACGGCTTCCTGTGCCGCCACGCTCATGCCCTGGCCGAACACCGGATTGAACCGGCAGAGCGAATCGCCGATCGGCAGCAGTCCCGCCGGGAACGACTCCAGCCGCTCGAAATGCCGGCGGATGCTGCAGGGAAGCTGGTAGCGAACGATATCGGTCACCGCTCTCGCATCCCTGACCGCGTCATGGATCGTCGACGTGCGCAGGCTTTTGACGAAATCCATGAATCCCGCGCGATCGCCGGGAGGCGCATCGCCATGATTGCCTCCGATCGAAAGCACCCATTGCTGGTTCTCGATCGGAAACAGGAACGCCCCGCGGCTGCTGGCAGGCGCCGTCGGCAGCATCACATTGCCCAGCCAGTCGGCTTTGTGATCGCGCCGCTCGACAATGGTCGTCGCATAGGCCTGATCGATGCCTATCTCGGTTTCCTCGGGCTTCGGCAAGGAAAGCTGTTCGAGCAGTTGCAGCGTCAACCCGCAGCGGCCGGAGGCTTCGACCACCAGGTCGGATTCGACCGTCACGGCCGGACCATCGTCGCCTTCATAGCTGACGGCCTCGACCCGCGCCGCATCGCGCGACGCGACAAGCCCTGTCACACGCGAGCGCGCGCAAATGTCGATATTGGGAGTTTGCCGGACGCGTCCTCGCGTAACGGCCTCGAGCAGCGGCCGCGACATGTTGAAAATATCGATGCCGAGATCGCGAATGGGAAATGGATCGAACCCGGGCCGCTCGAACTGGATGTCCTTGCCGGCGCGGTTCTTGACCGCCCCTGCCTTCGCCAGATCCTGTTCAAATCCCGGAAACAGCGCTTGCAGGGCCTTCAGTCCGCCGGCCAGCAGGGCGTGGGCATGCTGGCATTGCGGCGTCCCTCGCCGCGGCGCCGCCTCCACCGGAAGAACGTCCCTCTCGATGACAGTGACTTTCTTAAAGTGCCTGGAAATCGCCTGTGCGGCCGTGAGGCCGGCCATGCCGGCGCCAATGACCACCGCATGACTTCGTGCCAGATCCGGCATGTGCCCCTCCCGTGATGGAGTTTCTCAGCCCCGGCGCAGATCCGCCGGGCGGAACCAGCCTATCTGATCCTATCGCGGCCGATGGTGAAAGAGCTCACAAGTTTGGGGGCAGTAGAAAAGTGCTGGCCGCCGACTGGACTGCACCGGCTTCCGCTTGCCCGGGCCCCGTCCTGCTCGCGGCTACCTTGCCGAGCCCGGCCCCCTTTACCAACGCGTAGATCGCCGGGATCACGATGAGCGTCAGCAGCGTCGAGGAGACCATGCCGCCGATCATCGGGACCGCGATGCGCTGCATGATCTCCGAGCCCGCGCCGGTACTCCACATGATCGGCAGCAGGCCGGCCATGATCGCGACCACCGTCATCATCTTCGGACGCACCCGCTCGACCGCGCCTTCCATGATGGCCTCGTAGAGATCACTGCGCGTCAGGGCGCGGCACTCGGCGGCCCTGCGCGCCCGCCGCTGGTCCAGCGCCTGATCGAGATAGATCAGCATCACCACGCCGGTCTCGGCAGCAACGCCCGCGAGCGCGATGAAGCCGACCACCACGGCGACCGACAGATTGAAGCCGAGCCACCACATCAGCCAGAGCCCGCCGACCAGCGCGAACGGCAGTGAGAGCATCACGATCAGCGTCTCCGTCAACGAGCGGAAATTGAGATAGAGCAGCAGGAAGATGATGGCGAGCGTCACCGGGACCACGATCTTCAACCGCGCCGCGGCCCGCTCCAGATATTCGTACTGGCCGCTCCACACCAGATAGGTGCCCGATGGAAACTGGATGCTGGCTCTCACCGCGGCCTGCGCATCGGCGACATAGCCGCCGATGTCTCGGTCCCTGATGTCGACATAGACGTAGGTCGCGAGCTGGCCGTTCTCGGTCCGGATCGAGGTCGGGCCGCGGGCGGGTGCAACCCTGGCCACCTCGCCGAGCGGCACCGCCCCGCCGGCCGGCATCGGCACCAGCACTTCGCGCGCGATCGACGTGGGATCGCTGCGCAGATCCCGGGGATAGCGCATGTTGACGGAAAAGCGCTGGCGGCCCTCGACCGTCGTCGTCACGGTCTGCCCGCCAAGCGCGGTCGCAATCACGTCCTGCACGTCCTGAACCATGATGCCGTAGCGCGCCAGCGCCGCTCGATCCGGCACGATGTCGAGATAGTAGCCGCCAATACCCCGCTCGGCGTAGGCCGACGACGTTCCGGGCACGGCGCGGAGCACCTGCTCGACCTGTTTGGCGAGGCGGTCGATCTCGACGAGATCGGCGCCGATCACCTTGACGCCGATCGGCGTGCGGATGCCGGTCGAGAGCATGTCGATGCGCGCCTTGATCGGCTGGGTCCAGGCGTTGGAGACGCCGGGAAACTGCAGCGCCTTGTCCAGTTCCGCTGTCAGGCCTTCGAGCGTCAGTCCCGCCCGCCATTCGGCCTTGGGCTTGAGATTGATGATGGTCTCGAACATTTCGGTCGGCGCCGGGTCGGTCGCGGTCGCGGCACGCCCCGCCTTTCCGTAGACCGACTCCACCTCGGGGAAACTCCTGATGATGCGGTCCTGCATCTGCAGCAGTTCGGCGGCCTTGGTGACGGAAAGACCCGGCAGCGTGGTCGGCATGTAGAGCAGCGTCCCCTCGTTCAGATTGGGCATGAACTCAGTGCCGAGTTGCCGCGCCGGCCACACCGTTGCGGCGAGGATGCCGAGCGCGATCAGGATCACCGCGATCTTGGCGCGCATGACCGCATGGATGACCGGGCGATAGATCCAGATCAGCAAGCGGTTGATCGGATTCCTGTGCTCGGGAATGATCCTGCCGCGCACGAACACCACCATCAGCGCCGGTACCAGCGTCACCGACAACAGCGCCGCCGCCGCCATCGCGAACGTCTTGGTGAAGGCCAGCGGGCTGAACAGCCGGCCCTCCTGCGCCTCCAGCGTGAAGATCGGCATGAACGACACGGTGATGATCAACAGGCTGAAGAACAGCGCCGGCCCGACCTCGGCGGCCGCCTCGATCAGGATCGCAAGGCGTGGCTGCCCCGGCCCGGCCCGCTCGAGGTGCTTATGGGCATTCTCGATCATGACGATGGCCGCATCGACCATCGCGCCGATCGCGATCGCAATGCCGCCCAGGCTCATGATGTTGGAACCGATGCCGAGCAGTTTCATCGCCGCAAATGCCATCAGCACGCCGACCGGCAGCATCAGGATCGCGACCAGCGCGCTGCGGACGT
>NZ_DAINNI010000147.1:0-10836 GCF_036735945.1 Bradyrhizobium sp. | reverse complement strand
CCAAGCTCGCCGGCGGCGTGCACCGCCTCGACGGCCAGTTGATGGTCGTTCTCGACGTCGATCGCGTTCTCGAACTCGTGCCTGACCTGATGGCGGCATGAAAATCCAGCCTGGAATGGAAACATCCCTCTTGGGAATTGGCATGATTGGAGACCTAAAATGAAAACCTGTCTCGTGGTCGATGACTCCAGCGTCATCCGCAAAGTCGCACGGCGAATCCTCGAAGGTCTCGATTTCCAGATCGCCGAGGCCGAGGACGGCGAGAAGGCGCTCGAAGCCTGCAAGCGCGCGATGCCCGATGCGGTCCTGCTCGACTGGAACATGCCCGTGATGGACGGCTACGAGTTCCTCGGCAATCTGCGCCGCCTGCCCGGTGGCGACGCGCCCAAGGTCGTGTTCTGCACCACCGAAAACGACGTCGCGCACATCGCGCGCGCGCTGCATGCCGGTGCGAACGAATACATCATGAAGCCGTTCGACAAGGACATCGTCACCGCGAAGTTCCAGGAAGTCGGCCTGCTCTGATCTCGCGTTGCGCGATCCCGGCGGCTCGACGGCCATCGGCGTTGTTTGTGTAAGTGTGCCGCTTGAGTTGGGTCGGGTGAAGGTATGAGTGTTGCGTTAACGAGGTCTCCCCCGCCAGTCTCGGCACGGCAGGACAAGCTGCGTGTCATGGTGGTCGACGACTCCGTCGTGATCCGCGGGATGATCTCGCGCTGGATCGGCGCCGAGCCGGATATGGAGGTCTCGGCCTCCTTGCGTACCGGTCTCGACGCCGTCAACCAGCTCGAACGCATCAAGCCCGACGTTGCCGTGCTCGATATCGAAATGCCGGAGCTCGACGGCATTTCGGCGTTGCCGAAGCTGCTGGCGAAGAAGCGCGATCTCGTCATCATCATGGCGTCGACGCTGACCCGCCGCAATGCGGAGATCAGCTTCAAGGCGTTGTCGCTCGGCGCGGCCGACTACATTCCGAAGCCGGAGAGCACGCGCGAGGCGACCGCCGCCGAGACGTTCCATCACGACCTGATCCAGAAGATCCGGCACCTCGGCGCGAGGGCGCGCCGCCGCGCGTCGCCTGCCGCCAGTCCTTCGCCGGCGCCGGTCCTCGACCGGGTACGCGAGGTCTCGCCGCAGCCGGCTGCAGCCCCGGTCGCGCAACTGTCCCTGGCGCGCAGGCCTTTCAGCGTGCTGGCGCCGCGCGTGCTGCTGATCGGTTCGTCGACCGGCGGTCCGCAGGCCCTGATGGCATTGGTCGCCGACATCGGTCCGGTGATCGATCGCTTTCCGGTGCTCATCACCCAGCACATGCCGCCGACCTTCACCACGATTCTGGCCGAGCATCTGGCCCGCGCCAGCCGCCGTCCCGCGCATGAGGCTGTTGACGGCGAGATGATCAAGCCGGGGCGGATCTATCTTGCGCCGGGCGGCCGCCACATGCGCGTGGTGCGCCACGGCGCCGACGCCGTGATCGCGCTCGACGACGGGCCGCCGGTGAATTTCTGCAAGCCCGCGGTCGACCCGCTGTTCAACTCCGCCATCGAGATCTGGCAGGGCGGCATCATGTCGGTGATCCTGACCGGCATGGGCTCCGACGGCATGCGCGGCGGCAAGGACATCGTCGCCGCCGGCGGCAGCGTGATTGCCCAGGACGAGGCCACCAGCGTGGTCTGGGGCATGCCGGGCGCGGCCGCCAATGCCGGTATCTGCGCGGCGGTGCTGCCGCTCAATCAGATCGCGCCCAAACTGGTTCGGTTGTTTTCGGGAGATCGTTCGTGACGCCGTCAGACTATGAGTATCTGCGTAAGTTTCTGAAAGAGCGCTCCGGGCTCGATCTCTCCGCCGACAAGCAATATCTGGTGGAAAGCCGGCTGTTGCCGCTGGCGCGCAAGTCCAGCCTGCCGGGCATTTCCGAACTCGTCGCCAGGATGAGGGGCGGCGCCGAGGCGCTGACGTCGGAAGTGGTCGAAGCGATGACCACCAACGAGACGTTCTTCTTCCGCGACAAGATTCCGTTCGATCACCTGCGCGAGGCGGTGCTCCCGGCCATGCTGCAGGCGCGCGCCGCGCGGCGCTCGTTGCGCATCTGGTGCGCGGCGTCCTCCACCGGGCAGGAGCCGTATTCGATCGCGATGTGCCTGAAGGAAGCCGGCTCCCTGCTGGCGGGCTGGCGCACCGAGATCGTCGCGACCGACCTGTCGCAGGCCGTGCTGGAGAAATCGAAAGCCGGAATCTTCAGCCAGTTCGAGGTGCAGCGCGGACTGCCGATTCAATTGCTGGTGAAGTATTTCACCCAGAATGGCGAACTCTGGCAGATCAATGCCGAACTCCGCGGCATGGTGCAGCACCGTCAGCTCAACCTGCTGCAGGATTTCTCCCATCTCGGCACCTTCGACATCATCTTCTGCCGCAACGTGCTGATCTATTTCGACCAGAACACCAAGGCCAACATCTTCGAGCGGATGTCCCGCATGATGGAGCCCGACGGCGTGCTGGCGCTGGGTGCGGCGGAAACCGTGGTCGGCATCACCAACACGTTCAAGCCCTATCCGGAGCGGCGCGGATTGTATCGTCCGAACGTCGCGCCGGTGATCCGGGTCGGCGCATCGACCATGGTGCCGCAAACGTTGCGGGCGGTTGCTTCGGCGCTGTAAGAGGCCGCTCCGGCCAGCCGGTTATACGATCGCGTGCGGCATGAAGCGCGAGGTGTTGCCGGTGATCGGATTCTCGTCCTCGCGGATCGACAGGCCGCAGGGCGTGCCGTCGACCAGCCAGCTGCCGAGCACCGTGTATTGATCGGTAAAGCTCGGCAGCGGCGCAAAGGCCTGCCGGACGAATCCTTCCGCGCCATAGGGCCCTTCCTGCTCCGCGAGCGTGGTGCCGCCGCTGACGAGCGCGACATTGGCGCCCTCGCGCGAATAGAGCGGCTTGCGCACGAACGATGAGCCGAGCATCGACGCCTTTGGATCGTCCTCGAAATAGGCCGGCAGCAGATTGGGGTGTTTCGGAAACATCTCCCACAGCAGCGGAAGGATGGCCTTGTTCGACAGGATCGCCTTCCATGGCGGCTCGATCCAGCGGGTCGGCGCGGTCGAAAGTCTTGCGCCGAACGTGTCGTGGAACATCCACTCCCAGGGATAGAGCTTGAAGGCGAGATCGATGGCGCGATCGTCGAGATCGACGAAACAGCCGTCGCTGTCGAGCCCGATATCCCTGATGTCGAGCGACGTGGTCTTCAATCCGGCCTGGCGCGCGGTGTCCTCCAGATAGGCCAGCGTGCCGCTATCTTCGGGACTATCCATCATCGCGGCAAGGTGAAGGTGCTTCGCGCCGCCATGCCGCTTCCATGCCTCGATCAGGCGATCGTGGATCGAATTGAACTGGTCGGCGCGTTTCGGAATGACGGCGCGATCCATCGCCTGTTCGAGCCACGTCCATTGAAAGACCGCCGCTTCGAACAGCGAGGTCGGCGTATCGGCGTTGTACTCCAGCAGCTTCGCCGGACTCCTGCCGTCGTAGCTCAGGTCGAGCCGGCCGTAGAGGCTGGAATCCTTGCGCCGCCAGCTCTCTGAAATCAGCGGCCAGAAGGCTTCGGGAATTTTCAGCCGGCGCAGATATTTTTCGTCCTTGACCGCGCGCTCGACCAGTTCAAGGCACATCGCATCGATCTCGGCGGTGGGCGTCTCGATCTGCCCTTCGATTTCCTGCAGCGTGAACGCATAATAGGCCCGCTCGTCCCAGTAACGTTCGCCGTCGATGGTGTGGAAGGTGAAGCCGACGCCTTCCGCGGTGGCCCGCCAGTCGTCGCGTTCGGGGCAGGCGATGCGCTGCATGAAACTCAACCGCCCGAAAAGCCGACGGCATGCCCGAACGAGCCGAAGCCGCCGCGCTGCGCCGAGTGCGATCCGGAGTCCGAGGAGGAATGGCTCGATGAGGAGGAGGAGTCGCTGCTGTAGTAGCTGCTGCGCGACGATCCGCCGCCCGAGCCGCCACGGCTCGAGGACGAACTGCGTGACGAGCATTCGGCCGGGTTTTGCGCCGGCGATCCGGCGTAGGTGTTCGACGGCTGCTCGCAACTGCGGCTCGGCATCAGCGTGTAGGCGGCGCTGCCGACGGCAAACGTGCCCATCAACAGCAGCGCCACATGGCCCGAACGCTTGGAAGGCGGGCCGGCAGGGCGCGGCGATGCCGGCACCGACACCGGCTTGCGCTTGCCGAAGTCCTGGACTGGTTTGTCGTCCATGTCAGTAAACCATGCAGGCGGCGTTGAGCGCGCCGGCCGCCAGCGAGGACAGGCCGAGCCAGATCGCGGCGGCAAGCTCGCCGGAGGCGATCCGTTCCGACAGCTTCGGCACCGGAACCCTGACGAGGTAATAGACGATGATCTGCACGATCAGCGCGATTGCCGCCCAGATCAGGCAGTCCCAGACATTGGCGGAATGGGTGATGGCGCTGACCAGCGGCAGCACGAAGCCGAGCAGGCTGAGCCCCAGTGCGACCGCCGCCGCCGGTTCGTTGGCGCGGATCAGCTCGAATTCGTTATGCGGGGTGACGCGGGTATAGACGAAGAGATAGGCCACCACGGCAACGATGGCCGTGCAGAAATAGACCAGAAAAGCCGGCAACCCGGCAAGCGACTGCAGGATCATTGAATTCGCCCCAACTCGTACCACCCGGAGGGTGGCACGATCTGTCAGTCGGTGCATAGGACGGGGCGGTTCAATCCCAAACAAAAATCCCGCAAATTGAGGCGTGGGTCCGACCGAGTGGGGTGAGCATTGGGTTCTGCCTATTGTCCGCCTGGCTGACGCGTTTTCGAAGTCAAGCGGCGAAGCAAGCGGAATGCCAGCCAGAAGAACAGGATGACCAATGCGAGCGCGGCGAGCGGCGCAGTCAGTGCCAGAAGCGAGATCAGTGACGCGCTGCCGAGCTCGGCGGTTGCCACCGCTGAATTCCCAAGGCCGCCGGTGAAGACGGTGGATTTTGCCCTGAGCATGGCGGTCAGGCCTTGTGTGATGCCGGCCACGCCGCCTCCCGCGATAATAGCCGTCGTCCATTTCACCATCGGCGGCAGGTCGGTCATGACCGCGGCTGATGCGATCGTTCCCGCGACCACGGCGCCGGGTGTCGCTACCGTGTCGAGCAGGTTGTCCACGCCTGGAATGTAGAACGCGGCAACCTCCACGATCGCTGCCGTGCCGAGCATGATGAGGGCGGCAGGTGTGCCGAGCCATGCGAAACCCTCGTTCAGGCTTGCATGCCCGGTGTAAGCCGCCGCGCTGAGAATCAGCAGCGGAAGAAACAACCGAAAGCCGGTCGCGGCGGCGAGCCCGATGCCAAGCGCAACGGACAAGACGAGATCGGTGTGCGACATGTGCGCAGGCTCCATCAGCTCACGCGTGAAACATCAGCACCAGGGGTGCTGATGTTTCCGATCCGCCAGCGTCTGCCGTGAACTGTTCGTTCAGGTCGTTCGCCGGCTCGTGACGAGACCGTACACGAACAGGACGATGATCGCCCCGACAACCGCACCGATGAGCCCTGCGCCGTCGCCCGGGCCGTACCAGCCGAGGGCGCGTCCGAGATACGACGCAACGAATGCGCCCACGATCCCGAGGATCGTCGTCATGATGAAGCCTGATGGCTCGTTATCACCGGGCATGATGAACTTGGCGACGACACCGGCGATGAAGCCGATGATGATGGTCCAGATGATACCCATTCACGTACCTTCCTGTGTTGAAGCGCGACAGTTTCGCCGGGGGTGCAATTTTACTGCTTGGCGGAACCCTGAACGGAAAGGTTGTAACATAAGGTGATTGAACTTCGGAGATGCAATCCGAGCCGGAGGGACTAACCTCAACAGGCAACTGCATCTTGCTCGGAGGATCTCCATGGCGAATTTAGTTTCTGCAGTGATGCAATTTCTCACGCCGGACATGATTGCGAAGATTGCTTCTGTCCTGGGCCTTGATCGCAACGTCGCTCAGAAAGCAATGACGGGTGCCATTCCTGCGCTGCTTGCCAGCCTGGCTGACGTGGCCTCCACTCCCAACGGTGCTCGCCAGCTCACCAATACGCTTACGCAGCAATCCACTTCGATCGAGAGTCTCAAGAATCTCGTCGGCGGTTCCGGCCAGAACCTGCTGCAGGAAAGCGGGGCGAACATGCTTTCGGACCTGTTCGGTGGCGGGACGCTGGCCACGATGGCGCAGACGATCGGCAAGTTCGCGGGGATCGGAGAGGGCACTGCCAAGTCGATGCTTGGCATGCTTGGTCCCGTCGTCCTTGGCACGCTGGGTCAACAGCAGCGCAGCGCCGGTCTCGACGGAAGCGGACTGGCGTCCCTGCTCACCTCGCAGAAGGATCAGATTGCCGCGGCGATACCGTCCGGTCTCGCCGAACAGCTAAGTGCCGCCGGCCTCATCGACGGCGCGACTGCGGGCGTGCGCAGCGGCGCGGCGGCGGCCGGCGAGGCTTCGGCGCGGACCGTTTATCAGGCCGGTCGGGCGGCCTCGGCGGCGGCCCGCTCGCCCATGGCAATGCAATGGCCGTATTGGCTGGTCGCTGCGGTGGTCCTGGGCGGTCTTGCCTGGTACGCCCTTGGCCCCTCAAGGCAGGAGACAGTCGCTCAGGTGCCGGCTCCTGCCACGACACGGACCGCGGCCGGAACCGTGGGCGCGGCTCCGACGGATCTGACGGTCGGAGGGGTGAATCTCGCCAACCAGATCAATGCCTCGGTTGGTTCGATCAGGGCCGCGCTTCCCGGGATCACGGATGCCGCGTCGGCCCAGGCCGCGCTGCCCAAACTGAAGGAGGCGATCGCTCAATTGAACGAGGTCAGTTCCCGCGCGGCGCAACTGCCGCCGGAAGGCAAGAGCGTCCTGGTAAAGCTGATCATTGCCGCTACCCCGGCCATCAACCAGATGTGTGACAAGGTGCTCGCGACGCCCGGTGCTGGCAACGTTGCGAAGCCGGCGATTGATGAGCTTCGGGGCAAACTCGACGTGCTTGCGCGTACCTGACTATCCGATTGCACCGCCGAGGCGGCCTGCCTGCCGAAAACAAAAACCCCGCCATTTGCGGCGGGGTTCAGTCGGGAGGAGGGAGCCGTCAGGCTCGCCGTGAAACCCTGGTGTCAGGCGGGGATGCGCTCGTCCGCCTCATGCGGCTCGCGCAGCACGTAGCCGCGGCCCCACACGGTTTCGATGAAGTTGCGGCCTTCGGAGGCGTTGGCCAGCTTCTTGCGCAGCTTGCAGATGAAGACGTCGATGATCTTCAGCTCGGGCTCGTCCATGCCGCCATAGAGGTGGTTGAGGAACATTTCCTTGGTGAGGGTGGTTCCCTTGCGGAGCGAGAGCAGCTCCAGCATCTGGTATTCCTTGCCGGTCAGGTGCACGCGCTGGCCGCCGACCTCGACCGTCTTGGTGTCGAGATTGACCACGAGGTCGCCGGTCTGGATGACCGACTGGGCGTGACCCTTGGAACGGCGCACGATCGCGTGGATGCGGGCGACCAGTTCGTCCTTGTGGAAGGGCTTGGTCATGTAGTCGTCGGCGCCGACGCCGAGACCCTTGACCTTGTCCTCGATGCCGGCGAGGCCGGAAAGGATCAGGATCGGAGTCTTGATCTTGGAAACCCTGAGCTGCTTGAGCACGTCGTAGCCGGACATGTCGGGCAGATTGAGGTCGAGAAGAATAATGTCGTAGTCGTATAGCTTACCCAGATCGACGCCTTCTTCCCCGAGGTCCGTCGTATAGACGTTGAAACTCTCGGATTTGAGCATCAATTCGATCGACTGCGCGACGGCGCTGTCATCTTCTATCAGCAAAACGCGCATGCCAGTCCCCTTTAGTCCGCCGCTCCGGGCGTCAGGTCGGCCGCACCTGCGGCACTCTCAAAACGCCTTTAACAACTGATTCGGATCCTGACAGACACATGGTTAACAAAGTCTGATTCCGGTTCGCAAGCTCTTTAAGTGCAATTTTTATCGAATCGCGCTAAGATGTTGCTTGGAAGCAGCTTTTCTCCACGGTGCCTACTCAGGTTCCAGATTAAGAGACGGGCCTAACCGACTCCCGCGCTAGCCCTTCTTCTGACGGGCAAGCGCGCTCAGTCACCAAAGACAGTGACGCAATGATTAATGATGCGGGTAAACACCAGGTTAAGCGTCGCGGGTTAAACGTTGAAAACTTAAGGTTTTCGCAATGAAGGCTCTCGCAGAGCAGATCGGCGATATCGACGGCGTCAATATCTATGGCCGTGTCGTGGGCGTGCGCGGCCTGATGGTCGAGATCGCCGGGCCCATTCATGCGATGTCGGTCGGCGCGCGCATCGTGATCGATACCGGCGGCAACCGCTTGATCCCGGCCGAGGTCATCGGCTTCTCCGGCAGCAATGCCGTCGTCATGCCGTTCGGCGGGCTCGACGGCGTCAGGCGCGGCTGCCGTGCGGTCATCGCCACGGCCGCCAGCCAGGTGCGGCCGTCGCCGGCCTGGCTCGGCCGCGTCGTCAATGCGATGGGGGAACCGATCGACGGCAAGGGGCCGCTGGTGCAGGGGCCGTCGCCGATGCCCTATCGGAACGCGCCGCCGCCGGCGCATTCGCGCAAGCGCGTCGGTGCGCCGCTCGATCTCGGCGTGCGCGCGCTCAACACCTTCCTGACCTGCTGCCGCGGCCAGCGGCTCGGCATCTTCGCCGGTTCCGGCGTCGGCAAGTCGGTGCTGCTGTCGATGCTGGCGCGCAATGTCGATGCCGACATCACCGTCATCGGGCTGATCGGCGAACGCGGCCGCGAGGTGCAGGAGTTCCTGCAGGAGGATCTCGGCGACGAGGGCCTGGCGCGCTCGGTCGTGGTGGTCGCGACATCGGACGAGCCGGCGCTGATGCGGCGGCAGGCGGCGTATCTGACGCTGGCGATCGCGGAATATTTCCGCGACGAGGACCGCGACGTGCTGTGCCTGATGGACTCGGTCACGCGCTTTGCGATGGCGCAGCGCGAGATCGGGCTGTCGGCCGGCGAGCCGCCGACCGCGAAAGGCTATACGCCCACCGTGTTCACGGAACTGCCGAAACTGCTGGAGCGGGCAGGGCCGGGCACCGGCACGGGAACCATCACCGGCATCTTCACCGTGCTGGTCGATGGCGATGATCATAATGAGCCGATCGCGGACGCGGTCCGCGGCATCCTGGACGGCCATATCGTGATGCAGCGTTCGATCGCCGAGCGTGGGCGGTTTCCCGCCATCAACATTCTCAAATCGGTCTCGCGCACCATGCCGCGATCGGCCGATCCCGCCTATCTGCCGGTAATCACGCGGGCGCGTCAGGTGATGGCAACCTACGCCGACATGGAAGAACTGATCCGGCTGGGCGCCTATCGCGCCGGCTCCAGTCCGGAGGTCGATGAAGCCGTCAAGCTGCACGAGCCGCTCGAAGCCTTCCTGCGCCAGGCCAAGGATGAAAAATCGAGCCTTGGCGAGGGCTACGCCCTCTTGGGGCATATCCTCGGCAATTTGGAAACGGAACGCTAACTTTGTCAGGCCATCATCCCCGGCACATGATTAACGACGCCGGTGGGGCCCCCCGGGGGAGCCGGCTCCGTCCCGCGTTCAGATTGGGACTTCTGGGGAGTATGAGTCGATGAAGTCACGCGAAACGCTGATCCGCCTGAAGAAATTTCAGGTCGACGAGAAGCGCCGAAGGGTTACCCAGATCGAAGGCATGATCGCCGACTTCCAGCGCATGTCGGTCGATCTCGAGCGCGAAATCCAGACCGAACAGGAGCGGGCCGGGATCAACGATCCCTCCCACTTCGCCTATCCGACCTACGCCAAGGCCGCGATCCAGCGCCGCGAAAACCTGACCCGTTCCGCCGACGAACTGCGCATCCAGCTCGAGGACGCCAAGGGCCTGCTCAGCGAAGCGTTCGAGGAGTTGAAGAAGGTCGAACTGCTCGACGAGCGCGACCAGGCGCGCGAGCGCGCCGAGGAGAACGCGAGGGAGCAGGCCGACATGGATTCGATCGGCCTGATGCGCGCCCGCCTCGGCGTCGCCTGATCCCGCATTTATCGGTTCACATCGAAGCCCGGACCCGCAAGGTCCGGGTTTTTCGTTGCCAACGACCCTGAATCGGGCGACTTGGTGCCTCCTTTGCCGCAGGGTATGGTACGAAACTTCTCGACAGCTCCAGCGTAAGACGCCGGTAAGGGATGGTTTTGGGGGACACTGAATGCTGACGCCAGCGGAGCTGGTCTGGCTGATTGCCGCGGTGGCGAAAGGAGATGAGGCCGCTTTTGAGCGCCTTTACGCCGCCACGCGCGCGAAACTATTCGGTGTCGTGCTCCGTATCTTGCGGCGTCAGGACCTCGCGGAGGAGGTCATTCAGGAGGCCTACGTCAAGATCTGGAACAGCGCCGGCCAGTTCAACCCGGCTTTGTCTTCACCGATTACGTGGATGGCGTCGATCGCGCGCAACCGGGCGATCGACGTGGTGCGCAAGAAGCGCGAAAGCTCGATCGAGGAGGAGCCGACCGCTATGGAAGTGGCGGCCGATTCACCCGATCCGCTGGCGCGGCGCGAGATGACGGAAGAGTTGAAGCGGTTGCTGGAATGCGTCGGCCGCCTGGAGCCGGACCGGCAGAAGCTCGTGCTGCTCGCCTATTACAACGGCTGGAGCCGCGAACAGCTCGCCGCCAAATTCGAGGCGCCCGTGAACACGGTGAAGACATGGCTGCGCCGCAGCATGATGGATATAAGGGAGTGTCTCGGGCTCTAGAGGCCCGGATCTTGAACGATGGCCTATAGCGAAGACCATATCGCGCTCGCCGCGGAATA
>NZ_DAINNI010000146.1:0-10938 GCF_036735945.1 Bradyrhizobium sp. | reverse complement strand
TCTATTTCGGCATCATCTTCATCGGCATCGTGATGCTGTCGCCGGGCGGCATCGCCGGACTGCTGATGATGCATCGGCCGCTCGTTCGCGCCGGGACGTTGTCAACCGTGATACCTTCCTATCTCGTCGCCGTGGTGCCGACGGTGGCGCTGGCCTGCGGCGTCATCCTGGCGATCGAATCGATTGCGCGCACGCACGCCGGCCAGGGCAATCCGATCAATCTGTTCGGGATTGCGTTCAATCCGGCCTCGCCGGTGACCTGGGCGACCGCCGCCGTCCTCATTGTCGGCGGCTTCTTCGTTGCCCGATTGACCTGGCGGCGAATTGCCGATGCATGGGACCGGGCTGCCACGGTCGCCCGCGATCGGGGGTATCTGGCATGACCGCAGCCATCGAAGTCCGCTCCGTCGAAAAGCAGTTCGGCAACGTCAGCATCATCCGCGACCTGAACCTGACCGTCGCGCAGGGCGAGCGGCATGCCATCATCGGACCGAACGGCGCCGGGAAATCCACGACGTTCAACCTGATCAGCGGTCATATCGAACCGACGGCCGGCGAGATCCGGCTCAACGGCGACGAGATCTCCGGCCTGCGGCCGTTCGAGATCAACCGGCGGGGGCTGTCGCGCTCGTTCCAGGTCACCAACATGTTCGCCCGCATGACGGTGTGGGAGAACGTCCGTTGTGCCGTGCTTTGGGCTACGGGCCATCGCTATTCCTTCTGGAAGAACGTGGACAGCCTGCCGGAGGTGCGGGAGCGAACGGCGCAGATATTGGACGACATCCACCTCATGCATCGCCGCGATGTTCCGGCGGGCCTCCTGACCTATGCCGAGCAGCGTGAACTGGAGATCGGCATCACGATCGCGAGCGGTGCCACCGTCGTCATGCTCGACGAGCCGACGGCAGGCATGAGCCACGCGGAGACCGAGCGGGCGGTGTCGCTGATCCGGCGATTGACCGAGGGACGGACCCTCGTGATCGTCGAGCACGATATGAGTGTGGTGTTCGGTCTGGCCGATCGAATATCGGTGCTGGTCTATGGGCACATCATCGCGTCGGGCACGCCCGAGGAGATCCGGCGCGACCCGAAGGTCAAGGAAGCCTATCTCGGCGAGGAAGCGCACTGATGCTCGAGGTCAGGGATTTGCATGCCTATTATGGCAAGAGCCACATCCTGCAGGGCGTCGATCTCGATGTCGCTGCCGGAGAAGTGGTGAGCCTGCTCGGGCGCAATGGGGTCGGCCGCTCCACCACGGTCAAGGCGATCATGGGTGAGGTTGCTCCGCAGGGAACGATACGGTTCAAGGGCAAGGACATTGCCGGCCTGCCGAGCTACAGGATCGCCCGGCTCGGTCTTGGTTACGTGCCCGAACATCGCGACATCTTCCCGAGCCTGACGGTTCGTCAGAACCTTCTGCTCGGCATCAAGGATACCCGCCGGCCGGGCAAATGGCGTCTGGAGGACATGCTGGACATGTTCCCCAATCTCGCTGCACGCGCCGACACGGCTGCCGGCGTCCTGTCGGGCGGAGAAAAGCAGATGCTCACGACCTGCCGGACGCTGATGGGCGATCCCGCTCTCATCATGATCGACGAGCCGACGGAGGGATTGGCGCCGCTGATCGTTCAGCAGGTCGGCGATCTGATCGTACGAATCGCACGGGCCGGCGTTGCGATCCTGCTCGTCGAGCAAAAGCTGTCGATCGCCATGCGGATTTCGAACCGCGTCTACATCATGGGACACGGCCGTGTCGTGTTCGAAGGCACGCCCGATCAGCTCAAGGCAAACGCAGGAGTGCGCGAAGAATGGCTCGAGGTCTGACGCCGCGATATTGCTGACGAGACTAGCTAGCACCGCGCCGGCTCGCCGACCATCTGCGGCTGCCGCGCCAGCGAGACCGCGGGCGACAGCCAGATCACCAGCGCCTGGGCTGCGAAGATCGCGGCCGCCAGATAGAGGCAGGCTTCCGCGCCATAATACCCGCCGACGATGGCGCCGAGCGCGGAGCCTAGCGGGCGGGCGCCGTAGCTCATGATGTTGATGGCGGAGACCCGGCCGAGCAGCGAGGGCGGCGTTACGGACTGGCGCAACGTCGTGGTCGAGATCACCCAGAGAATTGGGCCGACGCCGAGCAGGAAGAAGCTGAGGCCCGCGAGCCACGGCGTCGGCAGAAGCGTTGTCAGCGCCATTACGGCCGCGGCGACGAATCCGGTTACCGGCCCAAGCCCGATCACGGTGCCGAAGGCGAGTCGTCGCATTACCCGCGTGGCGGCGAGCGCGCCGACCACCATGCCGACGCCGTACATCGCAAGCGTGATGCCGACGCCGGCCGCCGACAGCCCGAGATGGCGCACCGCATAGGGCACGAACACCGCCAGCAGCAGGAACGACGCCGTGTTGAAGATGAACTGCGTAATGAAGACCGGCCGCAGCAGCGGATGATGCAGCACGAAGGCGGCGCCTTCCCTGATGTCCTGCAGCGGATGGCGGCGTGGGGCGGGCGCGCGCGCCGGTTCATGGATGCCGGACAGCAGCACGACCGCGATCACCGACAGTGCGGCGGCAAAGCCGAAGGCCGGCGCGGCGCCGGCCCAGCCGACCAGCACGCCGCCGAGCGCCGGGCCGCTGGCGAAAGCGACGGTGCGTGCCAGTTCGATCCGCGCATTCGCCGCCGGCAGTTGCTCGGATATGACCAGCGACGGCACCAGCGCGGGCGCGGCGACGCTGTAGGCGACCGTGCCGCAGACCGCGATGAAGCCGAGCAGCGCCAACAGCGGCAGCGTCATCAGTCCGAGCCAGAGCAGCAGGAGAATGGCGGCCAGTGCCGCGGCGCGCAGCGCCTCTGATACGGCCATCACGAAGCGCCGCGAGATGCGGTCGGCGAGCAGGCCGGCGGGAATCGCGAACAGGATGAAGGGCAGGGTCAGCGCGGTCTGCAGCAGGCCGGTCGCGCCTTCGCCGACGCCGAGCAGCAGCACCGCGACGATCGGCGCCGCGGCCAGCGCGATCTGCTCGGCCGATTGCGCCGCGAGGTTGGACCAGGCCAGGCGGTTGAAGGTTCCGGGCAGGGGCGGCGTCTCGATGGCGGACATTGGCGAAATTCCCTGAAGGATTCGACTTTTCCGTATTGTCCGGCCCGAGAACGGCCGGACCCACCCGTTTCCCGATCTCGTCCATGGTTGGCTTCAATGCCGGGACCGGTATTATTTTCGTGATCGTCAGATGCAGTTGCAAATGAGTTGCAATAAGAATAGATATCGGTCATCTTCCCGACATGGATGCCCGTACGCCCGAACTTGCCAAAAAGACCGCGACCGAGAGCTTGCCGATGACTGACACGACTGCCGCCGGATGGCGCGCGGATGCCGCCGCCGACGCCCAGCGGAGCCTGCCCGAAGTCAACTCGACGATACGCGTGCCCTTTGGCGGGCATTGGTCGCGCCGCCTGCTGGCCTTCCTCGGCCCGGGCTACCTGGTCTCGGTCGGCTACATGGATCCCGGCAACTGGGCGACCGACATCGCCGGCGGCTCCAAGTTCGGCTACACGCTGCTCTCGGTGATCCTGCTGTCGAACCTGATGGCGATCCTGTTGCAGGCGCTCGCCGCGCGGCTCGGCATCGTCACCGACCGCGACCTCGCGCAGGCCTGCCGCGCCAGCTTCTCCCGCCCCGTCAACTTCATGCTCTGGCTGGCCTGCGAGGCCGCGATCATCGCCTGCGATCTGGCCGAAGTGATCGGCACTGCGATCGCGCTGAAACTTCTGTTCGGCATTCCCCTGATCGGCGGTGCGCTGATCACCGCGCTCGACGCCTTCCTGCTGCTTCTGTTGATGAACAAGGGCTTCCGCTTCCTCGAAGCCTTCGTCATCGCGCTGCTGATCGTCATCGCGGTCTGTTTTGGCATCCAGATCGCGGCCGCGGCCCCGCCGGTCGCCGCGGTGCTGAAGGGTTTTGTGCCCTCGACCGAGATCGTCACCAATCCTGAAATGCTCTACATCGCGATCGGCATCATCGGCGCGACCGTGATGCCGCATAACCTCTATCTGCACTCCTCGATCGTGCAGACCCGCGCCTATCAGCGCAACGACGAGGGGCGCCGCGAGGCGATCAAATGGGCCACCACGGATTCGACGATCGCCTTGATGCTGGCGCTGTTCATCAATGCCGCCATCCTGATCGTCGCCGCCGCCACCTTCCATGCGACCGGCCGCACCGAGATCGCCGAGATCAGTCAGGCCTATGAACTGCTGTCGCCGCTGCTCGGGCTCGGCATCGCCTCGACCTTGTTCGCGGTGGCGCTGCTCGCCTCCGGCCTCAACTCGACGGTGACGGCGACATTGGCCGGCCAGATCGTGATGGAAGGCTTTCTGCATCTGCGGCTGCCGAGCTGGGCGCGACGGCTGCTCACCCGCGGCATCGCCATCGTTCCTGTCGTGATCGTCACCGCGTTCTATGGCGAGCGTGGCACCAGCCAGTTGCTGGTGTTCAGCCAGGTCATCCTGTCGATGCAGTTGCCGTTCGCGGTGATCCCGCTGGTGAAGTTCGTCTCCGACAAGCGCAAGATGGGCGAGTTCGTCATCCCCCGTGGCGTGGCTGTTGTGGCTTGGATCGTCGCCGCAATCATCGTCGCGCTGAACGTGAAACTGCTGTTCGAGACGTTCTTCGGCTGACGCCGGTCCCGTAGCCCGGATCGAGCGCAGCGCAATCCGGGGCTACATTCACTTGGTAATACGCCGCGGCGGCACAGCCGCCGGCGGCGGGGCCGGCGAGATTGCAAAGGTCACCCAGGTATTCCAGCCCTCCGGCCGGTTCTCGGCAGCGAATTCCTTGTAGCCCTTTATGTTGAGATAGCCCTGCATGTCGCCGACCGGAAAGATGAACCCGACCTGGGGACCGATACCGGCGACCCGCGAACGGAAGCAGCCGACGCGGTCGCCGGTGCCGCTGTCGCAGCCAAGCTGCTGATAGAGGTAACCCACTAGGCCGACTTGCACCTGCTTGCTCAGGAATTGCGAAGCACCCCAATCGAAGTGCATGTCGACGCCGCTTTGATAGTTCGTATCCGGGTTCTCGAAATTATAGGTGAAGCCCAGCACACCCGAAAATTCGTGGCCTGTCGTCGGATTGAAGTAGGTATAGCCGCCACCCGCGTCGATCGCGCCGTGCCCGATTCCGATATTGGCGAGCCGCGTCGACTGGTAAGCCCCAACCGGGATGTCACCCGTGATGTAGGTCATGTAGTTGTGGACACCGGCATTCCAGCGCAACGAAAACTGCGGGATCAGATCGCCGAACCCAATGGTTGAGTCGGTGATGGAATCGAAACGCGAGACGGGAATCGGGCCGATAGGTGGCGGTAGTGTCAGGGTGCCCGTCAGCGATCCGTCGAGCGAGGTGGTGTTCTTGCCGTAAAGTCCCAGCAGGCCGACGGAGGCCTGACCACCCAGCACCGGGGTTGCGAAGACGTAGGTTGCGTTCAGCAGGCCGAGGTCCGCTCTGGCATTGACCCTGGCGTCCAGCGTCGCCGTCAGATTCGCGGGAATACGGCCGATCTGGATTTCGCGCGCGCGGGCTACGTTGCCGCCGGCGGAAACCGAGGTATGATAGTAAATTGAAGCGAGCGACCAGCCCGGCTGCTGTGGCGCCGCTGCGAGACTGCCGAACAGGCCGGGAAGCCAGAAGCTGACACCACTTTCATCAGCCAGCGCTGTCGTCGATGCCGATACGGCAGCCGCGAGCGCTGCGGCAATCAATGCTTTCGTCCTTCTCACGGCGATCCCCTTCTTCGCTCACGCGCTGAAAGCAAGTGCAGGCAATCTAGCAGCGATGTTGCGAGCGGCTACATCTCGTCGCAGCAACTGAAGTCGGTCGTGGCGGGATGTAACCGAAAAAGCACAGCATCGTAATGCGCGCGGTATTCCGTGCGGGTTTATCTCACGCTGCGCCGCGCTGGTTCAGAGATGTATGCACGCTGTCGTTCATAGCGCGTCGGGACCCGCGTTGATCTGAGTCAACGTCCGCGGCCTGCATGTCACTCCAGATAGCGGCTTTGAAAGTCTGCGCATCACGGAGGCTTCGCAATGCGTATTCGCACGATCTCTGCGGCACTGATCCTGACATCAGCCTTGATTGTCCCCGCAATCGCCCAGCAAGCGCAGCCCGGTACACCCCCGCCTGGATCACCCGCCGCGACCATCACCATCCCCGGCGATCAGCTTCCGCCACCGCCGCAAAAATTCGGCGGCAAGGTCGAGCGCGATGCGACCAGGTCGACGCCCTATTGGCCTTCGCGCGTCGTGCCGCCGAAGGGCGCACCGAACGTGCTGCTCATCATCACCGACGACGCCGGGTATGGCGTAGCGAGCACCTTCGGCGGCGTGATCCCGACTCCCGCGCTCGACCGGATCGCCAACAATGGATTGCGATACACCAACTTCCACTCGACCGCGCTGTGCTCGCCGACGCGCGCCGCGCTCATTACTGGACGCAACCATCATTCCGTTGGCTATGGCGTGGTCGCCGAGCAGGCCACCGGATTTCCCGGCTACGACAGCATCATCACCAGGGACAAGGCGACGATCGGCCGGATTCTGACCGACAACGGCTATCACACCGCCTGGTTCGGCAAGAACCACAACACGCCGGAATATCAGGCCAGCCAGGCCGGTCCGTTCGATCAATGGCCGACCGGCATGGGGTTTGAATATTTCTACGGCTTCATGGGCGGCGACACCAATCAATGGGAGCCCGGCAATCTCGTCCGCAATACCACGGCGATCTATCCCTTCCAGGGAAAGCCCGGCTGGAATCTGGTGACCGCCATGGCGGACGAGGCGATCGATTATGTGAACCGCATGAACGCGCTCTCGCCGGACACGCCGTTCTTCGTGAAATTCGCTCCCGGCGCAACCCACGCGCCGCACCATCCGACGCCGGAGTGGGTCAAGAAGATCAGCGACATGCACCTGTTCGACCAGGGCTGGAACAAGCTGCGCGACACCATTTTCGAGAACCAGAAGCGGCTCGGCGTCATTCCGCAGAGTGCCAGGCTGACGCCGTGGCCGAAGGATCTGATCAAGGAATGGGATCAGCTTTCGGCCGACGAGAAGAAGCTGTTCATCCGCCAGGCCGACGTCTTTGCCGCCTTTGCGGCCTACGCCGACAACGAAATTGGCCGGGTGATCCAGTCCATTCAGGACATGGGCAAGCTCGACAACACGTTGATCATCTATATCGAGGGCGACAACGGCACCAGCGCGGAAGGCCAGCCGAACGGCACGCCGAACGAAGTGGCGATGTTCAACCAGATCAACCCATCGGTCGAAGACCAGCTCAAATATTTCTACGACGTCTGGGGCACCGATCGCACCTACAACCACATGTCGATCGGCTGGGCCTGGGCGTTCGACACGCCGTTTTCCTGGACCAAGCAGATCGCGTCCCATTTCGGCGGCACGCGCCAGGGCATGGCGATCTCCTGGCCGGCGGCGATCAAGGACAAGGGCGGCATCCGCCACCAGTTCCACCACGTCATCGACGTCGTGCCGACGATCCTCGAGGCAGCCCAGATCAAGCAGCCCGACATCGTCGACGGCATCAAGCAGAGTCCGATCGAAGGGGTCAGCATGATGTACACGTTCGACGCCAGGAACGCGAACGCTCCCACGACACACACGACTCAATATTTCGAGATGTTTGCCGACCGCGCGATCTACAATGACGGCTGGATCGCGAGTACCAAAGTGCTGCGGCCGCCGTGGGTAACGATTGCCAAGAACCTGCCGAGCGCGCAGGATTATCCGTGGGAACTCTACGACCTTCGCAACGACTGGACACAGGCTGAGGACGTCGCCGCCAAATATCCCGACAAGCTGAAGGAACTGCAGGCGCTGTTCTGGAAGGAAGCAGAAAAATACCAGGTGCTGCCGCTCGATTCATCGGTGGCCGCCCGGCTTGTCACGCCGCGTCCGAGCTTGAGCGCCGGGCGAACGAGCTTCGCCTGGACGCGGCCGATGACCGGCACGCCCAATGGTGATGCGCCGAGCGTGCTCAACTCGTCCTACACCTTCAAGGCCGATGTCGACATTCCGCAAGGAGGCGCGGAGGGCATGCTGGTGACACAGGGCGGCCGCTTCGCCGGCTATGGCCTCTATGTTCTGAAGAACAAGCCCGTGTTCACGTGGAACCTCGTCGACCTCAAGCGCGTGCGCTGGGAGGGGCCGGAGCTGACGCCCGGCAGGCACGTCATCGAGTTCGACTTCAGATATGACGGTCTCGGCGCCGCTACCATGGTGTTCGGAAACTATAGCGGCATCGGGCAGGGTGGCACCGGCACGCTGAAAGTCGACGGCAACGTGGTGGCTACCGAGAAGATGGAGCATACGCTTCCGCTCATCCTGCAGTGGGACGAGGCGCTCGACATCGGGTCCGACACCGGCACGCCGGTCGACGACAACGACTATCAGACGCCGTTCGCCTTCACCGGCAAGATCAACAGGATCGCGCTGGACATCGATCGGCCCAGGCTCAGCCCGGAGGACGTCAAGCGGCTGCAGGAGGCTGCCCGCGCGGCCGGCGACGGCCCGTCCATCGACGACGCAAAGACCGCTTCGGTCGAACCACAGGTCGGCACGATCGGCCTGAGCCTGGTCGACAAGATCCAGTTGCGCATCGACAAGCGCGAGGGCTGCCGCAAGCAGGCCGAGGCGAAGGGGCTCGGCATGATCGACCGCATCAAGTTCGTCCAGCAATGCGTCCAGCAGTGATGCGGGCGCGGAAGATGGCGCGATCAGGTTGAATACCTGCGGCGGTGGCGTCCTGGCCTAATCCTGCGGCTCGGCCAGCACCTCGCCTGTCGCATCGACCCGCAGCCAGCCTGACGGCGCCAGCCGCTGCTGCGGCAGGAAGCGGCCCTTGTAGTCCATCTTCTTGGAGCCCTCGATCCAGTAGCCGAGATAGACGTAGGGCAGGCCAAGGCGGCGGGCGCGGGTGATGTGGTCGAGGATCATGAAGGTGCCGAGCGAGCGGCTCCGCTGCGACGGCTCGAAGAATGAATACACCATCGACAGCCCGTCGCTGAGCACGTCGGTCAGCGCCACCGCGATCAATTCCTCGCCACGGCCGGTGATGCCGGTGTCGACCCCGCGCTTGCGGTATTCGATGATGCGGGTCTCGACGTGGCTGTCCTCCACCATCATGGCGTAGTCGAGCACGGTCATGTCGGCCATGCCGCCGTGGCGGTGCCGCTTGTCGAGGTAGGCGCGGAATACGGAATATTGCTCCGAGGTCGGCACCGCGCTGCGCTGCTCGCCGACGATATCGGCATTGCGCGCCAGAACCTTCTTGAAATTGCGCGAGGGGCGGAACTCGTTGGCGATGACCCGCACCGAGACGCAGGCGCGGCACTGGTCGCAGGCCGGGCGGTAGGCGATCGACTGGCTGCGGCGGAAGCCGCCATGGGTCAGGAGGTCGTTGAGGTCGCCGGCCTTGTCGCCGACCAGATGCGTGAACACCTTGCGCTCGTGCCGGCCCGGCAGATAGGGGCAGGGCGATGGCGCGGTCAGGTAGAACTGGGGGGTATCACGCGAGTGCTGGGTCACGTCGGGTCGTCACGCCTCCGAAACAAATCAACGATAGCGCTTTCGAGGCAAGTAGACACCGGTTCCCGTTAAGAAAACGCGTCATCGAATCAAAAACGCCGGCCCGGCCTCGGGCTCAATTCCCCCGGGACGGACCGGCTGTAGCATTGCGCCGCAGAGGCGGGCGGTCAATCGGCTTTGCGGCTCGCTCGCTCAATAGCTGCTGCGGGAGATGGGCGCTACCTGGGTACGGACCGAACTGTTGATGATAACGGTTCCGAGGATCATGTCGTGCAGCAGGCGGCGGCGGCCGTTGAACAGGCCGACCAGCAGCACCAGCGGCGTCAGGAACGAGATGGAGACCCAGTACAGCACGGCATGGCAGGCGCCGAGCACGAAATAGCCGGGAGCGCCGTACCAGGTGCGCAGCTCCAGATCCATCGCGCGCATGCCCATGGTGGCCGAATGCGGCCCGCCGATCGAGGCGCCGTAATAGACGATCGCCCAGACGATCGTGGCCGGCCACGCCAGCCAGAACAGCATCCAGCCGAGCCCGAGGGTGATGATGCCGAACAGGCCGATGAAGATGTAGCCGAGGATGACCGGCACCGAGAGCACGACGAGGTCGATCAGGAACGCGAACACCCGCCGCGTCAGCACGCCGCGAAACAGTTCCGGCTGCAGATCCGGATCGAACGCATGCGGCGGCACCCCGCCGTCGTTCCGCCAGGCGCTGCCAGCATTCGAAGGGCTGCCAGCATCTGATGGGCTGCCAGTGTTGCCAGAGCCGCTATAAGACATGGTCCGTCCTCCAAGGGGCGAATAACCCGGAGCTCAAATGGGAATTGCCCGCGCCGTCGCCAAGAGCCTGCGACGATCCACAGCGCGCAATATTCGGGGGATGGGGACGGGGCGCAATCTCTTCGTCGTCCCTGCGAACGCATGCGAACGCAGGGACCCATACGCCGGGGCCTATCGAAGAGAATGATGGGGCCAGTTGCCTTTGTTACCGCATGCAGCGGTGGTTATGGGTCCCTGCGTTCGCAGGGACGACGACGGTGAACTGCGGCGGCTCAGCCCTCCGCCTTCAACTTCTCCGCGGCCTTCGGCGCGAAATACGTCAAGATCCCGTCCGCGCCGGCGCGCTTGAAGCCCAGCAGGCTTTCCATCATCGCGCGATCGCCGTCGATCCAGCCATTGTTGGCGGCGCCCGCGATCATCGCGTATTCGCCGGACACCTGATAGACGAAGGTCGGCATCGCGAACGTGTCCTTTACCCGCCGCACGATGTCGAGATAGGGCATGCCGGGCTTCACCATCACCATGTCCGCGCCTTCGGCGATGTCGAGTTCGACCTC
>NZ_DAINNI010000145.1:0-10965 GCF_036735945.1 Bradyrhizobium sp. | reverse complement strand
AAGGTGGCTGCCCATCCTTGACACACACATTCCCCATGTGAGCAATCCATAGTGCGGCAAGTGGAGAGATGGATTGCTTCGTCGCTTCGCTCCTCGCAAGTCGTCCGTTAAGAAGCCCTTCTGATTGCGGCTGGAGGGGCGAGCAGCGGCGACAATGCGTTGAGGATTAGGGACAACAGAAGCCTCAGCCAGGCGAGGACGCGGCGGAGATTGTGACCGACGGCGGTTAGGATGACGTTGGCAGCATCGCCCTCGCGGCCCTTGAGATAGCAGCGGCCGAGGTGCCCGTCAGTTTTCATGTGACCGATGACGGGCTCGATGGCTGAGCGGCGCTTGAGCTCGCGTTTGATGACCCCGAAGACGCCACGCTTCTGGCCGGAGATGAAGACGCGGCGTGGGTTCTCCGTTTTGTGGCCGCGATAGCCCTTGTCGACATAGGCGCGCTCGATCGCACAGCCGGTGAGCTTCTCGGTACCGTTGATGACGTCGCCGAGCGTGTGCCCGTCGTAGGGATTGCCCGGCAGCGCCTTGGCATGAAGCACAAACTGACCGCCGGGCGGCCTGCCGTTGGTGGTGACGATCGAAGCCTTGACGCCGAACTCATAAGGCGCCGCGGCCTTGCCCTTGCCGATGCACTCGACCTCGGGCGCATGGAAGGAATAGAGCTTGTATCCGCGCTGGCGCTGCTCCTGGGAACGGATCTGCGCGGCGCGCGAAAGCGGCTGCTCGAAAGCAGCCTCGAGCTCGCCCTGGCCAGCGATCTTGCGGCGGATGTCACGAATGAGACGTCCGAGCCGGGTTCGCAACAGGCCCAGTTGCCGCCGATGACGCTTGAACTGTTTGGCGTGGGCATAGCGTCCGGCCATCATTGCCGCCCGCTTGGCGATGCGCAGATACGATTGCCGCAGCCGCACGCCGTGCGCGCGGGCCAGCCGATTGAGGCCCTTGATCGCCGCATGGACGAGCTTGGCGTCGGTCGGGAAGGTGATGGCCTTGGGCTGAACGGTGGTGTCCACCGTCACCCGCTTGAGATCGCGCGTCCGCAACGCGCCGGTCTGGTGCGCCACCCTCAAGCTCTCGGCCAGCAACAGCTCCAGCTTGTCGCCGAGCCGCTTGCGCCAATGGCTGAGGTCGCTTCGCTCGTGCGGGAACTCGTGCTGGAAGAACTCAAAGCCGGTGAAGTGCTGGAAATACGGGTCGTAGACCCAGCGCTCGCAGACCTCCTCGTCGGACAGGCCATAAATGTGTTTGAGCAGCAACAGCCCGATCACGAACCGGCTTGCGATCCCGGGCCGACCCTTCTCGCTGTAGAGCGGCGCGATCTCGCGATCGATCCAATCCCAGTCGATCTTGCCGCCAAGCTGCACCAGCTCGTGCTTCAGGTTGATGATCTGATCCAGCCTGGCGCGAAACAGATCGCCTTCCCCCGTCGTCTCCGGCTTCTTCGGTCGCATCGCTCGCCTCCGCTGCGACCACGGAATCACGGCTGGCGATTCGAAGGAATCTTGAAAATGAAATTGCAAGCTTTCCGGCCTCCCGACCCCAAAAGCTTGCAATCTCAAATCCGCAGCGGGGCCAAAAACCGACTCTCACTCAACGGCTTGGCCACTTCTTCACGGACGACTCGCAATGACGAGGGAATCGCGATGGCCTTCACCCCTCATGGTGAGGAGGCGCGAAGCGCCGTCTCGAACCATGCGGCCCGGCTGGTGCCATTCATCCTTCGAGACGCCGCTACGCGGCTCCTCAGGATGAGGTCTGGCAATCGCACGCGGAAATCAAAGCCCGTTGATCATCCCGGCGTCGATCAGGAGCCGGTTGAACCTTCGCGCCTCCGCGCCCTTCCTGCAAGCGTAGAATGCGCCCTTGCAGCGGAGCATGATGCTCTTCTGTTCGGCGAAGGTCGGATCGAGCGGGAGGCCGGCGGCTTCCTGCAGCACGAGCGGGATGTAGGCGGCGTCGAGGGTTTCGAGCGCCGATGACAGGTTCGCGGGCGAATAATTGATGCCGTCGATGGCGTAGTAGGTCGCGTAATAGCGCGGGTCCGTCGTCATCAGGCGCTTCGCCAGCCTGGTCTGCTCGATGCCGGGCTCGAGCAGTTTTTGCGAGATCGCCGGCTGGTGATCGCCGAATCGCAGCACCAGGAAGGATTCATCCGGATAGTCGCGCTTCAGTCGTTCGGTGAATTCGCGGTAGTCGCTCGCCGTCAGGGTCTGGCGGCGGATGTATTCGTCGACCTCGGCGGTGTTGCCCGGCGGCGTCCAGCCCGCCGGCGTCAGGTCGGGGCGGTAGACATCCGTCCACGGAAAATGATTGGCGGTGAGATAGACGAACATGAAGACCGGCGATTGCGACGCCTGCTCGCGCGCGAACGCCTTCAGGGCCTGGTCGTAATAGAAGCTGTCGGGCTGCATGTCCTCGTTGACGCCCATCTCGGCCATGTCGATGAAGCGCTCGACGCCGGTGCCCTTCTGGAAGGCACGCGCGCTGAGGAAATCGCCATAGGTCGGATAGAGCGAGACGGTCTTGTAGCCGCAGCGCTGCAGCGCCTGCGGCAATCCGCGCGTGACGCGGCCGGCGGCGATGCGCGTGACGTAGAATTTCAGGTCGCCGAACGAGCGCGCCGACAGGCCGGTCAGCACGTTGAACTCGGTGTACCAGGTCGGACCGCCGGTCGATTCCGCGATCATGGTGCGCTGCTTGCCGTCGATCGACTTGAAGAAATCGGCATAACCCGCCGGCACCTTGACGCCAGGCGCCGCTCTGACGTCGAAGCTGGATTCATCGAGCAGCAGGATGATGTGCGGCCGCCTGGCCGTGCCGTCACAGGCCGTCGCCGTCTGCAGCAGCGACGGGCGGGCGTGCGCTTCCGAGGCGAGGCGCAGCGGTCGATCCGCGGGCGGGTCGGCCTCGATCCAGCCGGTCGAAGCCAGCCGCGACACCGCCACCACGCCGGAACGCGCGAGGTTGGAAACATGATTGACGCCCTGGAACGGCTCCCATGGCTGCTCGGGCGACACCACCGCCATCAGCGATATCAACGCCGTCGCTCCGGCGAGGCCGGTCAATGAGAATGAACGCCTCACGCGGAACGGATCGAAGCGCCATAGCGCAACGAGCAGCGGAACGGCGATCAGCCCCGCGATCATCAACTGCATCTGCAGCCGCGGAAACACCGAGAGCAGGAACGAGAAGGTGTCGCGGTCGATGATCAGGAAGTCGAGGAACGTCAAGGATAGTTGGAGTATGCCGAACTTGAAGCGCGACAGTTCGATCAGGATTGCGATCAAGCCGAGCGCCAGCGCGGCGCAGACGACGGGCCGCCGCAGCGCGACCAGCAGGAAACAGTTGACGAAGATCCATGCCAGTATCGACAGCGTGATCGCGAACGGCCCGTATTCGGTGCTCAGCAGCAGCGCGAGGCCAGCGAGATGAACCGAAACGACCAGGCCGGCGAGGGCAAAGAACCGGATGCCGCGCGCTTCAGCGCGGATGCTTTCGCTCATTCCGGGTCCGGCAATGTCTGACATCGCTTCTCAGAGTCCCCTGATGAAACCGGCCTCGATCAACAAGCGGTTGAAGCGGCGCGCCTCGGCGCCGTCCTTGCAGGCATAGAATACACCCCTGCAGCGGAGCATGATGTTCTTTTGCTCCTCGAACGAGGGATCGAGCGGAATGCCGGCGGCTTCCTGCACCACCAGCGGCAGATAGGGCGCGTCGATCGTGTCCATCACAGCGGAACTCTTCACCGGCTGGAAATTGATCGCGTCGATCGCGTAATAGGTGGTGAAGTAGCGCGGGTCATAGGTGTTGAACTTGCGCGCGAGCCTGGCTTCGTCGAGGCCGGGATCGAGCAGGTTCGACGAGAACTCCGGCTGGTGGTCGCCATAGCGGACGATCAGGAACGGCTGCGCCGGGAACTTCTTTTTCAGGCTGGCGACGAACGACGCGTAGTCGCCGGCGCTGATGGTCTGCCGCCGCAGATATTCGTCGACGACAGGCTCGTTGCCCGGCATGCGCCAGGACGGCAGCAGGTCCGGCCGGAATTTGGTCTCCCACGGGAAATGGTTCGCGGCGAGATAGACAAAGGTGAACAGCGGCGTATTGGCCGGCTGCTCGGCGATCAGCTTGACGGCCTTGTCGTAGAAGAAACTGTCGGGCTCGATGCCCTTGGCGCCAAGCGCGCGCGCATCATAGAAATGCTGGATGCCGGTCGAGGTCTGGAAGCTGCGCGCGCTCATGAAGGCGCCGTAGGCCGGATAGAGCGAGATCGTGCTGTAGCCGCAGCGGCGCAGCGCCAGCGGCAGCCCGCGCTCCACCCTGCCCGACGCGATGCGGGTGACGAAATAGGAGAAGCGGCCGAACGAGCGCGACGACAGCCCGGCGAGCACGTTGTACTCGGCCATCCAGCTCGCGCCGCCGCTGCTCTCGGCCATGAACTTGCGCTCGCGGCCGTCAAAGGACTTGAAGTGGCTACCATAGCCGGCCGGCACCTTGACGCCGCCGGCCTGGCGGATGTCGAAGCTCGACTCGTCATGGATCATGATGATGTGCGGGCGGCGGCCCGCGACGTGGCAGGAATCCTCCAGCGGCACCTTGAGCCGCTCGGCGGTCTCCGCTTCCGATTCCATGAAGCCGTAATTGGCGAAGTCCGATACCGCCGTCACGCCGGAGCGCGCGAATTTGGAGAGATAGCCCTCGTCGTAATAGCCGCGCCAGGCTTCATCCGGCCATGCCATCGCCTGGCCGCACAGCGCGGCGAGACAGGCCAGCAGGCCGGCTGCCGCCGGCAGGCGGCGGATGCGGAACGGGTCGAGCCACCACAGCGCATACATCAGCGGCAGGATGACCACGGCGGCGCCGACCACGCTCCAGCGCAGGTTCGGAAAGATCGTGAACAGGTAGGCCGCGGTGTCGCGGTCGATCACCATCAGGTCGACGAAGTTCGCGGTCATCTGCACGACGTCGTGCTTCAGCCGCGACAACAGCACCAGCACCACGACCAGCGTCAGCGACAGCGCCCCTGACAGCGACGGGCGGCGCAGCAGCAGAATAAAGCAGAAGTTCAGGATGCCCCAGGAAAGGGCGAAAGCCATGCGGCCGTCGAAATCGCTTTCGGTGTGCAGGAGGAGCGCCAGCGCCGCCATGTGCGGCGCAGCAACGGCGGACAGCCGCCAGAAGCCGATTGCGGCAAGCCCGGCGGCAAGGGTGGGTGCGGACGGCCCAGGATTTGGCGCGGGCGCCATGGGAGGCAACGCAACATGACCCGGCGCAATGCAATGCCTTGGCTGGCGACGTACCAGGAGACGCACGACCCAGCCGGAACCTGTGCCGCGTCACAAAAACGTAGTGTAATCGTCATGAACGCGCAATGAATTTGCCTCCCTTGGACGACGCCGTGGTGAATCCGGGGCGCATCACGCCCGTTTCGCAATCCCGTCGATGAAGAGATCGAGGATCGCTTCTGCGGTCCGCTC
The DNA here is from genome assembly GCF_036735945.1 of Bradyrhizobium sp. GTDB lineage: Bacteria > Pseudomonadota > Alphaproteobacteria > Rhizobiales > Xanthobacteraceae > Bradyrhizobium. Next base: position 5,488 of record NZ_DAINNI010000145.1, on the reverse strand, counting down.
GGCCTCCGGGGCGGCCACCCCCCAGCGCGGAAAATGGCCGTCGATATTCATCCGGGCGAATCCATAGACCAGCGCCCGGCCGGCGATCTGAACCTCCTTGAGGTCGGCGGTGCGGAGCTGGCCGGCGGCGAAGGCATCGGCCAGCGTCCGCTCGGTCAGCGCGATCAGCTCGGCATTGTCGCGGCTGATCGCGGCTGCCTTGTCGTGGTCGAACAGGCGGCGGCTGGAAATCACCTCGAAATGGGTCGGGTTGCGCATCGCCCAGCGCAAATAGGCCAGGCCAAGGCGGCGAAAGCGGCCGAGCGGGTCGCCAGCCGGCGCGCCGGCGAGCGCCGCGTCGATCTCGGCGCGGAACCGCCGTTGCGCCTCCTCCGCCACCGCCTGAATCAGCGCATCGCGGCTCGGAAAATGCCGGAACGGCGCCCCCGGCGAGACCCCGGCGCGGCGGGCCGCCTGGCGGACGCTGACCGCCTCCATCCCGCCCTCGGACACCAGTTGCAGCGCGGCCTCGATGAGGACGCGCCGGAGATCGCCGTGGTGATAGGGCTTCGGCGCAGCCGGACGCGTGGTACGGCGACGCGGACGGGCGGCGGATTTGGTGGCGGGCAATTTGGCAGGTCGACGCATGGCCCTCCCCTAGCATCACCCGCTTGTGAATGTAAGCGATGATTACACGGATTGACCCGGGCCACGCGCCAAATGTAACTGATGATTACATTAAACTTGCACCATCCGCGTCATAGCGAGGCGCAGCGACGGCGGCAAACATCATCGGGGAGAAACAACATGCCGGCACGTCAGAACTGGTTCGAAGGCTGGCGGCTGTCCGGCCTGCTTGCGCTGACGCTGCTGGGCTTGAGCATCTGGATCGCCGGCATGCGCGGCTTCGAGGTCGAGGGCGTGCGGATGGTGATACGCTTCACCGCACGCACCTCGCTCTTGCTGTTCTGCCTCGCCTTCGCAGCCGCCGCGCTCGCACGTCTATGGCCCAATGCCGGGACGCGGTGGCTGCGCCGCAACCGCCGCTATCTCGGCGTCAGCTTTGCCGCCTCGCACGCCATTCACGCGGTAGCCATCCTGGCTTTTGCCATCATGGACCCCGCGGCCTATGCGGCGGCGACCTCGATCGCGTCCTACATCTTCGGCGGCATCGGTTACGCCTTCATCATCGCGCTGACCGCGACCTCGTTCGACCGCACCGCGGCCGCGATCGGCGCCCACACCTGGCGGCGGCTGCATCTCGTCGGCGGCTACTACCTGCTGTTCCAGTTCATGGTGTCGTTCGGCAAGCGAATCCCGGACATGCCGCTTTACGCGCTGTTCCTGATCCCGCTGTTGGCCGTGTTCGCGCTGCGGATGATCGCGATGGCGCCGCGCGCGCAGGCGCCGGCGCGGGCGGGATAATCTGGAGCGACGACTTTATCTCCGAAGCACCATCCGATCCCGTCCGCACGGTCGCTTGTCAGAACGGGAAGATAAGGCACGTCGTCGTGCCATGCGCGAGCAATCGTCCCTTGCCGTCCACGACCCGCCCCTCGGCCGTGCCGACGCGACGGCCGCAATTCAAGACTTTGCCCTCAGCCCTGACCTCGCCTGTATCGGCCGTAATCGGACGCACCAGGGAGATCTTGAACTCAAGCGTCGTCTGGCTAATGCCCCGTTCGAGCGTCGACCGGATCGCCAGCCCCATGCAACTGTCGAGCAGGGTCGCCGTGAGGCCTCCATGCACCGTGCCCGCCGGGTTGAGGTGGGCGCCGGTCGGCACGAGCGTGATGACGACGCGGCCGCTCTCCGCTTCGGCGACGTCATATCCCAACGTCTGCGCGATCGTGTTGAGAGGCAGTGCGCCGCTCGCGAGGCCTTGTACGAATTCCAGCCCGCTCATCTGCTTTTGCTGTTCGGTACTGACCGTCCCGTATGTCTTGATTGTCATCGAACCCTCTTGTGAAGTTCAGCTAATTCCATTCATCCGCGACGCAGGCGCTTTCCTTCGAATAGCCGAGAGCGGCCTGCCGTAGATCCGAGCGAACGCAGCGCGAAGTAGCCGTGGGCTGGAAAAGCCTGCGCGTTCAGCGACGAGGCGAATTGAAGGCTTCGTACTGCGAGGCAAAATCAAGCATGCCGCTGCTATGGCGGCCACAGCCTTGCAACGCAAGCTGCCCGCGGAGACCACGTCCGAAAACGGACCACCGACACCGGCTATTGATCCCTCAGCAGATGATATTTCCGCCCCAGCCGGCGGTGCACCGACATGACGGCGCGGTCGACATCGCTGATCAGGCTGTCGCCGAGAACAACGTTCGGAATTTCCCAGTTCCGGCCCTCCTGGATGCCGGGAAGCTCGCGTACGTGAGGCACGGACGCGGTTTCGCATCCCGCCTCGCCGCGCAGCGCCGCCTCGGCGAGTTCGGTCAGTTCCGACCTGGTCTTTCCTGTCCTCACTGCCGGCCGATGCCCGTGGAGGCGCCGGCGATGACGACTGATCTCATGTCAAAATGCCCTGTCCGAGGTTTAATGAAGTTTGTCGTGAAGGAATGCTTAAGCGCCAGGTTCCCTCAAGTTTCCTCCGGAGGCGGCCAGCCTTGACGGCGCCTTCTTCGGCACGCTGCCAATCGATCTTTTCCGGCAACGGTTCGGTGACGATAGCAGCCGGGCCAACGTATCGAAAGCCGCGGCATTTGGCCGATATTCGTCGACATCGGCGGTTTTTCGCGGAAATTCGCCGCATACGTTCGAGCGGCGCTGCCTACGCAATTCAGGACACGGTGTATGCAATGCGCGGCGTGCTTTGCCGCCACCCCTGCGCAGCACGTGCCACGAACGCGTTGCTCGCTTCGGATGCGATCGGCCTGTGGTTCCACCGGCGCTCGCCTTTAACGCGAGCGTAAGGCTCGGCTTGTCATGGTGCGCGCCGACCCTTCAACAACGAACAAGGCTGCCCACAATGGTGCAACAGCCGGCCCATTCGATCATTGCTGAACTCGAAGATGCCGTCCGGGGCGGCTCATCCGCCCGCCGGGTGGAGACGCTGCGACAGGTTACCGATCTGTTCCTCCATGACGGAGAACGCCTGAGCGACGACCAGGTCAAGGTCTTCGACGACGTGCTCTGCATTCTGATCGCGCGCGTCGAGACGCGGGCCAAGGCCGAGCTCTCCAGGCGCCTGGCGCCGCTCGACTACGCCCCGTTCGAGGTGATCCAGCACCTCGCCTGGGACGACGAGATCGAGGTCGCCGGCAATGTGCTTGCCAATTCCAGCCGGCTCGGAACCGAGGTGCTGGTCGAGATCGCCAGCAGCAAGGGGCAGGAACACCTGCTTGCCATTTCCGGCCGCGCCGAACTGCCCTCGGTCGTGACCGACGTCATCGTCGACCGTGGCGAAGGCCGGGTGATCCGGAAACTCGCCAACAATGCCGGCGCCAAATTTTCCGACGTGGGTTATTCCACGATCGTCGCCCGCGCCGGCACGGATGACGAGCTGGTGGAAATTCTCGGCCTGCGCGACGATTTCCCGCCAAAATTCATGGGCGACCTGCTGCGCCGCGCCAAGGATGCGGTTCGCGCGCGGCTGCTCGCCATCGCGCCGCCCGCGGTGCAGGAGGAGATCAAACGGGTCCTCGACGAGATCGCCCGCGACGCTGCCCCTGCGACCCGCAACTTCGGCGTCGCCGAAGAGCTGGTAAAGCTGATGAAGGGGCTGAACGAGCTCGATGACGCGGCAGTCTACAATTTCGCGGAGACCAACAAGTTCGACGAGGTGACCGTCGCGCTCGCCGTTCTCAACGATATGCCGGTGGAGATGACGGCCAAGCTGATGGAAGGCCCCCGCGCCGACCTGCTCCTCATCCCCTGCCGGTCGGCGCGCCTGAACTGGCCGACCGTCGAGTCGATCCTGCGCAATCGGCCGAAGCATCCGGTCAACGAGCAGACGCTGGAGATCGCGGAACGCGACTACAAACGGCTGTCGATGGAAACGGCACAGCGCACCGTCCGCTTCTGGCAGTTGCACAACCGGATCGAGAAGGAGCCGATCATCCGGACGCACTGACGTCCGCCTGGTCACCACTCCCAGTCATGGCCGGGCTTGTCCCGGCCATTCGCTTTTTTGGGAGAGGCTCTCCGCACGGCCCGCTGATCCGGCACACGGGCGAGATCGCACATCAAGCAACCGAGCTTTGACTCAGTAAACGCTGTGCTTTCTGTCGCTGACGTAGCTGGTGAATCGCTTCCCAGCCATGCGCCTTGTGCGCAAGTTCTCCGCTTCGGATGGTCGGCGCATTCGGCGCGGCGGGTTTGAAGAATGTGGTTGAACCGACAACTCTTCAAGAAAACGGCGAGACCGCTGGTGCGATCTCGCCGGATATTGTCGAGCGGGACTTGAGATTTGGTGGTGGCCGTATTGCAGCGAACCGGCCACTGGATCCTCTCGTGTCCCGGACGCGGTGCAGCGCGCTAGCGATGCGCCGCAGAACCGGGACCGCCTCGCAGGATGGACCCCGGATGCAGCGCATCACTACGTGCTGCGCTGCATCCGGGGAACGAGACCGTTAGTTCTTGCTCTTGTCGACCAGCGCGCCCTTCTTGATCCAGGGCATCATGTCGCGGAGCTTGGCGCCGACTTCCTCGATCGGGTGCTCGGCGAGCTTGGCGCGGGTGGCCTTGAACGAGGTCTGGTTGACCTTGTTCTCCAGCATCCAGTCGCGGGCGAACTTGCCGCCCTGGATGTCGGCCAGAACCTTGCGCATCTCCTTCCTGGTCTCGTCGGTGATGATGCGCGGGCCGGTGACGTATTCGCCGTATTCGGCGGTGTTGGAGATCGAGTAGTTCATGTTGGCGATGCCGCCTTCATAGATCAGGTCGACGATCAGCTTCACCTCGTGCAGGCACTCGAAATAGGCCATCTCGGGGGCGTAGCCGGCCTCGACCAGGGTCTCGTAGCCGCCCTTGATCAGCTCGACCAGGCCGCCGCAGAGCACCACCTGCTCGCCGAACAGGTCGGTCTCGCACTCTTCCTTGAAGGTGGTTTCGATGATGCCGGCGCGGCCGCCGCCGATCGCCGAAGCATAGGACAGGCCGAGGTCATGGGCGTTGCCGGAGACGTCCTTGGCGATCGCGATCAGGCAGGGCACGCCGCCGCCGCGCTGGTATTCCGAGCGCACGGTGTGGCCGGGGCCCTTCGGCGCGATCATCAGCACGTCGAGGTCGGCGCGGGGGTCGAGCAGGTTGAAGTGGACGTTGAGGCCGTGGGCGAACACGAGCGCTGCGCCCTTCTTCATGTTGTCGTGCAGGTGCTCGCGGTAGATGTCGCCCTGCAGTTCGTCGGGGGTGAGCATCATGACGAGGTCGGCCCATTTGGCCGCCTCGGCGACTTCCAGCACCTTGAAGCCGGCGGCTTCCGCCTTCTTGGCCGAGGCCGAACCCTTGCGCAGCGCGATCGCCACTTCCTTGACGCCGGAGTCCTTCAGGTTCAGCGCATGGGCGTGGCCCT
>NZ_DAINNI010000144.1:0-10987 GCF_036735945.1 Bradyrhizobium sp. | reverse complement strand
TCAATCGAACAGGCTCGGCGTGTGGTTCACCACCGCGCCTTCGATCGCCAGCATCTTCAGCTTCGTCACCACGCCGCCATTGGCGGAGAAGCCGCCGGGCTTGTTGCCCGCCGCCAGCACGCGGTGGCACGGCACCACGATCGGACAGGGATTGCGGCCCAGCGCCTGGCCGACGTCGCGCGACAGTTCGACGCCGCCAAGCTGCCTGGCGATGTCGCCATAGGTCATGGTCTGGCCCGGTGGAATCCGGCGCGCGATGTCGTAGACGCCGCGGTTGAATTCGGGAACGCCATCGAGATCGAGCACGACGTCGGCGAGATCGTTCGGCTTGCCTTCGAGCAATTCGACCATGCCGTCGATCGCGGCCTGCACCTTCGCGGTCGGCTCCGCCTCGATCAGGTCGCCATGGCGCTGCTGCAGGCGGGTGCGGGTCTTCTTCTCGTCGCCCATCGGCAATTGCACCGAGGTGATGCCGCGCTCGCCCCACACGACGCCGCAGCGGCCGATCGCGGTATCGAATATCGTAAAATGGTGCCCGGTCATGGCTGGCTCCATCCTCGCCTGTTCAATGTCACCCAGCTTCCCTCTTGAGGCCAAATCTAGGCCTGGAGATTATTGCTATCCACCCGAAAGCTGAGGAAACTTGACGGCATGAACAAGTCCCGCTGATCTGGGCTCCCGCCGCCGCCATTCGACGGCTACCCTTCCTCCCGAACGAGATCGCCATGCAAACCCTCCACGTCAACGGCTATGACATGGCCTATCTGGACATCGGCCAGAGTGCCGACGGCCGCCCGCCGCTGGTCTGCGTGCATGGTTCGCTCTCCGACTTTCGCATCTGGTCCTCGGTGCTGGGGCCGCTGACGCGCCGGCACCGCGTGATCGCGCTTTCGCTGCGGCACTTCTTCCCCGAGCACTGGGACGGCGTCGGCGATACCTATTCGATCGCGCAGCATGTCGATGACGTCATCGGCTTCATCGAGAAGCTGGATACCCAGCCGGTCCACCTGATGGGCCATTCCCGCGGCGGCCACATCTGTTTTCGCGTGGCGCAGCGCCGGCCCGACCTGTTGCGCAAGCTGATACTGGCCGAGCCCGGCGGCGAACTCGATGCCACGCTCGATCCCGGCTACACGCCCGGCCCTTCGCCGCTGGCAGCCCGGATCGCTGCTTCCGCCGAATTGATCGCCAAGGGCGATATCGACGGCGGCCTGGCGGCTTTCCATGATGCACTGGAAGGTCCCGGCGCCTGGAATCGCCTGCCCGCAATGCCCAAGCAGTTGCTGCGCGACAACGCCACGACGCTGATCGGGCAGATGCGCGACCAGCGCCCGCCGTTCTCCACGGCGGACGCGGAAGCGATCAGGACGCCGACGCTGCTCGTCGGCGGCACCAACACCAAGGGCTCGCCGCCAAAGGTGCTGCATGCGTTGGCGGCCAACATGAAGGGATCGCGCATCGAGATGATCCCGGGCACGACGCATTCGATGTTCGTGCAGGCGCCGCAAAAATATTGCGAGATCGTGCTCGCTTATCTCGCGGAGGATTGACCGCCATGCAGACGCTTGCCGTCAACGGCTACGACATGGCTTATCTCGACATTGGTCGCGGTATGGCGGACAGCCCGCCGCTGGTTCTCGTCCACGGCACGCTCGGCGATTTCCGCACCTGGAATGCGGTGCTGGGGCCGTTGTCGAAACGGCATCGGGTGGTTTCGCTGAGCCTGCGGCGGTTCTTTCCGGAGCATTGGGACGGCGTCGGCAATGACTATCGGATGGCGCAACATGTCGACGACGTCATCGGCTTCATCGAAAAACTGCATTCTGGTCCGGTCGACCTGGTCGGACATTCCCGCGGCGGCCACATCGGATTCCGCGTGGCGCAGGCACGGCCCGACCTGTTGCGCAGGCTGGTGCTTGCCGAACCGGGCGGCGATCTCGAACCGGCGCTGCAGCCGGCCAATTCGCCTCCCGGCCCCGTGCCGGCGGGACCACGCGTGCCGGCCGCGGCCGAGATGGTGCGCAACGGCGATATCGACGGCGCGCTGGCGCTGTTCGTCGACGGCATCGACGGCGAAGGCACTTGGGCTCGCTTGCCCGCGGTGCCGCGTCAACTACTGCGTGACAACATTTTTACGCTGCTCGGCCAGGTCGACGAGAACCGCAAGCCGTTCCTGAAAGGCGAAGCCGAAGCGATCCGGACGCCGACATTGCTGATCGGCGGCGGCGACACCAAAGGCGGGTTGTCGGTGATCTGGCGGGTGCTGGCCGAACATATTCCGGGCGCACGGACCGCGATCATCCCGGGCACGCGCCACTGGATGTTCGAACAGGCGCCACAGGAATTCTGCGACGCGGTGCTGGATTTCCTCGCTGCGTAGGCGAGCGTGTCGTTACTTGTGATCGAGCCGCCACGCTCCGTCCCAATCGGCAGGCGGCGGATTGGCCCGGAAATGCTCGACCCGTTCGGCCATCTCCTTCGCGGGACCATCGCCGGGAACGGCATCGAGCGCAGCCTTGAAGGCCCGGCGCGCGTCATCCCATCGGCGCTCCCGATAGGCGGCGAGGCCCTCGGCGTAGCGGGCCAGCAACTCAAGCTGTTTCTCGGTCAACTCGCCGGCGCGCCCGATGATCTCGAACACGGTTTCAGGATGGGTCTGGCCGACGACGATCACACGGTCGATCTCGCGCGATTCAATGGCATCGCCGGCCGCCATGATCGCCGCCTCCGAAGCCAGCGAATGGCTGCCGTAGACCTTGTTGGCGTTCTCCAGCCGCGACGCCAGATTTACTGCATCGCCCATCACGGTGTAGCTCATCATGAATTCCGAGCCGATGCTGCCGACCAGCACCTCGCCGGTTGCGATCCCGATGCGCACCTCGCAATCGCTCGGCACCGTGCGCACGCCGATCAGCTCGGGGAGCTCGGTGCGCAGCGCCGCGCCGCGATCCGCCATTTCAACCGCGGCGAGACAGGCGAGGCGCGCCTGCTCGCTGTCCTCCGTGAAGGGAGGTCCCCAGTAAGCCATGATGGCGTCGCCGATATACTTGTCGATGATGCCGCGATGGCTGCGGATCGGTCCCGACATGGTCGAGAGATAGTGGTTCATCACCTTGACGAGGCCCTGCGGGGTCATGCCCTCGCTCAGCCGGGTGAAGCCTTTCATGTCGCAGAACAGCACCGTCATCACGCGCCGCTCGCCGTCAGTGGCCGCCGACGACTGCCGGTCGATCAGGCCTTCCACGACGCGCGGATCGACGTAGCGGCCGAAAGTCTCGCGCAGCCGCTCCTTGTGGCGCAATTGCTCGACCATCTTGTTGAAGGCTGCGGTGAGCTGGCCGATCTCGTCACGCGTGGTGACATCGATCGACCCGTCGAGCCGCCCGGCCTCCACCGCGCGCGTGCCCTCCAGAAGCCGCCGCACCGGGCGCGTGATGCCGATACTGACGAACATCGCAAACAACAGCCCGAGAACCGATGCAAGGGCCGTCAGGACCACGGAAATGGCGATCGCGGTCTTCTGGGCCCGCATCGTCACTTCGGCATCGCTGCGGACCTGCGCCATCATGTCCTTGCGGATGCTTTCAACCTTCTCCGTGAACTCGTCGCGGAACGCGTCAGACCGCGCAAGGCTCGCTCGCGCTTCCGGAAAATTGCCGGCATCGAGCTGAGACATCAGCGTCTTGTATTCTTCAGCCAGATAGCGACGAATATCGGTAGTGACGTTTTCGATCCGATCGTCGATCCGGCCCAGACGGGCGTTGTCGGAGGCAGTCGAGGTGTCGTCGATGATCGCGTTGATCAGGTCGCGCGCGGCCTGCGCCTCCTTCTCGACTTCGATCCCCTTCGCGTCATAGAGCTTCTGCCGCTCGACAAAGCCGGCGTCGTCCGGCGGCGATTGCATCCTGGCGATCACCATGCGCCGCAGCGCCAGCGCCTGCTCCAGCGAGCGAACGTTCATGCGCGCCAGGTGGCCATAGGCCTCGACATATCTGGAGCTGAGCTCGTCGAGCTGATGCGCGATGTTTCGCGTCATCACCGTCGAGAAGGCCGACGTAACAGCCATCAGGAAGATCAAACCCAGCGCGATACCGAGGATCCGCTTGCGGATGGTCGGACGCAGCATGGACAGACTTTCAAGGGTGACGGCCATGATCGGGAAACGGGATTGAGAGCAACAATCGAGGACCGGCCGATCCGGCCGGGGTTTTGGTTTAGCGCGAAGCCGTGAATTAAGCACCCATCGCGGACCTCCCTCCGGTTGCGCCCGGGCGAGCCGTCCCCGGCCACCTTCCGTGCCACCCCTGACCGGTCTGCCTTGACTCCAGGGGAGGTGACCGCTAGCCTTTGAATTCGGAATTCTGTATTCCAATTGGATGCCGGCATGATCCCCCTGGATCCGCTCCCCAACCTGATCGATCAGGTCTACGTCCGGATTCTCGAGGCGATCACCGATCGCACGCTGCCCCCTGGGCATCGCATCCGCCAGAACGAGCTTGCGGAGCGGCTCGGCGTGTCGCGCCAGCCGGTCTCGCACGCGCTGCACCTGCTGCACCGGCAGGGGCTGGTCGCCGAAAGCGGCCGCCGCGGCTTTGAGGTCACCCGGCTCGACCCCGAGCGCATCCGCCAGCTCTACGAGGTACGCGGCGCCATCGACGCGCTGGCGGCAAAACTCGCGGCCGGACGCGCGAGATCCGATGCCGGCGGGCGCGCGCAGCTCGAGGCCGCGCTGCAGGCCGGACGGAGCATCGACGAAGACACGCCGCTGTCACGGCTGATCGCCCTCGACGTCGATTTTCACAGCGCGATCTACCGGCTCGCGGGCAATCCCGCGATCGAGGAGATGATCGCGCCGCAATGGCCGCACATGCGCCGCTCGATGGCGACCGTGCTGGTCGAGCTCGATTACCGTGAAAGCGCATGGAGCGAACACGAGGCGATCGGCGCGGAGATTCTCGCTTGTGACGCCAGGGCAGCCGAAGCCGCGGCGCTGGCGCACGCGCTGACGGCGGGACGAATGACCGAGGAGAGACTGAGAGCGACCGATAGGGCCGCCTAGGCAAATGCACGTCCTCATCCTGAGGAGCCGCGAAGCGGCGTCTCGAAGGATGGGCCGAGGAAAAATTGGGCCGCATGGTTCGAGACGCGCGAAGACGCGCTCCTCGCCATGAGGAACGAGAAACGAAAAAGCACAGGAGAGAACGCCATGAAACTGACGCCACAGCAGATCGAATTCTTCAATCGCGAAGGCTGGCTGTTCCTGCCCGAGCTGTTCAGCCGGGAGGAAGTGGACTACCTCGCCCGCGAGGCCGTCGGCATCTACGACGCCGACCGACCCGAGGTGTGGCGCGAGAAGAGCGGCGCGCCGCGCACGGCATTTGCCGCGCATCTCTACAATGAAGCGTTCGGCGTGCTCGGCGCGCATCCGCGGATGATCGATCCGATCGAGCAGATCTTCGGCGAGAAGCTCTACATGCACCAGTTCAAGATCAACGCCAAGGCCGCCTTCACCGGCGACGTCTGGCAATGGCATCAGGACTACGGCACCTGGAAGCGCGACGACGGCATGCCGCAGCCGCGCGCCATGAACATCGCGATCTTCCTCGACGAGGTGATGCCGATCAACGGCCCGCTGATGCTGGTGCCCAGGAGCCAGCATGCCGGCGACCTCAAGGCCTCGCATGACCTCGAAACCACGTCCTACCCGTTGTGGACGCTGGACGAGGAGACCGTGACGCGGCTCGTCGAAGAGGGCGGCATCGTCGCGCCGACCGGCAAGGCCGGCGGCATGCTGATGTTCCACGGCAACCTCGTGCACGGCTCGAGCGGCAACATCACGCCCTACCCGCGCAAGATCGTTTATCTGACGCTGAATGCGGTATCGAACTACATCCGGACCCCGACGCGGCCGGAATACATCGCGCACCGCGATTTCACGCCGATCGAGACGGTCGACGATGAGGTGCTGCTGCGGCTGGCGCGGGCGCATCGCCAGGCGGCGGAGTAGGACTCACGTGTCGCGGACGCAGCGCAGCGCGAAGCGGTGCGCTGCAGAGCCGGGACACGACAACTCGGATCACTTCCATGAACCTCCACCGCCTTCTCTCCACCCGCCATGCGGCCGGCAACCCTGTCCGCGTCGCGCTGATTGGCGCCGGCAAGTTCGGCTCGATGTTCCTGTCGCAGGTCCCGCATACGCCGGGGCTGGAAGTCTCCGTCATCGTCGATCTCGATCGCGACCGGGCGCGCGAAGCGTGCCGCACCGTGGGCTGGGACCATGCGCTGATCGCGAAAACTGCCTTCACCGATGACGGCGTGCGCGCGATCGCCGGCGGCGCCATGGATGTCGTGGTGGAAGCGACCGGCAATCCCGCGGTCGGCATCCGCCATGCGCGGGCGGCGATTGCGGCCGGCAAGCATGTCGTCATGGTCAATGTCGAGGCCGACGTGCTGGCCGGGCCGCTGCTGGCAGAGGAAGCACGCAAGGCCGGCGTGGTCTATTCATTGGCCTATGGCGATCAGCCGGCGCTCACCGCCGAGATGGTGGATTGGGCGCGCGCGACCGGCTTCCGCGTCGTTGCCGCCGGCAAGGGCACCAAATATCTCCCTGCCTATCACGACGTGACGCCGGACGGCGTCTGGAGCCATTACGGACTGACAGCCGGCGAGGCGCAATCGGCCGGCATGAACCCGCAGATGTTCAACTCGTTCCTCGACGGCACCAAATCGGCGATCGAGATGGCGGCGATCGCGAATGCCTGCGGGCTCGACGTGCCGTCGGATGGCTTGCTGTTTCCGCCCTGCGGCGTCGACGATCTGCCGCATGTGATGCGGCCACGCGACAGGGGCGGCGTACTGGAAAAGGCTGGCCTTGCGGAAGTCGTCTCGTCGCTGGAGCGCGACGGCCGCCCGGTGTTCAGGGATCTGCGCTGGGGCGTCTATGTCGTGCTGGAAGCGCCGAACGATTACGCGGCCGACTGCTTCAAGCAATATGGCTTGAAGACGGATGCCTCGGGCCGTTATGCGGCGATGTACAAGCCGTATCATCTGATCGGCCTCGAGCTCAACATCTCGATCCTGTCGGCGGCGCTGCGCAATGAACCGACCGGACAGCCGCATGCATTTCGCGGCGATGTCGCAGCGGTTGCCAAGCGCAATCTGCGTGCCGGCGAAATGCTCGACGGCGAAGGCGGCTACACGGTGTGGGGCAAGCTGATGCCGGCGGCAAAGAGCCTCGCCGTTGGCGCGCTACCGATCGGACTTGCGCATCGCGTCAAGCTGAAGAACGACGTCGCCCATGGCGCGGTGGTGCGCTGGAGCGACGTCGAGGTCGACGCCGACAACGACACCATCAGGACGCGCCGGGCGATGGAGGCGGCGTTCGCACCCAAACGATAAGCGCGCCCGATGGAAGGCTCAAGGCAGCAGCCGACTGGTGCGCGCATGGGTGAACCATTTGCGGAACATCGCCTCGGTGTCCATCATCTCGGTGAAGCCGGCCTGGTTGATCTTGACGGTCGAGACGATCGACGGCGGCCCCGGCTGGGTCTGGCCATAGCGCATGCTGTAGTCGGCATATTGGAACGAGAGGCCAACGAACTCTTCGAGGCCGGGCGAAACCAGGTCATGCCTGCGGCGCAACTCGTCCCACGGCGCGATCCATTTCGGATATTGCTGCGCCAGTGACAACGGCACGGCGCTTCCCGGTTTCATTTGCAGTGCATCGGCAATCGCCGGCCAGACATTCTCCCAGGTGAAGACGTCGCCATTGGTGACGTTGAAGGCTTCGTTGCGCGCCGCATCTGAAACGCCCGACCATGCGATCGCACGCGCAAGCAGGTCGACATCGACCGCCTGCGACACCCGCGCCGCTCCTGCGGGATAATGCAGCGGGCTGCCCTGCTCGCGCAGCATCGCGGCATAGACGCCGAGCGGCGGAATCAGATCCATCGCGCCGCCCATGGCTTCGCCGACGATCAGGACCGGGCGAAGAATGCTCCAGTGCCACGCCTTGCCCTGCTGCAACTCGCGCAGGAAATTCTCCTGCGCCCAATAGAAGTTCGGTTGCTCGTACATTTCGGAGCGCCCCTCGCGCGCCGGAACGGTGAGCGGGCGGACATGGACGCCATAGGCCTTGGTACCCTGCAGCAGCGCGACATGGCGGAGCTGCGGCGCGGCCGGCTCGAGCGCCGCCATCAGGTTGCGCAACATCAGATCGTTGGTGCGGATCTGTTTCGGATCGCGCCAACCGCCGATCAGGTCAGGCGCCTCATACAGCGCGGCATAGACGAGATGGGTTGCACCCTGCAATTCGGACGCCGACTGCGTGCATCGCGCGGCATCCGTCAGGTCGATCTGGACATGGCGGGCGCCATGGAGGGCACGCGGCTTGCGTCGCGACAGCGCTACAACGTCGCAGCCGCCGGCATGACCGAAGTGCCGCAGCGCGGCATTTCCCACCAGCCCCGTCGCGCCCGCAACCACCACCTTCTTCTTGTTGGCCATCGATGGACTCCAGCACGGCAATTGCAGCCTTTCACTAGCAGGCGGCCGCATGCCGCGTCAGCGGCAATGTTAGCCTTTCGTCGGATGAAGCCGCTCGGTCGCCCGATATTCAGGCAGCTCTTCGCACATGCGGTGGAACCAGAGCCCTTGCTTATCAATCACTAATTCGTCATCCTGCCCGGCAGGTCCATAGAGCCGGGAAACTGATTGCATTGAAAAACCAAGAGCCTTGGTCAGGGCCGACATTCCTAAGCAACCCAGCACCAACCATCGGAATACAGAAGACGGCACAAGATCGTCGCCCGTTGGTCGGTCCACGATAACAGAGGGGAAACAAATGAAGCGTCGTGATTTCTTGAAAGTTGGCGGCGTCGGTGTCGCCGCGAGTGCGGTCGCCGCGCCTGCGATTGCACAATCCAACCCTGAGATAAAATGGCGATACACGACTAGCTGGCCGAAGTCGCTCGATACGCTCTATGGCGGCTGCGAATATTTCGCCAAGCGCGTCGCCGAAATCACCGACAACAAATTCCAGATTCAGCCATTCGCAGCCGGTGAAATCGTCCCGGGCCTGCAGGTGCTCGACGCCGTCTCGAACGGCACCGTCGAGATGGGCAATACGGCACTCTACTACTACTGGGGCAAGGATGCTGCCTTTACCTTCGGCACCTCGCTGCCGTTCGGTCTGAACACGCGGGCGCATATTTCCTGGCTGCGGTTCGGCGGCGGCACCGAGTTGCTCAACGACCTCTTGAAGGATTACAAGTGCGTCGGCGTTCCGACCGGAAGCACAGGCGCCCAGATGGGCGGCTGGTTCCGGAAGGAGATCAAGTCGATGGAGGATTTCAAAGGCTTGAAATTCCGCGTCGGCGGCTTTGCCGGCACCATTATTTCCAAAGTCGGCGGCGTGCCGCAGCAACTCGCGGCCGGCGACATCTATCCGGCGCTGGAAAAAGGCACCATCGACGCGGCCGAGTGGGTCGGCCCCTATGACGACGAAAAGCTCGGCTTCGTGAAGGTCGCCAAGTACTATTGCTATCCGGGTTGGTGGGAAGGCACCGGCCAGGGCCACAACATCATGAACCTAGACAAATGGAACGCGCTGCCAAAGCACTATCAGGCAGCGATCGAGGCCGCGTCCTACGATACGTTCACCTGGGTCACCGGCAAATACGACTATGTCAACGCGCCGGCTCTGAAGCGGCTCTTGGCTGCCGGCGCGATCCTGCGGCCGTTCCCGCAGGACGTGCTGGAGGCCTGTTACAAGGCGGCCGGCGAGATCTACGCCGATCTCTCCAAGACCAACCCGCACTTCAAGAAGATGTACGAGAGCTTGACGGCCTTCCGTAGCGACTCGCTGGCTTGGATGCAGGTCGCTGAACTCGGCTTCGACAGCTTCATGATGCGGATGCGTACCCGCACCTGACGCGAATCGGCAACAGAAAAGAAGCCCCGGAGATTTCTTCGGGGCTTCTTTATTGGATCAGGTATTTCGGATCATATCGACGAGGGGCCTACTCGTCGCTATCCCCGAGCGCTTCGGCGAGCTTGTCGTAGTACTTGGCGACGATATCGATGTTGCCCTTGTTCTCGATCGCCGGCGGCGGCGACTTCAGGGCCTCGTTGAGATCGGCGAGCGCCTCCTTCTTGTCCTTGGCCGACATCTTCTTGTCAGCCTGGATCTGGCCGATCTGCGCCTTGAGCACCATTTCGGCGCCGACGAACTTCTTGGTCGCGGGATCAAAGCCGCCGAGCACCAGGCTGATGTTGTCGACCACGGTGTTGTACTCGTCGTAGCCGGCAAAGCCGTTCTTCCTGGCGACCGCGTCGAGCTGCGCGTCGATCTTCGGATCCGGCTTGGCGTTATCCGGAATCTTGTCGGTGATGGCGTCGACGTCCTTCTGCGCCGCAAGCACACCCTCGACCTGCTTCTCGGTCAGCGCGATCTGCTTGATGGCGGGAACCTCCTGCTGCGCGGGCGGCGGCACGGCCTGAGCCGGTGCGGCTTGCTTCGGCGGCGCCTGCTTGGCCTGCGCCAGCACCTCGCCGCTGGAAATCGCCGACAGCGCCAGCGCGAGACAGGCGGTGGTCATGGCAAAGGCGGCGGGACGAAAGATCTCACGCATCGGCAGGCTCCTTGAAGGCAGTGTTCAATGGCAAAGGGATTAAGGGAACTCGACTGAATGGGTAATGAACTTGCGGCGGAAGCTGATGCTGAATCATGGCCGAATGATCACGCCCCGTTCAGAGTTTGGTGATCGCTTGCCTGCGCTTCGAATGTCCGGCGATGAACTCACGGGGTGCCGCGAGACGCCGAGTTGTTGGTCCGCGGCATCGAGTGGAGTAGCGTCCAAAACAAAAACGCCGTCTCCCGAAGGAGACGGCGTTTTGTTTGATCGTGACCCGTAAAGAGGAATTGCTTTGTCTTTGGCAGGCCTGGCAGCGACCTACTCTCCCAGGGCTTAAGCCATAGTACCATTGG
>NZ_DAINNI010000143.1:0-11242 GCF_036735945.1 Bradyrhizobium sp. | reverse complement strand
CCAAGCTCGCCGGCGGCGTGCACCGCCTCGACGGCCAGTTGATGGTCGTTCTCGATATCGATCGCGTTCTCGAACTGGCGCCCAATGCCGCCATGGCAGCGTGATCTGCGCGTCCGGCAAGGAGACAAGAATGAAAACCTGTCTCGTGGTCGATGATTCCAGTGCCGTGCGGAAGATCGCGCGGCGCATTCTGGAAGAGATGGACTTCCAGATCACCGAAGCCGAGGACGGCGAGCAGGCGCTTGAGGCGTGCAAGGGCCAGATGCCCGATGCGGTCCTGCTCGACTGGAACATGCCCGTGATGGACGGCTACGAGTTCCTCGGCAATCTGCGTCGTATGCCAGGCGGCGATGGGCCAAAGGTGGTGTTCTGCACGACTGAAAACAGCATGGATCACATTTCGCGCGCGCTCCATGCCGGCGCCAATGAATACATCATGAAGCCGTTCGACCGGGACATCGTCACGGCAAAATTTCAGGAAGTTGGTCTGGTCGAAGAGCCTGACCTGAATCTCATTTGCTTGCCCTTGAGAGGCTCCCGTGACCCCGCCAGACTATGAGTACCTGCGCAAGATCCTGAAAGACCATTCCGGTCTCGATCTGTCCGCAGACAAGCAGTATCTGATCGAAAGCCGGCTGCTGCCGCTGTCGCGCAAATGCGGTCTGCCCGGCATCGTCGAACTCGTGCAGAGGATGAAGGGTGGATCGTCGGCGCTCACTGCGCAGGTGGTCGAAGCCATGACCACCAACGAGACCTTCTTCTTCCGCGACAAGGTGCCGTTCGAACATTTCCGCGAGACGATCATGCCGGAGATGCTGAAGGCGCGCGCCGCCCGCAAGAGCATCCGGATATGGTGCGCCGCGGGATCGACCGGCCAGGAGCCGTATTCGCTCGCGATGTCGCTGAAGGAAATGGGCGCGGCGCTTGCCGGATGGCGGATCGACATCGTCGCGACCGACCTGTCGACGGAGGTGCTCGAGAAATCGAAGTCGGGCATCTACAGCCAGTTCGAGGTTCAGCGCGGACTTCCGATTCAACTGCTTGTCAAATATTTCAAGCAGAACGGTGAATTGTGGCAGATCAATCCCGAATTGCGCGCCATGGTGCAGCATCGGCAACTGAACCTGCTGCACGATTTCTCCCAGCTTGGCGCCTTCGACGTCATCTTCTGCCGGAACGTGCTGATCTATTTCGATCAGGAGACCAAGGTCAACATTTTCGGCCGCCTCGCCAGGTCAATGGAAGGCGACGGCTTCCTGGTGCTGGGCGCGGCGGAAACCGTTGTCGGCCTGACTGACGTGTTCAAGCCGTTCCCGGACAAGCGCGGCCTTTATCGTCCGAGCGGGACGCGCGCAGCGTCGGCGGCGGGTGGCGCGGTCCCAAGGATCGCAGCAATGGCGGGACGGTGAGCCATGTCAGAGGACGGCAAGGGCGGAGAGCGAGTTACGTTCAGCCGGGGCTATGACGTCTGCCTCATGGCAATCGACGGCACATGGCGCCGGGACTGCCAGCTCAACTCGATCTCGGACACTGACGCCACGCTGACCGTGGAAGGCTCCATTCAGGGTCTCAACCTCAAGGAGTTCTTCCTGCTGCTGTCGTCGACCGGCCTCGCCTACCGGCGGTGCGAGCTCGTTCGCGTCAACGGTACGGAAATGGACATTCGCTTCCTGCGGGGCAAGCACGGCAAGAAGAAGTCGGGGACCTCGTCAAAGACCGAAGACGCGATGCATTAGGAACAATCGCGCCGCTCGGTTCGACTGGCGCAGTACTGAGATCGTCGGGCACGACGACGTTGCTGGAACCCTCGGGTTGTCATCGGCTGCGCGTGCAACGGCGCAACCTGTTGCATTCATAAGTGTGCCCATAGTTGCTTTTTAGGTGTGCGTTGCTACTTGTGCGCTAAGCTGTCGTCCCGTACAAATACGGTCCGGTATGGTGTTGAATACCGTTATCCGAGTGTGCGTCACAGTCAACCACGCATGGACGATGGAACATGGCTGAAAAAGCCGCCCGCGGCGAGATTTTCGTAGTCGATGACGACCCTGCCGTTCGCGACACGCTTTCGATGGTACTGTCGGCGGCCGGCTATCAGGTCATCTGCTTCGCCGACGGCGCCGCCTTGCTGGCGATTGCGCGAACGCGGACGCCGGCCTGCATCCTGCTCGATGTGCATATTCCGGGTAAATCGGGTCTCGACATTCTGAAGGAACTGCATGGTGAAGACTACCCGGCGCCGATCTTCATGATCTCGGGGCAGGGCGATATCGCCATGGCGGTCAGCGCCATCAAGAATGGCGCGCTGGACTTCATCGAGAAGCCGTTCCGCGGCAGCGAAATCGTGGCAAGGTTGGAAGAGGCGATCGAAGCCTATGCGCGCCGGCAGGCGCAAAACGCGCCGTCGCGCATTGCGACCATGCATTTTCCGGGGCGTGAGCCGCTCACGCGGCGCGAACGCGAGGTACTGGAGCAGTTCACGGCCGGCGCTTCCAACAAGGAAGCGGGGCGGCAACTTGGCATCAGCCCTCGCACGATCGAGGATCACCGCGCCAACATCATGAAGAAACTGGGCGCGCGCAACGCCGCCGACCTGGTCCGCATCGTGATGACCACCCAGCGGCAGGGCCAGGTGTAGGCAGCGGTCTGTAGGCAGAGGTCTGCCTTACCCGGCGAGCGCCTTGCGGATCATGATCGCCATGTCCGATTTGCGATAAGGCTTGGCGAGCAGCAAAACGCCCTCGTCGAGCCGGCCGTGATGAATGATGGCGTTCTCGGTATAGCCCGAGGTGAACAGGACCTTCAGCCCCGGGCGGACCTTCAATATACCGTCGGCAAGCTGGCGTCCGTTCATGCCGGGCATGATCACGTCGGTGAACAGGAGGTCGAAGGCGTGGCCGGCGTGAACCAGCGCAAGGGCTTCCGCCGCATTCGCCGCATCCAGCGTCACGTAGCCGAGCGAATGCAGTTGCGCCAGCACGTAGTCGCGCACCAGCTTGTCGTCCTCCACGACCAGGATCGTTTCGTGACCGCCCTCGACGGCGGGCGCCTGCGTCGAACCGGCCACCGGCAGTGTGCCCGTCGCTGGCGGCAGATACATCTTGATCGTGGTGCCGTGGCCTTCCTCGCTATAGATCATGATGTGGCCGGCCGATTGCTTGACGAAGCCGTACACCATGCTGAGCCCGAGGCCGGTGCCCTTGCCGGGACCTTTTGAGGTGAAGAAGGGATCGAACACCTTGTCGAGCATCGTGGCCGGAATGCCCGTCCCGGTATCGCTCACCGCGATCATGGCGTAGCGCCCGGGGCGCACGTCGCTGTTCATCCTCGCATAATTCTCATCGAGCACCGCGAAGCCGGTTTCGATGATCAGCTTGCCGCCATCGGGCATCGCGTCGCGGGCATTGAGGGCCAGATTGAGGATCGCGGTGGCGAGCTGGTTGGGATCGACGATCGCCGGACAGGTCTCGCCTTCGAACACCGATTCGATCTCGACATGCTCGCCAAGCGTTCGCTGCAGGAGCTTCGTGGTGTCGATGATCAGCATGTTGACGTCGGTCACCTTCGGCTCCAGCGGCTGCTTGCGCGCGAATGCGAGCAGTTGCTGGGTGAGGTCGGCGCCGCGCGAGGCCGCTTCATCGATCATCTGCGTGATCGCGGCGAGCTGCGGGTGGCCCTTGACGGCATCGGCGAGGATCTCGATCGTTCCGGTGATGACCGTCAGGATGTTGTTGAAGTCGTGTGCGATGCCGCCGGTGAGCTGTCCCATCGCCTCCATCTTCTCGGCCTGCCGGATCCTGTCCTCGGCGGCGATCCTGTCGGTGAGATCGCGGACGAATGCGTTGAACACGAAGCCGCTGCGCGTTTTCAGCGAGGCGATGCTCAGCTCCGCCATGATCTCCTTGCCATCGCGCCGCCTGATCGGCAGTTCGCGGCGAGGCTGGCGGACCACCTCGAGGCCGGACTGCAGGAAGGTTTGCAGGGCTATCCTGAGCGGCCCTTCGCCATCCTGGCGGCCCATCAGGTCGAACACGTTCCTGCCGAGCACCTCGTCGCGCGCCCAGCCGAAGATGTTTTCCGCCTGCGCGTTCCAGTCGCGGATGAGGCCCTTCTCGTCGATCTGGACGAAGGCATCGAGCGCGGTGTCGATGATGCCGCGCGCGAGCCGCTCGCTTTCGAGCAGCGTCTCCTGCGCCAGATGTGTCTCCGTCATGTCGCGTCCGACGTAAAAGAACCGCTTGGCCGGCTCCGACCACGCTCCGAGCCATGACAGTCGTACTTCGCGCCCGTTCTTGTGCAGGCCGCGGGTATCGGAAATCTTCTGGCGCAGCCCGCTCCGTGCCGCGCGCATTTCCAGCCGCGCGTTCTCGAGAAAGTCGGGGTGAATGAAGTCGGCCCCGCTGTGGCCGATCATTTCCTCCGGCCGATAGCCCAATATGGCTTCGCAGCTCGGGCTGACCTGCACCAGGAAACCGCGGGAATCCATCACCAGGATCAGATCCTGCGAGGTCTCGAAAATGCGCCGGAGCTCCTCGGTCTGCTGCCGCAGCACCTGCCTGGTCCTGTTGGCTTCGGTGATGTCGCGCGCCACCTTCGAGATGCCGATGATGGCACCCGACGGCGCCTTGATCGGCGAGATGACGAGCGAGACCTCGATCTGGCTGCCGTCCTTGCGCAGGCGGACGGTTTCATTCTGCTCGATGCGCTCGCCCCAGCCGATCCGGCGCAACGTGTCATGCACCTCGGGCAGGCGGTCTTTCGGAACGAGAAGGGTGATGTTCTTGCCTGTCGTTTCCGCAGCCGTATACCCGTACAGCCGCTCCGCGCCCGAGTTCCAGCCGGTGATGGTGCCATCGAGCGAGGTCGTTATGATGGCGTCGTTGGAGGACTCGACGGCCGCGCTGAACAGCTGCTCCCGTTCGGCGTGATGGTCGCGCGCCGCCACGGTGCGGCGATGCTCCTGCACCTCCTGCTGCAGCGCCGCGCTCTTGGCGTTGATCTCCTCGATCGCTTGCGCGAATGCGCGGGCGAGCACGCCGGTCTCGCCGCGGGCGTCGATCGGAATGGCGACCTTGCCCTTGCTGGCCGCACCTTGAACGGCCTCGGTCAGCCGGACGATCGGCCGCGTCAGCGACCGCGCGATCAGCAATGCCAGCACCGCCGCGCTCAGCACCGCGACGCCGCCGACCAGCAGCGAGGTATTCCTGATGCTTGCGGCCGGCGCCATGATCACGGCGTTGGGCGTGGTTTCGATCACGGCAATCCATTCGGAGCCGGCCAGAACCGTGGGAGCGAACGCAATCCCGTAGGATCGGGCGGCGTTGTCCAGAACGATATCGGCGCTGCCCTGCCTGGCCCCGGCCTGCTGCGCCAGTTCCGGGAAATCGGCCTTCCAGTTGGTGGGTTTGCCGAGCACCGCGCCGAACTCGCGCGAGCGATCGGGGTGAACGAGATAGTCGCCGGTCCGGTTGACCACGTAGATGGTCTCACCCGGCCACACCGCCGATCGCACACGGTCGAAGGCGCGCCGCAAGTCGACATTGATCAGGAAAATGCCGAACGGCTCGCCCTCATTTGTAAAGATCGGCGTCGCGACGCGAATGGTCGGCCGGTGCGCGTCCTCGATCTGGTCGTTGAGGCGGTCGAGATCAAGCGGGGAGACGTAGAGCTGCGTGGGCCCCAGCCGGATGGTCTGCTTGAAATAGTCGCGGTCGCCCCGCTGCTGCAGGTCCGATTCCGCGACGATCCTGACCGTGCCGTTCGGACCGTTGCGGTCGACGCGAACCAGCTCACGGCCGCCGTCGTCGAGACCGATGATCCGGAACATCGAATAGCTGGGCTTGGCCTCGAGTTCTGCGGCGAAACGCGTCGCTATCCGGTCACGCCAGGTCTTTTCGGAGACGCCATCGATCGGATCGGTACCGCCTGCCTTGTAGGCGCGGACCAGCCCGTTCAGCGCCACCGCGGAACGGAAGCCAATGACGTCTCCGGTCGCGCTGGAGGCGTAGTATTCCAGATCCGTCGCGATCTGCCGCGAATGCGTCTCGATGCGGTCGCGGGTACGCTGCAGGAGTGCCTGTTCAAGGTTGCGATAGCTCAGCCATCCGATCGCAGAAACCGCGATCGCAACCAGCGCAATCATCGCGATGGCCAGCCTGGTCGTGAGCGTCATGTCGGTGTTCGCCGCCTTCCGCTTCGGTCCGGCGACCCGCCGGACGAATCGGATGCTATGGCGCATTACGGGGAGGAAGCAACACCGGCAGCGCGCGAGCCGCGCCGGGCGGCTTCCAGGCAACCGGTGACGGCGGCCAGCAGGTCGGCAGGCCGGAACGGCTTCTGCAGGCTGGAAACGGCGCCGAGCTTGATCGCCATGGTCAGGAAGTCCGGGGCCGAATCTGCCTCGGGCGAGATCGGCCGTCCGGAGATGACGATGATCGGAAGCTGCGGCTGCTGCTGGCGGACCATCCGCATGGTCTCAAATCCGTCCATGCCCGGCATGAAGATGTCCAGGAACAACAGGTCGAATTCTCCGCTCTGGCACAGGGCCAAGCCCTTTCGCCCGTTATCCGCGGTGGCAACGCTGTGGCCGGCCCGTTCGAGCAACAGGCGGACGGTCATCTGGACCGCTGCATCGTCATCCACGACCAGTATTCTTGCCAAAGCAAATGTTCTCCGGGTCCCGCTGGAATCGGCTCAATGGCAAGGTTGCGAATTTTGCCGAATCCTCGTGTCGTCGCAACCGCGTCACCCGCGTGAACGTTCCGATCGTTTCGTTAAAAGCCGGTAAAATTCGCTGGTATCCGCATCCTGACGTGCAAACAAGGACGAAGGGGCAGGCGCGGGACCAATTCGCCGGCACGTCTTGCGCGCCGAGAGTCAGTTGCTGAGATATTCCGGGTAACGCGACCGAATTCGGGAAAGTTCGCTGAGCGTCCCGGACAAATGGGTGCGCAGATGCTTCTGGGCCGCCTCCGCTTCTCCCGCATCGATCGCCTTCGTGATCAGCTTGTGATGCCGCACGATGTCCTGGGCCTTGCCGGGAGAGGGCAGATGCATCCGGCGCAGCCGGTCGATATGTCCGCTGCGGCTGCGCACCAGCGACCAGATGTCCTGCTTGTCGGCAGCCATGTAAAGCTGGCTGTGGAACTCGTTGTCGGCGGTCATGAACTGCTCGAAGTCGCCGGCCTTCGCATGGTGCTGCTGGCGGACGATCGTGGCGTTGAGTGCCGCGACGAGGGCCTTGTCATGCTGCAGCGCGAGGGCGCGCACGATCTCGAGTTCGAGCGCCTGCCGCAGGAAATGCGCCTGCTGCGCCAGGCGGATGTCGACCCGGCTGACGACGGTGGCATATTGCGGGAAGACGTCGACCAGCCCTTCCTCCTCCAGCCGCATCAGCGCGTCGCGGATCGGCGTCGAACTGACGCCGAACTGGGCAGCCAGCGCCGCGCGCGACAATGGCGAACCCGGCGGCAGCTCCAGCGAGATGATCATGCCGCGAAGGCGTTCGAACACCTGCGGCGCGGCCTGGCGGTCGCGATCCAGCCGACCGGCGGAACGCGGGGCGCGGCGGGAGACGATTTGCGGAGAAGCCATCGGGCGGCCGGCCGTTGGAGAAAGGGCTTGCTTCAGATGCACTAGTACATTAGTGCATCTGCCTCAAAGCGTCAACGCGACGCCGGAGGAGATGCACAATGAAAAAACGCGCAATGAAAAGCCGGATGTGGAGCGCCTGCGCGGGCGCCGTTGCGATGCTGATGCTGCTGTCGGGTCCGCAGGCTTCGGCTCAGCAGAAATCGGAAGTCACGCTGTCGCGGCAGCCCGGCATCTTCTACATGCCCTCGCACATCATGGAAAAGAACAAGCTGATCGAGAAGCACGCGGCTGCTCTCGGCGTTCCCGGCGTCACCACCAAATGGGTCAATTTGAGCGGTGGCGGCGCGCAGACCGACGCGTTGCTCGCGGGCAGCGTCGATATCCTCAACACCGGAACCGGCAATCTCCTGTTGCTGTGGGATCGCACCCGCGGCGGCGTCAAGGGCATCGTCGCCACCTCGGCGCAGCCGATGACGCTGATCAGCCGCGATCCGAACATCAAGTCGATCAAGGATTTCGGCCCGAACGACAAGATCGCGGTGCCGACCGTGAAGGTCTCGACCCAGGCGATCGTGCTGCAGATCGCGGCCAGCGAAGCGTTCGGCGCCGACCAGTGGTCGAAGCTCGACCCCAATACCGTGCAGCTCGGCCATCCTGATGCCTATGTGGCGATGACCAATGCCCAGCACGAGGTGCGCAATCATTTTGCGATTCCGCCGTTCACCTTCCTCGAATTGAAGAATGTCCCCGGCGCGCATGTCGTGCTGTCGTCGCCCGACGTGATGGGCGGGCCGCTCAGCCAGGCGCAGTTCTTCACCACGACCAAGTTCGCCGACGCCAACCCCAAGATCGTGCAGGCGGTGCGCGACGCCACCAAGGAAGCGCACGACCTGATCCGCAGCGACACCAAGGCCGCGGTCGAGATCTACAAGGAAGTCACCGGCGACAAGACCAGCGTCGAGGACCTGCTGGCGTGGCTCAAGGAGCCCGGCATGATGGAGTGGAACCTGCAGCCGCAGGGCACCATGAAGTTCGCCGCCCATCTGCACAAGGTCGGCACGCTGAAGACCATGCCCAAGGCCTTCACCGACTACTATCTGCCTGTTGCCCACGACCTGAAGGGCAATTGATCGACATGACCGCGCTTCTCGACGTCAGCGACGTAACGCTGCGCTACAAGACTTCGAGCGCGGTGGTGACTGCGACCGAGCGGGTCAGCTTCTCGGTCGACCGTTCCGATCGCTTCGTGCTGCTCGGTCCCTCCGGCTGCGGCAAGTCGACGCTGCTGAAGGCGGTCGGCGGCTACATGAAGCCGAGCGAGGGCAAGATGCGGATCTCGGGCCGGGAGATATCCGAGCCCGGCGCTGACCGGATGATGATCTTCCAGGAGTTCGATCAGCTCCTGCCATGGAAGACGGTGCTGGAAAACGTGATGTTCCCGCTTCTGATGACGCGGAAGCTGCCGCGCAAGGACGCGGAGATGCGGGCGCGGGCCTATATCGAGAAGGTCAGCCTCACCCGCGTCGTCGATTCCTATCCGCATACGCTCTCGGGCGGCATGAAGCAGCGCGTCGCGATCGCGCGCGGCATGGCGATGGAGCCGGACATTCTCCTGATGGACGAGCCGTTCGCCGCGCTCGATGCGCTGACGCGGCGCACCTGCCAGGACGAATTGCTGCAGCTCTGGTCGGAGACCAGGTTCACCGTCCTGTTCGTCACCCATTCGATCGCCGAAGCGATCAAGATAGGCAACCGCATCCTGCTGCTGTCGCCGCATCCCGGCCGGGTCAAGGCCGAGGTGGTCGATGTCGACAAGGTTTCCGGCGAGGACGGCAGCGCGGCGCGGCTGGAGAAGCAGATCCACGACCTGCTGTTCGCCGACGCCGTCACGGCACATTAAGGGAGCGCGCGATGGGTGAGGCCAGAATTCTGCTGCGCGATGCCGCCGAACTGACGGCGGCGGTGCCGGCTGAGGTCGAGCGCAAGCTGACGGTGCCGGAGGTGTTGTGGAACGACGGCTTCGTTCGCAAGTCCGTGATCATCATCTTCCTCGCCGCGGCATGGGAAATCTACGGCACCGTTCTCGACAATCCGCTGCTGTTCCCGACTTTCCACGACACCATCCTCACCATGTTCGACAAGGTGCGCGACGGCACCATTCCCCTGCGCGCCTGGGCGTCGCTGAAGGTGCTGTTCATGGGCTATGCCGCCGGCATTGCGCTGGCCGCCATCTTCACCATCCTCGCGATCTCGACCCGGATCGGCACGGATTTTCTCGAGACCATCACCGCGATGTTCAATCCGCTGCCGGCGATCGCGCTGTTGCCGCTGGCGCTGATCTGGTTCGGGCTCGGCAATGGCAGTCTCGTTTTCGTGCTGATCCATTCGGTGCTGTGGCCGGTCGCGCTCAACACCCATTCCGGCTTCAAGAGCGTGTCGAACACGCTGCGCATGGTCGGGCGCAATTATGGCCTGCGCGGTCTTCCTTACGTGTTCCGCATCCTGATCCCGGCGGCCTTCGCCTCGATCCTCACCGGATTGAAGATCGGCTGGGCGTTCGCCTGGCGCACGCTGATCGCCGCCGAACTCGTGTTCGGCGTGTCGTCGGGGCAGGGCGGGCTCGGCTGGTTCATCTTCGAGAACCGCAACCTGCTGGATATTCCTGCCGTGTTTGCCGGCCTGTTGACCGTCATCATCATCGGCCTGATCGTGGAAAACCTGATCTTCCGCACGATCGAGCGCAACACCGTTCAGAAATGGGGCACCCAGTCATGACAGCCAGGAAGAACCCCGCCGACCTCCGCAGCGCGCGCTGGTTCGCGCCCGACGATCTCCGCGCCTTCGGCCACCGCTCGCGCGCGATGCAGATGGGTTACGCGCCGGAGGAGTGGAAGGGCCGGCCCGTCATTGCGATCCTCAACACCTGGTCAGATGCGCAGCCCTGCCACATGCACTTCAAGAGCCGCGTGGACGACGTCAAGCGCGGCATCCTGATGGCTGGCGGCTTTCCGATGGAGCTGCCGGCGCTGTCGCTGTCGGAATCCTTCCTGAAGCCGACCACCATGCTCTATCGCAACATGCTGGCGATGGATGCGGAGGAACTGCTGCGCGGCCATCCGGTCGATGGCGTGGTGCTGATGGGCGGTTGCGACAAGACCACGCCGGGCCTGCTGCTCGGCGCCACCAGCATGAACCTGCCGACGATCTATCTGCCGGCGGGGCCGATGCTGCGCGGCAACTGGAAGGGCAAGACGCTGGGCTCGGGCTCGGACGCCTGGAAATACTGGGACGAGCGGCGCGCCGGAAAAATCTCCGACAAGGACTGGGTCGACGTCGAAGCCGGCATCGCGCGCAGCTACGGCACCTGCATGACCATGGGCACGGCTTCGACCATGACGGCGATTGCAGAATCGATCGGCATGACATTGCCCGGCGCCTCCTCGATCCCCGCCGCGGACGCCGGTCACATCCGCATGGCCTCGGAATGCGGCCGCCGCATCGTCGAGATGGTGTGGGAGGATCTGACGCCGGAGAAGATCCAGACCCGCAAAGCGTTCGAGAACGCGATCACGGTCGCGATGGCGATGGGCTGCTCGACCAATGCGATCATCCATCTGATCGCGCAGGCCCGCCGCGCCGGCCAGGACATCGG
>NZ_DAINNI010000142.1:0-11310 GCF_036735945.1 Bradyrhizobium sp. | reverse complement strand
CAGATCCCGGTCGCCGACCGTCAGGCGCTGATCGAGGCCGACGAACGCGCCCACCGCGAGGCCGAGGAAGAGAGCGAGAACCGCTCCAGCCACCGCCGCCGCTCGCGCCATCGCAACGCGCGCCGCCGTGGTCACGGCGACCGCGTCCAGAGCGACGTCATCGAGAATGCCGCCCAGGATCCCTCGCAGGCGCCGCAGCCCTATGAGGGCGAGCCGCACGAGCATGATGGTCTCTATGCCCCGGAGGCGCAGGCGCACGACGCCGGACATGGCGAGGATGCGGTCCAGCACGACCACGAGGCGCATGACTACGAGGCGCACGGTCACGACGCGCACGGTCACGACGCCCACCAGCCGCACGATCACCACGAGGACCATGCGCCGGCCTCGCACGAACCGGCGGCTGCCGTCAGCGAAGCGCCGGTTGCCGAAGCGACACCGGAGTTCAGTGCCCCCGCAGTGCCGCCAACCGAGGTCCCCACCGCCCAGGCAGGCGCCGAAGACGCGCCTGCCACGCATGCCCATGATGAGTTTCATGGCCACGATCATGGTCAGGAGCACGATCATGCCGACGAGCCGCCGCATGTCGAGCATGCCGGCGAAGGCTACGCCGCGGCCGCGCCGGACGAATTCGCCCGTGCTCCGGAGGGCGACGAAGGCCACGAGGACGACGACGACGATGCCGAGGATGACGCCGAAGAGGATGTCGTCGAATCGGTCGGCGGCGACGACGTGCTGGAGGAAGTGCCGGAGCGCCCGTTCCGCCCGCGCCGCCAGTACAAGATTCAGGAAGTCATCAAGCGCCGCCAGGTGATGCTGGTCCAGGTCGTCAAGGAAGAGCGCGGCAACAAGGGCGCGGCGCTGACGACCTATCTGTCGCTGGCCGGCCGCTACGCCGTGCTGATGCCCAACACCGCGCGCGGCGGCGGCATCAGCCGCAAGATCACCTCGGCGCAGGATCGCTCGCGTCTGAAGGAAGTGGTTCAGGACCTCGACGTGCCCGAGGGCATGGGGATCATCCTGCGCACCGCCGGCGCCTCGCGCACCAAGCCCGAGATCAAGCGCGACTTCGAATATCTGATCCGGATGTGGGAAACCGTGCGCGACATGACGTTGCGCTCGCAGGCCCCCACCCTCGTCTACGAGGAAGGCTCGCTGATCAAGCGCTCGCTGCGCGACCTCTACAACAAGGAGATCGACGAAATCCAGGTCGCTGGCGAAGCCGGCTACCAGGAAGCCCGCGACTTCATGAAGATGCTGATGCCCTCGAACGTGAGGGCGGTGAAGCAGTATCGCGACGGCCAGCCGCTGTTCTCGCGGATGGGCGTCGAGAGCCAGCTCGACGCGATGTTCTCGCCGACCGTGCAGTTGCGCTCCGGCGGCTACATCGTCATCAACCAGACCGAGGCGCTGGTCTCGATCGACGTCAACTCGGGACGCTCGACCCGCGAACACCACATCGAGGACACCGCGCTCAAGACCAACCTGGAGGCGGCCGAGGAAGTCGCCCGCCAGCTACGCCTGCGCGATCTCGCCGGCCTGATCGTCATCGATTTCATCGACATGGACGAGAAGCGCAACAACCGCGCCGTCGAGCGCAAGCTCAGCGATTGCCTGCGGCAGGATCGCGCGCGCATCCAGGTCGGCCGCATCTCGCATTTCGGCCTCTTGGAAATGTCGCGCCAGCGCATCCGCGCCAGCGTGCTGGAGAGTTCGACCGAACCCTGCCCGCAATGCGGCGGCAGCGGCCATGTACGCTCGGTCTCCTCGGTCGCACTGCAATTGCTGCGCGGCATCGAGGAAATCCTGATGAAGGGCGCGACCCATAATCTGGTGGTGCGTACCCGCACCGACGTCGCGCTCTATGTGCTGAACCACAAGCGCGGCCATCTGCGCGATCTCGAAAATGCCTTCAAGGTATCGCTCGCCGTCGTCGCCGACGCCACGGTCAGCGGCCAGCAATCCTACATCATCGACCGCGGCGAGCAGGTCCACACGCTGGAAGCCGCCAAGGCGTTGCTGGCGGCGCAGGCTGCCGCCTCCCCGCCGCAGGTCGAGGAAGCCTACGAGGACGACGAGGCGTACGACATCGAAACCGAATCCGAGGTCGAGACCGAGGAAACGGAGGGCCTGACCGAGGATGGCGCCGAGGCTTCGTCCGGCGAAGGCGATGGCCAACGCCGCAAGCGTCGAAGGCGTCGGCGCGGTCGTGGCGAGCCGCGCGAAGGCGGTGCCCCGCGCGAGGACGGCGCCCCACGCGAGGATGGCGATGCGCTGGTCGCCGCAGGCGAAGCCATCGAAGGCCCGGCCGTCGAGGACGGCGAAGCCGACGAGGATGAAGGCGACGAGCAGGCAGCGCGCGGCGATCAGCCGGCCGGCGAACGGCGTCCGCGCCGCCGCGGCCGACGCGGCGGACGCCGCCGGCGTGGCAATGGGCTGGACGACGGGCTCGCCGGATCGATCGCTGACGAGCTCGGGCCGACCTCGGCCCCCGAAGCGACCGACGCGGTTGCCGATTTCGACGGCGGCTCGACCGAGCCCGCGCCGTCGCTGGTGCATACAGACACTCAATCCGAGCCGGTCGCGCCGCCGGTGGAGGTGCAGCCGGTATCGGACTATCAGCCGGAGCCGGTGGCAAGCGCATCCGCCCCGGCCGCTGAAGCAGCCGCACAAGAGACCGAGCCCGCCGCGGCGCGGCGGCGTTCGACCGTGCGCGAGAAGGTCAGCTTCATGACCAGCGCACCGGCAGAACCGGTGTCGGGCCAGAGCGCGCCAGAGCCGGTCGAAACGCCTGCCCCCTCCCCGGCCGAGCCGGCGCCGGCGGCAGCGGACGAAGCCGCGCCCCGCAAGGCCGGCTGGTGGTCGCGCCGCTTCGGCGGTGGTGAGTAAGGAAGCGAACCAAAAGAAAAACCGCCCGGCGAAAACCGGGCGGCTTTTTATTTTGCGGATCGCTGTGCCGGTCAGCCCGTGGTGATGGCGGTCTCGACGTCGGACGGGTCGATCTGCTTGTTCAGGCCGGCGTGCAGTTTATCCTTGTTGAGTTCGCCCTCCCACCACGACACCACCACGCAGGCGACGCCGTTGCCGCACAGATTGGTCAGCGCGCGGCACTCGCTCATGAACTTGTCGATGCCGAGGAGGATGGCCATTCCGGGCACCAGGCGGGGATCGACCACCGCGAGCGTCGCCGCCAGCGTGATGAATCCGGCGCCGGTGATCCCGGAAGCGCCCTTCGAAGTCAGCATCGCCACCAGCAGGATGGTCAGTTGCTGGCCGAAGGTGAGGTCGAAGCCGAGCGCCTGCGCGATGAACAGCGTCGCCAAGGTCATATAGATATTGGTGCCGTCGAGGTTGAACGAATAACCGGTCGGCACCACCAGGCCCACTACCGATTTGGAACAGCCGAGCCGCTCGAGCTTCTCCATCAGGGAAGGCAGCGCGCTTTCCGAAGACGACGTGCCGAGCACGATCAGGAGTTCGTCCTTGATGTAGGCCAGGAACTTGAAGATCGAGAAGCCGACCATCCGCGCGATGAAGCCGAGCACCACAAACACGAATAGCGCGGCCGTGAGATAGAAGGTCGCGATCAGCCCGAGCAGGTTCAGGATCGCGCCAGTACCGAACTTGCCGATGGTGAACGCCATTGCGCCGAACGCGCCGACCGGCGCCGCTTTCATCACAATGGCGATGACGCCGAACACCGCATGCGCGGCATCGTCGATGAAGGCGCGGATCGTATGGCCGCGCTCGCCGAGCCCCATCAGCGCAAAGCCGAACAGGATCGAGAACAGCAGCACCTGAAGGATTTCGCCCTGCGCAAAGGCGCCGACGACGGTGTCGGGAATGATGTGCAGGAAGAAGTCGACCGATTTCTGCGCCTCGGCCTGCTTGGCGTAGCCGGCAACCGCTTGCGCGTTCGCCATGCTGCCGCCGAAGCCCGCGCCGGGCCTGACGATGTTGCCGACCAGAAGACCTATCACCAGCGCGAAGGTGGAAACGACCTCGAAATAGAGCAGCGCCTTGACGCCGATCCGGCCGACCTTCTTGGCATCTTGTATATGGGAGATGCCCGATACCACGGTGCAGAAGATGATCGGCGCGATCACCATCTTGATCAGCTTGATGAAGCCGTCGCCGAGCGCCTTGATCCAGTCGTTGGTCGCGAGCACAGGCCACAGCCAGCCGAGCAGCGCGCCGACTACGATCGCAATCAGCACTTGGACGTAGAGAATCCGGTACCAGGGCTTCTTTGCCGCGCGCGCGGGCGCTTCGGTTGCAATTGTTGCCGCCATGACGCTCACTCCCCCTCAGAAATGTGCGCGGACCGGGCCGAACATGCGCCAATCCGTCGCACACAGCCAAAGTCTTTTGGGTAAGCGAAGTCAATGGGGCTGGCGAATGTAACCCCCGCCTAATCGCGGGAAACGAAAATCCGCCTGATCGCCGGCACGAGGGCCGCACCGAGCGCGTTCTTGATCAGCGACGCTGCGATGAACGGCGCGATGCCGACCAGCCACGCCTTTTCCACGCCGAGTTTCATGCCGAACGCCAGCCAGCCAAATCCGGCGGCGAGAATCAAAAGGTGTCCAAGTGCCATCGCAACGAACAGAAGAAGCACCGATCGATCCCAGCCGCGCTCGGCGAGCCATCCCGCGACAAAGGCCGCGCCCACGAAGCCGAACAGATATCCGGCCGTCGGCCCGGCATGGATCTGGCGGACACGGATAGCTCCCCGATTTGGACAGGCAAGATTGAAATGAAGATTGATGTGGATGACGAGAGGTGGCGCTAGCGAAGCCAGCGTGCGATGCGCGCAACCGCTTCACGCATCTCGTCGGCCGAGCGCGCGTAGGAGAAGCGGATGAAGCTGCGGCCGTGGATCGGATCGAAATCGACGCCCGGCGTCGCCGCCACATGCGCCTTCTCGAGCATACGGCCGGCAAATTCGAAGCTGTCGGACGTGAAGTCCGAGACGTCGGCATAGAGGTAAAAGGCGCCGTCCGCCGGCAGGAACCTGGTGAGGCCGGCCTTCGGCAGTCCCTCGATCAGGATGCGGCGGTTCTCCTCGTAGCCGTGCTTGATCGCTTCCATTTCGTCGTTGCCCTCGAACGCCGCTTCGGCCGCGATCTGCGACAGCGTGGGCACCGAGATCGACAGGTTCTGCTGCAGCCGCTCGATCGGCCGCACCAGCGGCTCCGGCACCACCATCCAGCCGACCCGCCAGCCGGTCATGCAGAAATATTTCGAGAACGAGTTGATCACGAGCGCATGCGGCGAAAGCTCGGCCGCCGTCACCGCCGGGAACGCGTAGTCGAGGCCATGATAGATCTCGTCGGAGATGAATCGGATGCCCGCGCTCTCCGCCGCATGGATCAGCCCGGTGAGCGCCTCGCGCGACATCATCGTTCCGGTCGGATTGGCGGGGCTGCCGACCAGCACGCCCTTCAGCGGGGCTTGGCGATGCGCGGCCAGCAATGCCTCCCCGGTCAGTGCGTGGCGCGTCGCGCGTGATGTCTCGATCAGCACCGGCTCGCAGCCGAGCGCGGTCAGGATGTGCCGATACGGCGGATAGCCCGGCACCGTGACGGCGACGCGGTCGCCCGGCTCGAACATCGACAGAAACGCCAGAATGAAACCGCCGGACGAGCCGGTCGTGACCACGATGCGGTCGGGATCGACCGCGCAGCCGTAAGTGTCGTGATAGTGCCTGGCGATTCGCATGCGCAGCGAGGGCATGCCGAGCGCGGATGTATAATCGATCCTCGCTTCGTCGAGCGCTCTGTGCGCGGCACCGATCGCACAGGTCGGGGCCGGCGCCGCCGGCTGCCCCACCTCCATGTGAATCACGTGCCCGCCCGCCGCCTCGATGCGGGCCGCGGCCGCCATCACGTCCATCACCATGAAGGGTGGAACATCGCTCCGCGCTGACGGCGTCAGCAACGCCTTTGCGCGGTCTCTAAGTGTCGATTCCTGCATCGATATCTGCTATGTGCACGAACGCCGCCCGAATTCGGGTTCCCGAGCCGGCCGGCGCCCCAGACTGGCCGTATTCAGTGGCTTGTTATAGCGTTTTCAGGCGAAGTGATACCGGCTCGGGTGAAGAAACGCTTTGAATCAACATATCGGGACCTGTTTCCGATCTGGTCGGAAGCCGAACCGTCGTCCGGACAAGCCCGAACCACCGCCAATCGCCAAAGATCACGCATGCTGCTCCGTATCGCTCCAGGCAAGAAATCAAGGAAACTGATCGCGCTGACCACGGCGATCGCGCTCGCCACCGCACCGATAGCGGCGACGGCGCAGGAGAACAAGGGCCCGCCAGTGCTCCGCGACACCGAGACGGAACAATTGCTGCGCGAATATACCCGCCCGATCCTGCGCGCCGCCGGTCTGGAAAAGCAGAACATCCAGATGGTGATCATCAACCAGAGCGTCTTCAACGCTTTCGTTGCCGACGGCCGCCGCATCTTCGTGAACTATGGCGCGATCATGCAGTCGGAGACGCCGAACCAGATCATCGGCGTGATGGCGCACGAAACAGGCCACCTTGCCGGCGGCCACCTCGCCAAGATGCGCGAACAGATGGCGCAGGCCCAGACGCAGATGATCATTGCCATGCTGCTCGGCGCCGGCGCCATGGTCGCGGGCGCGCGAGGCGGCGGCAGCAATAGCGGCCTGACCAACGCCGGCGCGGCGATGTTCTCCGCGCCGGGCGAAGTGATCCGCCGCAACCTGCTCTCCTATGTGCGCCAGCAGGAAGAAAACGCCGACAAGGCCGGCGTGAAGTTCCTCAATGCCACCGGCCAGTCGTCCCGCGGCATGTGGGAGACGTTCAAGCGGTTCACCGACGAGAGCCTGTTCGCCTCCCGCGGCACCGACCCGTACGTGCAGTCGCATCCGATGCCGGCGCAGCGCGTCGCCGCGCTGGAAGAGCTGGCGCGCTCGAGCCCCTATTGGGACAAGAAGGACGACCCTGCGCTACAGCTCCGCCACGACATGGTGCGCGCCAAGATCTCGGCGTTCATGGAGCGGCAGGACACCGTCGCCCGGCGCTATCCCCTGTCCAACAACAGCATGCCGGCGCGCTACGCCCGCGCGATCTCGACCTATCTGCACGGCGACCTGCGCAGCGCGCTCGCCCAGATCGACGCGCTGATCCAGCAGCAGCCCAACAATCCCTATTTCCACGAGGTGCGCGGCCAGGCGCTGCTCGAGGGTGGCAGGCCGCAGGAGGCGATCGCGCCACTGCGCAAGGCCCTTCAGCTCTCCAACAGCGCGCCGCTCATCGAGATCCTGCTCGGCCAGGCCCTCGTGGCAACCGGCAACAATGCCTACACCAACGAGGCGATTTCGATCCTGCGCGCAGCGGTGGCGCGCGAGACCGAAGCGCCGATCGGCTATACCCAGCTCGCCATGGCCTATGGCAGGAAGGGCGACTACGCGCAGGCGGATCTGGCCTCCGCCCAGGCCGCCTCCCTGCGCGGCGACAACAAGACCGCGCGCGATCTCGCCTCGCGGGCGAAGGCGCGCTTCGCGATCGGAACGCCCGGGTGGGTCAAAGCTGACGACATTGTGAGCGCCAAGCCGCTGCCGGGCCAGAAGAGCAACTAGAATTAACCCGCATTCGGCTATAATCGGACCGGATCGTCAAAGACTTGCACCCCGGGGACTTGGTACAGGGACTGGCACCAGGCTACCACGAACGAATATTCCAGGAGCCGGCCTTCAGCAGGATTGCCCGGCAACTCGCCGCATAAGGATTCACCGATGCCCTCGTTCCGTTTTCTCCTCCCCGCCTTGTTTGCGTTGGCGCTCTGCGGCGCGCCGCAAGTCGCTTCCGCGCAGAGCTTCAACGACGCGCAGCGCGGCGACATCGAGACCATCGTCCGCAATTACCTGATCGCACATCCCGAAGTGCTCGAAGAGGCGATGGCTGAACTCAGCAAGCGCCAGACCGCCGCGGAAGCCGCCAAGCACGAAGCCGGAGTTGCCGCCAATGCCGAGGCGATTTTCAATTCGCCGCGCAACGTCACGCTCGGCAACAAGGACGGCGACGTCACCTTCGTCGAGTTCTTCGACTACAATTGCGGCTACTGCAAGCGCGCGATGACGGACATGATGGACCTGATGAAGAGCGACCCGAAGCTCAAGATCGTGCTCAAGGAGTTTCCGGTCCTGAGCGCGGGCTCGGTCGAAGCCGCCCAGGTCGCCGTGGCCGTGCGCATGCAGGATCCGACCGGCAAGAAATATCTCGACTTCCACCAGAAGCTGCTGACCGGCCGCGGCGCCGCCGACAAGGCCCGCGCGATGGCGGCCGCCAAGGAAGCCGGCCTCGACATGGCGAAGCTGGAGAAGGACCTCGCGACCGCCGAGGTGCGCAATACGCTGGAGGAGAACTTCAAGCTCGCCGAAGCGATGGGCATGAACGGCACACCGAGCTACGTGATCGGCAAGCAGGTGGTGATCGGCGCCGTCGGCGTCGAAGCGCTTCGCGAAAAGATCAGCAACGCGCGCTGCGGCAAGGCGACCTGCTGAACCCGGCTGACTTCCTTCGACGGCAAAATCCGGCTGCGACGCAGCCGGATTTTTTGTTGGCGAGAATGTTCAAATCGAACCTCCTCAGCCCACCCGTCTCAGTCGAGGTCCGTATTCATCCGGCATTCACAAAACAAAGTCCGTGGAACCGTCGATGGTCAGGAACATCGCGCAATTCCTTTCGTTGTCGGCGCGGGCAATGCAGACACGTGAGGAGACATTCGATGACTAATCGCTTTCTGGTTACGGTCGCGACCGCGGCCCTGATCGCCGGAACCGGCCTTGCCAGTGCGCAGGGTCCTGGCGGAGGCGCGGGATCGGCCGGTTCTACGGCGCAGCAGAGCGCGCCTTCGTCCGGCGGCGCGTCGTCAGGCGCAATGCATCGCGATAGCGGCGGCGCTTCTTCAGGCATGAAGAGTGGCGAGTCGTCCGGCATGAAGGGCGAGTCCGGCATGAAGGCTTCGGAATCGACCGACAAGGCCGCGCCCGGCGTCAGCAGCAAGAGCGCCCAGGACAGCAACCGCATGCAGGGCGAGAAGTCAAAGAGCATGCACTCCGAGACCGACTCGACCAGGGATTCGGCCAAGGGCAGCAAGGAAATGAAGGCCGAGGGCCGCGACGGCAAGGCCGATACCAAGACCGATACCAAGTCGGGCACCGCCGCGACCGAGAGCAAGTCGCAGACCACGACCGGCAACGCCGCCACCTCGGCGACCGCCGCCCCGCCGGCCGAGAAGCGCACCCAGATCGTCTCCGCCATCAGGTCGGAGAAGATCCAGGAGACCACCAACGTGAACTTCAATATCTCGGTCGGTACGGTGGTGCCTGCCTCGGTTCGCTTCCACCCGCTCCCGCCGCGGATCGTCGAGATCTATCCGGAGTGGCGCGGCTATGAGGTCATCCTGGTGAAGGGCCGCTACGTCATCGTCCGTCCGCAGACCCACGAGATCGTCTACATCATCGAGGGCTAACGGACCTGGCCAACGCTACGGACCAAGGCTTTCACCAGGCCAAGGAAGGGGTGGGCAGAGATGTCCACCCCTTTTGCTTTGGGTAGCCAGGACCCGAAAACGGATTAACCAGCGATTTCCGTAGGTTCAAGGCGGCCTTTTACGAAGGGAATGATGCATTTGGGCGGCATTCCGGCAAGCCTGAAGGCTTCCCCTTGGCCGCGTTGTTACCTATAACGCCGCGACCCGCCTGCCCCTCTTCTTTGCTGGAATCCGGATGGCCCAAGGAAATACCCCAGCCGCTGCCGCGACGATCTATGTGCTCAACGGCCCGAACCTCAACATGTTGGGGATTCGCGAGCCCGAGACCTATGGCCATGCGACGCTCGCCGACGTGGAGAAGCTGTGCGCGGAAACGGCTGCGCAGTTCGGCCTGAAGGCCGACTGCCGCCAGTCCAATCGCGAGGGCGAGTTGATCGACTTCATCCATGAGGCGCACGCCAAAAAGGCTGCGGGCATCATCATCAACGCCGGCGGCTATTCGCACACCTCGATCGCATTGCACGACGCGCTGGTCGCGGTGAAGATCCCGACGGTGGAAGTGCATGTCAGCAACATCCACGCCCGCGAGAGCTTCCGTCACCATTCCTTCACCGCCATGGCCGCCTTCGCATCGCTTTGCGGCTTCGGCATCGAAGGCTACCGCCTCGCGATTACAGGCCTTGCCGCCAAGCTCGGCATCAAGGCGCAGAACTGACTTCACACTGACCGCAATCCTGACGCCGAACGACACCAAGTCTGACGTTTAAGCCGTCACCCACATCGAGAATCCCGGATCAAGACCATGGCCCGCCAGCCCGACAACAAGTCAGCGGACAAATCAGCCGCAAATCTGAAGAGCGAAGACAGCGCGCTCATTCGCGAACTCGCGCTGCTGCTCGACGAGACCAGCCTGACCGAGATCGAGATCGAGCGCTCCGGCCTGCGGCTGCGGGTCGCGCGCAACATCAGCGTGGCGGCCGCGATGCCGAGCTTCCAGCCGATGCCGGTCGCCTCGGCAGCCGTCGCCGCTGCGCCTGCAGCAGGCGCCGATCTTGCCAAGCACCCGGGCGTGGTCCCCTCGCCGATGGTCGGCACCGCCTACTGGGCGCCCGAGCCCGGCGCCAAGCCGTTCATCGACGTCGGCACCAAGGTATCGGCCGGCCAGACTCTCCTGATCATCGAGGCGATGAAGACGATGAACCAGATCCCGTCGCCGCGTGCCGGCACGGTGACGCAGATTCTTGTCGAAGACGGCCAGCCGGTCGAATTCGGCGAACCGCTCGTAATCATAGAATGAGCGAATGGTGAGTGGCGAATAGCGAACAGGGACAAATTATCCATTCGCTATTCGCCATTCGCCACTCGCCCCCTGAGGCCGCATGTTCGACAAGATCCTCATAGCCAATCGCGGCGAGATCGCGCTCCGCGTCCTGCGCGCGTGCAAGGAGCTTGGCATCTCCACCGTCGCGGTGCATTCCACCGCCGACGCCGATGCCATGCATGTGCGGCTCGCCGACGAGAGTGTTTGCATCGGGCCGCCGCCGTCCAAGGACTCGTATCTCAACGTGCCCGCGCTGCTTGCGGCCTGCGAGATCACCGGCGCGGACGCCGTGCATCCCGGCTACGGCTTTCTGTCGGAGAACGCCCGCTTCGCCGAAATCCTCGCCGAGCACAACCTGCATTTCATCGGCCCGAAGGCCGAGCACATCCGCCTGATGGGTGACAAGATCGAGGCCAAGAAAACCGCCAAGCGGCTCGGCATCCCCGTGGTGCCCGGCTCCGA
>NZ_DAINNI010000141.1:0-11344 GCF_036735945.1 Bradyrhizobium sp. | reverse complement strand
CGGACGAGCCGATCCTCTGCTTCGACGGCGACCGCGCCGGACAGAAGGCGGCGTATCGCGCCGCTGATCTGGCGCTTCCCCATCTCGCGCCGGGCAAGAGCCTGCGCTTTGCGCTGCTGCCGGAAGGGCAGGACCCCGACGATCTCGCGCGCGCCGGCGGCCGCATGGCGATCGAGGAAGTGATCTCGGCGGCGCGGCCGCTCGCCGACATGATCTGGACGCGCGAGATCGAGAGCGGCACGTTTGCGACCCCCGAGCGGCGCGCTGCGCTGGAAGCGCGCATCAACGAACTCAGTAACGGCATCCGCGACGAGGTCGTGCGCCGCTACTACCGCCAGGATCTCGCCGAGCGCCTGCAGCGCACCTTTGCCCCCGATACCGGCCGAGGCGGCTATGGCCGGGGCGGCTTTTCCGGCCGCGAATCACCCCGCGCCTTTGCCCCCCGGGGCGGTGCTCCAGCCGGCCGATTCGCTTCCCGCGGCAACCGCCTGCCGGGGGCGGCTCCCGGCCTCGCCCCCGGTCCCTACCAGGCGGCAAGCCCGCAACTGGCGGCGAGCCCGATCATGCGGGGACAGCGCAGCGCGATGTCCCGCCGCGAGGCGCTGATCCTGCAATCCCTGATTAGCCATCCCTGGCTGTTGCACGATCATCTGGAGGAGGTGGCCGCGCTGGAACTGGCGCATGGCGAGGCCAACAAGCTCCGCGCCGGCATTATCGCGGCCTTCGCCAACGATCATCACCATTCCCCTGACGTCGAGGAGCAGGCCGAGAAGATGCGCGCCGACCTCGATGCGCGCGGATTAGGCGAGATTCTTCAACGGGTTGAGCGGGCGATCACGACCGCGGCGGTGTGGGGCGCAAGGCCGGGCGCGGCGCGCGAGGACGTTTTGGCCACCTGGCAGCAACTCGTTGTCTTGCATCAGAAAACGCACGCCCTACTTAGGGAGAGGAAAGATGCCGAATTGGCGTTGGGCGAAGAGCCCAGCGAGGCCAATCTGGCATGGTTGAAGGACGTCAGCGCCCGACTGGAGTCGCTCGACGGCACGGAAGCCCTGATCGAGGGGTTTGGCGAGCTTTCGGGCCGGTTCCGGAAGAGCGTTTAGGACGATAAAAACAATTGCGGATGGCGGCGGCCGTGCCCGCAAAAAGACTCGCCAAATCCATGGTTTGGCGGCAAAAACAGGGTTAAGCGAAGCTTAATAGTCCGAAGGTACTTAACCAGCGAGGGGCGTTTCGGGCTATTGGCATGACACCGGCGATAGCGGGGTTTATGGGGTGGCGACGGTCTGCGCCGCCCTTTGCGCGTCGTCCGCATGCGGATACTCAAGGGGCACAGGCGTGGTCCGGGCATGGATCGCGCGCTAAGAGCAAGGATCTAGCGGGTTGGCTTTTCAAACGAAAGACATCCTGCTGTCGACTTCAGTAATTCAGGAGTGGATGACGCAGGGCGTCGTCCCGCATGAGCGCGTTTCGGGAGCTTGATGAATGGCCACCAAGGCAAAGACGCTGCAGGTTAAGGACAAGGAAAAAGACGACAAGGCAGCGGACGCCCCGGAGAAGGATGCCGCCGACGCGCCGTCGCCGTTGCTCGATCTCTCCGACGCCGCCGTCAAGAAGATGATCAAGCAGGCCAAGAAGCGCGGCTTCGTGACCTTCGATCAGCTCAACGAAGTGCTGCCCTCCGACACCACCTCGCCCGAGCAGATCGAGGACATCATGTCGATGCTCTCGGACATGGGCATCAACGTCACCGAGGCCGACGACGAGGGCGAGGAAGAGGACAAGGATTCCGCCGACGACGATACCGACAACGAGCTCGTCGAGGTCACGCAGAAGGCCGTCACCGAGGTCAAGAAGTCCGAGCCCGGCGAGCGCACCGACGATCCCGTCCGCATGTATCTGCGCGAGATGGGCACGGTGGAATTGCTGTCGCGCGAGGGCGAAATCGCCATCGCCAAGCGCATCGAGGCCGGCCGCGAGGCGATGATCGCGGGCCTCTGCGAGAGCCCGCTGACCTTCCAGGCCATCATCATCTGGCGCGACGAGCTCAACGAAGGAAAGATCTTCCTTCGCGACATCATCGATCTCGAAGCGACCTATGCCGGCCCCGACGCCAAGAACAACATGAACCCGGCGCTGATCGGCGCGCCCGCCGCCGACGGCCAGGCCGCCAATGGCGAGGCCGCGCCCGCCCATGTCGCGCCGCCGGCCGCTCCGCCGTCGCCGACCCCGTTCCGCGCCGCTCCCGGCGGTGAAGCGGATACCGAGGAAAAGGATCCCGCCGAAGCCGCCGCCGAAGGCGACATGGAAGAGGACGAGTTCGAGAACCAGATGTCGCTTGCCGCCATCGAGGCCGAACTGAAGCCGAAGGTGGTCGAGACCTTCGACAAGATCGCGTCCGAGTACAAGAAGCTGCGCCGCCTGCAGGAGCAGGACATCGCCAACCAGCTGCAGAGCGAGTCGCTGTCGCCCTCGCAGGAGCGCAAGTACAAGAAGCTGAAGGACGAGATCATCGTCGAGGTGAAGTCGCTGCGCCTGAACCAGGCCCGCATCGATTCGCTGGTCGAGCAGCTCTACGACATCAACAAGAAGCTGGTCTCGTTCGAGGGCCGCCTGCTGCGCCTCGGCGACAGCCACGGCGTCGCGCGCGAAGACTTTTTGCGCAACTACCAGGGCTCGGAGCTCGATCCGCGCTGGCTCAACCGCGTCTCGAAACTGTCGGCCAAGGGCTGGAAGAACTTCGTCCATCACGAGAAGGACCGCATCAAGGAGCTGCGCGGCGAGATCCAGCAGCTCGCGGCGCTCACCGGCCTCGAGATCGGCGAATTCCGCAAGATCGTGCACGGCGTGCAGAAGGGCGAGCGCGAGGCCCGTCAGGCCAAGAAGGAAATGGTGGAAGCCAACCTTCGCCTCGTGATCTCGATCGCCAAGAAGTACACCAACCGCGGCCTGCAGTTCCTCGACCTGATCCAGGAAGGCAACATCGGCCTGATGAAGGCGGTCGACAAGTTCGAGTATCGGCGCGGCTACAAGTTCTCGACCTACGCCACCTGGTGGATCCGGCAGGCGATCACGCGCTCGATCGCCGACCAGGCCCGCACCATCCGCATCCCCGTGCACATGATCGAGACGATCAACAAGATCGTGCGTACCTCGCGCCAGATGCTCAACGAGATCGGCCGCGAGCCGACCCCGGAAGAGCTCGCCGAAAAGCTCGGCATGCCCCTGGAGAAGGTCCGCAAGGTCCTCAAGATCGCCAAGGAGCCGCTGTCGCTGGAGACCCCGGTCGGCGACGAGGAGGATTCGCACCTCGGCGATTTCATCGAGGACAAGAACGCGATCCTCCCGATCGATGCGGCGATCCAGTCCAACCTGCGCGAGACCACCACGCGCGTGCTGGCCTCGCTTACGCCACGCGAAGAGCGCGTGCTGCGCATGCGCTTCGGCATCGGCATGAACACCGACCACACGCTGGAAGAAGTCGGCCAGCAGTTCTCGGTCACCCGCGAACGCATCCGCCAGATCGAGGCGAAGGCGCTGCGTAAGCTGAAGCACCCGTCGCGGTCGCGGAAGCTGCGGAGCTTCCTCGACAACTAGTTCGTCTGATGGCGTATACATTCGAATAAAAACGGCGGGCGAAAGCCCGCCGTTTTTATTTTTGATCCGACCCTTGCGCCGTCATTGCGAGCGTAGCGAAGCAATCCATGTCTCCGCTTGCCGCGCGATGGATTGCTTCGCTACGCTCGCAATGACGAGGGGCGGCGCAGCGCCCGCCTACTTCTTCTTCGCGCCGACCCGGCTGATGCTCTTTATTTCGAGCACCGGGCGGCCACTTTTCTCGGCGATTTCGCGATCCTGTTCCATGATGAAGGCGCGCGCCGGCTCGTCGCCGTCGAGCCCGCCGAGCAGTTCGGAGGGCACGCGCCGGTTGGAGCGCTGGGTATCGTCTTCATAAACGATGTTGAAAAAGGCGAATTCGCCTTTGGGATTGGTTCCGGGTTTCTTGGCCATGGCGGGCTTGTCCCCGATCCCAACTTCGCTGTCAAAGCAAAATGGCGGGTTCCGGCGATGGCCTGCCTTGCGCGCGGCGCGTGCATCGGCAGGTCGAATACATCCCGTATTTCATGGAGATAGGCACGGCACTTCGCGCTGCAATCCGCTTGAACCTTGCACCTCGCGCCGTGTCTAACCTTCATCCCATCCTGAAATACGAAAGCCTCATGTCCGTCTCGTCCCCCGAAGCCAACAAGGCCCTCGTCCTCGCCCATTACGACGCCGTCACCAACCGCCACGATCCCGATGCGATCCGCGCCCAAATTACCTCGGACTTCTTCGACCATGCCGCCAACGCCGCGATGACCGCCGACCAGGTGATCGCGCATTCCGCCGCGCTCCACGCCACCTTCGGCGAACTGAACGCGGTCTGCGAAGGCATCATCGCGGAGGGCGACACCGTCGCCGCTCGCGTGGTCTGGCGCGGCGTGCACAACGGACCCTGGCGCGGCATTGCGCCGACCGGGAAACGCATCGAATTTCGCGGCATGACGTTCTGGCGCATCCGCGACGGCCGGATCGCCGAGCGCTGGGCGGAAGTCGATTTCGCCTCGCTGGAAAGGCAACTCAAGGGCTGAAGATGACGCCGACGGCCGCTTCCTGCCAAAACAGCGATTTCAAGCCGGTTTTGATCGCCGGCTGTCTCGCCATGCTGGCAGTCGGCGACAACTCTACCGCGATCATGGCCGGGCTTCCCGACATGAAGGCCAGCCTGCAGCTTGGATTCCGAACAGACATCACGTCGTGGTAGGCTTGCCATCGCCGACATGCCCACTCCCCGTCTCACCGTCTGGTACAACACAAGCTGCCCCGTTTGCGACGCCGGCATCGACTGGCAGCGCAACAGGTTGCTTGCGGCGGTGCGCGCAGGGAGCATCGCATTCAAGGATATCAACGAGCAGCCCGACGCGCTGGCGCATCATGGCGCAGATATCGACGATATCAGGCGCCGCCTGCACGCCACCGATGAGAACGGCCGCCTCATTGTCGGTGCCGATGTTGCCGTCGCATTGTGGCGCCTGACGCCGGGCGAGGGGTGGATTGCCAAACTGTTCGGCAATCGCGTGGCACTGCCGTTCACGCGGTTCTTCTATGATCGCTTTGCCGACCTGCTGTTTGCCTGGAACAAACGCAAGGGGCGCTGGTAGGTAGCACCTTCCGGCTGAGTGGGAGGGGCGCGAATCCCGTTCGAGACAAATTCAATCACATGCTGGATTTTCGG
This sequence comes from Bradyrhizobium sp., assembly GCF_036735945.1. Classification (GTDB taxonomy): domain Bacteria; phylum Pseudomonadota; class Alphaproteobacteria; order Rhizobiales; family Xanthobacteraceae; genus Bradyrhizobium. The sequence goes on along the minus strand of NZ_DAINNI010000141.1, from coordinate 6,069 downwards.
CATTCTCGATCGTGATGAACGTAATCGTGGCAGGCAGGAGCTCGATCGTGCCAGCGGACGATTTTACGCCGACAAGCTCTGGAAGACTGTCATTCGGCTGGAGTTCCAAGACCGTTCCATTCAGCTTCACGTCTGCGCTCTGCAGGTCATCTGCCGACAGCGTGTAACGCTCGCTGGCCACGGTCAATCGCAGGACGGCGGCGGTTGTTCGATCCGGATTGACGGCAAGCAGCGTAACGCCCCCGCGCGCGCCGCGCCGGCAATGCGCATAGAGGTGCATTCCCTCGTGCACGCCGGCATCGAGAACCGTCGTGCCCATCAGCCTGCGCCACAACAGCGCTGCCCAATAGTTCGGCCGCGGGCGGAACGCCTTCTCGTCGAGCAGGCCGTAATCGCTTGCCGCCAGCGTGTTGTGCGCCACTACCTGAACGCCGCTCCTGGCAAGCCGGCCAAGCTGATCGAGATATCGGAACGTATCGAGGAAAGTCGAAGCCCAGGGATCGCCGCCGCAGGCGGTCTCAGCGGTTTCGCTAAGCCACATCGGCTTGTCCGGCGCAAACTCGTCCCGCAGCGACTGGTAGAATGCGCGCGTGCGGTCGGTGCTCGAAAGCCAGCGTTCCGAAAGCGCGGCCTCCGGCGTGGCCTGGCCCGGATTGCCGGAGCATCGCTGCGACAGCGCGCCATAGTGATGATAGGAAAACGCATCGATGCCGGGACCCGATGCCGCGAGCAGGTCGCGCGTGTTGATGAAGTCGGGGCTGGACGGCGTCGATTGCATCGTCGTCGTCTCGCCGACCGAACCGGGGCCGAGGACGATCGCGTCAGGTTCGCGCGCCCGGATGAACGCAACGAAGGCCGCGAAGTCCCGCCCGTAGGCCGCCGCGTCGTAGCCTTGTGGCGCGCCGCCCATGGCCGCCAGATTCGGCTCGTTCATGAATTCGGCGGCGGCAATCCGGCCGCCGATCGATCGGGTGTAGGCAAACAGGCGACGGGCCTGATCGCTCTGCCATAGACCCGTGGCATCCCGGACTCCGGGACCCGTTGCCATCGAGGTCACGAGGTCGGCGTTAACAGCGCGGGCAAAGTCGATGACGGCTTTCCAGCGCTCGCGGCTGAGCACGGCACGGAAGCCGTCGGGCGGCGTCGCGGGCGGCACATCGCTGTCGGCAAAGTACGTGGTGTTGGCCCAGGTGCCGCTGACGCGCAGGTAGGCTGGGGCAAGGGCGGCGGCCAATGTGCGCAGGCGGGTGCTGGAGAGGTCGATGGGATTTCGATACTCATAGAGGTCGGGACTACCGCCCACCGGGACATTCGCGGCGTTGACCGCGCCTGCCGCCGTCGAAGCGCTCGCCCGGTAAGGCTTCCAGAATCGTCCGCCGGTGACCTCGACCATCTCGACGTTGTAGGATTGAAAGCGCTCGTCGATGGTGCCGAGGCGAGGCAGGCGCGAGGGGTCGACGGAAAGCGCCGGCGCCTGTGCGACCGCCGGCTGGCTTCCGGCCAGCGCAGCGACCGCAATTGCCATTCCGACTTTGAAACCACTGGACCTGGTCATGGCCTTGTCCTTGGCCTTGTCCCTGGCAACCAGGGCGGGCGTCGGCCGATACGCTGAAGTTACGGCGCCACCAGCTCGACGCGGCGGTTCAACGCGCGGCCGCCCTCATTGGCGTTGGAGCCGACGGGGGAGAGGAAGCCGACGCCCGCCGTACGCAGCCGCGCCTGCGCAATCCGAAAGTTCTTTACCAGCTCGGCGGCCACCGCCTCGGCGCGCCGGCGCGACAGATCGAGATTGTAGTCGTAGGCGCCCTGGTTGTCGCTGTGGCCGACGATGAAGACGCTGAGCTGCGGCTGGCCGGTCAGGAGTTTTGCGATCTGTTCGAGCGTCGGTCGACTTTCGGGTTTCAGCACCGCCTTGTCGGTGTCGAAATAGATGCCATAGAGCGCGATGTGGCCGGCCTCGCCGAGGCCCTTTGCCATTGCCGCCGCATCCACCATCTTGTTCTCGATCGCGCCTGTTACGACGACGACGAGCTGCGCATAGATATCGCGGTTGTTCTCGCTGACGATGATGCTGGCATAGGTCTCGCGGCCGCCTTCGGTCTTGCGTCCGGCAAAATAGCGGTAGTTGAACCCATCCACCCACATCTGCGGAATCGGCAGCGCGTCGACGGCTTCCGAAAAGGGAATGCCGCCGCAGGCATCGACGTCGCAGGCGAGCAGCGTTTCGAATCCGGCCTTCGCCAGTTGCGTCTCGAAATTGCGCGACACCTCCAGAATCGAGGGGCCGGGACTGGTGCGATAGGCGATCCTGGTGATGCGACCTTCCAGCCGTCGCGCGTCCGTGGGCTGCCCGTCCTTGAACACCGCGCCTTGCATCCGCGCCGCGTCGAAGTCCTTCACCTGATAGCCCGTGATCACGCTGCCGCCGAAGCGGCCGATGCCGGGATAGTCCTTGGCGCCGGCCACGTCGCGGGTCTGCGCGGCCGCGTTCGTCATCGCGCCAAGCGACAGGGCGAGCAGCAGGAGGAGCGGCCTGAACGGCGTGCACGATAGGCTCATGGGAATTCCACTTGTTCGAGAAATGATCGAGGGGAGCGCGGGATGAAGCATGACTTGTAAAGGTCGCAGCGGCAGGTCAGCCGGTTCAAATGGGCCGCAATGATGGCCGTTTTCGGGGAGATTTTGCGCGGGGCGCTTCGCCGCAACCCTCGAAGCGAAGCCCGGGACGTGCTAGAAGCCGATGCTTATTTGCAGTGCTCTCTCAGGAACGGCTTTTCCATGCTCCGCATCGCATTTGCTTTCAGCGCAACCTTGGCAATGTTCGCGTGCTTCGATTCCCGGGCCGAGGCCGCCACCTGCGGCAGCTCCGCCGCCGGATATTCCGCCTGGAAGCAGGAGTTCGCCGGCGAGGCCCGCGCCAAGGGCATCAGCGCCGGGACCATCCAGGCGCTGATGGCGACGAACTATGCGCAGGCGACGATCAATGCCGATCGCGGCCAGCGCAGCTTCAATCTTTCGCTCGATGCATTTCTGGCCAAGCGCGGCGCCACCACCATCGTGTCGAGGGGGCGGCAGTTGAAGAATTCGCAGGCCGCGCTGTTCTCCTCGATCCAGAGCCGTTACGGCGTGCCGCCGGGGCCGCTGCTGGCGATCTGGGGCATGGAGACCGGGTTCGGCAGCCAGCGCGGCAACCAGAACATGCTCGCCTCGATCGCGACGCTTGCCTACGACTGCCGCCGCTCGGCCTATTTCACCGAGCATCTCTACGCCGCGCTGCAATTGATCGATCGCGGCGCGCTGTCGCCCAGCCAGCGCGGCTCGATGCATGGCGAGGTCGGCCAGACCCAGTTCATGCCGAAGGCGATCTTGGCCTACGGCACCGGCAATCTCGAAAACTCGGCGAATGCGCTGATGTCGACCGCGGCGTTCCTGAAGGCCCATGGCTGGCGCGCCGGCGCCGGCTATCAGCCGGGCGAGGCGAATTTTGCCGCGATCCAGGCCTGGAATGCCGCCGGCGTCTATCAGAAAGCGATTGCGCTGATGGGCCGACAGATCGACGGCGGCGGCGAGTAGGGTCTATCCCCGTCGTCCCTGCGAAAGCAGGGACCCATAACCACCGGCGGGATTGTTGAAGCCAAGCCGTCGATAAGTCCGCTCTTACAAGACCGGCCGCGGCGTATGGGTCCCCGCGTGCGCGGGGACGACGCAGTCAGAGCCAAAAGCCAACTGACGCCACTCACGCCGCCGGCTTGACATCCGCGCCTGCGGCGCCGCGCGCTTGCTTCTGGCTCGCGAGAATGCTCTGCCACAGCGCTGCGACGCTCCGCTGCGTCTCCGGCGCGATGAGGCAATGTCCCTGATTGTCGAAGCCGCACAACTTTGCCGAGGCATCGCCGCGCACGCGCGCAAAAGCCTCGTTGATGGCCTCGAGGCATTCCACGACCTGGCTGATATCCTCCAGGCGCGTGTGATAGAGAATGTCGACCAGGCGAAACGCCATCACCGGCGGTTGCCCGAACGAAATGCCGGGGCGGGCGAATTCGAACAACACGTTGAACGCCGGCATCAACCCCTTGATCTCTGCCAGCACCGCGCTCGCCTCTTCGGTCGTACAGCCGACCAGATGCGCAGCTTGTGGGTGCTCGGCGGCGGGCGTGTTGGCCGCCAGTCCCAGCGAGCCGATCACTTGCTGTTCGATCCACTGGCGAACCGGTGTGGGGGCGTTGCGGATCTGGTCCGTGGTCAGGGTGATTCCGATCATCGAGGCTCTCCATTTTTGCTGATCCTAGGAAAGCCGGCGTGCGGAGCTATTGACGCGGATCAATCGCGCGGGTCGGAAAGCAGGAGGCCGCTCAGCGGAACCCCTTGGCCCGGACCACGGCCGCTACCCGCCGCAACGGCGGGCCGCCGCGCGTCCGGTCATCGGTGGCGCGGCCCATCGCCATGATCGCGGTGCCCATCGCGGTCGAGCCCAGCGTGACGACGAAGCCGAACAGCAGCAGCCCAAGCGCTGTTGCGGGCGAGGCGTCGGCGAAGATCAGATGGCGCAAGCCGCCCGGATTGAGCGCCAGCAGCCCGCCGACCAGGGCGGCGGCCAGCGCGATGCCGACGGCGAGGTTGATCGCGAGCAGGCGGAACAGCGGCACGCGCAGCACGCCAGGCCGCAAGGAATCCTCGTTCGAACGGTCGTCCTGGGTCACGGCATTTCTCCTGTGCACGAGGCCGAATATGTCTTGTGCATTCCATAGCATCTTCGCGTCACCGGCTCCATCCGGCAACGGTCTCGAATACGGATAGCGACCGTGCTACAACCGGCGCCGATTTGCTCCCCCTCCCGGAAATGGCTTCCCATGCTTTCGCTTCGTTTCGCCTTGGCCTTCTGCGCGTCCACGCTTGCCGCTCTCCTGTTCGCCACGCCCTCCCACGCCGCCCGTTGCGGCGGCGATTTCAGCGCCTTCATCGCGGCGATGTCGCAGGAGGCGGCCGCGGCCGGCGTCTCGCAGGCCGTGATCGGCCAGGCCTTTGCCGGCATCACGCCGGATCCGGCGGTGCTCGCCTTCGACCGCCGCCAGCGCGGCACCTTCAACAAGTCGTTCGAGCAATATGTCTCGACCCGCGTCGGGCCGGGGCGCATCAACATCGGACGGCAGATGCTGATCAAGCATGGTTCGCTGCTGTCGCGCATCGAGCAGAAGTTCGGTGTGCCGCCGGAGATCGTGGTCGCGATCTGGGGGCTGGAGAGCGATTTCGGCAAGGGCGACGTCGGCAAGCTGCCGGTCATCCGCACGCTCGCCACCATGGCGCATGATTGCCGCCGCACCGAACTGTTCCAGGGCGAACTGCTCGCCGCGCTCAAGATCGTGCAGCGCGGCGATCTGCCGCTGCGCGACCTGATCGGCGCCTTCGCCGGCGAAATCGGCCAGACGCAATTTTTGCCATCGTCCTACATCAAGTACGGCGTCGATTTCGACGGCAACGGTCACGTCGACCTCCGCCACAGCGTCCCCGACGTGCTCGCCTCCACCGCGAACCTGCTGCACATGAGCGGATTCAAGAACGGCGCGCCCTATGGCGAAGGCAGCGCGAATTTCGAAGCCATGCGCGAGTGGAACCGGGCCACGATCTACCGCAAGACCATCGGCTATTTTGCCGACAGGCTGGCGGGGCGGTAGCGGCGCTATCTCCCCGTCATTGCGAGCGGAGCGAAGCAATCCACCTATCCCCGGATTGCGACATGGATTGCTTCGCTCCGCTCGCAATGACGACGATAGAACTCCCTCACTTCCGCCCACCCATCTTCTCGATCCGCTTCGCCATCACGCTCCAATACGTCCCCGGGCGGAAGCGCTGCAGCAGGTCCATGAACTTCGCGTCGTTGCCGATCAGGATGCGCGGCTGGTTCTTCTCGATGCCGGCGATGATGCGCTGGGCCGCCGCCGGCGGCGTGGTCTTGGCGACGGCGTCGAAGCGGTCGATCGAGTCGGCGCGGCGCGCATTGTCGGTGATGCCGCTGCCGGTGCGCGAGTTGCGCACGATGTTGGTGAGCACGCCGCCGGGATGCACCACCGA
>NZ_DAINNI010000140.1:0-11399 GCF_036735945.1 Bradyrhizobium sp. | reverse complement strand
ACGGCGCCCGAGGAGTACCATACCCTCGCCGCCGCTCCTCCTCCCCATAGCATCTTGGTCGTCCGCCTTCGCGGACGACGACGACTGAATGCGGGTCGGCATTCTCGCGACATGTTCTGCCCGAGGTTTGTATCTCGTTTGTCGCCCTCTCCAATCAGAGGGCGCAGGGAAGACCGGGTGCGCGCTGCACCCGCGGTCTCGTGTGCTGTTGCGCATGGCAAGAGATGCACACGAGCATACAGGTTCGGCGGGAGCATCCCGGCCTTCCCTGCGCAATGGCTTTACGGCTTACTTCGTGCTCTTGTGTCCGCAAAATCTGCCAGAATGTGCGAACGGGCGGTTCTGACCAACCGCCCGTCGCTGGATCTGATCCCGTTCGTGCTCAAAGGCCGAGAGCCTGTCGCCGCCCGTCATTGCGGATGCGGCAATCTAATCTATTCGTTGTGCTCGGGTGCCGGACCTGCAACACGAGGAATGCACAGACCGCGGAACGCTGTCCTTCAGCCAGCAGCGGGCCAATCGCCCCTGAAGCCCGGGTTTGACGTATGTCCAGGCTTCGCACTTGCCATCCTTGAGACAGGTGCTGCGACACGCTTCGGAGTTTCGGATCTCCATATTGCGGTAGTCGTTGCCGGGGAGATCTGTGTTGGCCAGAATTGTACCCGCCAGTGCGGTGCCCTGAACCGTGACGCCGACCATGAAAATGGATGCGACGATAAGACGGCGAAGTCGCATGACAACCTCCTGTCTCGGTGGACCATCCACGCCTAACACGGGTTGTCCGCCGCGCGCGTGGCACAGTTCACAGGAGTTCGAGCAACAACATGAGAGCGCCCCGCGCTCGTTATCGGATGCGAGCACATCACGCGCGACGAACTACGCGCGCATCACCGCGTCGACCAGCAGTCCAGCGAACAGCAACAGCCCGGCATCGCGGTTCGAGCGGAACAGGCGCAGGCACAGCGCCGGATCGCTTATATCGAGCGTGCGTATCTGCCAGGCGAGATGCGCGGCGAACGCTGCAAGGCCAATCCAGGCCGGCCAGCGCGCGCCACCCAGCGCCAGTGCGACACCGATCAGCACCACCGCAAGCGGATAGAACACCGACAGCGCCAGATGAGTCTGCGCACCGAACAGGCGGGCGGTCGACTTGACGCCGATCAACGCGTCGTCCTCGGCGTCCTGATGCGCGTAGATCGTGTCATAGCCGATCACCCAGGCGATCGAGCCGGCGTAGAGCACGAGCGCGGTCAGGTCGATGCGGCCGAGCGTGACGGCAAACCCCATCAAGGCGCCCCACGAGAAGGCCAGGCCCAGCACGACCTGCGGCCACCAGGTGACGCGCTTCATGAAGGGATAGACCGCGACGATGACGAGCGAGGCGATGCCGGTCAGAATCGCGAAACGGTTGAACTGCAGCAATACCACGAGGCCGATCAGCGCCTGCAGCACCAGAAAGGCGAACGCCTGCGTCACGGTCACCTGCCCCGCCGGCAGGGGCCGCGAGCGCGTGCGCTCGACCCTGGCATCGAGATCGCGGTCGGTGATGTCGTTCCAGGTGCAGCCGGCGCCGCGCATGACGAAGGCGCCGACGAAGAACAGCGCGATGACGAGCGGCAAGGACGAGACGTCGCGCGCGATCGCAGCGGCCAGCGCCGCCGACCACCAGCACGGCATCAACAGCAGCCACGATCCGATCGGACGGTCGAAGCGGGAAAGCCGCAAATAGGGCCGCGACCAGGCCGGCGCATGCGTGTCGACCCAGTTGCCGGTCGCGTCGGCAACGCGGGCGGACACCTCGCTCATCGGAGCGGGATCATCGCGAGAGAACGTTGCCGTTCAGCGTATCGAAGGTGCTGCCGCCCTTCTTGACCGTCTGGGCCTCGGGCATCGCCGCCGACGAGCCGAGCACTTCGCTGAGGCTGGGGCCGGCCGGTCCACGCGCAGCGGCCTGCTGCGCCACGTTGCACACCTGGGTTTGCATCTTCTCGGTGTTCTTGTGGCCGGTCTTGAGCTGGTCGGCGATCTGCGGCGGAATTCCGCATTTCGCCGAGTTGGTCTCGACATATTTGATCATCTTCAGTTCGGCCTGGCCGAAATTCCTGATCAGCTTGCAGGCCTCATCCGGCGGCGCCTTGCGGTCGCTCGCGGCCTTGATCATCTTGCCGCGCTTTTCGGCTTCCTCGCGCAGCGGAACGAAGCCTTTCATGCAGGCGTCCGCCGCACCGCTCGGCGCCTGGGGCGGCGGCCCGCTGAATCCGCGCGAGACCGGAGCAACGCCTTCGGTCGGGAACGGCGACGGCGCGCCGACCGAGGCGGACGGCGCCGCGCCATTCAACGGCGGAAACGGCGACGCGCTCTGCTGGTTGGGCAACGGCGCCGGGAACGCACCTTGCGCCAGCGCGTGGCCCGCGTTGACGGTCATGACGGCAGCGGTCAGCGGCACAATCAGGCGGCGGATCATCAAGGCTGTAACTCCGGCGAGGTCCAGGAAGGCCCAATGTCTGCAAAAAACGAAGCAGATTTGCGGTGGCTTTTTACGATTCCTGCCGATCCTTAACAACCCGTTGATTTGGGCGCGAGCGCGGCGTGGCGCCCCCGGAATGACAAAAATAGCGCCGAATTCGAGCGCTCTAGGCTAAAAGTCGCACGGAACGGAACGATCACAAATGCCTGATCTCGATTTTCACGCCCCCCGCCTGTTCGTCGATGCGCCGCTGCGCGAGGGCGAGAGAATCGCGCTGGAGCGCGACCAGAGCAATTATCTCGGCAATGTGCTCAGGCTTTCGGCCGGCGGGAACATCCTGGTGTTCAACGGCCGCGACGGCGAGTGGCGGGCCGCGATCGAGGGACGCAAGCGACCCGATGGCCTCTCGATCATCGCGCAGACACGGAAGCAGGATCGCCTGCCCGACATCGCCTATGTCTTCGCGCCGCTGAAGCACGCGCGCCTCGACTACGTCGTGCAGAAGGCGGTCGAGATGGGCGCCTGCCGGCTGCAGCCGGTGCTGACGCGGCACACCCAGGTCTCGCGGGTCAACAGCGAGCGGATGCGCGCCAATGCGATCGAGGCCGCCGAGCAGTGCGGAATCCTGAGCCTTGCCGAGGTCGCCGAGCCGGTTGCGCTCGACCGCTTTCTCGACAGACGCGATTCCGCGCGGCTGCTGGTGTTCTGCGACGAAGCGACTGACGTCGCGGCGCCGATGCCGGCGCTGCAGGCGGCGGAGGCGGCAGGGGGAATCGATGTGCTGATCGGTCCGGAAGGCGGGTTTGCCGAGGAAGAGCGCGCATTGTTGCTGCGGCAGCCGAAGACGCTGCGGCTGTCGCTCGGCCCGCGCATCCTGCGCGCCGACACCGCCGGCGTCGCCGCGCTGGCGCTGGTGCAGGCGGCGCTGGGGGATTGGCGGGGTTAGCGCCTCCCTCATTCGCCGGACAAATCCAGTTCGCCGAGATTGCGCGCTGCATCGACGACGCGCACGATGCGCACGCCTTCATTCGTGATCTCGTAAAGCGCCAGCCATCGCACAATGACCAGCATTCGCGCACCATCAGCAATATCCGGGCGAGACGGTCCCAGTTCCGGAAATTCCGCGAGCTGTCGGCACCGTGCTTCGATGCGATCGATCCAACGATCAGCCGTCGCCGGGCCGTTGTCGACTGCAATGTGAAACCAAATTTCAAAAAGATCACGCTGTGCAAGCTGGGAAAGGCGAACCTCTCCCAAGTTACTTGCCCGCAGCCTTCAGCATAGCCCGGCCCTGGGCCTTGATGCTTTCGAAATCGGCCGGGCCCGCATCGCCGCTCGCCTGACCCGCCGCCCACGCACTACGCAGGAAAGCCAACCGGGCCTCTTCGGTCTGCTCCATGATTCGCAGCGCCTCGCGCACAACCTCGCTTGCGGAGGTGTAACGGCCGCTCGAAACCTTGGCTTTGACGAACTCGCTCAGTTCGTCAGTCAGCGAGACATTCATATTCATCGTGCGAATCCTTCTTGCCATTATGGGTGCGAGCACAGGTTTTAGCAATATTTGCCATCGCTCCCGGCAGCGGTTGCCAAACCCGGCCGGGGAAATCCTCGCCACCGCCCATTAATTCAATTGCCCGATCCCTGTCGAAACGCCGCCCGGGCCATGCTAAGGGCTGCGCCAGCGAGCCCCGGAACAGCCGGGGAACCCCTGAACGAACCCTTAAACAAGCCGGTTTTGCCGGATTTTGGACCAAAGATGACCGCGACCGCCGCCTCCCCTGGTGCTGCCGGGTCCGCCGCCTGGGCGGACGCGCTGCTATTGTCGTTTGCCCAGGGCGGGTATGTGCAGGCGCATCCGGCCATCCTGCAGCCGGCGGAGCCATTCCTCGACCTCTCCGGCGAGGACATTCGCAAGAGCCTCTATCTGACGAGCGACGCCTCCGGCGAGGAACTGTGCCTGCGTCCCGACCTGACCATTCCGGTGGCGCGCGACTATCTGGCCTCGCCGAGCGCCGGCAAGCCCGCGGGCTTTTCCTATCTCGGCCCGGTGTTCCGCTATCGCGGCGGCCGCCCGAGCGAATTTCTGCAGGCCGGCATCGAATCGTTCGGCCGTCAGGACCGCGCCGCGGCTGACGCCGAGATGCTGGCGCTGGCGCTGGAGGCGACCGCGGCCTTCGGCGTCAAGGACGTCGAAATCCGCACCGGCGACGTCGCGCTGTTCAATGCGCTGATCGACGCGCTCGACCTCTACCCGGTGTGGCGGCGGCGGCTGATCAAGGACTTCAACCGCAAGGTCAGCCTCACCGACGATATCGAGCGGCTGACGCTCGCGACCGCACCGGGCCGCAACGAATATGAGGGCGTGCTCGCCGCACTCGCCGGCTCCGACCGCAAGGCGGCGCTGGCGCTGGTCACAGACCTGATGTCGATCGCCGGCACCACCAATGTCGGCGGACGGACGGTCGCCGAGATCGCAGACCGCTTCCTCGAACAATCGACGCTGAAGGGCGGCGCGCTGCCGCGCGACGCGCTCGACATCATCAAGCGCTTCCTCGCGATAGCAGGCGATCCCAACGACGCGGCGAAGCAGTTGCGTGCGCTGGCGTCCGACGCCGGGCTCGATCTTGCTGCCGCGATCGACCAGCTCGAAAGCCGCATCGGCTTCATGGCCGCGCGCGGCGTCGACACGAAACTGACGCGGTTTTCCACCTCGTTCGGCCGCGGCCTCGATTACTACACCGGCTTCGAATTCGAACTGCACGGCAAGGACAAGGGCAACGGCGTCGAACCGCTGGTGGCGGGCGGCCGCTATGACGGGTTGATGACGCAGCTCGGCGCATCGACGCCGATCCCGGCGGTCGGCTTCTCGGTGTGGATCGAGGCGCTGACCAGGCTCGGCCAGTCGCAAGGGGGCGCCGCATGACCACCCCCTTCGTTCTCGCCGTTCCGTCCAAGGGCCGCCTGCAGGAAAACGCCGAGGCGTTCTTCACCCGCGCCGGGCTTTCGCTGGCAAAACCGCGCGGCGCGCGCGACTATCGCGGCACCATCGCCGGCCTCGACAATGTCGAGATCGCCTATCTCTCGGCGAGCGAGATCGCCTCGCAACTCGCGCGCGGCATGGTGCATCTCGGCGTCACCGGCGAGGACCTCCTGCGCGAAAGCATCGCGGACGCCGACAGGCGCGTGCTGTTGATCGACAATCTCGGCTTCGGCAGCGCCAATGTCGTGGTCGCGGTGCCGCAGGCCTGGATCGACGTCCGCACCATGGCCGACCTCGACGACGTCACCACCGGCTTCCGCGCCCAGCATAACCGGCGGATGCGGGTCGCGACCAAATACATCAACCTGACGCGCAGCTTCTTCGCGTCGCACGGCGTGGTCGATTACCGCATCGTCGAGAGCGCCGGCGCGACCGAAGGCGCGCCCGCCGTCGGCACCGCCGAACTGATCGTCGACATCACCACGACGGGCGCGACGCTCGCCGCCAACGGGCTGAAGGTGCTCGACGACGGCGTGATCCTCCGCAGCCAGGCCAACCTCGTCGCGTCGCGCGATGCCGACTGGTCGACGGAGGCCCGCGAGACCGCGCGCGTCATCCTCGACCACATCGCGGCAAGGGCGCGGGCCAGCAAGTACCGCGAAGTCCGCACCCGCTTTGCCGGCTGCAACGACAAGCTGCTGACCGAGGCGCATAACCGTTTCGGCGTGGTGGCGCCGTTCGGCGGGCCGACCTCCTCAGGCATGCTCACGCTGCACTGCCCGCCGATGCAGCTCTATGCGCTGGGCAGCTTCCTGCGCGAGCACGGCGCCGACACGGTCTCGATCGCCTCGCTCGACTACGTGCTCGACCGCGAAAATCCGCTGTTTGCCAGGCTTGAGGCGTTCTTGCGGCAATAGGGCTGCCGTTTTGTTCATCGTTGCGACAGCCTCCGGCAAGTAGCATATACGGTTGGATAATCTGGAACCCGCTCGATGAACCTCGGCTCTGACGTTTCCCGCCTGACGACGACCGCGACCAGCGCCGCGGCGCAGGGCCTGTCGATTGTCGTGCCGGTCTACAACGAGGCGGCGGGCCTTGCGCTGCTGCACGAGCGGCTGACCGGCCTCGCCCGCACCCTTAAAGAGCGCTACGGCCTTGCTGCCGAGGTCGTCTATGTCGACGACGGCAGCGCCGACAACACGCTCGCGATCGCCCGCACGCTCAAGCCGGACGGGCTCGACGTCCAGGTGGTGTCGCTGTCGCGCAATTTCGGCAAGGAAGCCGCGCTGATGGCCGGCCTCGACCACGCCCGCCTCGGCGCGCTGCTGTTCATGGACGGCGACGGCCAGCATCCGCCTGACATGGTCGAAAAGCTGGTCGCGCACTGGATCGACGACGGCTACGACGTCGTGTTCACGGCGAAGGCGCATCGCGACAATGAATCGTTCCTGCGCCGCCAGGCGGTGCACGGCTTCTACGCGCTGATCAACTGGGGCGCGCGGCAGAAGATCCCCGAGGACGCCGGCGATTTCCGCCTGCTGTCGCCGCGCGCGGCGGCCGCGCTGCGCCAGCTTCCCGAACGCAACCGCTTCTTCAAGGGCCTGTCGAACTGGATCGGCTTCCGCCAGATCCGGGTCGATTACGAGCCGTCGCCACGCGCGCATGGCGTCACCAATTTCAGCCCGGGCCGGCTGATCGGCCTGTCGATCGAAGGACTGACGTCGTTCTCGGTGGCGCCGCTGCGCTTTGCCAGCCTGCTCGGCGTGCTGCTCGCATTCACCGCCTTCATCTTCGGCCTGACCATTCTCTGGGAGGTCTGGACCACCGGCAAGCAGGTCCCCGGCTATCCCTCGCTGATGATCGGCCTGATGACGATCGGCGGCGTGCAGCTCATCATGATCGGCATCGTCGGCGAATATATCGGCAAGATCCTCTCCGAACTGAAGGCGCGGCCGATCTACTTCGTCGCCGAGCACAGCGAGAAGCGAGCCGACGGCGAGGCGGCCGCCAGCGAACGGACCGCCGCCGAATGAACGAGGCTGCGCTGCGCCGGATCTGGCTGTGCGCCGACGATTACGGGCTGGCCGACGGCGTCAACCGCGCCATCCGCGACCTGATCGCGCGCGGCCGTCTCAACGCCACGTCAGTCATGGTGGTGGGATCCGCGATCGGCCGCGCCGAGGTCGCCGCGCTTCAGGAGACCGCGGCGGCGAGCCCGCGCTGCGCCATCGGCCTGCACGTGACGCTGACCGCTCCGTTTCGTCCGCTGTCGATGTATTTTCGTCCGCTCGACGGCGGGCTGTTCCTGCCGTTTCCAAAGCTGCTGCGCGCCGGCCTGCTGCGGCGGCTCGATCCCGGCCTGATCGAGGACGAAGTCTCGGCGCAGCTTGGCGCGTTCAGGGAGCTGTTCGGCCGCGCGCCCGATTTCGTCGACGGCCACCAGCACGCGCAGCTGTTCCCGCAGGCGCGCGACGGCTTTCTGCGCGCGGTGAAAGCGGCCGCGCCCGAGGCCTGGGTGCGGCAGGGCGGACGCCGCACGCCGCTCGGCAAACGATTGGGCGCGCCCAAGGCGCTGGTGCTCGACATGCTGAGCGCGCAATTCCGCAAGCGTGCCGCCGTCGCCGGGATCCCGTTCAATCCGGCCTTCGCCGGCGCCTATGATTTCTCGAAGCAGCCGGATTTCGGCGTGCTGATGGCCGAATTTCTCGATGGCCTGCCGCATGACGGACTCGTGATGTGCCATCCCGGCTTTGTCGACGAGACGCTCAGGAATCTCGACCCCTTCACCAACCAGCGCGAGGCGGAACACGCCTACCTCGCCAGCGATCTTTTCCCGACATTGCTGGCGGCGAATAAAGTTACATTGAGCTGACAAACCGCACAAAAGCCCGCCCGGCGTTTTGTCGCATACAAAAATTTAATTCAGCCTCCCACTACTTGCGGCACAAGGCCCGCCCTACATCTTGCCGGCGCGTTGACGATCCGACGCGAGGGAGAGGGCCATGACACCGCAAGAACGCCAACTGATTGACGATCTTTTCGACCGGCTCGCCAAGCTGGAGAGCGCCAAGCGCGATCCCGAGGCGATGTCGGCGATCATGCAGGGCCTGCGCAACGCGCCAAACGCGGTCTATGCGCTGGTGCAGACCGCGCTGGTGCAGGACGAGGCGCTGAAGCGTGCCGACATGCGCATCCAGGAACTGGAGGCGGCGGCGGGCCAGCCAGATCAGCAGACACAACCCGGCGGCTTCCTCGATTCGATGCGCGACGCGATCTTCGGGCAGAACCAGGGCCAAGGGTCTGGCCAAGGGTCTGGCCACGGCTCGGTGCCGAACGTGCGTGCGCCCGACATGGGTGGCGGCCGGCCGGCCTGGAACACCGGGCAGGTGCTGCAGCAGAGCCAGGGCGGCGGGCCGTATAACCAGCCGGCCTATGGCCAACCCTATGGCGGCGCCCAGCAGCAGCAGCCGTCGGCGTTCGGCGGCGGCGGCTCGTTCCTCGGCACGGCGGCGGCGGCCGCAGCCGGCGTGGTCGGCGGATCGCTCCTGGCGAGCAGCATCCGCTCGATGATGGGCGGCGGCGGCAACCACCAGGCATTCGGCGACACCGGAAGCCGTGGCGGCGTCGAGGATCGCCGGCCGTGGGGCGATCAGTCCGGCGGCGATCTGGCGCGCGACGCCGGGATCAACGACATCGGCTCGTCGAGCCGGCGCGCGGATAGCGGCGACAGTGATAACGGCTCGCGGCAGGGCTTCTTCGACCAGGCGTCGAACGACGATGACGACGACATGGACCACGATTCCGACGGCTTTGACTACGACGATGGCGACAGCGATTACGCGTGAGCCGCGCGAGCACCGATCAAGAGAAACGGCCGCCCCACCGGGCGGCCGTTTCATTTCAAGACGTAGCAGCGATGATCAGATCACTACCACCCTGGCGCCGACGCTGACGCGGCCGTAGAGATCGATCACGTCCTCGTTGCGCATCCGGATGCAGCCGCTCGAGACGTTGGTGCCGATGGTCCAGGGCTCGTTGGAGCCGTGGATGCGATAGAGCGAGGAGCCCAGATACATCGCGCGCGCGCCGAGCGGGTTTTCCGGGCCGCCTTCCATGTGCCGCGGCAGGTCGGGACGGCGCGCCAGCATTTCCGGCGGCGGCGTCCAGGCCGGCCATTCCTTCTTGGCCGAGATCGTCTTGACGCCCGACCAGGTGAAGCCCGGACGGCCGACGCCGACGCCGTAGCGCAGCGCCTTGCCGTCGCCCTGCACCAGGAACAGGAACTTGTTCGGAGTGTCGATCACGATGGTGCCCGCGCTCTCCTTGCCGCGATACTCGACCACCTGCTTTTCATACATCGGATCGAGCCGCTGCTGCGCAGGGTCGACCAGCACTTCCTCGCGCCGCATCGATTGCTGCGGGTCCATCGGCGGCAGCAGCATGCGCCGGGAACCGTATTCCGGCTGCTGCTGGTAGGCCGGCTGCTGGTAGCGCCCGCCCTGCGGCGCATCGCCGAACAGGAATTCGATGAAGCCGCCGCCCATGTTGGAGCGCTCGGCGGCGGCGACGCGCACCGGCGCCGGTGGCGCCTGACGGGCGTAGATCACGGTGGGCTCGGCTGGCGACGAGGCGTCGAGCGCCAGCGCCTCATTGGTCAGACAAAGGCAAGACACGCTCGCAAGGAGCGCCAAAGAGATTTTTGCGGACATCGACGTACTCTGTACTGTTCGTCACTGCGGGTTCGCTGAGCCGCGACGGCGATACCGCCGCTGCACGCGAACAATACAGATCAAAACCTGATCGGTTTGGTAAACGGAAACCGCGGTTCGATTCACCATCCCGGCAAACGCGCCCGGATTTGTCTGCTAGCGTTTATTTTGCGTGAACGCGCCCCCGTCATGGTTAACCGCCGGTATGCAACCGCCGAAACGCAATTCCGGCGCGTGAACCTCACGTTAAATGGCATTGGTCTAAAACACCCTGGAATCGGAACGGGTGGGAAATTCTTATGTCGGTCAATCGCAAGCGTTTTCGTATCGAACAGGCCATTTTGGGCGACGCGCCAATTGCCATGCATGAGGAAGGCGGCGAGATCGGCCCGATGCACAAGGAAATCATGGCTGAACTGCGCCAGATCCGCGCACAGATGGCGAGCTTCGGTCACTCCGGCGCCCCCACGGGCCTGCAGACGGAGATCGCGCGCGAGACCGCCGATGCCCATGCGCTGCTGGAAACCTACCGCGCCCAGATCGAACAGTGCGAAAAGCTGAAGGTCGAGCTCGACCTGATCCACGACGCCATCAACCGCACCAAGCGCGAGATCGCCACCCTGCACGGCAAGAGCTTCGACGGCCAGGAAATGGCCAAGGTCAACGGCGAACTCGGCGCAGTCGTCGGCGGCACCGAACAGGCCACCCAGCAGATTCTGGAAGCCACCGAAGCGATCGACCAGGCCGCGACCGCGCTGTCCAAGAACATCTCCCCCGACCAGCAGAAGCTGCTCAGCGAGGAAATCCAGGAACGCGTCGTCGCGATCTTCGAGGCCTGCAACTTCCAGGACCTCACCGGCCAGCGCATCAGCAAGGTGATGAGCACGATGAAGTTCATCGAGCAGCACATCTACACCATGATGGACATCTGGGGTGGCGTCGACGCGATCAAGGCCCACGCGGTGCCGATCGTCGACACCCGCGAAGGCGATGCCAAGCTGCTGAACGGCCCGAAGGTCGAAGGCGACGTCGGCCACGCCTCGCAGGACGACATCGACGCCCTGTTCAATTGATCGCTGGTTAACGCGGATCAAACAAAACGCCGGCGTCGAGCCGGCGTTTTTTTGCGCCTCCATCATCCACCGTCATCGTCCGCCTTGTGCGCAATTGCGCACTGGGGCGGACGATCCAGATGCTATGGGGAGGAGGAGCGGCGGCGAGGGTATGGTACTCCTCGGGCGCC
>NZ_DAINNI010000139.1:0-11518 GCF_036735945.1 Bradyrhizobium sp. | reverse complement strand
TCTCCGGCGGCGAGAACGTCTATTCCGCCGAGGTCGAGAACGCGCTGGCGCAGCACCCGGCCGTGGCGCAATGCGCCGTCATCGGCATCCCGAGCGAGCGCTGGGGCGAGCAGGTCCACGCCGTCGTCGTGCTGAAAGGCGGCGCCAGCGCGACAGCCGAGGAGTTGTTGGAATTCAGCAAGACGTTGATCGCCGGCTACAAATGCCCGCGCAGCGTCGACATTACATCGACGCCGCTGCCGCTTTCCGGCGCTGGCAAGATCCTCAAGCGCGAGCTGCGTCGGCCGTTCTGGGAAAACCAGACACGGCGCGTCAGTTGAGATTCAAGTAGGCGCAGACGCGCTGGTCGCGATCTGCCCGCGGGGTACCTCGGAGCAGCGGCCGGCCTGTTGCACCGCGGCAGGAGTTGCGCCGCAACATTCAAAATGAGACTGCCCGTCAAGCCGTGCATGGCCCCGGCGCGTGCGGTGCGTCCAAGTTCGGTTAGCTTTCGTCCCAAGAACCGTTGGCCTTCCGAACGCCGCATCGCGGCGGTCGCGCGGCCATGCGGTGAAGAGCAGCGAGAAGAAACGCCCCAGGGAGGAGAGCAATGTTGAAAGGCAGTCTAGGACTGATTGCGTTGAGCAGCCTGTTACTTTCGGGCACCGCTTTCGCGCAGGAGAAGATCAAGGTCGGCGTCACCGCGACGCTCGAAGGCACCTACACCGTGCTGGGCGAGGACGGCATCCGCGGCTTCCAGACCGCGCTCAACGTGCTCGGCAAGAAGGTCGGCGACAAGGAACTCGAGTTCGTCATCGCTTCGACCGACGCCACGCCGGATTCCGCGGTCCGCGCCGTGCGCAAGCTGATCGAGCAGGACAAGGTGCAGATCCTGCTCTCGCCGCTGTCCGGCGACGAAGGCATTGCGGTCAAGAATTTCGCAAAAACCCATCCCGAACTGACCTTCATCAACGCTGCTTCCGGTGCCCAGGAAACGACCTTTGTCGATCCCGCTCCGAACTTCTTCCGCTACAACATGGACGGCGCGCAGTGGCAGGTCGGCCTCGGCAAATATGCCTATGACGAAAAGAAGTATCGCAAGATCGCGACCGTCGGCGAGGACTATTCCTTCATCTACACCCAGGTGTTCGGCCTCGTGCTCGAATTCTGCGGCGCCGGCGGACAGGTCACCAACCGGCAATGGGTGCCGCTCGGCACCAAGGATTTTGCCTCGGTCATCGCCGCCCTGCCCGACGATGTCGACGCGATCTATCTCGGCCTCGGCGGCGCCGACGCCGTCAACTTCCTCAACCAGTACCAGCAGGCCGGCGGCAAGGCGCATCTGATGGGCGGCTCGATCATGATCGACCAGACCATCCTGTCGTCCAAGGGCAACGCCAAGAATGCGCTGGTCGGCACGCTCGCCGCGAGCGGCCAGGCCGACACCTGGGAGGATCCGCGCTGGCAGAAATTCGTGAAGGACTATCAGGACGCCTTCCCGCCGAACAAGCGCTTCCCGAGCCCGTCGCTGCTCGCTACCAACTATTACGGATCGACCATGGCGTTGATCCTGGCGCTGCGCCAGGTCAATGGCGATCTCTCCAACAACCAGGCCAAGTACAAGGAAGCGCTCGCCAAGATCGAGCTCGACGCGCCCAACGGCAAGATCAAGCTCGACTCCAACCGCCAGGCGATCGGCACCAATTTCGTCACCGAGGTCGTCGACGACGGCAAGGGCGCGCTGTTCTCGAAGGTCGTGAAGGTGATCCCGAACGTGAACCAGACGCTGGGCTACGACCCCGCGGTGTTCGCCAAGATCGGTCTGCCAAGCCGTACAGTACCGGAATGTAAGAAGTACTGACGTAGTCTCGTTCGCGAGCGATGACTGGCAGGGAGAGGCTGCAAGGAGCGGACATCGTGCGCCCTTGCATTCTCTCCCTGGTTGCTGAACAGTGAAGAAAAAAGACAAGAGCTATTGGGAGGGAAGGCATGAGCCGGGCGCTCGCCGTCTTCCACGGCCGCTTTGGCCGGGCGACGGTCTATCAGTTGAACCGCCCTTTCAACATCCACGCACATCGCGAAGGTCACTTGATCTTCCATGTCGGGGGGCGTTCCGCATGCATCGATGTCAGCAACGGACGCTACGAACTCACCGAAGGTTCCGTCGTCGCGGTCAATCCATGGGAGCCGCATAACTTCCTGCCCACCGATCTCGATGGCGGCGCCGTCTTCTTCGTGCTCTATGTCAATGCGGAGTGGTTCGCGCCCGATGCGCCCGGCGCCGACCGCCTGCGCTTCGGCCGTACCCAGTTGACGCGCTCGGCTGCGCTGGACAGGCATATCAGGCACGCAGCCGCCCTGGTGTGCGGCGCCCCCTCGCTCAATAGCCTTGATGGCGAACTGAGACGGCTGATCGACATCTGCTACGACGAGAGCTGGCAGCAGTCCGAGACCTCGCGAGATCCGCGCGCCAACGGTTCCGTCACCGATTTTCGCGTGCGCAAGTGCATCAAGATGATGTCGGAAAGCCCCGGCGCCGAGATCGAGCTCGACACCATCGCGCGCGAATCCGGCCTGTCGCGGCCGCATTTCTACCGGCTGTTCCGCACCCAGACCGGCGTCACCCCGCACCTCTATCTCAACACGCTGATGATGGAACAGGCGCTGGAAGCGCTGGTGGCGAGCGAGGCGCCCATCGCCGATATCGGCTTCGATCTCGGCTTCTCCTCGCAGAGCGGTTTCACCCGCTTCTTCGCCGCCAATGTCGGCATGGCGCCGACCGATTATCGCCGCGCCGCCAAGGTTTTGCGCGCCTGACGGACGCGCGAAAAGATACTCACGATCAAACGCTTCCCTTGCAGCCCCATTAGGATGAGCGCAACGCGATCCCGCCAAGAGGATCGCGGTCGATAGGGAGCGCACGTTCATGGCAGGGCTTGCGGCCGGTAACGGCCCCCCCTCGCCTCGCTTGTGGGGTGAGGGTTGCAGTGACGTGACGACGGAGCGGCGATCATGACCCGCTTTGTCGAACGCCATCCCGCCTGGGCTCTGGTTGTCATCATTGCGGTCGCTGTGGCGCTGTGGCTGATCTTCGCAGTGTGGCCGCCGGGGCTTGAAGAGGCGTTCGGCCGCAAGCGGGTGTTCCTCAACGCGCTCTTCAACGGCATCACGCTTGGCGGTCTGTATTTCCTCGTCGCCAGCGGCTTTACGCTGATCTTCGGCCTGATGCGCAACGTCAACCTCGCGCACGGCTCGCTCTATCTGTTCGGCGGCTATGTCGGCTACGCCATCAGCGCCTCGACCGGCTCCTGGATCCTTTCATTCATCATCGCCTTCATCCTGACGGCGCTGGTCGGCGTCCTGCTCCAGGTCCTCGTGTTCCGCCGCATGGAGGGCCAGGATCTGCGCCAGACCATGGTGACGCTCGGACTCTCGATCGTGTTCGCCGATCTGATGCTGTGGGCCTGCGGCGGCGATTTCTACCAGATCCAGACCCCGAGCTGGCTGATCGGCCCGATCGAGCTGCCGCTGATCACGGCGGTGAAATCCTCGGGCGAGCCGGTTTACTTGCGCTATCCGCTGGTCCGGCTTGTGATCTTCCTGGCGTCCGTGATCATCGGCATCGCGATGTGGCTAGCGCTGAACCGCACCCGGATCGGCATGATCATCCGCGCCGGCGTCGACGACCGCGACATTCTTGCCGCGACCGGCGTGCGCATCCAGATCGTCTTCGTGCTCGTGTTCGCGCTCGGCGCCGGGCTTGCGGGCATCGCGGGCGTGGTTGGCGGCACGTTCCAGTCCCTTTCCCCCGGCGAGGACATCCGCTTCCTGCTTGCTTCGCTCGTGGTCGTGATCGTCGGCGGCATGGGATCGATCCCCGGTGCGGCGCTCGGCGCGCTGATCATCGGCCTCGCCGAGCAGCTCGGCTCGGTCTACATCCCGACCTACGCCATCGTCGTGACGTTCCTGATCATGGTGCTGGTGCTGGCGCTTCGGCCGCAGGGCCTGCTCGCGAGACGCTGAGATGTCCGTCACCCACGACGCCCGCGTCCAGGTTCACAAGCCCACTTCAACGGCGGAGCGGCCGGCCGTGCGCGGGTGGCCCGACATCAACAATCCCGCGGCCTGGATCGTGGCGGTCATCCTCCTGATCATGCCGCTGATCGCCAACGGCTTCTTCCTGATCGAGATCTTTGCGACGACGCTGATCCTCGGCACCATCGCGCTCAGCCTGATGTTCCTGGCCGGCTATGGCGGCATGGTCAGCCTGATGCAGCTCACCATTGCGGGCTTTGCCGCCTACATGGTCGCGGTGTTCGGCGTCAGCGGCAACGCCAATATCAGCCTGGGCTGGCCGTGGTGGCTGGCGGTGCCGACGGCGCTGATGCTGGCGACGATCTTCGGCACGCTCGGCGGCGCGCTCGCGGTGCGCACCGAGGGCATCTACACCATCATGATCACGCTCGCGATCGGCGCGGCATTCTATTACTTCACCAACCAGAACTGGGCGATCTTCAACGGCCACACCGGCATGAACACCGTCGCCACGCCACATTTCTGGGGCGTCAACTGGCGGGCCGATATCCCCTTCTACTATGTCGTGCTCGCGGTCGCCGCCCTCTGCTACTTCGCGGTCGGGTACATTTCCCGCGCCCCGTTCGGCCTCGCGCTTCAGGGCGTGCGCGACAATCCGCGCCGCATGGCCGCGCTCGGTTTCAACGTCAACGCCCACCGCGTCGCGGCCTATGCGGTGGCGTCCTTCATCGCGGGTCTCGCCGGCGTGCTGCAGGTCTGGAACTACCGCCAGGTCTCGCCGGGCTCGGTCAGCGTCGGAGCCTGCATCGACATCCTCATCATCGCCATCGTCGGCGGCATCACGCGGCCGATCGGTCCCTATATCGGCGCGCTGGTCTTTGTCCTCTTGCGCACCTTCGCGCTCGATTTCCTGGTCAAGATCGGGCTCGACGGCAATCGTTTCCGGCTGCTGATCGGCCTCGGCTTCCTCGCCATCGTGTTCTGGTCGTCGGACGGCGTGATCGGCCTGTGGCAGCGCTGGCGCCAGAGTCAGCGTCGGCAAGCGGACCGCCCGGGCGGAGGGCGCGGCCATGGATAGCGTCGCGCAGCGCCTCTCGGCCGTCGGCGCCGGTGCCGCGCTGGAACTGCGCGGCGTCACCCGGCTGTTCGGCGCGCTCGCGGCGCTGACCGACGTCACCATCACCGTGCGTCCGGGCGAGCGCCGCGCCGTGCTCGGCTCCAACGGCGCCGGCAAGACCACGCTGTTCAACTGCATCACCGGGGATTTCCCGCCCTCCTCCGGCACCATCCGCTTCTTCGGCGAGGACGTCACGCACTTCCCGCCCTATGAGCGCATCCGCCGTGGCCTCAGGCGAACCTATCAGATCTCCGCGCTGTTCCCCGGCCTTACCGTGCAGGACAATGTCTATCTGGCGTGCCGCGGCGTCTCGCGCGGACGGTTTTCATTCCTGCGTCCGGGACAGAACGACGCGCTGATGCACGCGGCCGACAGCCTCGTTCAGGCCGTGCACCTCGCCGCGGTGAAGGACCGGCGGGTCGCCGAGCTCGCGCACGGCCAGCAGCGCCAGCTCGAGATCGCGCTGGCGCTCGCGGGCGCGCCGCGCTTCGTGCTGTTCGATGAGCCGGCCGCGGGCCTTTCGCCGACCGAGCGGGCCGAGCTGGTCGAGATCCTGACCTCGCTGCCGGCGCATATCGGCTACATCATCATCGAGCACGACATGGACGTGGCGTTGCGCGTCGTCGAGAGCGTCACGATGATGCACAATGGCCGTATCTTCAAGGAGGGCCTGCCGCAGGAGATCCAGTCAGATCCCGAGGTGCAGGAGCTTTATCTCGGAGGCGGCCATGAATGAGGCCCGCCGCTCCGCCGCCGCGCTCGAGGTCCGGGGCCTCGATGTCTACTACGGCCATTCGCACGCGCTGCAGGGCGTCGACCTCTCGCTCGCTACAGGCGTGTTCTCCGTCGTCGGCCGCAACGGCATGGGCAAGACGACGCTGTGCAAGGCCATCATGGGCATGGTGCCCGTCAGCGGCGGCTCGATCCGCGTCCGCGGCGAGGACATTACGCGGCGGCAGCCGGCCCATATCGCGCGCCTCGGCGTCGGCTATGTGCCACAGGGCCGGCGGCTCTGGCGCTCGCTCAGCGTAGACGAGCACTTGCGGCTTGCCGGCGGCTTGCGGTCCGGCGCCTGGACGGTCGAACGCATCTACGACACATTCCCGCGGCTCGCCGAACGCAAGGACCACGGCGGCGGCGAGCTTTCCGGCGGCGAGCAACAGATGCTCGCGATCTCACGCGCGCTGATCACCAACCCGCAGCTTCTGATCATGGACGAACCGACCGAGGGGCTCGCACCCGTCATCGTCGCCCAGGTCGAAGAGATGCTGCTGCGGCTCGGCGAGGACGGCGAGATGTCCGTGCTCGTGATCGAGCAGAACATCGGGGTGGCGACCGCGGTCTCGCGCAACGTCGCGATCATGGTCAATGGTCGCATCAATCGCATCATCGACTCGGTACGGCTATCCGCCGACCGCGAACTGCAGCAGCGCCTTCTCGGCGTCGGTCTTCACGCCGAACTCGAACCCGACATCGATGCGCCCGCCACCGGCGGGGAAGCGAGGCCAACCCCGCAGCCCGCGCGCGCCAGCGGACCGATCCGCATTTACATCTCAAATCCCACGCTGCCGACACGCTGGTCCCAGCCGGTCCCCATCGCGCGCATCGAGGCCGCCGCGCGCACGCTCTCGACGCAGGTCGCGCGGCTCGACGAGACGGCGCGGCGCAAGCGCGAACCGGTCACGGCACTGGCCTCCGGGCCGTCGGTGGTCCTGGTCGCCGGCACGCTCGACACCAAGGGCACCGAGCTCCGCTTCGTCCGCGACATCATCGCCGAAAGCGGCCTGCGCACGCGGCTGGTCGACGTCTCCACCAGCGGCAAGCACGCAACCTGCGATGTCTCGGCGCAGGAGATCGCGCTGAACCATGGCCGCGGCGGCTCGGCCGTGTTCGGCCCCGACCGCGGCGCCGCGGTGACGGCGATGGCGGATGCGTTCGCCAACTGGATGCGGCGACAGGGCAATATCGCCGGCGTGATCTCGGCGGGAGGCTCGGGTGCGGCGTCGCTGGTCGCGCCTGCCATGCGCACCCTCCCCGTCGGCGTGCCGAAGCTCATCATCTCCTCGGTCGCTTCCGGCGACGTCGCGTCCTATGTCGGCCCTGCCGACATCACCATGATGTATTCGGTCACGGACGTGCAGGGCCTCAACTCGATCTCGCGCGCGGTGCTGTCGAACGGCGCCAACGCGATCGCCGGCATGGTCAAGGCGCGGCTCGATCAGCGCGAGACAAAAGAGCGAGCCGCGAGCGCCGGACTGCCTGCCGTCGGGATCACCATGTTCGGCGTCACCACGCCCGCGGTGCAGAAGATCGCCGCCGATCTGCGTGATGACTTTGAATGCCTGATCTTCCACGCCACCGGCGTCGGCGGCCGCTCGATGGAGAAGCTCGTCGATTCCGGCCAGATCGCCGGCGTCATCGATCTCACCACGACCGAGATTGGCGACCTCCTGATGGGCGGAGTGTTTCCCGCCACCGACGATCGCTTTGGCGCCGTCATCCGCACCCGCCTGCCCTATATCGGCTCCGTCGGCGCACTCGACATGGTCAATTTCGGCGCGCCCGACACCATCCCTGAGCGCTACCGCAACCGAAAGTTCCATGTTCACAATCCGCAGGTGACGCTGATGCGGACCACCGCGGAAGAAAACGAGCGCATGGGCCGCTGGATCGGCGAGCGGCTCAACCAGATGGACGGGCCGGTGCGCTTCTTCCTGCCGGAAGGTGGCGTCTCCGCGCTCGACGCACGCGGCCAGCCGTTCTGGGATCCCGAGGCCGACGCCGCCCTGTTCCGCGCGCTGGAGCGCACGGTGCGGCAGACCGCCAACCGTCAACTCATCCGCGTCAAGCAAAACATCAACGATCCCGAGTTCGCCTCGACCATCGCGAGCGCGTTCCGAACGCTGTTCGGCCGCGCCGGGGCGCGCCGGAGACTAGCGAGGTGACCGATGGCCCGGTTTGAACGCGCGACACTGCTGAAACGGTTTCGCGAGATGGTGAAGCGCGGCGAGCCGATCGTCGGAGGCGGCGCCGGTACGGGTCTTTCGGCCAAGTGCGAAGAGGCCGGCGGCGTGGATCTCATTGTGATCTACAATTCGGGCCGCTACCGCATGGCCGGCCGCGGCTCGCTCGCGGGGCTCATGCCCTATGGCGACGCAAACGCCATCGTGCTGGAGATGGCCGGCGAAGTGCTGCCCGTCGTCAGCAAGACGCCGGTGCTTGCCGGCGTCAACGGCACCGATCCGTTCCGCGACATGGACGTGTTCCTGGACCAGCTCAAGGCGCTCGGTTTCGCCGGCGTGCAGAATTTTCCGACCGTCGGCCTGATCGACGGCGTCTTCCGCGCCAATCTCGAAGAGACCGGCATGTCCTATGCCCTGGAGATCGACATGATCGCCAAGGCGCGCGAGAAGGACCTGCTGACGACGCCTTACGTCTTCAGCGAGAAGGAAGCCGCCGCCATGGCGATCGCCGGCGCCGACATCATCGTCTGCCATCTCGGGCTCACCACCGGCGGCACCATCGGCGCCCAGACCGCGCCAAAACTGAAGGACTGCCCGGCGCGGATCGACACCTGGGCCTCTGCCGCGCTCAGCGTCAATCCGGACATCTTCGTGCTCGCCCATGGCGGGCCGATCGCGGATCCCGCGGATGCCGATTTCATCATGAAGAACACCCGCTACTGCCACGGCTTCTACGGCGCCTCCTCGATGGAGCGGTTGCCGGTGGAGCGGGCCTTGACGGAACAGGTACGAAAATTCAAGGCGATCGGCGCGCGGTAACGCCGGATAGATTGAGGGAGGAAGACATGTCAGGGATTTTGGTCGGCGAGTTGATCCTCTGGCTGATCGTCGCGATCATCGTGATCGTGGTCGGCGTCTACATCGTCAACTGGCTCTATCACCGCTCCTCCAAGGAGGTGTCGTTCGTGCGGACCGGC
Source organism: Bradyrhizobium sp. (assembly GCF_036735945.1). Classification (GTDB taxonomy): domain Bacteria; phylum Pseudomonadota; class Alphaproteobacteria; order Rhizobiales; family Xanthobacteraceae; genus Bradyrhizobium. The sequence continues at coordinate 2,447 of NZ_DAINNI010000139.1, read as the reverse complement.
TTCCTCGGCGAACGCGTGGTGATCAATGGCGGCGCCTTCGTGCTGCCCTTCATCCACGCCTACACGCCGGTCAACATGAACGTGCTGCCGATGGGCATCGTGCGCTCCAGGCAGGACGCCGTGATCACCCGCGACCGCATGCGCGTCGACATCGAGGCCGATTTCTATGTCCGCGTACAGCCGACCCGCGAGGCCGTCTCGATTGCGGCTGCAACTCTCGGCCGCCGCACCATGGAGCCGGAGCAGCTTCACGCGCTGCTGGCCGGCAAGTTCATCTCCGCGATCCGCTCGGTCGCCTCCGAAATGACCATGGAGGAGATGCACGAGCGGCGCGGCGACTATGTCGCACGCGTCAAGACCAATGCCGCCGAAGCCCTCGCCCAGAACGGCCTCGAGCTGGAATCGGTCGCCATCACCGATCTCGACCAGACCGACCTCGAATTCTTCAATCCCTCGAACCGCTTCGACGCCGAAGGCCTGACCCGGTTGATGGAGGACATCGAGGCCAGGCGCAAGCTGCGCAACGACATCGAGCAGGACTCGATGATCAAGATCCGCACCCGCAATCTGGAGGCCGAGCGTCAGGCGCTTGAAATCGAGCGCGAGAGCGAGACCGCGCGCCTTGAGCAGGAACGCGACATCGAGATGCGCCGGGCGCTGCAGCGCACCGAAGTCGCCCGCGAACGCGCGCTGCGCGAGACCGAGGCCGAGCAGGCCCAGATTTCCGCGCGCGAAGCCATCGAGCGTTCGCGGATCGCCAATGAGCAGGCGATTGCGGAGGCCCGCATCGCCGCCGAGCGCGAGACCCGCCAGAAGGAGATCGAGCGCACCCGCACCATCGAGGAGAAGGAGCTGTTGGCGCGCGAGGAGATCGAGAAGACCCGCATCGCCAACCAGCGCTCGATCGACACGACGCGGATTGCGTCGGAACGCGAGGTCCGCCAGCGCGAGATCGAACGGATGCGCACCGTCGAGGAAGCCGAGATCGCCGCCCGCGAGGCGATCGAAAAGGCCCGGATCCAGCAGGACCGCGTCGTCACCGACGCCCGCATCGCCAACGAGGAAGAGACGCGGCGCCGGGAGATCGAGCGGACCCGCGCGGTGGACGAAGCCGAGATCGCCGCCCGCGAGGCCACCGAAAAGGCCCGCATCGCGCAGACCATGATCGTCAACGTCGAGCGCATCTCTTCCGACGAGCGGACCCGCGCGCTTGAAATCAAGCAGGTCCGTACCATCCAGGAAGCCGAGATCGAGGCGCAGCGCGCCGTCGAGGCCGCCCGCATCGCCCGCGAGCGGACGCTCGCCGCCGAGCGGATCGCCGCCGAACAGAACACCCGCCAACTCGAGATCGAGCGCAATCAGACGCTCGAGGTCGCCGGCATCGCCGCGCGCGAGACCACCGAGGCCTCGCGGATCGCGCAGGAAGAGCGCGTCCGCTCGCTGGAGATCGCCCGCAACCGCGCCGTCGAGGAAGCCGACATCGCCTCCCGCGAGGCGATCGAGGCGGCCCGCATCGCGCAGGAAAAAGCCGTTGCGGCCGAGCGCATCCAGGCCGAACGCGACACGCGGTCGCTCGAAATCGAGCGCACCGGCGTGCTGGAGGCCGCCGAACTGAAGCGCCGCGACGCCATCGAGCGCCAGCGCATCACCGTCGATCTCGCGCTCGAAGCCGAGCGGATCGACTCGTCCAGGAAGCGCGAGGTGCTCAACATCGAGCAGAAGAAGGCGATCGAGATCGCTGATGAGGACCGTGTCATCGCACTCTCCGCCAAGAAGTCCGAACGGATCGATGCCGACCGCCAGGTCCGGCAGGCCGAGATCGTCGCCCGCAAGGAGGTTGAGACCACGGACGTTTCACGCGAGCAGGCACTCGAAGCCGCCCGCCTCGGGCGCCGCCGCTCGATCGAGCAGCTCGAGGTGGCCCGCGTCCAGTCGCTGCAGGAGGCCGAGATTGCCTCCCGCGAGGAAGTCGAGCGCGCGCGCATTGCCTCCGATCGCGGTCTCGATGAGGCCCGCGTCGGTCGCGAGCGCGAGCTGCGCAAGCTCGAGGTCAACCGCGAGAAGGAGGTCGAGACGGTCCTGATGGAGAAGGCGATCGCCATTCACCAGAAGTCGCTCGAAGAGTCCGCCGCGCGCGCCGCGGCCGAAGAGGCCCGCGTGCGCGCCACCGAAGCCGCCGAGCGCGTCGTCACCGCGCGCGAGAGCGAGATCGCAAAGCGCCGCAAGACGGTCGAGGTGCTGCTCGCCGAGAAGCAGGCCGAGGAGACCCGGATCGCGGCGGAAGCGGAGCGCGTGCGTGCCACCGTCGAGGCCGAGGCGCAGCGAATGCTCAACGAGGCCGAGAACGTACTCACCGACCAGGCGCGCTACTCGCTGTTCCGCAGAAAGCTGCTCGACCGCATCGAGGGCATCGTGCGCGAGAGCGTCAAGCCGATGGAGAAGATCGA
>NZ_DAINNI010000138.1:0-11647 GCF_036735945.1 Bradyrhizobium sp. | reverse complement strand
CGGAATATGTCATCGGCGACATGATCTCGCCGTTCAAGGCGGTGCTCGGCGGCGATTACAAGGTGGTGGAAAAGCGCCTGCTCGCGGCGATCCACATGCGCTTCGGCCTGCCGGCGGTTCTCGCCGATGAGATCACCAAGGCCATCAAGGCCGCCGACCGCGGCGCCGCCTATCTCGAGGCCACCCATCTGGCCGGCTTCTCTGAAAGCGAAGCCAGGCGCCTGTTCGGCAGGGACCCCGGCCTGCCCGAGTCCACGGTGCGCGACTATCTGACGCCGTGGACTGCGGCGCGGGCCGAAAAGCAGTTTTTGGCGCGATTCAACCTGCTGCTCGGTTGAACGGGCGCCGCAAACCTGCTTTCACCGCCCGGTCACCGGCCCTATAATCGCGGCAAAAGCCTGCCAGGGAACGCTTCGAAGGATTGCCATGCTTCACGTCTGCTCGCTTGCCGCACTGCCCGAAACCGTGCGGGCCACCGGCGCCAGCCACATTCTGACCGTGATGGCCAATGTCGATCAGGTGCAGCGTCCGGCTTCGGTGCTCGAGGCCAATCACCTCCGCGTTTCGCTGGACGACATCACCGAGCAGATGGACGGCTTCGTCGCGCCCTCGGTCGACCATATCGAGCGGGTCCTCAATTTCGTCCGCGGCTGGGACCGCAGCGCGCCGATGGTGGTGCACTGCTATGCCGGCATCAGCCGCTCGACGGCGAGCGCCTTCGCGGCCGCCTGCGCGCTCAATCCGCACCGTGACGAGATCGAGATCGCCCGGCAAATTCGCGCCCGCTCGGCGATCGCCTCGCCCAACCGGCTGATCGTCAGCCTCGCCGACAAGGCGCTGGGGCGCGAGGGACGGATGCTGCGCGCGCTCGACGAAATGGGCCCCGGCAGCATGACCGTCGAGGGCCGGCCCTTCCAGCTCGACCTGGAATAGAAGCTGTGCACTCCAGGGAATGTGGCACGAAAGAGCCATATCCCTGATGGCGAAGCGTGCGACATTCCCTCCTTGATTTGAACTTTTAGCGGGCAAAGCCCCACACAGGAGTGCAGCCAGGCCGCCGACGCCCGGTTAACGCCCTGACGCGCCGCCGGAGGCCTGATGTTCGAAGACCCCTTCACTTTTTTCGCGCTGGTGATCGCGATCGTGGCCCTGATTTTCGCGCGAAAGGCGATGAATCAGGTTGCGGAATTGCGCCGGCGCGTGGAGGCCCTCCAGGCAATGCCTGCCACGGCCGCTGCGCCGCCTCCGCTATCGCCGCTTGAAGCATTTGAGCGCACCCTTCCACCGGTTTCGGCCGAGGTCACGCCGACGCCGCCGCCCATTCCTGCAGGGGTCGCAAGCGCCACCCCGATTGCGCCGGCCGAGACCAACGAGCAGGCGGCGGACGCGCCACCTCCGCCCCTGCCGCAGCCCGGCCGCGGCTTCGAGGAAACCATCGGCACGCGCTGGGTGGTGTGGGTCGGCGGCCTGACGCTCGCCCTCGGCGGATTCTTCATGGTCAAATACTCGATCGAGGCCGACCTGCTCGGCCCCGAAGTGCGCGTCATACTTGGCGGCCTGTTCGCGCTGGCGCTGCTGCTTGCCGGCGAGTGGATGCGGCGCAAGGAGAGCCTGTCTTCCATCGCAGCGCTGCCGATCGCCAACATTCCGGCGATCCTGACCGCGGCCGGAACGGCGGCGGCATTCGCGACGGTGTACGCCGCCTATGCGCTCTACGGCTTCCTGGTGCCCGCGACCGCATTCATCCTGCTTGCGATGGTGGCGCTCGGCACGCTGGCCGCAGCGCTGCTGCACGGCCCCGCACTGGCCGGACTCGGCATCGTCGGCGCCTTCGTGACGCCGATCCTGGTCTCATCGGGCAAGCCGGACTACTGGGCGCTCTACGTCTATCTTGCGATCGTCACCGCAGCGGCCTTCGGCCTGGCGCGCGTGAGGATGTGGCGCTGGCTCGCGGTCACGACGATCGCCTTCGCGCTGCTGTGGACCTTCCCCTGCCTGCAATGCGGCCCCGAGATCGTCGGCCCACATGCGTTCCACGTGCTCGTCGGCTTTGTTCTGGCTGCGCTGCTCGTGGTGTGCGGCTTCATGTTCGGCCCGCCCGCCGACGCCGGCGAAGTCGAGCCGATCTCATCGGGCTCGCTCGCGGCCTATCTGCTCGGCGCCACGCTGATCGTGCAGAACAGTTTTCATGCCGATACGGCCATGATCGTGTTCGGCCTGATGGTGGCCGGCAGCCTGCTGGTGGCCTGGCGCAGCGATGCGGCGGCCGGCGCCGTCGGCGCCGCCGCCGTGCTGGTCTTCGTCGTGTTCGCCGAATGGGCCATTCGCGCCAATCCCGACATGCTGGTGCTGCCCGGCGGGCCGCTGCAGGGCATCGGCCCGAATCCCACGGACGGATCGGTGTCGCTGCATCTGATATCGGCGGCGATCTTCGCCGCAGGCTTCGGCATCGCCGGATTCATGGCACAGGGCCGATTCACCGGGCCGGTGATACCGGTGATCTGGTCGGCTGCCGCGGTGTTCACGCCGCTGGCACTTCTGGTCGCGCTCTACGCCCGCATCGCGCATCTCGATCGCTCGATCCCGTTCGCGATTGTCGCGGTTCTGCTGGCGGCCGCCAATGCCGCCGCGACCGAGATCCTCAGCAAGCGCGAGGACCGTCCCGGGTTGCAGGCCGCCATCGCGCTGTTTGCGACCGGAACCCTCGCTGCGCTGGCTCTGGCGCTGACCTTTGCGCTGGAGAAAGGCTGGCTCACGATTGCGCTTGCGCTGATGTCGGCGGGCACGGCGTGGATCTCGACGCAGCGGCCGATCGCGTTCCTGCGCACCCTGGCTGCCCTCCTCGCCGGCATCGTGGTGCTGCGCATCGGCTACGAGCCGCGCATCGTCGGCCAGGCTGTCGGCACCACGCCGATCTTCAACTGGCTGTTGTGGGGCTATGGCATCCCGGCGGCATCGTTCTGGGCGGGCAGCATCCTGTTGCGCCGCGGCGGCGACGACGGACCACTCAGGACCGTGGAATCGGCGGCGATCCTGTTCACGGTGCTGCTGGCATTCATGCAGATCCGTCACGCCGTCAACCATGGCGACGTCTATCGCGCGAGCGCTGGACTCACTGAGGTCGCGCTGCAGGTCTGCGTCGCGCTCGCCATGGCGATCGGGCTGGAGCGGCTGCGCATCCGGACCGGCAGCGTCATTCACAACGCCGGCGCGATCCTGCTGACCGCCTTCGCCGGCCTTGCAACGGTGTTCGGGCTGCTGTTGTTCGAGAACCCGATGCTGCAGTGGATCGACATCGGTGGCATCGTGATCAACCTTTTGCTGCTCGGCTACGCCCTGCCCGCGGTGCTCGCGCTGCTGTTGTCCTATGCCGTGGCGGGCCGCCGTCCCGTCGCCTATGCCAACACGATCGCGGGCGCAGCGCTCGTTCTGGCGCTGGCCTATGTGACGTTCCAGATCAGGCGAATCTATCACGGCCCGACGATCGCGACCGGCCCGACCACCGGCGCCGAACAGTACACCTATTCGATCGCGTATCTCGCCTTCGGCGTGGCATTGCTCGGCATCGGCATTATCTTCAACTCGCAGCGCGCGCGGCTGGCGTCGGCGGTCGTCATCGGGCTGACGATCCTGAAGGCCTTCCTGATCGACATGTCGACGCTGACCGGCGTCTATCGCGCGCTGTCCTTCATGTGCCTCGGCCTGGTGCTGGTGGCGATCGGCTGGCTCTACCAGCGGATCCTGTTCCGCAGGCAGGCGCTGCCGCCGGTCGCGCCGGCGACATCGGCGGGTGGTTGATCAGGCTGCCCTGACCGATTCGAGGAATTTGGCAACCTCGCCCCTGAGACGGTTGCTGTCGCCCGACAGCATCTGCGCCGCCGAGAGAACGTGCGATGACGCACTCTCCGTTTCGGTAGCGCCGCGCTGCACGTCGGTGATGTTGGACGAGACCATCTGCGTACCCTGCGCCGCCTGCTGCACGTTGCGCGAGATTTCCTGCGTCGCCGCGCCCTGCTCTTCCACGGCAGCCGCAATCGCCGAGGAAATCTCCGACAGCCGCGAGATGGTGCCGGAGATCTCCTGGATCGCGCCGACCGAGTCCTGCGTCGCCGCCTGAATGCCGGTGATCTGCTGGCCGATCTCGCCGGTCGCCTTCGCCGTCTGTTCGGCCAGCGCCTTCACTTCGGACGCGACGACCGCGAAACCACGGCCGGCCTCGCCGGCGCGCGCCGCCTCGATGGTCGCGTTCAGCGCCAACAGATTGGTCTGGCCCGCGATGTTGTTGATCAGTTCGATCACGTCGCCGATGCGTGCGGCGGCCTTCGACAATTCACCGACCCGGTCGTTGGTTCTTGCCGCCTGACCCACGGCTTCGCTTGCCATCCGCGCGGATTCCTGCACCTGCCGGCTGATCTCGGTGACCGAGGACGCCATTTCCTCGGTAGCTGAGGCGACCGACTGCACGTTGGTGGAAGCTTCCTCCGAGGCCGAGGCGACGGTGGTCGCGAGTTCCTGCGCGCGCTCGGCCGTCGCGGTCAGCGTGCCCGCGGAAGCCTCAAGCTCGGTCGAGGCCGAGGAAACGGTTTCGACGATCTGGCCGATCATGGCTTCGAAATTCCGCGTGATGCTGTCGACGCGGCGGCCGCGCTCGATCTTGGCTTCAGCATCGACGGCTGCAGCCTCATCGGCCGCCTTCTTGGCGATCAACGCGTCCTTGAAGACCTGCAGCGCGTCCGCCATGGCGCCGATTTCGGTCTTCTCGCCGCGACGCATCACTTCGGCAGACAGGTCGCCGTTTCCGAGCGCCTGCATCGGCTTCACGATGGAAGCAATGCCGCGCGAGAGATCGCGGACGAGATACACTCCGATCGCGACGCCGCTGATGATGACGGCCGCGACAATGCCGAGGACCATCCAGAATGCGAAGTTATAGCCTTCAGCGGCCTCCCTGGTCGCAGTGGCCGCGCCCTTGTTGTTCAGGTCGATCGCTCTCTCCAGAATCACATCGGATTCAGCGGCGATGACGGCAACCTTCTTGGAGATGGCCTCGCTCGCTTCATGTGGAATGCGCCCGATGCTGCCGCGCGACAGTTCGATCACTTCCTGAACGCCGGTGATGTACTTGTCCCAGGCGCGGCCCCAGTTCTCGTAGATCGAGCGCTCGTCGGCAGAAGTGATCATCGGCTCGTAAGCCTTGCGGTCTCTGGCAATCCGCTCGAGGATGCCGGCAAGCCGCTTGTCGTTGGCGGCCTTCGCCTCCAGCGTTTCCGCCATGACGTGGGCACGAAGCGCGACGCGGAACAGGTTGATATCGGTGCGTAATTCGCCGAGCACCCGGACGCTCGGCAGCCAGCCCGAGGCGATTTCCACCGTATGGGTGTTGATCATCTGCATGCTGCGGATCGCCAGAAGGCCCATGCCGGACATCGCGACCAGCATGAAGGCGATCACGGCAATGACCTTGGCGCGGATGGAAAGTGCAGACATGGCTGGCCCTCGTTGGCTGGCTACAGAACAGAACTGGCGCCGCTGAAACTGAGGAACTGCCCTCAATCTTCAATGCGCCGGGAATATTCGGCAACCCTAGGCGCCAGCTTCCAAGCATTTGTTAATTGGAACCCCGTAGAATTACCGGGATGTGAGCGCGCGTCGGATCGAGCGTCAGCTCACGGATTCGGCAATCAGGCGAATCCTGAACACGGGCTTCTTGGCTTCGTCGAGAAGCTCCATCTTCCATTCGGCGTTCTGTTTCAGGCTGCGCGAAAGGCTGCCGAGAAGGTTGCCGCAGACCCTGGTCATTTCGGCCCAGGCGGCTTCCCGGCTTTCGAATTCGGATCCCTGATCGGATGCGCCCGCGTAGCGGCCATGGCTGATCCGAAAAAAATACAGCGGCATGAGCGATCTCATTTGTTGGGCCGCCTCCCGGCCTCTTTTGCCGGCACCACTTCCAACGAGATTCGCTACCAGCACATGAATGCGCCCGCCCGTATGACTACGGGTCCGGGCCGGTCGACCAGCATCCGCCGGGCGGCTGGATGCCGGTTGTCAGTTTCGCCAGACGTACCTCGGGATCATTCCGTCGAGCGGCGCAACTCGGGGGCGCTCTCGGCCTTGGCGGATTCCTTCGCCGGCTCGGACTTCACCGGCTCGAGCTTGGCGCTTTCGACCGCCGGCGTTTCGACCCGCGCCGTCACTTCGGCACGTGCTTCGGCCGCCGCGCGCGCCTCCTCCCGATCCCGGCGATGCAGCGAGCGCGGCCGCGCAACGGAGCGCGCCATCAGCATCTGCGAGGCGCCCTGGTGGCGGAAATCGCAATAGGCGAAGCCCATGCCCGAGACCGAGCCACGGAACGAGCGGTCGTCGCGCTTGTCGATATTGAAGCACGGTTCGAACGGCAGGCCCTTGATGGAAGCACAGACCGCCTGTCCGCGGATCTGCAGCGTGTTGCCGGGCAGGCGCACGTGGCGGATCGGGCCGGAGCCGCTGAACTGGATCGAACCGGCCGCGCCGAGATCATCGAGGATGCGGCCGGCGCCACGGGTGCCGTCGAAACAGGTGAAGGCGAAAACCTTGCCACTGACAAACCTGCGCGCCTCGTCGGCGTTCATCATCCCGGCCACCGCGGGAACGATCGTCGCGACTGCCGTAACGGCCCCCAGAACCAAACGCGCAAGCATGCAGCTACTCCAACTTTACAAGAGCGCGGGCGCCCGCCTCGGCCTGAGCAGGAAACCGGGACCCCAACGTACCGGACACATGCTGCAGGCCTTTACCCGCTGCTTACCATACCAACCGTGGCGACATTGAAGCACACTGGTTGGTAAAGTCTGAACATCGTTAGACAATTTTTACCACGATTCGACCGCGTACCTGGCCGGCAAGGATTTGTGCGCCGGTTCCGATGACTTGGTCAAGGTTAATTTCCTGAGTAATATCAGCAAGTTTCTTCTTATCCAGGTCGGTGGCGAGCCGATTCCAGGCCAGTTTGCGCTGGGGCAGCGGGCGCATCACGGAGTCGATGCCCAGAAGGCACACCCCCCGCAAAATAAATGGCGCGACCGAGGACGGCAGGTCCATCCCTGCGGCCAGGCCACAGGCCGCGATGGCGCCGCCATATTTCGTCATCGAGAGCAGGTTGGCGAGCGTGGTCGAGCCGACGCTGTCGACGCCGCCGGCCCAGCGCTCCCCGGCCAGCGGCTTGGCTGCGCCTGCGAGTTCGGCGCGGTCGATGACCTCGGCGGCGCCGAGGCCTTTGAGATAGTCGGCCTCCGACATCCGCCCGGTGGACGCGATCACGTGGTAACCGAGTTTCGAAAGCACGGCGGTGGCGACCGAGCCGACGCCGCCAGCCGCGCCCGTCACCACGACCGGGCCGCTGTTCGGCGTCAGGCCGTGCTTCTCCAGCGCCAGCACCGACAGCATCGCCGTGTAGCCGGCGGTGCCGATCGCCATCGCTTCGCGCGCCGACATGCCCTCCGGCAGCCGCACCAGCCAGTCGCCCTTGACGCGCGCCTTCTCGGCATAGGCGCCGAGATGGGTTTCGCCCATGCCCCAGCCGTTGCAGACGACCCTGTCACCGGCCTTCCAGTCCGGATGCGAGGATTGTTCGACGGTGCCCGCGAAATCGATGCCGGCGATCATCGGGAAGCGCCGCACCACCGGGGCCTTGCCGGTGACGGCCAGACCATCCTTGTAGTTCAGCGTCGACCACTCGACCGCGACGGTGACGTCGCCGTCCATCAACTCGGCTTCGTCGAACTGCGCCAGTGCAGCGGTAGTGCCCTTCTCTGCCTTGTCGATCCTGATGGCCTTGAACGTTGCCATGGCACACTCCCCGGGTTGTTCCTTGTCGGAGAGTGTTTACCGCATCAGGCGGGTTGTGCAACCGCCCGCGCCACCGGCCGCTCGACGATCGGCAGGTTGATCAGCGCGGACAGCACGCCGAACAGGATCGAGAGCCACCAGATCGGCGTGTAGGAGCCGTACTGCTCGAACACGACGCCGCCGAGCCAGACGCCGAGGAAGCCGCCGACCTGATGGCTGACGAAGGCAAAGCCGTAGAGCGTTGCGAACCATCGCGTGCCGAACATCAGCGCCACCAGCGCCGAGGTCGGCGGCACCGTCGAGAGCCAGGTCAGGCCGGTTGCGGCGCCGAACACGATCGCCGAGAAGGTCGAGATCGGAAACGAGATGAAGGCCATGATCGACAGCGCGCGGCCAAGATAGATCAGCGAGAGGATGTAGCGCTTCGGATATCTGTTCTGCAGCCAGCCGACGCTGAGCGAGCCGATGATGTTGAAGAGACCGATGGCGGCGACCACCCAGCCGCCGGTCTGCGAGGAGACGCCACGATCGGCGAGATAGGCCGGCAGATGCACGGTGATGAAGGCAAGCTGAAAGCCGCAGGTGAAGAAGCCGAGCACCAGCAGGACGTAGGAGCGATGTCCGAATGCTTCGGCGAGCGCGGTCTTGAACGATTGTTCGTCCGCGGCGCGCTCGTGGGACGGCGCCGCCGGCGGCGTTGCGATCACCAGCGACAGCGGCACGATCAGCAGCATCAGCAGCGCAAACACCGTCAGCGCCGGCTGCCAGCCGAAATTGTCGATCATCGCGACGCCGAACGGCGCGAACAGGAACTGGCCGAACGAGCCGGCCGCGGTGCCGAAGCCGAGCGCGATGCCGCGCCGCTCCGGTGGCAGCAGCTTGCTGAACGCCGACAGCACCAGGTTGAACGAACAGCCCGACAGGCCGAAGCCGATCAGGACGCCGGCGCCGAGATTGAGCGAAAGCGGCGTCGTGGAATAGCGCATCAGGAGAAGACCGGCGGCATAGAGCAGCGCGCCGACGATCATCACCCGCACGATGCCGAAGCGATCGGCGATCGCGCCGGCGATCGGCTGGCCGAGGCCCCACAACAGGTTCTGCAGCGCGATCGCAAGACCGAAGACGTCGCGGCCCCAGGCGAACTCACGACTCATCGGCTGAACGAAGAAGCCGAGCGTCGAGCGCGGGCCGAAGCTGAGCAGCGCGATCAGGCAGCCGCAGATCATGATCACCAGCGGGGTTCGCCAGTTGCCAGGCCCGGAAGATGGATGAAGGTCGCCGTTCGCTGCCGCCATGTATTCCCCCTGGACATTCCGCGCCCGGAACTGCCGTGCGGAAGATCACGGTGAATTAATGCAGATGCATGAATACCCCAAGGGGCGCGGCAGAAAAATTTTTCGCTGCAGGGCTGATCTGCAAAATTGGCGAGGACAATCAGAGCAATTTGGCGAGGCGTGGTGAGCGTAGCCTGGATGGAGCGAAGCGAAATCCGGGGCAGTTTGCGCCGCGGATCGTCCGACCCCGGATTGCGCTTCGCTCCATCCGGGCTACTGCGACGGAGAGACTTACCGCTTCACGCTCGCCTGCTCGGCCGAGCTTTGCGCGGCTTCGGCCAGCCTTGCGGAAATCGCCGCCGTCTCGGCGGCCGTGCCCCAGCTCGGCGCATCGCTGCCGTTACCCCATGCGCGCGGCCGATAGAAAGTATGCACGCCGGTCTTGTACATCTTCTTCATTTCACTGACCCAGGACGGGCGCACCCAGTAGGCGTGATAGTGCGTCGACTTGTCGACCTCCGGCAGCCAGAGCTGGCCGTCGAGCATCGCCCTGGCGATCTTCTTCGCCCGCTCCCACATGTCGGGCTCGCGGATCACGTCCTTGTTGTTGTCGCAGGCGAAGGTGAACTGGCACGCCAGGTGGCGATGCTTGTTCTGGTAGACCACGCCGCACACGGTCTCCGGATATTTGCCGGAGAAGGCGCGGTTCAGCACCACCTGCGCCACCGCGATCTGGCCACGCACGGCTTCGCCGCGGGCTTCGAAGTAGACGGCTTCAGCGAGACACTTTTCCGACTTGGCGCGCGATTTGTCGTCGAACAGGCCGAGCCGCTCGGCCGGCGTCTTGGCACGCTGGTTGTCGGCGTTGACCTCGCCCTTCGGCGCGACGCTCTCGCCCATCTCGCCGGCGCGCACCGGACCGTCGGCATCGACCGGAAGCGAGGCCATCATCTTCATGTCGGGATCGGAACGCGCAGCCGGCATCACGATGACCGGCTCCTCGCCGGGCTGCCAGCGCTCGATGCTCTCGGGCGAGCCGAGCGACGAACCGAAGAACAGGCTCGAGGTCTTGAACGAAAAGCCATCGCGCGGTCGCGCAGGCTCGGCCGCCTTGGGCGCGGCATCGGGCGCGGCCTTGACCTCGTCATGCGGCTTGCTCTGGGGCGAAAGCGACATGTCGAGCGGCGGCGCGCTGAGCGCAGCCTGCAGTTCGGGATCGAGCGGCGCGCGCTCGACCGGCGCCGTCTCGGCAGTCCTGGCGCCCTTGACCAATGCGTTCGAATTCGCGGGATCCTCGATCGCCGGCGCGCGCCCGGCAGGGACGACCGTTTCCACGGGCGCAGGCGGCGGCACCACGAGGCGATCGCCCTTCAGCGTGCGATCCACCGTGGGAAATTCAGCGGCCTGATAGCGCGGCGGCGGCGCGGCGAGCGGATTGCGCGTCACCGATCCCGTGATGTCGATGCCCTGATGATCGAGACTGGCCAGGCGGTAGGTCGCGGTCTGCGGCGAGGAGGTTCCGATCGGGCGGCCGAAGGAGAAAGTGGCGACCTGAATGGTGCCTGCGGACGAGAACACCCGCTTCTGCCAACGCTCGGCGATGCCCGGCTGGCGAGCCAGCAGCGAAGCGATATCCTGATATCCGATCTCGGTCGGCATCAATGCGAAGACGCACAGACCGAGGCCGAAGGACGCAAACCGCGCGCCCTTCGGCTGGTTACGCAACACAAACATCGATACGCTCACGCAACGCTTACTGGGACCGAACGTCAGTACATCCGTGCAATTCGATCTTTTTTGTTGGTATCGAATTTAGGTTGCCGGGTAGTTAATCGGCGTGGCCGGCGTGTAACACGCAAGACATCGCCCGATTTCTGCAGACCGTATGAGAAACGTTGGTAAACGGCTGCTCGATGAAAGTGGTAAATATCCCGTCAACGAAAATGATGAAGAAATTTTTGCACCGGTGCGCGCGAAGAGCATCGAGTTCCAATTCGCTCTATCGCACTCAGCGGTCACTCTCGCACGAAAGCAAATGCCCGGGACAGGCCCGGGCATGATGTCGTTGCATGAAACCTTGCAGCGGACTTACGCCTGGCTCTCGATCTTCTTGCCGAGCGCGGCCTGCGCTGCGGCGAGGCGCGCAATCGGCACGCGGTACGGTGAGCACGAGACGTAGTCGAGACCGATCTCGTGGCAGAACGCCACCGAAGCGGGATCGCCGCCGTGCTCGCCGCAGATGCCGACCTTCAGATTGGGCCGTGTCTTGCGGCCGCGGGCAACGCCGATCTTCACGAGCTCGCCGACGCCATCGCGATCGACCGAGATGAACGGATCGATCTCCAGGATGCCCTTGCTGACATAGGTGCCGAGGAAGCTCGCGGCGTCGTCGCGGCTGATGCCGTAGGTCGTCTGTGTCAGGTCGTTGGTGCCGAACGAGAAGAACTCAGCGGTCTGGGCGACGTCGCCGGCCATCAGGCAGGCGCGCGGCAACTCGATCATGGTGCCGACCTGGTAGGCGAGCTTCTTGCCGGTTTCCTTCATCACCG
>NZ_DAINNI010000137.1:0-12226 GCF_036735945.1 Bradyrhizobium sp. | reverse complement strand
TGTAGCCGACGGCGGCGGGCACGCCGGAATCCGGCACCGGCACCACGACGTCGACCTCGACATGGCTTTCACGCGCGAGCTGCGCGCCGAAGGCTTTTCGGACGTCGTAGACCGAGCGGCCGCCGACGATGGAATCCGGCCGCGAGAAATAGATGTATTCGAAGATGCAGGGCCGCGGCGGCTTCGGCGGGAACGGCTTGTGGCTGTGCGCACCTGTTTCGTCGAACACGATGATCTCGCCGGGCTCGATGTCGCGGACATATTTGGCGCCGATCATGTCGAGCGCACAGGTTTCCGACGTCAGGATCGGACGGCCGTCGAGATCGCCGAGCACCAGCGGGCGGATGCCGAGCGGATCGCGCGCGCCGATCAGCTTCTTGTTGGTCAGCGCGACCAGCGCATAGGCGCCTTCGATCGCGCGCAGCGATTCGATGAAACGGTCGATGAAGCGGCCGCGCTTGGACTGCGCGACCAGATGCAGGATGACCTCGGTGTCTGTGGTCGACTGCATCATCGCGCCGCCCTTGACCAGCTCGCGGCGTAGCGTCAGCCCGTTGGTGAGGTTGCCGTTATGGCCGACCGCAAAGCCGCCGGCGTTGAGCTCGGCGAACAGCGGCTGCACGTTGCGCAGGATGGTGGCGCCGGTGGTGGAATAGCGGACATGGCCGACCGCCATGCTGCCGGGCAGGCGCTCGATCACCTCGCGGCGGGAGAAGGTGTCGCCGACGAGGCCGAGGCGGCGTTCGGAATGGAAGCGGCTGCCGTCGAAGGAGACGATGCCGGCGGCTTCCTGGCCGCGGTGCTGGAGGGCGTGCAGTCCGAGCGCTGTGATGGCAGCCGCTTCGGGGTGGCCGAAAATGCCGAACACGCCGCATTCCTCGCGTAGCGTGTCGCCTTCGAGATCGTCCTGCAACTCGATGCCAAGATTCAAATCAAGGCTTAGATCGAGTTGGCCGGCGGGATCGGAAGGGTTTTGCATCGCGTCCATCGCCTTCTCTGTGTCTGGCAGAACTAGCGGCCCGCGGGTTTCTCGATCAGCTTTTTAAGGCCGTCGCGGGCAGGTTTGCTGTAGCCATCGCCGGACGCAGGCGTTGCCTGGTCGGCGTCAGTTTGGTCGTCGTCCGGTTTATTCTTCTTGAATCTCTTTAAGATGGTGTTCTCGGGGTCGTCAGGCAAGAGCGACATTAACCATTGCCCGGTTCCATCCAGCACCGTTCGGGACTTCGCGTTGGTGATCCAGTCCGGCCGCTGCTTGTCAGGCACCAGCCAGCTGAAGAACAGGAAGGCGACCACCACGATCAGGAGGCCGCGGCCGAGGCCGAACAGGAAGCCGAGCGTGCGGTCCAGCGCGCCGATCCGGGAATCCAGGATCATGTCCGATATCCGCACCGTGATGACGGAAACCACGATCAGGGTACCGATGAAGCTGCCGGCAACGACCACCACGGCGGCGATCGTATCGCTGCCGAAATAGGCCTTGGCCTGCGGCATCAGCTTCGAGAACGCATAGAGCGTGACCAGCGCCGCCGCGCCCCAGGCCGCGATCGACAGGATTTCGCGCATGAAGCCGCGCACCATGGCGAGCAGCCCCGAAATCAGCATTACTCCGAGCAGGACGAGATCGAGTATCGTTACAGGCATCGGCTGGTCAGGTCCGCTCGTAAGTCCTTAAAGCAGCGAATCGGCGGAGTTACCGTCACCCCAAGTGAGGGGCAGACGATGCATCCCGCAAGGCCGGATATCGCGCCATCCCGCCTGCCTTTCGCGCGCGTTGTATAGCGGCGAGGGCCCGGCGCGTCACGCCGCTTTAGCCGTTTTCCCGACGGAATCGCGCCGGTGTGGCATTTTTCTCCCCTGAACCCTCGCGATTGTTATCCGCCTTGGCTCTGGGCGTGCCGCGCGCGGCGATTTCGGCCACAAGCGTGGTCAGTCCGCCGATGGTGTTCAGGGTCAGGCCGCCATCGCCGCCGACCTCGCCACGGGCCGATTCGGGCAGAACGGCACGGCCAAAGCCGAGTTTGGCGGCCTCCTTGAGCCGCGCCGAGGTCTGCGCCACCGGCCGAACCGCGCCCGAGAGCGAAACCTCGCCGAAATAGACCGCATCCGTTGGTAACGGCGCGTTTACCAGGGACGACACCAGGGCGGCGGACGCCGCGAGGTCCGCCGCCGGCTCGTTGATCCGCAGGCCGCCGGCCACGTTCAGGTAGACGTCGTAGCCGGACAGTTTGACCCCGCAATGGGCCTCCAGCACCGCCAGCACCATCGACAGGCGGCTCGGGTCCCAGCCGACCACGGCCCGCCGCGGGGTGCCGAGCGTGGTCGGCGCCACCAGGGCCTGCAATTCCACCAGCACCGGGCGGGTGCCCTCGATGCCGGCAAAAACCGCGGTGCCCGGGCTGCCGAGGTCGCGCTCGGAAAGGAACAGTTCAGAGGGATTGGAGACCTCGCGCAGGCCAAGGCCCGTCATCTCGAACACCCCGATCTCGTCGGTCGGGCCGAAGCGGTTCTTGACCGCGCGCAGGATGCGGAACTGCTGCGAGCCTTCGCCTTCGAACGACAGCACCGCATCGACCATGTGCTCGACCACGCGCGGGCCCGCGATCTGGCCGTCCTTGGTCACGTGTCCGACCAGAATGATCGCGGCTCCGGATTTCTTGGCGAACCGAATCAGCGCCTGCGCCGAGGCCCGGACCTGCGTCACCGTTCCCGGCGCCGACTCCACCGTGTCGGTCCACATGGTCTGGATCGAATCGATCACGATCAGGCGCGGCACCGCGCCCTCCGACAGGGTCGTGACGATGTCCTCGACCGACGTCTCGGAAGCGAGCTGCACCGGCGCATCCGCCAGTCCGAGCCGCTCGGCGCGCAGCCGCACCTGCGCCACCGCCTCTTCGCCCGAAATATAGACCGCGCGATGCCCGGCGCGGGCCAAGAGGCTGGTCGCCTGCGTCAGCAGCGTCGACTTGCCGATGCCGGGATCGCCGCCGACCAGCAGCACCGAGCCGCGGACGAAACCGCCGCCGGTGACGCGATCAAGTTCGGCCATTCCGGACGACAGCCGCGGCGCGTCGTTGCTTTTTCCCGTCAGCGATTCCAGCGCAAACGTCCGCCCCCGGCGTTTTGAGCGGATCGACACCGGCACGCTGCCGGTCGTGTCCTCCTCGGCCAGCGTGTTCCACTCGCCGCAGGAATCGCACTTGCCCTGCCAGCGGTTATAGGCCGCGCCGCAGTTCTGGCAGACAAAGGAGAGGGTGGATTTGGCCATAAGGGGTGAGTTGCCGCCTGAATCGAACCGACGTGGTATCATAGCACGGGGATGAACTCGAAGCGTCGATCATACAGGATCGACCGCCGAGGCACGGATGTTTGCATTCGTTAACCGCGCATGACTCTTGTTCGTTCGGGCTCGATCAACCGCGATTAGTTACCGGCGCACTGTAGATGCAAATTTTTCGAAGTCACTCAAGACTTCGATGTGATCTGGCGTTTTCATATTCGCGAGACAAAAATAGCGATTGAGATCATAAGGCAAAGGCATGGACGCGCGCCTATCGATCCTAAAGAGGGTTGGGTTAACTCCGCGCCATCGCGCATCGTGAATCGCGGTTGTGTCGAAGTTCGTTCCGATATTGAGGAAGTGAGACTCGCCGTCTATCGGCAGCGCCTTTGAGATCTTCTTTAGGAGAGCGCTAGGAAGAATGCTCTCGAGTGAAGTCTCAAAATCAGCAACTATTACGCTTTGATAGAAATGCAACACCTCACTAATTGGACGACGAACCCCCATCTCGAACGCAAAGATCAACGTCCTCTGAAGAATCTTCTCAGCATCCTCCGTGTCGGTAGGGACCTGAATGTTGATCCCGTCATTGAAAATAGCCAATTTCGTTATGAGGATATCGTGATCGCCATTGGCTAGGCGGCCGTTGTAAAATTCTACGCCTCCCTTGATCTCGTTCGGCGGTGAAGAGAAGTTAAAAATCGACTGAAGGCCCGAGCTGATCTGCGAGCCGTCAATACCGCGGACAGGTCGAATTTCGTCGGGCAGCGCGATCCACCAGACCTGCCCCTCAGTGCTTTGGATTCTCATGCTGCTACACTTCTCGCGACGACGGCGTTACCCATCGCACTATCGATCTTCTCATGAGGCTCCTCATTGGAGGTCGATAGAGCGTTTGCGTTTACAGGTGCGCTCAGTATTTGGGGCAGTTGTGGCGGGCCAAGCACCATGTTCCGAATTGATTCTGCTGCAGCTGAAGCTGCAGCTCCGGACGCTGCAATGGATCCGTCAGCAGATGAGTTGAAGCTGCAGCCAGCAAGTCTGTCTAAATCAAAACTTGACCGTCGCGTCGTTGAACTCGGAACATTGTCTATCAGTCTGAGCCAATCTTCCCACTCCGGCAGGTCAATCCAGACTGGAAGATCGAAGGCGGCCGCAATATCAAACAGCGATTGAAGGGACATCTTGCCATAGTTGGGATCCTCGAAGCGAGAAATCACATTCTGTGGTTTTCCCGCTTTTTCGCCAAGTTCGGCTTGGGTCCAATTTCGATCAGGCTGTTCTCGTAGCGATCGGATCAGTAGCGCGATCCGAGCCCGCATTTGGTCAGCCGCGAACTCGCTCCTAACTTCCTTGTCTGAAAGCTGCCGAACAAATTGTTCACTCCAGCGCGAGCCATAAGGCATGTTTGAGATTCCCGTTTTTCAATAGCGCTGCTTTTCGTTTCAGCGCGATTTCGCATGCCGTCTTGGGGACGAACTTCCCGCCTTTTTCTCGTGCCCAATAAAGGATCACGAACTCCGTTTCGGTGACATGAAATCCAAGTGGTCGTTGTTGAACATTGTCGGCCTCAAATCGAATCTCCCACAACCCTTCACAAGGGCCCGTGAGTTTCTTGAAATAGCCCTCGTGCCACTGAGTCCTCGGGAGTCCAGCCAGGATTTTCAGCCTAGAGAGTGTCCGAGCCTTGAGGCGGGGTGAGCCATTTTCGTAGACATCGCGAACATCGCTCAGAACCGCCTCAGCGCACCTCTCGCCATAATAGCTAAACGACGAGGCTTGCGGCAAGTTAATATTCCATTTTTGCGATTAATTCGTTAACTGCGCACCGTAAGGTCGAGTCGTTCGCGCGACGCACGCTAATAATAGAGCAATATGGTTGTAAAGGTGATCCCGCTACCTGGCGCTCTAGAGGGTAGCGGCGGTCTGGCCACTAATCCCGTTAGTGGTCACGATTGCTCCGCCCTGGCCGCAGCAAGCGCATTAGGCAACGTCGCCCGCACACGTCCAGATGCCGACCGGCTGTTCGAGTCCGCGAATGGCCTGCGCCGGCTGCTCGACGAGTGGCGCGAAGTCTGCGCTCGAATGGTTCGCTTCGGTGCGGGCCTGCTGCACCAGCGCGTCGCTGACGACGATGGCGCATCCGAATTCGCGGGTCAGTGCCTCGAGCCGGCTTGCCGCGTTCACGGTGGTACCGATCACGGCGAATTCGAGCCGGTTGAGGCCGATGTCGCCCAGCACGACCTGCCCGTAGTGCAGTCCGACGCTGACCTGGATCGGCGGCTCACTGCGCGTATTCCGTTCCTCGTTCAGCGCGGCGATCGAGGCGATCATGCCCCGCGCGCAACGCAAGGCATTCAGCGCGTCGGAATCGCCGGCGAACGGCGTGCCGAACGTCGCCATCAGGCCGTCGCCGAGATACTTGTCGAGTGTTCCGCCGTGGCGGAACACTTCACGTTCCATTCGCTCATGGAACTGCCGCAGCGTCTCGATCACCTGTTTCGGATCGCGGCCATCGCTGTAGGCGGTGAAGCCGACAATGTCGGCGAACAGCACCGCGACGTCCTGCGTGCGAACCCGCGTGAGCGGCTCGTCATTCCCCGACAATTCGTCGACGACGTTGGGCGAGAAATAGCGCGCCAGATTGGCGCGCTCGCGCTCGAGTCCGGCGTGGCTGATCAGCAGCGCGTTCGAGCGCCGCACCGCCAGCGCCAGGATTGCCGCCACGATGGCGAACACGATGACCTGCTGGAAGCGGGCGCCGAAACCGATCGACGAGGGATCGAGAATCTCGAACATGCGAATGTCCGCGCCGATGGCATCCTTGACGCGCGCGGACAGCGCGGCGTGGCTTTCCGGCTGCAGATAGGCCCAGCCGACGGCCATGGCCCAGAGAGCTGCGGTCCATCCGCCCATGGCGACGACGGTTCGCCACGAATAGGCGAGCGTGGCGGTGGCAAGGAAGATGAAGAAATAGATGAAGCTGTCGAACCGGAATTGCATTCCGATCGGCCAGTTGAAGTTGCTCCATGGATTGGGAACGATGGTGAGGAAGGTCAACAGCGCCAGATCGCAGATGATCAGGAAGACCTCGAGCGGCGAACGGCCGACCTTGCCGACCTTGAGCTGCGCCCAACCGATCAGCGCGAAGAAACCCAGCATCAGAACATAATAGATCACGTCCCGGTTCGGGTTCATGATCGGCAGGGTCGCTGCGGTGACCGCCAGTGCGACCCAGCGGGCGCGGACAGCGAGCAGCAGGCCCTCGCGCTTGCTGTCGGCCAGGGCGGCTTCCGCGAATTTCAGGGTGTCTTGCCGGGCTTCGGTACGCCCCGACCGCCGGTCGCCGGGATAGGAGACGTCAGCCGCTTCTGCCACCATGCTCAAGACACGTACTCCCCAGCCGAGAATCGGGCTGCGCAACCTGCCCGGCGCCACCGATCGACGTCGTCATATCCGGTAAACGCGGTGGTCGTCAGGCCGTCGAGCAAATTTGAGCATCCGCGGCCAGCGACGGGAAAGCCGGCAATGATCAGCGGTTCGACTATCTGACTTACCAAAATATCCGGACCTTACGAAAATGCGGTCCAGAGCAGGCTGAGGCCTGCGGCCAGCATGATGCCGTCCATCAGCAGCCGGAACACGTCGGGCTTGAGGCGCAGCACGAATCCCTTGGCGATGAAGGCGCCAAACATCAGGGAAGAACCCGCGATCAGGCCCTTCAGCGCGACATCAGGCGTCAGCGCGCCGAAGCGCTCGAAGACGACCGACTTGCTCAAATAGAGCCCGAGCGAGCTTGCGGCCTCGGTGGCGAGGAAGGCGCCCTTGGTCAGCCCGTAAAACAGAAACAACGGCACGCTGAGCGGACCCGTCGAGACCACGATGCCGGTGAGATAGCCGATCGCCGCGCCACCGACCGCCAGGTGCCAGAGTTGCGCTTTAAGCTGATGCTTGGCCAGCCAATGCCGGACCGGCACCATCGCGATGAGAAACAGGCCGATTGCGATGTCGACGGCATGTGAGGGCAGGGCGAGCAGGGTCCGCGCGCCGAGCGCGGCGGCTGGAATACCCGTCGCCGAATAGGCGAGGCAGGCGCGCCAGTCGACCTCGCGCCACCAGGCGAGAATGCGCGACAGGTTCGCCATCACAGCCGCGACCGCCATGATCGGCACGGCTTCCTTCGGCCCGTATTGATAGATCAATACCGGCATCAGCATGATCGACGAGCCGGTGCCCACGATCCCTGAGATCGTGCCGGCGATCAGCCCGACAGTGAGGACGAAAAGGAAGCCCAACCTGACGTCTTTCGCGATTCCCGATGCCGACATCATGGTGGCAGCAGGCCCAGGTTACGAGTCCGGATATCGATGGCCGGTCCCGGTATCAGGCCGCGTAAAGTTCCACCGGCGCATCAAACCCCTTGAGCTGGAACGCCGTCGAACGGCTGTCCTCCAAATCCGGCTGGGCGCGATCGAACACGGCCTTCGTCACCAGGATCTGGCCGGCCTCGGCGACCGACTGCGCGCGCGAGGCGGTGTTGACGACGGTGCCGATCGCCGTCAGGTCGCGGTGAGAGTGGCCGAACTCGCCAAAACTGAGTTCGCCGGTATGGATGCCGATGCCGATCCCCAACTGGTCAGCGCAGAGTCCGTGCATATTGGCAAGGCTCGTGCGCATCTCACGCCAGTTCTTCTGAATCTCGCGCGCAGCGAGCACGGCGTTTCTGACGTGCTCCTCCCGCCGCAAGGGAAAATTGAAGACCGCCATGACGGCGTCGCCGATGGTCTTGTTGAGGAGCCCGTCGTGGTGCCAGATCGCGTCGGCGCATTCGTCGTAGAATGCGTCGAGCAGTCCGGACACCGCATCGGCCGATTGCGACTGCGACAGGCTGGTGTAGCCGCGCAGATCGGCGAACATGATGGTGGCGTCGATGGCGATCTTGCGCGCCCGCATCACCTTGGTGAACATCAGTTCGCAGATGGTGCAGGTATTGGGATTCATCCGGCTCGGACGGATGCCGAAGGCGCGGTAAGGCGCCGAGGCGACGCCGCGAAGCACCACCGGCACATGCAACTGCTCCCAGCATCCTTTGCAGATGAGCGAATGTTGCAGTGCTGCCATTTTCAACCGTGCTCCGCCAAAGCGGCTGGGACGGCGATGCTATAACCGGCGGCAGGTGCGAGCAAGCAGCGTCCCGCAGCGCACACCTGCCGGCTGGTGGCCGAGCGCAAAGCTGCTAGGATCGCGTCAAAATAATCAAAACGGAGGATCGTTATGGACGCCGTGACGCCGAAGGCTCAGACCGCAGAGACGCATTCCCATCTGGTTCGCCCAACCAGCATGGAATGGCAGAAGACGCGGTTCCCCGGTTGCGAAGCCAAGACGCTGCTGTTCGATCGCAAGACCGGGCTGATGACCGCGCTGATGCGGTTCGCGCCGGGTGCGGTGCTGCCCGACCATGAGCACGTCAACATCGAACAGACCTATGTGCTCGAAGGCTCGCTCGTCGACAAGGAAGGCCCGGCGCAGGGCATCGAATGCAAGGCCGGCGAATTCATCTGGCGTGAAGAAGGCAGCCGTCACGTCGCCTGGTGCCCGCAAGGCGGACTTATGCTCGCGATCTTCCAGGTGCCGAACAAGTTCTTCGAGGCCGACGGCCGTGTCATCGACGCCGCCGGCGAGGACTGGGACGCGGCCTGGGGACATACAAGAAAGGGCTGATCCACAACCGGTCTGATCAGGGCGACGTTTACCATGACGTTCGCCGTGCCCAGCTACCGGTTAAGCCTTGTTTAGGGGCGGCTCGATACCGTGCCGGCATTGACGCGCCGGGGATTCGATGTCGCTCTTCCAAGCCTCAGACCGGATATCGCCTGGCCTCGATCGGCAGGCGGCAGATATCCGGCATTTGCCATTGCTCTACGGGCTGACGCTGTTCGTCTCGGCCCTGTTGCTGTTCTCGATCCAGCCGATGTTCGCAAGGATGGTGCTGCCGAAACTTGGCGGCGCGCCGGCGGTATGGTCGGTCGCCATGGTGTTCTTCCAAACGGTCTTGCTGGCAGGCTATGCCTACGCCCACGTGCTGAACCACCTGCTGCGGTCTCGTTGGGGCGCGATGCTCCATCTGGCGCTGGTCGGATTGGCGGCCATGGCATTGCCGATCGCGGTCGCACCGGGATGGTCTGCGCCGCCTCAGGATGGGACGGCGCTGTGGCTGTTCGGATTGTTTGCGATCTCGATCGGCCTGCCATTCTTTGTGCTGTCGGCCACCGCGCCGCTGCTGCAAAGCTGGTTTGCCGCGAGTGGACACCGGCAGGCGGCCAATCCTTATGTGCTCTACGCCGCGTCCAATCTCGGTTCGTTTGCCGCCCTGTTCGCCTATCCCGTCGTCGTCGAACCGTTCCTGACGCTGAAGACGCAAACCGCGATCTGGTCGCTCGGATTTGGGCTGTTTGCGGTGCTGCTGGCCGTCGCCAGCCTGCTCACCTCGGGCGCAGCACCGGTGGTCGCGCAGGCTCCGCCGCCGGACGAGGTTCGTGCAAGCGCCATGGAACGCGTGCGCTGGATCGCGCTTGCAGCGGTGCCGTCCGGTCTCGTTATCGCTGTTACGGCGTATCTGACCACCGATATCGCTGCCGCGCCGTTCCTGTGGGTGCTTCCGCTCGCGATCTATTTGCTCACTTTCGTTGCCGTGTTTCGCGACAGGCCGTGGATCGCCCATGCCGATGTGGTCCGGTTAGTTCCTTTCGCCGTGGCGCCGCTCGCGGTGAGCCTGATCGGCGGCGACAAGGTGTTCTGGGTGACGATGATCGCCCTCAACCTCGCCGCGTTCGTGCTGTTGACGCTGATGTGCCATGGCGAACTCTATCGGCGCCGTCCGAGCCCGCAACGGCTGACCGAGTTCTATCTCTGCACTTCGTTCGGTGGCGTAATCGGCGGCGCGTTCGCGGGCCTGCTGGCGCCGCAGATATTCAACGGCAATTACGAATATCCGATCCTCGTCGCGCTCGCCGTGCTGTGCATGCCGGGATTCTTCGCCGGAGGTGTCCGCAAGACCGTGACTGAACTTTCGCCGTGGCTTCTGCCGAGCGCGATTCTCGCACTGGTCTGGTCCGTCGCCCGGCTGTCGCTACCCGCGCCCCTGGAACTGCCGTTCCATCTCGTGCTCGCGCTGCTGGCGGCTGCGATGCTGTTTCAGCGGCAGCATCTGGCGCGCTTCTTCGCGCTCGTGGTCCTGAGCTTTGTCATCACCGGTCTCTGGCGTCCGGGAATAGCGCCGATCGAGACGGTCCGCAGTTTCTTCGGTGTGCACAGGGTGGCCGAAGTTTCCGAGGGCAGGGCTCGTCTGCTCTATCACGGCACCACGATCCATGGCGCGCAGCGCCTGCGCAACGACGACGGTACGCCGGTCTCGGGACCGCCGGGGCCGCTGACTTATTATTACCCGGAAGGTCCGTTGGCCGACGCGATCGGTGCCGCCCGCGCGGCCCATGGTGCTCTCCGGCGCGTCGCGGTAGTCGGGCTCGGTACGGGCTCGCTGGCCTGCCATCGCAAGGCCGCCGAGAACTGGACGTTCTTCGAGATCGATCCCGAAGTGATCCGCATCGCCCGGGATCCGCGTCTCTTTACGTTCCTGTCGAGCTGCGCAGCCGATGCACCGGTGGTGGCCGGCGACGCACGGCTGACGCTGGAGGCCTCGCCCGGCCAGTATGACCTGATCGTTCTGGATGCCTTCTCTTCCGACAGCATCCCGGTGCATCTTTTGACGCGCGAAGCGCTGGCGGGATATCTCGCGAAACTCACGCCACGCGGCGTGATCGTCGCGCATATTTCCAATCGCCACCTCGATCTCGCTTCCGTGGTCTCCAACGTCGCCGGTTCCCAGGGAATGATCAGCTTCCTTCGCGAGGATGATCGCGCCGGCGACTTCATGAAGACGTTCGCATCCAACGCCCGGGTCGTCGCCATGGCGCGCACATCAGGCGATCTCGGAAGCGTCGCCGAAAAATGGACGCCGCTGCAGGCGGATCCCGCAAGTGCGGTGTGGACGGACGACTATTCCAACATTCTCGGCGTGATGCTGCGCCGGAAATTCGGCTGGTAGCGGCTGCGCGGGAAGCTACCTCAGCACGATCCAGGCCGGCGCATGATCGCTGGCGCCTTCCTCGCCGCGGATCTTGCGATCGACGCCGGCCTTGACCAGGCGCGGTGCGATCGCCGGGCTCAGCAGCAGATGATCGAGCCGCAATCCGGCGTCGCGCGGCCAGCGGTTTCGCTTGTAGTCCCAGAACGTGAACATCGGTTTCGACCGATGCAGCGTGCGGATCGCGTCGGTCCAGCCCTGGTCCACCAGCGCCTTGAACGCGGCGCGGCTTTTCGGCTGGATCAACGCGTCCTTGTCCCACGACTTCGTCGGATAGATATCCGATGCCGTCGGCGCGACGTTGTAGTCACCGGCCAGCACCACGGGAATATCCTGCTTGAGTAATTTGCCGGCATGCGAACGCAGCCGCTTGAACCAGTCGAGCTTGTAATCGAATTTCGGACCCGGCTGCGGGTTGCCGTTCGGCAGATAGATGCTGGTCACGAGGATGCCGTTGACGGCGGCCTCGATGTAGCGGGCCTCGTCGTCATTGCGATCGCCGGGCAGGGCCGTCCGCGTCAGGACCGGCTCGGTGCCGCGCGCGAGAATGGCGACGCCGTTCCAGGTCTTCTGTCCGCGCCACACCGCGCCATAGCCGGCCTTCTCGATTGCCTTGATGGGGAATTCGGCATCGGCCGATTTCAGTTCCTGCAAGGCCACGACGTCGGGCCTGGCGGCGCGCAACCAGCGCAACAGGTTCGGCAGGCGGCGGTTCACATTATTGATGTTGAAGGTCGCTATCTTCATGTAGAGCTAGTGGTTCATCACCGTGATTTTGACTCTTTGGCGCCAACTGGATAGGCGCG
>NZ_DAINNI010000136.1:0-12557 GCF_036735945.1 Bradyrhizobium sp. | reverse complement strand
CGACCCGAAATGTTCCACCAGCCCGCCCGGCAATCATGAATAAGACGGGCTAGAGGACCGTATTCGCTCCATCATTGACGAAACCCGCCCGGAAGCAGCTTCCGATGCCGGAGCACGAAGTACGGAGGCGGTATTATCGGAGCTGGTAGAGCTTCGAATTGATCGAACTGGAAGTTTCTACTTCGTTCGGAAAGGCGCGCCAACGGACGCCGAGCTGACCTCAATCTCGGACCTCGTGGTCGTCGATGGTCTCTATGACTGGAAAAGGCCGAGGAAACGACGGCGATACCTTGAGCTGAAGGCTGACGCGGCCTATGCCGGACCAGTTATGGTTGCCGAGGGGGATTCCTGGTTTGAGCACCCGCTGTATCCGGATCTGCTCGACTGGGCGGGGAAGGATTTTGCGGTACTGAGTCTGGCAAAAGCCGGCGACACCTGGAGCGACATGATCGATCAGGACAGCGAGCCGCCCAAGCACTACTCGGATGGCTCGCTCATGGGACTGATCCACGCTGTCGCCGACGAGAGCAATACAGCTCGACCGCCCAAGACCATTCTGCTGAGCGCAGGTGGAAACGACCTGATCGGCCAGATCGTTCAGTGCGTTTACCCCTATGACCCCGAGAGGAGTGAAGACGACTACATCAATCACGATGAATTTGATGTGGTTCTTGGCCAGGTCATGACCGACTATCGAGACAAGTCGGCCGAACTCATTCGTATGGGCAAGATCGTACTGGTACATTCGTACGATTATCCAAATCCGCAAGACAACGGGCCGTTCATTGGCTTCCCCTTGAGGAAGTACCGAAACATACCGGGCGTCGGCTTGATGCGCCGCATCGTCAATCAGATGATCGACATATTCTCGAACGAGCTGATCTCCCTCGCGAACAACTCAAATGATAAAATCCACTTCATAAACTTGCGTGAGACGATAGGTACACGCGACATCCTCAATGGTCCTGACCAGAGGCTGTGGTCGGATGAGATGCATGGCAACCAATTTGGTTACGAGCTCCTTTGGAAGAGATTGCGCGCTGGAATTGAAGCGCACGCCTAAAAGGACGCTCGAAGCGGCTGGGCGATGACGCCGCGGACGAGGTGTTTCAGATGCGCGATACGCAATTGCCGCCAGCCGATCCCGGCTGGTGCTGGCTGTACTCAACTCAACGCGATAGCTACCAACCGACCGGCGGTCTCGGAGCAATTCGGCAAATCCTCTTGGAATGCACATCAGCCGCGCTCGGCCAGCCAGCGAGCGCGGACCTCCTGGAGTCTTGCCTTGGCGAGCTGCTCGAGCCCGGCGTCGGCCCGGAGATCGACGACTTTCTGAAGATCGGCAATCGCATCGCCGGCGTTGCCGAGTTTGAGATGGAGCTCCGCGCGATTGAGGTACGCGAGCGGCTCCCGAGGTTCGATCGTGATGGCGCGATTGTAGCTTGTCAACGCACCATCATAGTCGCCCGAACTGTAAAGCGCGTTGCCACGTTGGCGATGCGCCGTCGCCCACTCGGGCGCAAGGCTGATGGCTTCATCGTAATCAGCAATGGCTTGGCGGAAGTTGGCCTGAAAGTCGTAGGCAAGTCCACGGTGGTAGTATCCTTCGGCAGTCCGATGATCGGGCAGCGTTCGCGACAGG
Source organism: Bradyrhizobium sp. (assembly GCF_036735945.1). GTDB lineage: Bacteria > Pseudomonadota > Alphaproteobacteria > Rhizobiales > Xanthobacteraceae > Bradyrhizobium. Next base: position 10,915 of record NZ_DAINNI010000136.1, on the reverse strand, counting down.
AGGTCGACTGCCGCCGCATAGTTCTTGCGTTGTATCGCGTCCACGGCTTGGCTTAGCTCTGGAGTCCACACGCTGCGGCGACGGGCGACTGAGCGCTCGATTGCAGAGACAAGCCGCTTTACATCATCTTCCCATTGTTCGTCAGAGAGCCGCAACGCGTTCCGCATGACGGCTGGCTTGATTTCAGCGGGCACCGCCTCGGAATGCGGCATGGTCGCTCCGCCCACGAGTACAGGAACGATCTCGCGTTCTCGGTCGAGCGCGGCCCGGATCTCATTGCGGACAACATCATGCGAGTCGTCGAGCCTGCAAGCGCCATCGGGTGAACCGGCGGTCAACCATTTCGGACCAATCACGACAACGACGACATCGGACAGTGCCATGGCCTCGGCGATGGCACTAGTGAATGTCGCACCCACGTCGATCGAGGTTACGTCGAAGAACACGCTACCAGCCTGAAAGTGTGCGATCAGGGCATCGCGTAAGCGTCCGCTGTATGGAGCAGAATCAGCGCGGCGATAGCTGATGAAAATCTTCATGGGCATCTCCCGCAGATCGGATGAAGCGCGACCTTCAGCGGCGCGATCATAGCACCCAGCGCGCGGCGGGTTACTTTAGCGACTGCCGCCAAAAGCGCGTGTGAGCTCGCTCACCCTGCGCGAGCTTATTTGCGGTACCACCTCGACACAGGGCGTCGGTCGAGGATGCAGTAATTTGCTTGTGCCGGCTTTGATCTCAGCGATGGATTGGAAGGAGCTGGTGCCGCAAACAGGACTCGAACCTGTGACCCCGTCATTACGAATGACGTGCTCTACCAACTGAGCTATTGCGGCGGACCGAAGCGGCGTTCGGGGGTTAAGCCGCGAACGCCCGCACCTGATATCGGGCAGAGGCCCGATTGGCAAGAAAAAGGCTACGCCAAAGCGTTTTCAAGCGAAGCATGTCCCCGGACTTGATCCGGGGATGGATGCCGGTTCGCGTCAAGAAAACGCGTCAAATCAAGAAGCTGAACGGCTAGTTGCCGCCCCAGCGTGACAAAAATCCCTTCCAGCCGCCAGCCTGGGCCTTGGGCGGGCCGATTTGTTCCGCGAATTCGTCCGGCGGGCCGTCCTCGTCGACGCCGGGGTCGTCGGGCGCGCGGACGAGCGGGATCACGGCCGGAATCGGCGCCGGTACGGCTTTCGGGATGTCCTTGCGCGAGCGGAACAGGGGCGCCGGCTGCGGCGGGGCCGGTTCAACCGGCTTTGGCGGAGGCGAGGCCGGTTCAGCGACCGGCGCGGTAGCGCCGGCCTCGACCGTAACCGGCTCGGCGGCGGTGGCCGCCGGCGGCGTATTGTCCTGCTCGGCCGAGGGTGCGGGCGCAACCGGGGCGGCAGAAACTTCCGGCGCAGCGGCCGGTTCGGACGGCGGCTCGGCGACCTGCTCCGGCGGCGCGATCACCACGGCGCGGCGCGGGGTCGCCAGCATGGCTTCCTCGAATGGCGACGATTCGATCGTGCCGCCCTTGTCGGACGGCAGCGCCGCGACCGGCGTCTGCCACTGGAACGCATCGAGCCGTCCGGTGACGGGTGAGACCGGTCGCCAGCGGTCGCTGACATAGCCATCCGCGGTCCAGGCCGGATCGTGCGCCGCGCGCACCGCGCGCAAGGTCCAGGCGCGGGCCCGGCCGCTGTCGCCGTGCTCGGTGCGTTCGAGTTCGGCCATCAAGAGCGCGACGCGCTGCGTCGGCGCGGCAATGAACGGTTCCAGCGCCGCGCGCGCCCTGGCAAATTCGGAGGCGTCGATCGCGGCGCGCGCGACCGCCAGGGCGCCCTCGATATGACCGGGCGTTTTCGCCGCCAGCGTCTCGACGCGCACCAGCCGCTGCCGCGCGGCATCGCCGAGCTTCACATGGGCGTAGGCATCCGCGAGATCAGGATGCGGCTGCGCCAGCCAGGCCGTCTCGACGAGACGCATCGAACGCCGCACCTGGTGCGCCTCGCTTTCGAACTTGCTCGCAAGCACCGCCGCCGGCACCAGCGTCGGGGCCAGCTTGACCGCCTCCATCACGCTGTCGCGCGACAGGTCGCGGTCGATCTTTTCGAATTCCAGCGCACGCGCCGTCAGCAGCACGCCGCGCTGCCTTCGATAGGTCGCCTTGTCGATCAGCCCGGCCGACTGGTTGTTGTCGAGGATCTTCAGCGCACCGGCCCAGTCGCCCTTGGCGCAGCAGAAGCCGAGCACCGCATGCGAGGCCCATGACGAGGACGGCGACAGTTTGAGCGCTTCCTCGGCGACCATCACGGCGGCGACGGGATCGTCGGCGCGCTGCGCCTCGATGAAGAGCCCGCGCAAGCCGAGCAGCCGCGTATCCTCGCGCTCGGCCATGGCGCGGAAAGCGCGCTGCGCGCCCTCGCGGTCGCCCTCGAGCTGCGCCGATTGCGCGTGCAGCAGCAGCGACAGCGGATCGTGGGCAGCAAGCCTGCGCGCCGCGTCCGCGTGCATGCGGGCGGTGGAGGAATCGCCATGGCCGATCGCGAGCAGCCCTTGCGTGATGGCGTGACGCCCGCGGGCCTGCCGGCGTTCGCGCCGGTTGCGGCGGATGCGCGCCGGCGTGCGCCACAGCCCGCGCAGGATCGCCCACGCCATCATCGCCGCGACGACGACGATGCCGAGCGCCAGCACGAACACCGGCAGCGTGGTCTGCACGCGATAGCCGCCCCATGACAGCGCGACGTCGCCGGTCTGTTCGGCAATCCAGGCGGCGCCGGCCGCGCCCAACGCGATCAACAACAGAAACAGAATGATCCGGATCATCGACAATACCTGAACTCTACAAGAGCCTTATTCCGACGGCTTGGCGAGCACGGCCATCGCCTCGGTGGCAAATTGGCGGGAGGCGGCGAGGGCTGCGTCGCGCGCGTCGGCGCGATCGAGCCAGCCTTGCGCCGCCGCGCGATCTTCCGGCGACAGCGTCTTCAATTCACGCCGCGCCTCGTTGAAATCGTTGCGCAGCGCCGCCGCCGTGATCCGCGCCACCACCGCGCCGCGGTCGGTGCCGGCGGTGTCGGTGCGCTCGATCTTCACCAGCTTGGCCGCGCCCGCCTGCAGACGATCGACGATGCCGGTGCCGGTCGTGGCCGCGGCCTGCTGGGCCGGCGTCAACTTCGGCACCAGGGCCAAAAGTTCGCTTGAGAGCCTGTTGGCGTTCGGCACGCCCTTTTCCGCAAACGGATCAAGCGGCTTCAGCGCGTCCGGCGACGGCGCCAGCGATTTCGCCGTCGCAAGCGCGGCGGGATAGGGATCGCCGACGCGCACCAGCACATCGAGCAGCACCGCCGCCAGCACGCGGCGCCACGGCATGTCGTTGGCGGCCTTCGCATCGGCGCTTTGGGCATTGGCAATCTTGCTGCCCTGTTGCGCGATCTCGGCGCCCTGCGCGCGCATCTGGTTTTCGATTTTCGCCATGCGTTCGGCGAACGCGGTGAGATCCGGCGACACCGCGCCGTCGGCGCGCGGCGCCGACTTCACATCATTAAGGGCGGATGCGAGCTTCTCGCCCTGCGCGCGCGTAGCGGCAAGTTCAGCGCGCAACGTAGCGACCGATTTTTCCAGGGCCTCGGTACGGGGATCGGCAACCAGCTTGCCGGCCTTCGCCTCGAGGCCGGCAACCCGCGCGGTCAGGCCGTCGATCGCGGCGGCATTCTGCTGCGCGGCCGGCGGCACGCTGACCGGCTGGATCGCGGGCCAGCCCAGCATCCAGCCGACGCCGATTACCAGCGCCGCCGCGACAGCGCCGGAGACCGGCGCAACGACCCAGGGTGAGACCGGCCGCGACGGCGGCTCCGCGGCACGCGGGGTTTCCTCCACCGGCGCCTCGGCGATTTCCGGGGAGGTCTCGTTAGCCGCAACCTTGGGCTCGGGCTCCGCGGCCGGGTCGGATGACGTCTCTCCTGCGGCCCTGGTCTCGCTCGATACCGCCTCGAGATCGATCGTCGGCGGCTCGCGCTTCGGCCGGCCGGAATCGGGCAGCGGTCCAGTGTCTTCGGGCCTGTTATCGACCATCGCAGCGGTTCCCCTGAACAGTTAGATGCCGGAACTTAGCAGAATCGGGACGAGTTAGAGCATGAAGTAGCCGTGGCGGCACCGGTTTTCCGATGAAGGCCGGCCCAGACTTAGAGATTAGCGCGGAATCGGGGCTGTAAGGCCCGCTCCAGCGCCTCGAACAGGGCATTTTCATCCGGCGAAGCCGCCGCTGTAACCTGGGTCGCGCCTGCGTCACGCAGCACCGCGGCCACTGCAGGCGAGATGCAGCACTGCGGCAGCGCCAGCGCCGAGATTTCGACGCCGCCGGCACGCGCCGCTTCCAGGAAGGCCCGCGCGCTGCGCCGCGAGTAATGCAGCACGGCCTCGATCCCATCAGCCATGAAAGCGTCACATATCCCCCGTGGCAGGCTCGGCACCGGCATCATCCGGTAGGTGGTGGCAGTCACGACCGTAAATCCCTTTTCGCCGAGTTCGCCGGCGAGGTCGCGAGAGAGATCGGCGCCTGCAAGGTAGAGTAGCGGGCTCGCCTTCTTCAGTTGCTTCGATTTCGCGCTGGCGACGACGAGATCGCGCAGCGAGCCGGCATCGCCCTTCGCCGCGATCACGTCGCCGAACCCGGCCTCGCGCGCCGCGGCCGCGGTACTCTCGCCGACCGCAAACAGCGGCAGCTTGAAAAGCCGACTGTTCCCGATTTGCGGCGCGACGGCGCGCAGCGCATTGGCGCTGGTAACGATGACGGCGCCATAATTTGCCTCCACGTCGTCCTGAAACGGAACGGCTTCGAACCGCAGCATCGGCGCGCGCAGCGCTTCAAAGCCCCGCGCGCGCAGGGCGCCTGCGGTCCTATCATCGTCCGGGCTCGGTCGCGTGACGAGGACGGCCATATTTTTAGATCTCCGCCAAACCCATGTCCGGGCGATTGCACCTTGCGCCCCCGTGATGCTACGCGGTTACGGAAGCGTTGTTTTTTGCGAAAGCGCAAGGGATCAAATTGGATAAAGACAAGCCGATGCTGGTGCTGGGGATCGAGACCACCTGCGATGAAACCGCAGCCGCGGTGGTCGAGCGTCAGCACGACGGCAGCGGCCGGATCCTCTCGAATATCGTGCGCTCGCAGACCGTGGAACACGCCCGCTTCGGCGGCGTGGTGCCGGAGATCGCGGCGCGCGCCCATGTCGATCTGCTCGACGGCATCATCGACCAGGCGATGAAGGAGCCCAATGTCGGCTTTGCGCAATTGTCGGCGGTGGCGGCGGCCGCGGGCCCCGGCCTGATCGGCGGCGTGATCGTCGGCCTCACCACCGCCAAGGCGATTGCGATGGTGCACGATACGCCGTTGATCGCGGTCAACCATCTCGAAGCCCACGCGCTGACGCCGCGGCTGACCTGCGCGCTCGCGTTTCCCTATTGCCTGTTCCTTGCCTCCGGCGGCCATACCCAGATCGTGGCGGTCGTCGGCGTCGGCGAATATGTCCGGCTCGGCACCACCGTCGACGACGCGATGGGCGAAGCGTTCGACAAGGTCGCCAAGATGCTGTCGCTGCCCTATCCGGGCGGACCGGAGGTCGAGCGCGCGGCCGCCGACGGCGACGCCAGACGCTTCGCCTTTCCGCGGCCGATGCTCGGCCGTCCCGATGCGAACTTCTCCCTGTCGGGACTGAAGACCGCCGTGCGCAACGAGGCCAGCCGCATGATGCCGCTGGAGCCGCAGGATGTCAGCGATCTCTGCGCGAGCTTTCAAGCCGCGGTTCTGGAATCGACGGCGGACCGCCTGAATGTCGGCCTGCGGCTGTTTCACGAACGGTTCGGCCCGCCGCGCGCGCTGGTCGCCGCCGGCGGCGTCGCCGCCAATCAGGCCATTCGCGGCGCCCTGCAGAATGTCGCCGCAAAAGCGCAGACCACGCTGATCATTCCGCCGCCGGCGCTGTGCACCGACAACGGCGCCATGATCGCCTGGGCCGGCGCCGAGCGCATGGCGCTCGGGCTCATCGACACGATGGATGCGCCGCCGCGGGCGCGCTGGCTGCTGGACGCCACCGCCAAAGCGCCGGCCGGCTTCGCCAACTCCCGCGCGGGATTCTGACATGGCATCCTTCAATACGGTCGCGGTGATCGGCGCCGGCGCCTATGGCACCGCGCTCGCCTGCGCCGCCACCCGCGCCGGCCGCAAGGTCACGCTCTATGCGCGCAATGCCGACGCCGCCGCGCAGATGAAGGCGGCGCGGCAGAATCCAAAACTGCCCGGCATCAGCCTCGATGCAGGGATCGAGATCACCGCCGACATGGCCGAGGCCGCGCGGGCGGACATCATCCTGCTGGCGACACCGGCGCAACATTTGCGCGACGCCGCCATGGCGCTCGCGCCGCTGCTGAAACCTTCGACGCCTGTCGTCGCCTGCGCCAAGGGCATTGAGCGCGGCACGCACCGCTTCATGACCGAAATCATCACCGAGGCGATCCCGGGCGCAGTCCCCGCGATCCTGTCGGGGCCGAATTTCGCCGATGACGTCGCGCGCGGCCTGCCGACCGCCGTGACGCTTGCGGCAAAGGACGAAAGACTGGCGAGCGATCTGGTGCAGGCGCTTGGCTCGGCCACCTTCCGGCCCTACCACACGACCGACGTTCGCGGCGTAGAGATCGGCGGCGCCGCCAAAAACGTGCTGGCGATCGCCGCCGGCATCGTCGTCGGCCGTCAGCTCGGCGCCTCCGCGCTGGCCGCATTGACGACACGTGGCTTCACCGAACTCGCGCGTCTCGGGCGGGCCTGCGGCGCGCGCAGTGAGACGCTGGCGGGCCTGTCGGGCCTCGGCGATCTCATCCTGAGCTGCGCCAGCCCGCAATCGCGCAATTTCGCGTTCGGTATCGCGCTCGGCCGCGGCGAGCAGCCGAACCACAGCAAGCTAGCCGAAGGCGAGTTCACCGCCCCGGTCCTGATCGAGCTCGCGGCTTCGCAAAATGTCGATATGCCGGTATCAAATGCGGTCGCGGCGATATTGAGCGGAAAGATCACGATCGACGCCGCGATCGAAGGCCTGCTGACGCGGCCGTTCAAGGCGGAGGAATGACGATGGCGTACTGGCTGGTGAAATCAGAACCGTCGGTGTGGTCGTGGGACCAGCAGGTCGCCAAGGGAGCGAAGGGCGAGGCCTGGACAGGCGTGCGCAATTTCACCGCCCGCCAGAATCTCGTGGCCATGAAGAAGGGCGACAAGGCGTTCTTCTATCATTCCAACGAGGGCAAGGAGATCGTCGGCATCGCGGAAGTGATCAAGGAAGCCTATCCCGATCCGACCGACAAGACCGGAAAGTTCGTCTGCGTCGACATCAAGGCCGACAAGCCGTTGAAGGCGCCGGTGACGATGGCCGCGATCAAGGCCGACAAGAAGCTCGCCGACATGGCGCTGGTGAAATATTCGCGCCTGTCGGTGCAGCCGGTGACGGCCGATGAGTGGAAGATGGTCTGCAAGATGGGCGGGATGTAAGCCGCTGCTTCGGCATTACGCCGCCGCAGCCGTCACCACTTCCGCCAGCAGCGCTTCGCGTTTCTTCTGGGTGCGGTAGCCCTTCATCGTCGCGGCAAAGCGCTCGAGGATGCCGTCCTCGAAGGCGGTGACGATGGTGTCGTGCACGTAGCTCTTGCGGCAGATCGCGGGCGTGTTCGACAATTCGTCGGCGGCGGCGCGCACGGCGTCCAGCACCTGCCTCTTGCGGCCACGGGCGCTCGCCGCCGGCGTGATCCGCGACAATGATTCCAGCACGACGGCGGAGGCCATCAGCGTGCGGAAATCCTTCAGCGAAATCTTGATGCCGGCGAGCTCGCGCAGGAACGCGTTCACCGTCGTGGTCGAGACCGTGCGCACGGTGCCGGAATTGTCGCGGTACTGGAACATGCGCTTGCCCGGCACGGTGTTGAGGATGCCGATGGCGCGCACCAGCTTGGCGGCGTCGCATTCCTTGCGCACGGCCTTGCCGCCCTTGGCCTTGAAGGTCAGGACGAAGCTGTCGTCTTCCAGCGTCACGTTCGACTTCAACATCGTGGTGGCGCCGCGGGTGCCGTTGAGGCGAGCATAGGATTCGTTGCCCGGGCGGATCGCGGTGCGCGCGATCAGCTCGATCACCGCCGAGAGCGCGAATTCGCGCGTCGGCTCGTCGCCGGAGAGGAACGCCGAGACCTTGCGGCGGATCTTCGGCAAGGCGCCGACCAGTCGCGCCAGGCGATGCGCCTTGCGCTGCTCGCGCACCTTTTCCCAATCGGCGTGGTAGCGGTACTGCAGCCGGCCCGCGGCATCGATGCCGACCGCCTGCAGGTGCGAATTCGGATCGGCCGAGTAGCGGACATCGCGATAGGCCGGCGGCACCGCCATCGAATGCAGCCGGCGGATGGTGCCGGCGTGGCGGATCTGCGTGCCGTTGGCGCGATGAAATGAATAGCCCTTGCCACGCTTGACACGGCGGATCGTCAAGCCGTTCTGATCGCCGAGCTTGAGGCCGAGTTCCTGGGCCAAATCTTCGACCGAGGTCTTGGCGACGATATGCTGCTTTGGCGCGCCTGGCTTGCGTGCGTGCCTGACCGGTTCCTTCGGGAGTTGACCCAGCGCTTCCGCCAGGGCGGCGGCGGGATCGGCTGAAACGGGCCGCTGAGCCTCGAAATTCTGCTGATCCATCATCGCCGCTGTCGCCTTACTCCACCTGTTTCGCCGGTAATGCCCGTTATTGTGACTTGTTCCGGGGGTGGGCGCCCCCCGGGGAGGCCATTTAGGGGCTAACAATGTTTATTGCGAGTCTCGATTCCGTCATTGGAGGTTATCAGATACCTTTCATGGGAGCCATTCCGGCGATAACGTTGATTTCGCCCTGCCCGCAACAGTTAAAAATTTAGCGACCTTGATCTTTGACAAGGCCGGGAACGGGCCGCCCGACCAAGGTTGCAAACGTTCCGCCTTGTCCGGGTATCGCCCCGCGACGCATACTCGCTGCAACAATTTTGGACGACTTGCGGCCGCTCGAGGTGCGCGGCCGCAATGAGTGGGAGGAAAAGCATGTCCGAGAAGATTTACGACGTATCCGCCGATTGGGCCAGGCGCGCCTATGTGGACGACGCCAAGTACCGCGAGATGTATGCGCGCTCGGTCTCGGACCCCAACGGCTTCTGGGCCGAACAGGCCAAGCGGCTCGACTGGATGAAACCGCCCCACAAGATCGAGAACGTCTCCTTCGCGCCAGGCAACATCTCGATCAAATGGTTCGAGGACGGCGTGCTGAACGCGGCCTGGAACTGCATCGACCGCCATCTCGAGAAGCGCGGCGACCAGACCGCGATCATCTGGGAGGGCGACGACCCCTCGCAATCCAGGCACATCACCTATCGCCAGTTGCACGACGAAGTCTGCAAGATGGCCAACATCCTGCGCACTCGGAACGTCAAGAAGGGCGACCGCGTCACCATCTATCTGCCGATGATTCCGGAAGCGGCCTATGCAATGCTGGCCTGCGCGCGGATCGGCGCTATCCATTCGGTGGTGTTCGCCGGCTTCTCGCCCGACAGCCTCGCCCAGCGCATCACCGACTGCCAGTCCAGGATCGTCATCACCGCCGACGAGGGCCTGCGCGGCGGCAGGAAGGTGCCGCTCAAGGCCAATGTCGATGCCGCGATCGCAAAGGCCGGCGGCGTCGACTGGGTCGTGGTGGTCAAGCGCACGGGTGCAGCCGTCGACATGAATCCGTCGCGCGATTTCTGGTACCACGAAGCAGCCGCGATGGTGACGAAGGATTGCCCGGCCGAGCACATGCACGCGGAAGATCCGCTGTTCATCCTCTACACGTCGGGCTCCACCGGCCAGCCCAAGGGCGTGCTGCACACCACCGGCGGCTATCTCGTATTCGCGGCGATGACGCATCACTACGTCTTCGACTATCACGACGGCGACATCTACTGGTGCACCGCCGACGTCGGCTGGGTCACCGGCCACAGCTACATTCTCTACGGGCCGCTCGCCAACGGCGCGACCACGCTGATGTTCGAGGGCGTGCCGAACTATCCGGACAATTCGCGGTTCTGGAACGTCATCGACAAGCACAACGTCAACATCTTCTACACCGCGCCGACCGCGATCCGCGCGCTGATGCAGTCGGGCGACGAGCCCGTGAAGAAGACCTCGCGCAAGAGCCTGCGCCTGCTCGGTTCGGTCGGCGAGCCGATCAATCCGGAAGCGTGGGAATGGTATTATCGCGTCGTCGGCGACAGCCGCTGCCCGATCGTCGACACCTGGTGGCAGACCGAGACCGGCGGCATCTTGATCACGCCGTTGCCGGGCGCAACCAAGCTCAAGCCCGGTTCGGCGACGCGGCCGTTCTTCGGCGTCGTGCCCGAGATCGTCGACGCCGAGGGCAACGTGCTGCAGGGCGAGACCACAGGCAATCTCTGCCTCGCCAAATCCTGGCCGGGACAGATGCGCACGGTCTATGGCGACCACGCGCGGTTCGAGCAGACCTATTTCTCGACCTACAAGGGCAAGTACTTCACTGGCGACGGCTGCCGCCGCGACGCCGACGGCTATTACTGGATCACCGGCCGCGTCGACGATGTCATCAACGTCTCCGGCCACCGCATGGGTACCGCCGAGGTCGAGAGCTCGCTGGTCGCGCATGCGAAGGTATCTGAAGCCGCCGTGGTCGGCTATCCCCACGACATCAAGGGCCAGGGCATCTATGCGTATGTGACGCTGATGGCCGGCACCGAGCCGACCGAGGAGTTGCGGAAAGAGTTGGTGGCGTGGGTGCGCAAGGACATCGGGCCGATCGCCTCGCCCGACCAGATCCAGTTCGCGCCGGGCCTGCCCAAGACGCGCTCCGGCAAGATCATGCGTCGCATCCTGCGCAAGATCGCCGAG
>NZ_DAINNI010000135.1:0-12915 GCF_036735945.1 Bradyrhizobium sp. | reverse complement strand
CCCTTGCCGATCGACTTGATGTAGCGCTTGACGATCTCATAGTCGTCGAGCGCGCCGGGCAGGCGCTCCTTCATCGCGATGATGGTTTCGAACGCCAGATACGGATTGATCGCTTCCGCGCCATAACCGGCGAGACAGGCGAAATGATGCACTTCGCGCGGTTCGCCCGATTCGACGACGATGCCGACCGAGGTGCGCAATCCCGTGCGGATCAGGTGATGATGCACAGCGGCGCAGGCGAGCAGCGAGGGGATCGGAATCCGGTCGGTGCCGGCCATGCGGTCGGACAGGATGATGATGTTGACGCCTTCGCGCACCGCGCCTTCGGCGCGCGCGCAGAGTTCGTCGAGCACCTGCTCCATTCCGGCCGCGCCGAAGCCGGCATGGAAGGTGGTGTCGAGGGTGCGCGACTTGAAATGGGTGTCGGCAACGTCGGAGATCGAGCGGATCTTTTCGAGGTCCGCGTCGGTCAGGATCGGCTGACGCACTTCGAGCCGCTTGGTCGAAGCCATGCCCTGCAGGTCGAACAGGTTCGGCCGCGGCCCGATGATCGAGACAAGGCTCATCACCAGCTCCTCGCGGATCGGATCGATCGGCGGGTTGGTGACCTGCGCAAAGTTCTGCTTGAAGTAGGTGAAGAGCGCCTTGGGCCGGTCCGACAGCGCCGAGATCGGCGTGTCGTTGCCCATCGAGCCGGCGGCTTCCTCGCCGGTCGCCGCCATCGGCGTCATCAGGATGCTGATGTCTTCCTGGCTGTAGCCGAACGCCTGCTGCCGGTCGAGCAGCGGCAGGTTCGAGCGCATGCCCTTGACCGGCGCACCAGGCAATTCCTCCAGCACGAGCTGGGTGCGATGCAGCCAGTCGCTGTAGGGGTGGCTCTTGGCCAGATCGGCCTTGATCTCGTCGTCCGGAATCAGCCGCCCCTGTTCGAGGTCGACCAGCAGCATCTTGCCGGGCTGCAGCCGCCACTTGGTGACGATCTGGTCCTCGGGGATCTTCAGGACGCCCATTTCGGACGCCATCACGATGCGGTCGTCTTTGGTGACAAGATAGCGCGCCGGCCGCAGCCCGTTGCGGTCGAGCGTCGCGCCGATCTGGCGGCCGTCGGTGAAGGCGATCGCGGCGGGGCCGTCCCACGGCTCCATCAGCGCGGCGTGATACTCGTAGAACGCGCGGCGCTGCTCATCCATCAAGGGATTGCCGGCCCACGCTTCCGGAATCATCATCATGACCGCGTGCGGCAGCGAGTAGCCGCCCTGCACCAGGAATTCGAGCGCGTTGTCGAAGCAGGCGGTGTCGCTCTGGCCTTCATAGGAGATCGGCCACAGGCGGCTGATGTCCTTGCCGTAGAGTTCCGAATGCACGGAAGCCTGGCGCGCCGCCATCCAGTTGACGTTGCCGCGCAACGTGTTGATTTCGCCGTTGTGGGCGATCATCCGGTACGGATGCGCCAGCGACCATGTCGGGAAGGTGTTGGTCGAGAAGCGCTGATGCACCAGCGCCAGCGCGCTCTCGAAGTCCTTCTCGTGCAGGTCGGGATAATACTTGCCGAGCTGGTCGGCGAGGAACATGCCCTTGTAGATCACGGTGCGGCACGACAGCGAGACCGGATAATAGCCGGCGAGCCCGCGTTCGCGGCGCTGATAGATCGCCTGCGAGATCGACTTGCGCAGGATGTAGAGCCGGCGCTCGAACTCCTCGTCGGTCTTCGCCGTGCCGTTGCGGTCGATGAACACCTGCATGTGGTAGGGTTCGGTCGGCTTCACGGTGACGCCGAGCGAGGCGTTGTCGGACGGCACGTCGCGCCAGCCGAGCAGCAGGAGGCCTTCTTCCCTGATCTGTTCGGCGATGATGCTCTGGATCACCTTTCGCCACGCCGTTTCCTTCGGCATGAACAGCGCGCCGATCGCGTATTGGCCCGGCTCCGGCAGTTGGAAACCGATCTCGGCGGCCTTGCGGGCGAAGAAGGCGTGCGGGATTTGCACCAGAATGCCGGCGCCGTCGCCGGCGCGCGGATCGGCGCCGACCGCGCCGCGATGTTCGAGGTTGCAGAGGATGTTCAGCGCGTCGGAGACGATCTGGTGGGACTTCCTGCCCTTGATGTTGGCGATGAAGCCGACGCCGCAGGAATCCTTCTCCAGGCCGAGGTCGTAAAGGCCCTCGGCCGGCGGACGCCAGTCATGTTCGCGCCAGGAACCTTCAAGCGGAGTGTCGGCCGGTTTCGAAGCCGCGGTCGCCGACAGGGTTTCTGCCACGATGTTTTCGCGCTCGAATTCCGACCCGCTCATTGCATTCCTCTCAAAAAGGCTAAGGGCCTCACCGCATCGTCGGCGCACCTTGGACGCTTGCGGCACCCACCGGGCCACCGCTCGTCCGCCGCGAGCCGCAATTTCTTAAATTCAGGCTTTCCCGTTCAACGTCCCTGAGGAACGGCCTTGCCTGCACTGCCCTGGCACTCGAGGCGCCACGGTTTCGTTGCAATCCCTGTGCCGGGAAAGCGCCGCAATTGAGACAGTGATGCTGTCCTAACTTCGACCATGCCAAATTTTTCTTTACCACACAAGCGCGTGAAAGTCCTCGCCCGCATGCGGATTCGCTGCGCCCAGCCGGGGAAAAGGCTCCAGCAGCACCCTTGCGGAAGCGGCGTGCCCCGATCCGGCCCAAGGACTGCCGGATTTCGTAACGAAATTCGCTGCGGGCCGCCAGACGAGAGAGCCGAACGCTCCCGTCCGGGCCCGGCGGCTGCGGGGCTTACAGGAGCTTTCAGTAATGAAATTGTTCACGGGATGTTTGGCGGCGGGACTGGTCGTTCTGGCGGGCAGCGCGCAGGCTCAGGTGTCCGGGCATGAGGCCGGTCGCTCGCCATACAGGGCGGTATCGGATGTCGAGGCCCCGTATGTGGCGCCGCCCGTCATTTCCGGACCGGAATACGGCCTCCGCCCACGTTACGCACCCGGGCCGCAATATGGATACGCGCCCGGACCCGGCCTGCTGCCTTCGACCGAAGTCTATTCCGTGCTGCGCGACAACGGCTTCTCACCGCTCGGCATCCCGCGGCTGCGCGGCTTCGTCTACACGATCGCGGTGATCGACCGCGGCGGCGAGGACGGACGGCTCGTGATCGACGCACGCAACGGCCGCATCATCCGCTTCGTCCCGTCGGACCGGATGGGCGACAATTATTACGAAGAACAGGGCGCCCTCGGTCGCCCTTCCGCGGTTCCGCAGCCGCAAGCCCATGCGCCGAGCCAAGGTCCGGTCCATGTCGAGGCCGCGCCGCGGCCGTCGAAGCCGGCTGCGCAGGTGGCGAGCCGAACGGTGCCGATGCCCAAGGCCAGCCCGATCGCGGCCAGGCCCGGGCCGGCGGCTCCGGTAGCGCAGGCGGCCGCGCCCGCGCCGAAGCCGGCCGAGGTGCAGGCCGCGGCGGCGCCGACGGAGACGGGCACCGTCCCGGCCAAGCCGGCGCCGCAGATCGCGCCGACCCAGGACATGCCGAAAGCGCAGGGGCTGGAGTAAACGCGTAATCCGGATTGCGCTTTGCTTCCTGCGGGCCACCAACAAAAACGCCCCGGTTTCCCGGGGCGTTTTCGCATTCAGCCAATATCTGCTGAAAACTTCGCGGCGTTACGCGGCGACGGAAGCGTCGACCACCTGCGGGGCCTTCGCGCCGGAGTTGATCGGGATGCTGCGCGGCTTCTTGGCCTCGGGAATCTCGCGGACGAGATCGACGTGGAGCAGGCCGTTCTCGAGCGAGGCGTTCTTCACCTGCACAAAATCGGCAAGCTGGAAGGCGCGCTCGAAGGCGCGGGCGGCGATGCCGCGGTAGAGCACTTCGGATTTTTCCTGGCCGTTCTCGTTGGCAATCTTCTCGCCCTTGATCGTCAGCGTGTTTTCCTTCGCGACGATCGAAAGCTCGCCTTGCGAGAAGCCGGATACCGCAACGCTGATGCGGTAGGCGTTCTCACCGGTGCGCTCGATGTTGTAGGGGGGATAACCGGGGCTGCCGTCCGAGGTCGCCTGATCGAGCAGGTTGAAGAAGCGGTCGAAGCCGACGGTGGAACGATAAAACGGGGTGAGATCGTAGGTGCGCATGGGGTAGTCCTCCATTGAGCGACTGTTTCGGTTACCCGCCCGCCATCGGGCCGGGCCTGATCTTCGTGCAGCCTCAGCTTTCGGGAGCTTGCGCTCTGATTCCGAAACACTGGTAGCGGCCTGCACAGAAATGATATGGGAGGGGTGAATCGGCGTTCAAGAGGGGCGAAGCAGGCCGCTTTTTTGCGCTCCCCGCCTTGATTTCCAGCCTTTTTCACCTAGCCGGTTGCCGTTATGACGCTCGTCTCGATCCCCGCCAACCCGGTTCCGGAGGACGTCGTCTCGGGCACCATCAAGACGCCCGACGGCGCGGAATTGCGGTTCGCGCGCTGGGCGCCGCCGGCCGGGCGCAAGGGCACGGTCTGCGTGTTCGCCGGGCGCAGCGAAACGATCGAGAAATATTTCGAGACGGTGCGCGACCTGCGTGACCGCGGCTTCGCGGTGGCGATGATCGACTGGCGCGGCCAGGGCCATTCCTCGCGCCGCCTGCGCGACCCGCGCAAGGGCTATGTCCGCGACTTCTCCGATTTCGAGGTCGACGTCGAAACCTTCGTGCAGCAGGTGGTGCTGCCGGATTGTCCGCCGCCCTTTTTCGCGCTGGCGCATTCGATGGGCGGCGCCGTCATGCTGCGGCTCGCGCATGCCGGAAAGCGCTGGTTCGACCGCATGGTGCTGTCGGCGCCGATGATCGATCTGCCGGGACGCACGACGGCATTGCCGACGCGACTGCTGCTTCGGGGCATGCGGCTGCTGGGGCAGGGCGGCCGCTACGTGCCCGGCGGCAGCGACAAGTTGACCGGCACGGAATCCTTCATCAACAACCCCTTCACCAGCGATCCCGTCCGCTACGCGCGCAACGCCGCGATCCTGGAGGAAGACCCGACACTTGGCCTCGGCTCACCGACGGTGGCCTGGGCCGACACCGCGTTCCGGGCGATGAATACGTTTCGCGGGATGCACTACCCGTCGGAAATACGTCAGCCGATCCTGATGCTGGCCGCCAGCAACGACACGATCGTGTCCACCGCCGCGATCGAGGAATTCGCCTATCATCTGCGCGCCGGCTCGCATCTCGTCATCGCCGGCTCCAAGCACGAAATCCTGCAGGAGCAGGACCGCTACCGCTCGCAATTCTGGGCGGCGTTCGACGCCTTCGTGCCGGGCACGCCGTTGTTCAAGTGACGCGTTGCGTCACCTTGTGCCGCCACGCGCGCTCACATTCTGGGAGCAGCCGGCTTCGGCAGCCGCGCGGTGATGCGCTCGGGAAATCGTCGCTCGACGAACAGCGTCCTGACCTCGGCGACGCTGAGATAGCGCGTCTCGCCTTCGCCCTTGCCGAGGATTTTCAATAGCACCGGCCATTCGCCCTTCATCAGGATCGGAAAATACCAGCGCGCCGCATCGCCATCGCGCTTGATGTTGGCCGCCATGAAGGCCTCGATCTCCTTCGCCGTCAGCCCGGTCTCGATGCCGCCTGAAGGATCCTTGCAGTCCTTGCCGAAGCTGGCGAGCCGTTCGATCTGCTCGTCGTGAACCTTTGCCTCGGCATCGAGAATGCGCGAGCCGCCGCCATGCTTGTCGAGCGGGCCGTCGCGCAGTTCGTCGAGCACGGCGCCTGAGGTCGCGCTCCTGATCACGCTCGCCGGCCCGAGGCCGTTGGCGATGCCGGCGATCACCCGGGTTGCGATGCGCACCCTGGTCTGCGCCGATCCGGTTTCGCCGCTGGCAGCTCCGATCGTTTCGGCGAGCTGCGACAGCGGCACGACATGGCCGCCGACATAGCCGTTGGCGACGAGTGCGCGCAGGAATGGACAGGGATTGTTGGGTGAAACCGGAAACTGCCCGGCGAGCGCAGTGCCCAGCGACGTGGCAACAGGACGATCCGACATGGTTCAAATCCTCAGAGGCGCAAATAGAAAAATGATCCGTCCCGACATGGAGCAGATGACGGTTTTGAAAAGTGAATTCGGCGGCGCTACTTCAGGGTGTGGGCGAGTCTTGGTGGAATCCGGCGCCGTGTCAACCGACCGCCTCACACATCTCAGGAATCCGCGGCAAGCTTCGGAGCGGTTTCGACGAGGGTCAGCCGGTTGAAGGGGATGCCGGCCTTCACGAGCCCGTCATGGTAATGCGCGACGTCGACCGGCATCTTCCAGTGAAAATTCCGCAAGTAACGCTCGACCGTCAGGTGCGGATAGTTGTTCAGCAGCACCTCGGCCGCGTTGGCCGCTTCCGCGGTTCGTCCCAATTGCGCGAGCGCGGCCGCCCGTATCGCCAGCGCCTGGAGATGATTGGGATTGACGTAGAGCTCTTCGCGCGCCCACGACAGCGAAGCGTCGTATTGCCCGAGCAGGTAATGGCTGAAGGCGTTCACGGCGGCCCACTGATATCGAGGGTCGTTGTTGCCCTGCTGCGCCGCCATCGTGAACAGTTCGATGGCCTGGCGGTGTTCGCCGATAACCAGATGGCACACGCCAAGCACGCCGCGGGCGCCCATGTCATACGGATTGAGCGTGACCGCGCGCTTTGCGGCATCCATCGCCGCCTCGAAATGTCCTTCAGCGGCGTGCAGATAGGCCAGAATCTGAAACGCAAAGGATGAGCGGGGGTCGAGGCGCACGCTGCTCTCGGCGAGGGTCATCGCGGAGTCCCAGGCTTCGCGCGTGCTCTTGATCCAGCCGAACTGGATGGCCTGGATCTGGATGGTGGCGAGATAGGCGCGCGCGATCGACAGCGTCGGATCGAGCGCGATGGCTTCCTTGAACAGGCTGATCGCGGTTTCGTAGTCCGACTTGCTGTGCAGGTAGTAGTAGGACAGTCCCTTGAGGAAGCGATCCCAGGCGGTGATGTCGTTCGACGAAGAGCGTGGCGGTGCGGAGGCCTCCGCGCGGTAGATTTCCGCTGCGATCGCCGCCGACAGGCTGGTGGTGAGTTCGTCCTGCATCGCGAACAGGTCGCCGATGTCGCGGTCGAACCGGCCGGTCCACAATTGCTCGCCGGTTTCGGGCGCGATCAGTTCGGCCGTGACACGGATCTTGTTGGACGAACGGCGCACCGAACCCTGGATCAGGTAGGTGGCGTCGATCTCGCGCGCGATCACGCGCGTGCTGATATTCTTGCCCTTGAACGCGAACGTCGAGGGCCGGCTCAGCACCCGGTAGAACGATTGCAGGGAAAGCGCGTGGATCAGGTCCTCGGTCAGCCCGTCGGAAAAATATTCGTCCGCGCTTTCGCTCAAATTCGCGAACGGGAGTACGCCCACGATCGCGGTGCGATACTGCGCGGGCAGGCTGGAGGCCGATGTCTCCTTGCGGACCAGCGCAACGGCGTCCGTGCCCTGCGGCTGCCAGCTCCAGACATGGATTGAATCATCGATATTCTTGAAGCGGTGCGGACCGGCATCGACCAGGGTCACGCTGAGACGCTTGCCGGCCTCGTGGCGGGCCTTGCCCGAAACCGCCACGCCGCCGGGGGCGGCGACCGATTCGAGGCGTACGGCGATGTTGACGTCGTCGCCGAACACCTCGTCCTCGTCGAACATCACGTCGCCCATGTGGATGCCCATGCGGAACTGCATGATGCGGTCGGACGGCAGGTGCTCGTTTCGCTCGTCCATCACCATCTGCATCGCGACGGCGGCCTCGATCGCCCCCACGATGGAGGGAAACTCCAGCAGAAAGCCGTCGCCGGTGTTCTTCACCAGGCGGCCGCCGTGATTGAGGATGATCGGATAGATCGCGGTGCGATGGGCCTTGAACGTGGCGTGCGTTCCCGCCTCGTCGGCCCCCATCATGCGGGAATAGCCGGCGACGTCAGCGCAGACGATGGCTGCCAGGCGTCTTTCCATGTCCCCTATATATCCCCAACGGCGCCGGAATGCGCGGCATTACCACTACGCGGTCGGCCGACTGATTCCAATGTTTATAAAATATGCGCAAAAGGCCGATTTTCCCATGATAGTATTGCAATCCATACAGATTGGCATGCGCGCCAATGGGTCTGAGGTGCAAGGGAACCCGTCTACGATGGCAGAAGCGCTCGGCATTCACGAACTATGGCTGTTCGTCCTCTCCGGCCTGCTGCTCAACATCACCCCGGGGCCGGACACCGCCTACATAATCGGGCGGAGCATCCAGCTCGGCTGGCGTGGCGGGGCGGCGGCGGTGACCGGGATCAGCGTCGGCTGCCTGGTTCACGTGTTCGGCGCCGCCATCGGCCTGTCGGCGCTGCTGATGGCGTCATCGGCCGCCTTTACCGTCCTGAAATGGGTCGGCGCCGCCTATCTGGTGTTCACCGGCGTCCAGATGCTGCTGTCGCGGTCGCGTCCGCTGGCCGAGGCCGTTTCGGCGGGCAGCGAGACATCGCTTGGCCGCGTATTCTGGCAGGGCGCCCTGACCAACGTGCTCAATCCCAAGGTGGCGCTGTTCTTCCTGGCGTTCCTGCCGCAGTTCGTGGCGGCGGATTCCGCCCACAAGACGCTCGCCTTCCTGGCGCTCGGCCTGATCTTCATCACCGGCGGCACGTTGTGGTGCTTTTGCCTTGCCGCCTTCGCAGCCAGGGCGGCCGGCCGCATCCGGCGGTCGGCCGGTGCGGTCACCGCGGTCAATCGCGCGCTCGGCGGGCTGTTTGTCTATCTCGGCATCCGCGTTGCTCTGCTGGAGGCGCGCTGACGCGCGTCAGCCGTGGATCTTCAGGACCGCGGTGGCGGCGAGATAGAGCCCGAGAAAGATCATGGCGATCAGGAACCAGCGGCGAAACACGTCCGGCTGCATCCGGTTTCGCACCGCCTGGCCGATGAACATGCCGGCGAACGACGCTACCATTGCCACCGCGCCAGGCAGCGCGGTGGCCGCCGTCAGCAGGCCCGTGGTGGTGAGGCTGAAGGCAAGCGCGACGGTTGCCACCGTGAAGAACACGCCGAGCGCCTGGACCAGTTCGTCCTTCTCCATGCCGATTGCCTGCAGATAAGGCATCGACGGGATCACCTGCACGCCGGTGGCGGCCGACACCATGCCGGTCAGCAACCCGACGATGCCGCCGATCCACTTCTCGTTGCGCCGTGCGACCTTGAAGCTGAGCTTGCTGAGGCCCAGGATCGCGTAGATCACCAGCAGTACGCCGAGCACGACCGTGCCGTAGGGCGCATAGGGGCCGGTCAACAGTCCCGCGTTCAGCCAGATGCCGACGACGGTGCCGAGCATCAGCGGCCACAGCCGCCGCATGATGTCGCGCAGATACGGGCCACCGAAGGTCTGCCAGATATTGGTGACGATCGCCGGCACGATCACGATCGCGATCGCCTGGCCGGGCGCCATGGTCACCGCGAGCAGGCCCATCGATACCGTCGGCAGCCCGAGCCCGATCACGCCCTTGACGAATCCGGCGAGCAGGAAGGCCGTGCCTATGAGGATGAGCAGGGAATCGAACATGGCGGGACATTGACCCAACGGCGGATCGGGCACAATCTGGAGGTTACGGAGCCAGCCTTCGGAGTGGACGAAGTCTGGAAGGTGCTGATGCGCGAAGGGCCTCGTCCTGAGGAGCGCATATGAGGGATGGGAGGCTCATGCGCTTCGATCTGGTCGATCTTCAGCTCTTCATCGCGGTCGCCGAGACCCGCAGCATCACCAACGGCGCCCAGCGCGTCCATCTCGCGCTGGCGTCGGCGAGCGAGCGGATCAAGGGGCTGGAGGAAGCGCTTGGCGTGACGCTGCTGACGCGTGGCCGTCGCGGCGTGGAATTGACGCCGGCCGGTGAAAGCCTGCTCGATCACGCCAGGGTCGTGCTCCACAATGTCGAGGCCATGCGCGGCGACCTCGCCGCGTTCGCCCATGGTACCAAGGCCACCGTTCGCTTCCTCGCCAACACGTCGGGCCTTTCGGAATATCTGCCGAAAGCGCTGGCGGCCTTTCTCGCCGCCCATCCCCAGATTTCGATCGACGTCGAGGAGCGTGAAAGCGCGGAAATCGCGCGCGCCATCGTCACCGGTTCCGCTGATCTTGGGCTCGCCGCCGAACATGCGCTTGCGGACAATATCGAGCGGATGCCGTTCAGCGAAGATCGCCTGGTGCTGGTTGCCGCGCGGGGCGACGAACTGGCGAACCGGCGACAGGTCGACTTCAGCGAGGTGGTGAAGCGCGATTTCGTCGGACTGATCAGCTCGCTCGCGCTGCACGCCCATATGAGCGGACACGCGGCGCGTCTTGGCGCGCGTCTGCGCTTTCGCGCGCGGCTGAACAGTTTTGACGCGATCGGCCAGATGGTCGCCGCCGGCATCGGGATCGGCGTGATGCCGGAGGTTGCCGCAAAGCGCTGCGCGCGATCGACAAAGATCAATGTGATAAGATTGAGGGATTCCTGGGCCAACCGCCGGCTCGTGATCTGCGCCCGCAGTTTCAAGTCGCTGCCCCGGCCCGCGCAGCAATTGGCCGAGCATCTGCGCAAGTCGGCGCCGCGTTGACGGCAGGCATCACTTGCTGATGGCGAGGCCGGCGGCCTTGATGACGCGCGCCCATTTCTGCGTCTCGGAGCCCATATAGCTGCGAAATTGCTCCGGCGTATTGCCGGCGACCGTCAGTCCCTGTTCCTCGAGCTTCTGCTTCACCTGCGAATCGTTCATCGCCTCGTTGGCGAGACGGTTCAGCGCGACGACGAGCGGCTCGGGCGTCCCGCCGGGCGCGATCATGCCGTACCAGTTTTCGATCAGAATGTCGGGCATGCCGACTTCCGCCGTCGTCGGCACGTCGGGCGACGTGGCGGCGCGCTTCGGGGCGCCGAGCGCGATCGGGCGCAGCGAGCCCGCCTTGATGTGCGGCAGCAGCACCGGCAGGTCGAGGAAGGCCATCTGCACCTGCTGGCCGAGCAGATCGTTCACCGCCGGCGCGGCGCCGCGGTAGGGCACGTGGATGATGTCGATGCCGGCCGTCAGCTTGAACAGTTCGCCGGCCAGATGCGGCAGGCTGCCGGGGCCGGACGAGGCGAAGTTCAGTTTTCCCGGCTGTGCCTTCGCCAGCGCGATCAGTTCCTTCATGTCCTTCGCGGGCACGTTGGTCGCGACCACCAGCATCTCGGGCACGGTGGCAACCAGCGTGATCGGCGCCAGATCCTTCAGGGTGTCGTAGGCGACCTTCTCCATGCTCGGGCTGATCGCGAGCGCGCCCGCGCTCGAGATCGCGATGGTGTAACCGTCGGGGGCCGCCTTCGCCACCGCGTCGGTGCCGAGCACGCCGCCCTGGCCGCCGCGGTTGTCGATCAGGACCGGCTGCTTTGTGATCTCGGACATGCGCTGGCCGATCACCCGCGCGATGATGTCGTTGGGGCCGCCGGCCGGGAATGGCACGATGAGCTTGATCGGTTTGGCGGGGAATTCCTGCGCAGAGGCCGAAGCCGGTAACAAAAACAGCGTCAGTCCGGCCAGCAGCGCGCTCAGCAGTCTCATGAATACTCCCCAACGGCGCATCTGTTGTGCGCGTTGAGGGCCATCGTACGCGATGAAATGCGCGATGCAAGGTCTTGTCGGTTGCAACGGCGCCGGGCCGTTCAAAGCAGGAGCCCGACCTGCATGTCGACGATGATCAACGCATCCATCTGATGCCGTGCGGCTGTGGTGCTAGCTGTTCAGCAGCTTCAGGGTGGCCTCGTGTACGCGCGGGTCGCCGGCTGCAACGATGCGGCCGCCGCTCTGGGCGGGGTTGCCCTCCCAGTTGGTGACGACGCCGCCGGCGCCGGTGACGATCGGGATCAGGGCCGCGATGTCGTACGGCTTGAGCTCGGTCTCGACCACGAGGTCGAGATGGCCGGCCGCCAGCATGCAGTAGGAATAGCAGTCGCCACCATAGCGCGACAGCTTCACGGCGTTCTCGACCCGGCCGAAGATCTCGCGGTCGGCGGCGTTCATCAACAGCGGGCTGGTGGTGTAGGAGGTTGCGTCCTTCAGCGACGCGCAGCGGCGCACCGTCAGCCGCCGCTCGCCGGACGGACCCGAATAATGCGCCGAGCCGGAATCGCCCGAGAAGCGCTCGCCGATATAGGGCTGGTGCATCATGCCGAACACCGGCGTGCCCTTGTGCAAGAGCGCGATCAGCGTGCCCCAGATCGGAAAGCCCGCGATGAAGGATTTGGTGCCGTCGATCGGATCGAGCACCCAGACGTAATCGGCGTCCTCGCGCTCGTTGCCGAACTCCTCGCCGACGATGCCGTGCTGGGGGAAGTTGGCCTTGATCAGGCGGCGCATCACCGCTTCGGCGGCGCGGTCAGCCTCGGTGACCGGATCGAAATCGCTGGCACTCTTGTTGTCGATGGAGAGCGAGGTCCGGAAGAACGGCAGGATGGTTTCGCCCGAAGCCGTCGCAAGCCGTCCGATAAACGCTGTGAAATCGATGACCGTCACGGCTGTCCCTTACCCGACAAAGAATGCGGCCTCTTGCCTAGCTCAATCCGGGCCGCCGTGCACCGGCGACGGCACGTTTATTCTCATCCGCACTGCGCGCCAGCTTTCGAATCGGCTTTCGAGATAGCTTCGCTTAGGCGTGGATTTTTGGTTAGCTCGGCCATCACGAAGTTGCGATTCTTTGGCATACCAGAGCTGCGCGGAGCCGGGGGCTGTTTCGCGTCCGTAGTTAAATATCTGACATAACTACATTAATCGACGTGACCGGGTGGTGTGGCCGATTCGCCAGCCTGTTCCACATTGCTCCGGAACAAGCGCGAAAATACTTGCGTTTTGTGCAGCGCGGCCGCATATTGTTGCGGTGCGGTAGCGCCTCGCGCTATCGCTGCCCTCCTTGGGCGTTTCCTCCCTAGACTTGGGCCGCTTGTTCATTC
>NZ_DAINNI010000134.1:0-13011 GCF_036735945.1 Bradyrhizobium sp. | reverse complement strand
TCGAACTGGTCAAGCGCATCCGCGCCAGCGGGCTCACGGTCCTGATCGTCGAGCAAAATGTGCAGCAGGTGCTGAAAGTGGTGGACCGCGCCTACCTCCTCGAAGCCGGCACCATCCGCGCGTCGGGCACCTCGGAAGACATGATGAAGACCGACACCATCAAGCAGGCGTATCTCGGGGTCTAACGCATGATCCGAAAAAGTGGGGACCGGTTTTTCGAAAAGATCATGCGCAAAAATAAGGGAGCGTGATGCAAGGTTTTCTCGACATCTTCGACATCTATCTGCTGGAAGCCGTGGTCAACGGCATCCTGCTCGGCGGCGTGCTGGCGCTGCTGGCGCTCGGTCTCAACCTGATCTTCGGCGTCATCGACGTCACCTGGATCTGCTACGCCGAGCTCGTCATGATCGGCATGTACGGCATGTACTACATGGTCCAGGTGTTCGGCCTGCCATACTGGGTCGCTGCTCCGATCGCGATCCTGCTGGTCGCCGGCCTCGGCGCCCTCCTGCATTACCTCGTCATCGAGCCGCTGCTGACGGCGCCGCCGGTCAACCAGTTGCTGGCGACCGGCGGCGTGCTGTTCATCCTGCAGAGCTTTGCCACCGTCGCCTTCGGCATCGACTTCCGCAATCTCGGCATCCGCCTGCCGGTGCTGGCGATCGGCGAGATGCATTTCAGCTATTCGCGGCTGCTCGCCTTCATCGCAGCACTGCTCGGCATGCTGGCGATCTACTTCTTCATGAAGCGCACCTATACCGGCACCGCGATCCGCGCCGTCGCGCAGGACCGCCAGATCATGCCGCTGATGGGTGTCGATACCAAGCGCATCTATCTCATCACCTCGGCGCTCGGCGGTGCGCTCGCCGGCCTCGCGGCGTGCCTGCTGGTGCTGCAGTACGACGTGCATCCCTTCGTCGGGCTGTCGTTCGGGCCGATCACCTTCCTGATCTGCGTGCTCGGCGGCCTCGGCAATTTTGTCGGCGGCTTCATCGCGGCGTTCGTGTTCGCCCAGATCATCTCGCTGGGCGGCCTGTTCTCCGACCTCGAATGGGGCTACGTGCTGGCGTTCGCCTTCTTCATCGTCATGATGTTCATCCGGCCCGCGGGCCTTCTGGCGAGGCGCTCGTGAATTCCCGCAATGCCGCCTGGGGCGTCGGCCTCGCCGCGCTGATCGCGCTGCCCTTTCTCTATCGCGATCCCTATCACCTGCACATCCTCGTGCTGATCCTGATCTGGTCGTTCGCCTACACGGCATGGTCGATCATGGGCCGCTTCGGCCTGGTGTCGCTCGGCCATGGCGGCTTCATGGGCGTCGGCGCCTATGTCACCGCGCTGCTCTGGAACCATCTCGGCGTCTCGCCCTGGATCGGCATTCCCGTCAGCATGGTGGCGGCGGGCATCCTGGCGCTGATCGTCGCCTATCCCTGCTTTCGCTTCCGCATCACCGGGCACTATTTCGTGCTGGTGACGCTGGCGCTGTCCGGCATCGTGCTGCAGATCATCACCGCCACGCGCGACTACACCGGCGGCTCGCTCGGCTATACGCCGAACCGCGCGCCGAGCGGTCACGGGCTGATCGCCCTGCAGTTCGACAGCAAGACGACGTGGTACCTGATCGCGCTTGGCGTCTGGGTGTTCGGCCTTCTGATCTGGCGCTGGGTCGATCGCAGCATGAGCCGCTACGCGATGGAGGCGATCTCGGAGGACGAGGACGCAGCCGCTGCGGCCGGCGTCAACGTCACGGCGGAAAAGCTCAAGATCACGCTGATCTCGGCGCTGATGACCGCGCTCGCCGGCGCGCTGTACTGCCAGTACCAGATGTTCATCTCGCCCGACACCGTCAGCGGCATCGCGGTGTCGCTGCAGATGGTGTTCGCGGTGATCGTCGGCGGGCTCTATGTCTCGCTCGGCCCGACCGTGGGCGCCATCATCACCATCCTGCTCGCCGAAATCCTGCGCATCGGCTTCGGCACCAAGGCGGTCGGCTGGGACAATTTGGTTTACGGCCTGCTGCTGGTTCTTTTCATCATATTCCTTCCCAAGGGCATTCTTGGTAGCGTCCTCGACCGATGGAAGCCGCAACCAAAGAAGGCGTGAAGGGTTGAGTGAGTGATGAGCAAGAAAAACGCGCAATCGCTGGCCGATGAACTGAAACCCTACGTCGTCCCGTTCCGCTACGACGGCACGGCCGAGTTTCATCTGAAGTCGCACAAGACGAATGAAAAAGGCGGCCTCGACAAGGAGGCGGCGACCAGGATCATCGAGGCCAACCGCAAGCGCCTCAACGATTTCCAGGAAAAGCTCTACGCGCAGGACCGCTGGTCCCTGCTGCTGATCTTCCAGGGCATGGACGCCGCGGGCAAGGACTCCGCGATCAAGAGCGTGTTCGAGGGCGTCAACCCGCAGGGCTGCGAGGTCACCTCGTTCAAGCAGCCCTCGAGCAGGGAACTCGACCACGATTTCCTGTGGCGGAGCATGATCGCGCTGCCCGAGCGCGGCCGCATCGGCATCTTCAACCGCTCCTATTACGAGGAGTGCCTGGTGGTGCGGGTGCACGAGGAAATCCTCGCCAAACAGAAGATCCCGCAGCAACTCGTCACCAAGGACATCTGGAAGGAGCGTTTCGAGGACATCTCCGCGATGGAGCGTTACCTGTCGCGCAACGGCACCGTGATCCTGAAATTCTTTCTCAACGTCTCGAAGGAGGAGCAGCGCGAGCGCTTCCTCGAACGGCTGGAAGAGCCCGCCAAGAACTGGAAATTCTCGATGGCCGATATCGGCGAACGCAAGCTGTGGGCGAAATACCAGGCCGCCTACCAGGACATGATCCACCACACGTCATCGAACCGGGCGCCATGGATCGTGGTCCCCGCCGACCACAAATGGTTCGCCCGCGTCGTGATCGGCTCGACCATCGTCGCCGCGTTGGACAATCTCGACCTGCATTTCCCGAAAGTCGACAAGGCCGACCGCAGCGAATTCGCCAAGGTCCGCGAGGCGCTCGAGGGCGAGGGGAAGGGGAAGAAGTAGAAGGAATTCGTCGTGGCCGGGCTTGCCATTAGGTCACCCATTCTGACCCTCTTTTGGCATTGCGGCCGGCGGCATTTCTCGTCTAGAACAGGCCCGGAACGCCGTCGCGGCAACGAACCGTCAATGGTTTTGGCCGAGAATTTGGCGTCCAAAAGGGTCTGGCAATGCTGATTCGCAGCGAAAATCAGGGGATTCAGGGTGGAGCGGCCGAGGCTGCCCCCGCTTGCCCGGCTGCGTCCGCGCCCACCCTCCTTCTTGGCGGGCTGCTGCTTCTTATCGGCCCCTGAGGGCCGTCTGGGCATTTGCGCCTGGGCACTCAGGGGTTTTGAGCGAGATCACCAGACCCCTTCAGCGCCTTTGAACCGGCGCCAATACCCAAAAGGAATTCAGAACATGACATCAGCCAACAAGTCCGAGAAGGACCGCGTCATCATTTTCGACACCACGCTGCGCGACGGCGAGCAGTGCCCCGGCGCCACCATGACGTTCGAGGAAAAGCTCGAAGTCGCCGAACTGCTGGATGACATGGGCGTCGACGTCATCGAGGCCGGCTTCCCGATCACCTCGGAAGGCGACTTCCAGGCGGTCAGCGAGATCGCCCGCCGCTCCAAGAACGCCGTGATCGCCGGCCTGTCCCGCGCCAACCCCAAGGACATCGACCGCTGCGCGGAAGCGGTGAAATTCGCCAGGCGCGGCCGCGTCCATACCGTGATCGCGACCTCGCCGCTGCACATGCGCGTCAAGCTGAACATGACGCCGGAGCAGGTGATCGACCTCTCGATCGCCAACGTCGCCCGCGCCCGCAACCAGATCGACGATGTCGAATGGTCGGCGGAGGACGGCACCCGCAGCGAGATGGATTACCTCTGCCGCATCGTGGAGGCCGTCATCAAGGCCGGCGCCACCACGGTGAACATCCCCGACACGGTGGGTTATACCGTGCCGGAGGAATACACCCACTTCATGAAGACGCTGATCGAGCGCGTGCCGAACTCCGACAAGGCGATCTTTTCGGTCCACTGCCATAACGACCTCGGCATGGCGGTGGCGAACTCGCTGGCCGGCATCGTCGGCGGGGCCCGCCAGGTCGAGTGCACCGTCAACGGCATCGGCGAGCGCGCCGGCAACGCCGCGCTCGAAGAGATCGTGATGGCGATCAACGTGCGCAACGACAAGTTTCCGTACTGGAACAAGATCGACACCACCCAGCTCACGCGCGCCTCGAAGCTGGTATCGGCGGCGACCTCGTTCCCGGTGCAGTACAACAAGGCGATCGTCGGCCGCAACGCCTTCGCCCATGAGAGCGGCATCCACCAGGACGGCGTGCTGAAGGACGCTTCCACGTACGAGATCATGCGTCCCGAGATGGTCGGGCTGAAGCAGTCCTCGCTGGTGCTGGGCAAGCACTCGGGACGTCATGCCTTCGTGCACAAGCTGGAAGAGATGGGCTACAAGCTCGGCGCCAACCAGCTGGAAGACGCCTTCAACCGCATGAAGGCGCTGGCCGACCGCAAGAAGGACATCTACGACGAGGACATCGAGGCGCTGGTCGACGAGGAAATGGCTGCTTCCCACGACCGCATCAAGCTGACCTCGCTGACGGTCATCGCCGGCACCCATGGTCCGCAGCGCGCGACCATGAAGCTCGACATCGACGGCCAGATCAAGATCGAGGAAGCCGAAGGCAACGGCCCGGTCGATGCGGTCTTCAACTGCATCAAGGCGCTGGTGCCGCACGACGCCAAGCTGGAGCTGTACCAGGTCCACGCCGTGACCGAAGGCACCGACGCGCAGGCCGAAGTCTCGGTGCGGCTCGCCCATGAGGGCCGTTCGATGACCTCGAAGGCCGCCGATCCGGATACGCTGGTCGCCTCGGCAAAAGCCTATCTCGGCGCGCTGAACAAGATCGTCATGAAGCGCCAGCGCGACATGCCGGCGCAGGCGGCGGGCTGATCTGTCATGGATCGCTGAACGAAACGCGGCGCCTCGGCGCCGCGTTTTTATTTTCTTCCGCTGTCATTGCGAGCGAAGCGAAGCAATCCATCGCGCCGTTTAAAGAAGAGGGATTGCTTCGTCGCGTTGCTCCTCGCAATGACGCACAGACAGACTTCACTGCGTGCTCGCTTGCGGCTTGACGTGTGTCGCGGCCGCGGGGCCGCTGCCGAGCAGGCTGGAGATGTTGCGCGTGCGGCCGGTATCGATGCTGACATAGGCGGTCATGCCGGCGCGCAGCGGCGGCTCGCCGTCGCGCTCGATCAGCCGCAGGCGCACCGGCAGGCGCTGCACCACCTTGACCCAGTTGCCGGATGCGTTCTGCGCCGGCAGGATCGCGAACTCGGCGCCGGTCGCCGGGCTGATGCTTTCCACCTCGGCGTCCCAGGTGACGTCAGGATGCATGTCGAGCACGACCTTGGCCTTCTGTCCCACCGTGACGTAGGTGAGGTCGGTCTCCTTGAAATTGGCTTCGAGCCAGGGCCTGCGATCGGTGACAAGCGCGAACAGCGGCGTCTGCGCCTTGACCTGTTCGCCGAGCTGCAGCTTGAAATTGACGATGACGCCGGCCTTCGGCGCCTTGATCTCGGTGTAGGCGAGGTCGAGCGCGGCGCGGTCGCGCAGCGCCAGCTTCTCGCGGACGGCGGCATACTGATCGGTCGGCTTGTCCGGATTGCCGCCGAGCGCCGCGACCATGCGCGCGATCCGCTGGTGCAACACCGCGACGCGATCTTCGCCTTCCTGCTCTTCGCTGTTGGATTGCTCGAGCTTCGCCGCCGACGTCACGCCGCTTTTGGACAGCTCGCGCTGGCGCCTGGCCTGGGTCTGCAGATAGGACAGCTTGTTCTCCGCCTCCTTCGTTTCAGCACGGATCTCGTGCAAATTGGCCTTGAGCTGCTCGACCGCGGATCGCGCCGTATCGATCTCGGCTTCGGCCTTGGCGAGCGACAGTTTGTAGGGCGCCGGATCGAGCCGGACCAGGACGTCGCCGGCGGCGACGGCCGAATGGTCGCGGATGCCGAGTTCGATGATACGTCCCGGGACTTCACTGGCGATCTGCGCGATGTCGGCCTTGACGAACGCGTTCTCGGTCGAGACGTGGCGGCCGCCCTGCAGCCAGATGATCAGCGCTCCCGCAAGCACCAGCAGCGGCACGCCGATCAAGGCGAGTTGCTTCATCTGTCGCGTCATGACGCGGTCCTGACGGCAGGCCGCCCCTCCGACCCATTGGCGCGCTTGCGCGCATTTGTCGCTGGCGATTTCAGCGTTTCGCCGTTCTCCGCCGACACCAGGGTTTTCTTGATGCGCTGCAGCAAGCTCATGAGCTGCCTGCTTTCCTGCGCGGAAAGATCGGTGAGGGCGGCATTCACCGTGTCTTCGGCCACGCGCCAGATGCGCTTGTGCACCCGCTCGGCCTCCAGCGTCAGGTAGACGCGCTTGACGCGGCGGTCGTCGCGCTGGGTGCGGCGCTCGACCCAGCCGTTCGCCACCAGGCGGTCGATCATGCGGCCGGCGGTCGCTTTCTCCACCTCCATCATCTCGGCGAGTTCGGAATGCGATGCGCCGGGACGACGATGCAGCCGGGTCAACACCAGCCACTGTGCGCGCGTGATGCCGAGGCGCCGGACGCGGCGGTCGAACTCCGTCCGCAGCAGCCGGGCAACGTCTGAAATCACAACGCCAATATATTCTTCGGTATTGGGCATGCCGCCGTTGTAGCCGCCGGAAGAAAATTAGTAAGCTAGGTTAGTATTTCACGGTTGGCGCCGCAAGGACATAGCCCTGAGCACCGTACGCATGGAGGCCGACGACGCCGCCGGGACGATGTCCGTCGCGCAGCGATACCTCACGCTCGCGACCGTCGTGCTCGGCTCTTCGCTGTACGGCACCGCGCTGCTGACGACGTCGACCATCCTGCCGCAGATGCAGGGAGCGCTGTCGGCGACCCAGGACGAGATCGCCTGGGCCATGACGTTCAATATTCTCGCCACCGCCGTGGTGACGCCGATGACCGGCTGGCTGGTGTCGCGGTTCGGCACCAAGCGCGTCGTGGTCTGGTCGATCGCCTGCTTCACGCTCGCAACCCTGCTGTGCGGGATGGCGCAATCGCTTGAGATGCTGGTGCTGTGGCGCAT
This sequence comes from Bradyrhizobium sp., assembly GCF_036735945.1. Taxonomy (GTDB): domain Bacteria; phylum Pseudomonadota; class Alphaproteobacteria; order Rhizobiales; family Xanthobacteraceae; genus Bradyrhizobium. The sequence continues at coordinate 5,851 of NZ_DAINNI010000134.1, read as the reverse complement.
CCTGCAGGGCGGGGCGGGCGCGCCCGTCGTGCCGCTGTCGCAGTCGATCCTGTTCAACACGTTTCCGCGGCGCCAGCATACGATGGTGATGTCGATCTTCGGCATGGCGGTCGCGGTCGCGCCGGCTTTCGGCCCGGTCATCGGCGGCTATCTGGCGGAGATGTATAGCTGGCGCTGGTCGTTCTACATGCTGGTGCCGGTCGGCGTCTGCGCCACGTTCGGCATGGCGTGGACGCTGCAGCCCGACAACGAGATGACCAGGGTTCGTTTTGACTGGACCGGATTCGTCGCCCTGGCGACGGCACTGGCCGCCGTGCAGCTCGTGCTTGCGCGCGGCGTCCGGCTCGACTGGTTCGACTCGACCGAGATCGTGATCGAGTGCCTGATCGCTGCCATCGCGTTCTACATCTTTCTCGTGCACAGCTTCAGCACGCGCGAGCCGTTCGTGAATTTGAAGCTGCTGTCCGATCGCAACTACGCGATCGGGCTGGTGCTGGTGACGATCTACGGCATGCTCAACTTCACGCCGATGGTGCTGCTGCCGCCGCTGCTGCAGCAGCAGGCCGGCTATCCGGATGCGCTGGTCGGGCAGGTGATCGGCTGCCGCGGTCTCGGCATGCTGGTCGGCTTCATGATGGCCGGCTTCATGAGCCGGATCGATCCGCGGTTCAGCATGGCCTTCGGCTTCGGCCTGCAAACGCTGGCGGGGATGTGGATGCTGACGTTCGATCTGAACGTCACGATGGAGATACTGGTGCTCAACAGCGCGATCCAGGGGTTTGCCGTCGGCGTCGTGTGGGTGCCGATCACGGCGGTGGCGTTCGGTACGCTGGACGCAAAGCACTACGCCGAGGCTTCCTCGATCTTCCATCTGCTGCGCAACATCGGATCGAGCTTTTTCATCTCATTGTCGATCGCCGAAATCGTCCGTACCTCGGGTGCCAATTACAGCCGGATGACGGAAATGATCACGCCCTACAATCGCGCGCTGACGATGCCGGGTTCGACCGGCGCGTGGAGCTTCGACACCGTGCCTGGCTTGGCCCGCGTCGCCAAGGAGATCGCACGGCAGGCGACGATGATCGGCTATCTCAACGCCTTCACGATGTACACGGTGGCATCCGGGCTCGCCGTGGTGGTCGTGCTGCTGGTTCGGGGCCGCAAGGCGGCTTGAGCACGATGAGTTTGTTGCGGCCCGCAAGCTGCGCATCATTCCGCTGGACGAAGTCTGGGCTCTCCGTCACCTCACCCTGTGCGTGCGGAAGCGCGCATCGCTGTCTCCGCAGGCGCAAAATCTCGTGAAATACCTGGCGGTCTCCCCCCGCCCAAAAGCAGGTCCCCTGACGGCGGCATACCGCGCTCCGGTCGGCGTAGTCGGACAAGGCGTCGATCAAAAGGCTGCCCCGGGAATAAAGCAATACACGAGTTCCTCAACGCCAAGCCTCAAGATCCAGACGATCCGGCTGCAGAGGTGGCTACGACCGTCGGGACTCTCGCGCTCATGCTCTATTTTCTCGGGCGGAATAGTCGTCCAATAGCCGTCGCCGCCGATCTTGCGGGCGATCCAACGACCGTCTTCGAGCCTGGATTCTGCCGGCGCGCAGTCCTGGTTGTTGCAACATGGCAAGGTGCGATTGTCCGGCATCATCCAGGTGGAATAAAACCGCTCATGGATGGTCTGATCTTGCGGTGGATGGTGATGCTGCTGCGCTATGGCCGGGCAGGCGACGAGAATCAGGCTGCTCCCGGCCACACCAGCAGCCACACGCATAACACGGGTGGTGATATCCCGGCGTCGCATGGCGGGCCTGCGATAAGGACGCGCGCAATCCGATACACCGGAACCTTAGCACCTTGCGAGAGGAAGGCCAGCCCAACGATCAATAATCGACCGGGGCGTCCATATGCGAAGTCCGATGCGGGCCATTGGCTGAGCTCACAGCTGCCTGCACTTCCGTTCTGCCCGCAGTAGCTGACGAAATTCGATCAACAATTCGAGCCCGGCAACGGACCTGGAGTTCTCTTCGCATTTCCATCCCCGGTTCGGTCGGACCTGATACCTCGAAAGCAATGTACTCCTGATCATGCGTTGGCTAACTCGATCCGGGACACTGCACGCATGAATTATTAGTTAGCCGTCTGGATAACAATTATTGACACTGATCTGTGTCCCCTGATATAGTTAGCTTCATGGCTAACAAATCAGTGCAACTGGACCACGTTTTCGGAGCCCTGTCCGACGCGACCCGCCGGGCGATCGTCATTCGGCTATGTGAAGGCGAGGCATCCGTCGGAGAACTGGCGAAGCCATTCGATATGGCGCTGCCCAGCCTGATGAAGCACATCCGCATTCTGGAGAGCCGCGGTCTCGTCGCCTCCGAGAAGATTGGGCGGGTCCGTACATGTTCGCTCAAGGCCGAAGCGTTGGAGACCGTCGAGGATTGGTTGGCGGCTCAACGGGAAGTCTGGGAGCGACGTTTGGATCGACTGGAAGTCTACGTCGAGAAACTGAAGCGAGAGGAAAAATCCAATGCCCGCAAACGCAAGCCAGGATGAAATGCCCCTGTCCACCTGGGCGCTCGACCGGGAGATCGTCCTCTCGCGCGTGATCGATGCGCCGCGAGAATTGGTATTCTCCGCATGGGCTGATCCGCGCCATCTTCCCCAGTGGTTCGGCCCGGCCGGGTTCAAGGTTGAGACGAAGTCGATAGATATTCGCGTCGGCGGCGAATGGCGGTTCGATATGACCGCGCCCGGCGGCAAGCGATACACGAATCGTATGCAATTCCGGCGTATCGAGAGGCCGCACTTGATCGAGTTCAACCATGGCGCCGACAAGGACGATGATCCCGGCATGTTCCGTACCACCATCACGTTCGATGAACAGAGCGATGGCAAGACAGTCATCACTTTGCGGCAGTTGCATCCAACGAAGGCTCAGCGCGACGCGGGGATTGGTTTCGGCGCAGTCGAATTCGGTTATCAGACGCTCGACAAGCTGGCGCAACACGTCGAAAGCAGCGATGTGACTGCCCGACAGGCAAATCACTTCTGATTTTCAGAAGCGGTGTCAAGACGCGGAATCGAAAATATTCCGCTTTCGTTCTCACCCAAATCCGCGGCACAATGCAGCCGTCTCACCGCGAGATGAGGGGCGTTGGCCATCGTCACCAGCGCGCAGTGAGATGCGATGGACGCCGATGCCGTGACTGACGAGTGTGGCTGAGGCGTACGGTGAAGTCGTGTGGTTCTGGCGCCGTGGTGCTGGCGTTAAGTCCGCGAGAAGCGAAAGCGTCCTGCGGGCGACGGAGGCAAAAGAGCCGTTCTCCGAGAAGAGCGCGAAGTAAGCCGTAAAGCCATTGCGCAGGGAAGGCCGGGATGCTCCCGCCGAACCTGTATGCTCGTGTGCATCTCTTGCTATGCGCAACAGCACACGAGACCGCGGGTGCGGCGCGCACCCGGTCTTCCCTGCGCCCTCAGATTGGAGGGGGCGGAAATCGAGATGCAAACCTCGGGCAGATCATGTCGCGAGAATGCCGCCCCACGCTCACCTGTCATCGCCCGCGCGCAATTGCGCACCGGGACCGGGCGACCCGGTATTCCAGAGCCGCCACTGATCGAACCGGGAGGCCGCGACGTACTGCCGCGCCTTCGCGGGGGTGACACCGCTGCGTGTTGGCTCAGTACCTCCGCGTCATCGCGCGACGAAAGAAAAGCGAGCCTTTCCGATCGCTGAAGGCAGACATAGCGAAGGATTATTGGACGGGGATGGCGCCGCTTCGGCACGCTGGCGGAACGCAAATGGTAAATTTTGCAGTGCAGCAAACGTTGCCGATTGGAGAACCCTTCTAACGGGCAATGGCAATTGGGCCGGCTTGTCTATATCAGTGCATCTGGCATGCAAGCTTCGGAATCCGCGCCGTGCGCTCCGAGGAAAATAACGGGAGGAAACATGCACAAACTGATTTTGGCCGCGGCCTCGATCGCGGCTCTGGCCCTGGCCGGACCCGCTTCGGCGCAATCGCCGATCGTCATCAAGTTCAGCCACGTGGTCGCGACCAACACGCCGAAGGGGCTCGCGGCCGAGAAGTTCAAGGAACTCGCCGAGAAGTACACCGAGGGCAAGGTCAAGGTCGAGGTCTACCCGAACTCGCAGCTCTACAAGGACAAGGAAGAGCTGGAGGCGCTGCAGCTCGGCGCCGTGCAGATGCTGGCGCCGTCGAACGCCAAATTCGGCCCGATCGGCGTCAAGGAATTCGAGGTGTTCGATCTTCCCTATCTGCTTCCGGACATCAAGACCCTGCGGAAGGTGACCGACGGCCCGCTCGGCGCCAGGCTTCTCAAGCTGCTGGACGCCAAGGGAATGACCGGTCTGGCCTATTGGGACAACGGCTTCAAGCAGATGAGCGCCAACAAGAAGCTGATCGCGCCGGCCGACTATCGCGGCCTGAAGTTCCGGATCCAGTCGTCGAAGGTGCTGGAGGCGCAGTTCCGCACGCTCGGCGTGGTGCCGCAGGTGATGGCGTTCTCGGAAGTCTATCAGGCGCTGCAGACCGGCGTCGTCGACGGGCAGGAGAACACCTGGTCGAACATCTACACCCAGAAGATGCACGAGGTGCAGAAGTACATCACCGAGACCAACCACGGCTATATCGGCTACATCGTGGTCGTGAACAAGAAGTTCTGGGACGGCATTCCCCCCGACACCCGTGCCCAGCTCGACAAGGCCATGAAGGAAGCCACCGCCTACGGCAACGGCCAGTCGCAGAAGGAAAACGACGACGCCCTTGCCGAAATCAAGAAGACGGGCAAGAGCGAAATCATCAAGCTGACGCCCGAGCAGGACGCCGCGATGCGCAAGGCGATGGAGCCGGTCTACAAGGATGTCGCCGGCCGCGTCGGCCAGCCGCTGATCGACGAATTCCTGAAGGAGACCCGCGGCGCGACGAACTAGGTTGATGTTGATTGGGCTTCCGTGTCACGGCACGGAAGCCCATGGCATTTTTGGGGCGAGCGGCGCGAGCTGCGACAAGATTGGGAAGGTAAGGGCTGTCCGCAGCCCGGCCTGAAGGGGGACATATTGATATTGCTTCGCATCCTCGACAGGCTTGAGGAGATATTGATCGCGACGCTGATGGCGCTCGCGACCCTGCTCATCTTCATTGCGGTCTGCCACCGCTATCTGCTCGGCATTCCCTTCCTGTTTCCGATCCTGTTCCCGATCAACCTGTCCTGGGCGCAGGAGCTCTGCATCTACATGTTCGTGTGGGTGGCGAAGTTCGGCGCCGCCTATGGCGTGCGCACCGGCATCCATGTCGGCGTCGATGTCGTGGTCAACCAGCTCAAATCGCCCTGGCGCAACTATGTCGTGCTGTTCGGCCTGCTCGCCGGCGCGTTCTTCACCGTGGTGATCGGCACCATGGGCGCCAAATTCGTCTACGGGCTGTATTTCACCGACCAGGTATCCCCCGACCTCGAGATACCGAGCTGGTTCGTCTATCTCTGCATTCCGCTCGGCTCCTATTTGATGTGCTTCCGCTTCCTGCAGGTGGCCTACCACTACTTCTTCACCGGCGAATTGCCGCATCACGACCACGCCCATGTCGAGGGCGTCGATGTCGACGAACCCGGCGTCGGCGCCGCGGAGGTGACGCGATGACCTCGCTCATCATCTTCGGGCTGCTGATCGCGCTGATGCTGACGGGCATGCCGATCTCGATCGCGCTCGGCCTCACCGTGCTCACCTTCATCTACACGATGACCAACGTGCCGACCGAGTCGGTGGCGCTGAAGCTTTTCACCGGCATCGACAATTTCGAGATCATGGCGATCCCGTTCTTCATCCTCGCCG
>NZ_DAINNI010000133.1:0-13024 GCF_036735945.1 Bradyrhizobium sp. | reverse complement strand
CCGCGACTCCTCGCTCTACATGCCGCGCGATTTCGACATCTCGCCCTATTTCGAAATCGTCAAACCCACCATCGTGCACGGCTTCGACTACACGGCGCTGCACTGGGCCGACAAGCAGAAGCCGCTCGCGGAGGTAGCGGGCGAGTTCGGGGTGTTTCCAGAGGTCAAGTCGCCGCCACTTGTTCCTGAAGAGATTGACCAGGAAGCGCCGCTTCCAGTTGAGGAAGTGAGCGAGGAAGTCACCATCGAAGCCACGATGATCGAGCGGGTCACGGTGTCGGAACATTATCTCGCGGTCGAGTACGTCGCAGTCCGCCCGCCGGATCGCCGCATGAAACCGCGCGTGCCGGAGAAGGTGGCCTGAGAGATAAGCCCGTTCTGTCAGACCTCATCCTGAGGAGGCGCATAGCGCCGTCTCGAAGGATGAATGGCACGAACGGGGCCTCGTGGTTCGAGACGGCGCTGCGCGCCTCCTCACCATGAGGGTCGGGATCTGCCATGCACCAACGTCAGAACCTGCCCGCCACCGCATGATAACTGCTACAATCGGCGCGCGACCGCATACAGTTCAAAGTAACCCGGCACCTCACGCTAGCAAGCGCGGTATGACGATACAACAAAAAATATCATACTCTGCGCTCCGACGGAATTTCCCATGCAACGGATCACGATCACCATCGAAGACGATTTGCTCGCCGAGATCGATGCGGCGGCGGAAGCGCGCGGCTATCAGAACCGCTCGGAGATCATCCGCGATCTCGCCCGCGCCGGGCTGCAGCAGAGCGCCGAGGACGCCGCGCCCTCGGGCCAGTGCGTCGCAGCTCTTGTCTATGTCTACGATCACGCCGCGCGCGACCTCTCAAGAAGGCTGGTGCGGAATTTTCATGGCCACCACGACCTGTCGCTGGCGACGCTGCATGTGCATCTCGACGACGACATCTGCATGGAGGTGACGACGCTGAAGGGCGCCTCCAGCGAGGTCCGCCATCTCGCCGACCACGTCATCGCCGAGCGCGGCGTGCGCTACGGCCGCGTGGTGATGATCCCGACGTCACAGGACAAGAAGCCGAAGGCGCGCAAGCACGGGCATCGGCACGACTAGCTACGTCACCGATCCGAACGCCCGATCACGGCCATCAGTTCGGCGATCTTCTCACGCTGGTCGGTCTTGTCGCCGCTGGTGATGGCATGCTCGACGCAGTGCGCGACGTGATCCCGCAACACTTCCTCCTCGACCCGGCGCAGCGCGGCGCGCACGGCTGATATCTGCGTGACGATATCGATGCAGTAGCGGTCATCCTCCACCATCCTGGAGAGCCCGCGGACCTGCCCTTCGATCCGGCTGAGACGTTTCTGACAGGACGCCTTGATGTCTTTTCGCATGCGGCCTATATACCCCTACAGGGTATAGATTTCAAGTGCCGGAGCGGATGATGAGCAACAACGAAAACGCCGATAGAAATGGCGCGTCGAAGAGCGGTTGCTGTGGCGGCCACAGCCATGCCGGCCACGAGCACGTCAGCCACGGCCATCACGACGCAACCTCGGTGCGCGACCCCGTCTGCGGCATGACCGTGAACCCGGCGACCAGCAAGCACCGCTTCGACTACAAGGGCGAGACCTATCATTTCTGTTCGGCCGGCTGCCGCACCAAGTTCGCCGCCGATCCCGTCGCCTATCTGGAAAAGGACAGCAGGCCGAAGGTCGCGGTGCCGGAGGGCGCCATCTACACCTGCCCGATGCATCCGGAGATCCGCCAGGTCGGTCCCGGAAGCTGCCCGATCTGCGGCATGGCGCTGGAGCCGGAGGTTGCGAGCCTTGACGCGCCGCCCAATCCCGAACTCGCCGACATGACGCGCCGCTTCTGGATCGGCTTGGTGCTCGCGCTCCCGGCGGTCATCCTTGAAATGGGCGGCCATCTCGTCGGCGGCCATGGTTGGGTCGATCAGACCTTGTCGAACTGGATCCAGTTCGCCTTCGCCACGCCCGTGGTGCTGTGGGCCGGCTGGCCGTTCTTCGTGCGCGGCTGGCAATCGCTTCAGACGCGCAATCTCAACATGTTCACGCTGATCGCGATGGGCACCGGCGTGGCCTATGTCTACAGCGTCGTCGGCACGGTCGCGCCCAGCATCTTCCCAGACACGTTCCGCGGCCATGGCGGCGCGGTCGCAGTCTATTTCGAAGCAGCGGCCGTCATTACCGTGCTGGTGCTGCTCGGCCAGGTGCTCGAACTCCGTGCGCGCGAGGCGACGTCAGGCGCGATCAAGGCCCTGCTTCAGCTCGCGCCGAAGACCGCGCGCCGCATTGGCGAGGATGGTGCGGACCACGAAGTTGAAATTGATGCGCTCGCCGTTGGCGACAGGCTGCGTGTGCGACCAGGTGAGAAGGTGCCGGTCGACGGCATCATCCTGGAGGGCCGCTCCTCGCTCGATGAGTCGCTGGTCACGGGCGAATCGATGCCTGTTACCAAGGAGGTTGGCAGCAAGGTCATTGCCGGCACGCTGAATCAATCCGGTGGCTTCATCATGCGCGCCGAGAAAGTCGGGCGCGACACGCTGCTGTCGCAGATCGTGAAGATGGTAGCGGATGCGCAGCGCTCACGCGCGCCGATCCAGCGGCTGGCTGATCAGGTGTCCGGCTGGTTCGTGCCCATCGTGATCGTCGTGGCGCTGATCGCGTTCGGCGCCTGGGCCTGGTTCGGGCCCGAACCGCGTATGGCGTTCGGCCTCGTTGCCGCCGTCAGCGTGCTCATCATCGCCTGTCCCTGCGCGCTCGGCCTTGCCACGCCGATGTCGATCATGGTCGGCGTCGGGCGCGGCGCGCATGCCGGCGTGCTGATCAAGAACGCCGAAGCGCTGGAGCGCATGGAGAAGGTCGATACGCTGGTGGTCGACAAGACGGGCACGCTGACCGAGGGCAAGCCGAAGGTCGTCAGAATCGTGCCTGCGGCGGGATTCGACGAAGCGGAAATTCTGCGGCTGGCGGCAACGGTGGAACGCGCGAGCGAACATCCGCTGGCCGATGCCATCGTGCGCGCGGCCACCGACCGCAAGCTTGATCTCGGCAAGGTCGAGGCGTTCGATTCGCCGACCGGCAAGGGCGCCACCGGCAAGGTCGACGGCAAGAGCATCGTGCTCGGCAATGCGAATTTCCTGCGATCGCTCGGCATCGACGCGCAGCCGTTGAATGACCAGGGCGAGCGCCTGCGCGGCGAGGGCGCGACCGTGATCAGCATGGCCGTCGATGGCCGGCTGGCGGGGCTGTTCGCCATCGCCGACCCGGTCAAGGCATCGACGCCTGACGCGCTGAAGGCGCTGGCGGCGGAAGGCATCAAGGTGATCATGCTGACCGGCGACAACCGCACCACGGCGAATGCCGTTGCGAAGAGCCTCGGCATATCCGAGGTCGAGGCGGAAGTGCTGCCCGATCAGAAGAGCGCGGTTGTCGCCAGGCTGCAGAAGGCCGGGAAGGTCGTTGCGATGGCCGGCGACGGCGTCAACGACGCGCCGGCGCTCGCCGCGGCCGAAGTCGGCATCGCCATGGGCACCGGCACCGATGTCGCGATGGAGAGCGCAGGCGTCACGCTGCTGAAGGGCGATCTCACCGGCATCGTTCGCGCCCGCCGCCTGTCGGAGGCGACGATGAGCAACATCAGGCAGAACCTGTTCTTCGCCTTCATCTACAACGCCGCCGGCATCCCGATCGCCGCGGGCATCCTCTATCCGACCTTCGGCCTGCTGCTGTCGCCGATCATCGCTGCCGCCGCGATGGCACTGTCGTCGGTGAGCGTGGTCGGCAACGCGTTGCGGCTGCGGATGACAAGGCTGTAGTTGCGTCAGGGAACGTCACCCTGGACGTCGTCATGCCCGGGCCTGTCCCGGGCTTGACGAATGTTAGTTCAGGCCGCCCTGGCTGCCGTTCCGCGCGGCAATCCGGCCCGCGCCAGCCCGCCATACAGCGCCTCGCCCGGCATTTCCGCTTTCAGGATCTCGCGCACCGCGACCAGCTTCTCGATGTCGATGCCGGTCTTGAATCCCTTGCTCTCGCACAGGAACACCAGATCCTCGAACACGACATTCCCGGTCGCGCCCGGCGCGAACGGGCAGCCGCCGAGGCCGCCGAGCGATCCGTCGAGCACCCGCGCACCGGAATCGAGGGCGGCGGAAGCGTTGGCGATGCCCATGCCGCGCGTATCGTGCAGGTGGATGCAGATCGGCTTTGCGCCCGCGATCTTCACCGCGCCCGCGACGACGTCGCCGACCTGCTTCGGTCCCGCATAGCCGACGGTATCGGCGATCGCGACCATGTCGACGCCGGCCTCGAACAGCTTTTCCGTCAAGCGCAGCACTTCCTTTGGATCCACCGGGCCGACGATCGAGCAGCCCAGCGCCATCGAGATCGCGGCGTTCACGACCGGCCTGTGCGCGCTGGCGTCGCGCAACTCGCAGAGGCGCCGGACATTTGCGATGGCGGAGTCGCGCGAGCGGTTGGCGTTGGCCTGGCTGTGCTCCTCGGTCGCCGAGACCACGCTTGCGATTTCGGCCACGCCTGACGCCAGCGCCTCATTGACGCCGCGCTCGTTCAGGGTCAGCGCAATGCCATAGGCGCCCGGTAGCGAGGCCACCGTCGCGATGATGTCCCTGATATCGACGAATTGCGGAAAGGTCTTTGCCGGCAGGAACGAACCGACCTCGAAATGCCGCACGCCGGCGGCATATTCGTCGCGGATCCAGCGCTGCTTGGCCTCCGTCGACGGGAATTTCTTCACGAGCTGCAAGCCATCGCGCAGGCCCACTTCACGCAGGATGATCCTGTTGTCGGGATAGATTTCCTGGACACCGCTCATGGCCACCTCACCTAGCTGTTTTTGACGACAGTCTTCTCTCCCGGGGCCGGCAGGCTCTTGCCGAAGCCCTTGCACGTATCTACCTCTCGCGAGGGTTTGTTCACAAGGGTAGAACCGCCATGTTCGACGCCGCCGTCAAGGCGCTTTCGCAGATGCTGTCGCCGCCGATGCGTTCCATCCTGTGGCGCTCGATCGGGCTGGCACTGGTGCTGATCACGGTGCTGGCGATCGGGCTGCAGCGGCTGCTGAGCTGGTTCGCCGATTACGGCGAGGGCTGGGCCGAAGCCATGCTCGGCCCCGGCTTTCACACCTCGCTCCACATCCTTTCCTGGATCATCTCGATCGCGGCCGGGCTCGGCGTCGTGCTCGGCGGCATCTTCCTGATGCCGGCGGTCACCTCGCTGATCGCGAGCGTGTTCGTCGACGATGTCGCCGAGCATGTCGAGCGCGAGCATTATCCGGCGGAGCGGCCCGGCGACGCGCTGCCGCTCGGTGTCGCGGTTCCCGAGGGCATCAAGACCGCGCTGCTGACCATCCTGGTCTATCTGATCGCCCTGCCCTTCGTGCTGTTCGCCGGCGCCGGCTTCATCATCTTCTTCATCGCCACCGCCTGGCTGCTCGGGCGAGAATATTTCGAACTCGCGGCGATGCGCTTCCGCTCGCCGGCCGAAGCCAAGGCGATGCGCAGGGACAATGCGGCGACCGTGTTCACCGCAGGCCTCTTCATCGCCGCCTTCGTGTCGATCCCGATTGTCAATCTGGCGACGCCGGTGTTCGGCATGGCCTTCATGGTCCACATGCACAAGCGCCTGTCGGGGCCGCGGCCCGAGCTGATCGAGCCGGCGCGGCGGGAAATGTCGGCGCGCTGACCGGCGTTACCGCACGGCGACGCCGCACTTCCGCAGGACGCCTTTCGCAAAGCCGAACGGCGCCGGCATGAACGGACCCGGCGGCGCCCGGGTGATCAGCGCCGTGAAGCCGAGCGCCGCCATGGCCATCCAGAAGCACAGCCAGAAGCCGTCGATATAGGCGAGCACGTTCGCCTCGCGCTGCACCAGCGCCGACAGCTTGCCCAGTGCGCGCGCCGGCGCGAGCGCCGCGCCGTGGCTGGCGTAGGATTCCGAAAGCAGCTTGAGCATGCGCGTGACATCCACGCTGCCGTTCTGAACATGCGAGCCCAGATAGTTGGAATGGACCTGCTCGCGGACGCGCAGCCATGTCCCCATCAGCGCGACGCCGATCTCGGCGCCGCCAAGCCGCATGATCTGAATGTAGGCGGCGAATGCGGTCGCGCGGGACGGATCGGAATTGGACACCGCCAGGATGATGATCGGCAGCAGCGTGAACGCCTGTCCGATCGATGTCAGCAGCACGATGCCGGTGAAGTCCTCGCGTGCCCATTCATGGCTAAGCCGGGTTCCCCAGAGATTAGCGGCGGCGAAGGCCGACAGCCCCACCACCAGAACGGTACGGGCGTCGAAATGCCGGAGCAGGAGGATCGACAGCGGCGCCAGCAGGAACATCGGCAGCGCGCCCCAGACCAGCAGCAGCGCGCCGGTTTGTTCGGGCCTGAGCTGGCCGACGACGCTGAGGAAATTCGGCACCAGCGACGAATTGCAGAGCGAGGTGAGCGTGTAGAGCAGGATGACGACGAGCGAGAGCCCGATATTGCGCGAGAACAGCACATTGAAATGCGCCCACGGCTGCGGGACCAGCATCTCATTGATCAGGAACAGGACGAACAACGCGCCGCCGCTCAACAGCAATGCCATGACGGTGCCGGATTCAAGCCAATCCAGCCGGTTGCCCTGATCCAGACCGGCGTAGATCATCGAGACCGCCGCCCCGAGCAGCAGCATTCCGCCCCAGTCGGCATCCTGCAGGAGCGCCCGGTTGACCGGCTCCCGGGGCGTTCCGAGATAGACCATCAACGCCATCAAGGGCGCGATCACCGCACCCTGCCAGTAGATCCAATGCCAACCCCAGTGGTCGACGTAAAAGCCGACCAGCGACGTCGAGGTATCGAGCGCAAAGCCGACGCGGATGGAATAGATGGCGATCGCCGGCAGCCACCATTGTATCGGCAGGTTGCGGAAGACGATCATCAAGGTCGCGGGCACGAAGGTGCCGAGCAGCATGCCATGCAGGATGCTGAGCGCGAGCAGCGTGGGATAGTCGCGGACGAACGGGATCGCCAGCGAGACCAGCGCATAGACGAGGCTCGGAATGCCGAGCACGCGGCGCAGGCCGAAGACGGTCGCAAGCCAGGCGATTGCGGGCGCGACAAGGATCTGCGACCCGATCCCCGCGGTGGAGAGCCAGGCGCCCTCGTCGAACCCCAGCGAAAACGCGCCGCGCAGATCGGCCAATCCGACCGTGGTCAGGCGGCTGTCGAAATTCGCCAGGAACGCCCCGAGCAGTACGGCGCCAACCGCGAACAGCGGGTGAGGGGCGACGCCGCCGCGCGATATCGGCCCACGGTCGGCGAGATCATTTTCCGCCATCCGCTCGCGCCCCGGTATCGATATTCGTGACGACCGACATGCCTGGCAGCAGACGCTCCAGCAAGGGCTGGTCCTTGTCGAGCCGGATCCGGACCGGAATGCGCTGCACGACCTTGGTGAAATTGCCGGTGGCGTTGTCGGGCGGCAGCAATGCGAATTGCGATCCGCTGGCCGGAGAGACACGCTCGACGCGACCGCGCAGGATTTCCGACGGGAAGCTGTCGACGGAGATCTCCACGGGCTGGCCCGGCTTGACCCGCGTCAACTGGGTCTCCTTGTAATTGGCGATCACATACACATTCGGCAGCGGCACCACATTGATGAGGCTGCTGCCGATATTGACGTAGTCGCCAGCCTGAACCAGCCGTTCGCCGACGACGCCGTCGAAGGGCGCGACGATCCTGGTGTAACCGAGCTTCAGCCGCGCTGCGGCGAGCGCCGCCTGCGCGCCCAGCAGGTCGGCGGCGCGCTGCTTCTTGGTTCCGGCCAGTACCTCCATCTGGTGCTTTTGCGCGGCGATGACGGCCCGGCTGGCACGAACGTCGGCCTGCGCCCTGGCGAAGGCTGCGATCGCCTGTTCGAGTTTCTGGCGCGTACCGGATTCGGTCTGCGACAGCGATTGCTGGCGTTCCTGTTCCTGGCGCGCCTCGACTTCCTGCGCGGAGGCCGACACCAGCGCCGCCTCGGCCTGTGCGATGGTGGCGTATTGCAGTTCGACCTGGTTGTTCAGATTATCGAGCGCGGCCTGCGCCGCCGCGACGCCGGCTTCGGCCTGCGCGACCTGGGCCTGATAATCAGCGGGGTCGATCTGCACCAGCAGATCGCCGGCCTTGACCCGCTGAAAATCGTTGACGGCGACCGTCAACACCTCGCCGGCGACCCGGCTGCTCAGCCGGGTCAACTCGGCCCGCACATAGGCGTCGTTCGTCGTCTGGATCGCGGCGCGGCCGACCCAGGCATCCCAGCGCAATGTGGCCAGCACAACGAAGGCGAGCGCCACCAGCACCGCGAACAGCGGCAGCGCAAACCGGCCCCACGCGCCGCGCGATGGAGACGACGGTTGAGCCGCGACCGCGTGAGCCGCTGCGACCTGGGAGGGCGGCGCTCCGGCCTGATCAATGGGTGCCGGGCTGGTTTGATCCTGCTGACTCAAGCCGCTCTCCCAGAGCCATGCTGCCCGCATCGCTTGACGGCGCGCCGGAAGACATGATGGCGATCATGCCTCAGACCGTCTTCTCCGGCCAGCGGCAAAGATCGTTGATCAGGCATACCTCGCAGCGCGGCTTGCGCGCGAGGCAGGTGTAGCGGCCGTGCAGGATCAGCCAGTGATGGGCGTGCAGCATGAATTCCGGCGGGATCACCTTTTCCAGCCCGAGCTCGACCTCGAGCGGCGTAGTGCCGGGCGCGAGCCCGGTGCGGTTGCCGACGCGGAACACATGCGTATCCACCGCCATCGTGTGCTCGCCATAGGCCATGTTGAGCACGACGTTGGCGGTCTTGCGTCCGGCGCCCGGCAGCGTCTCGATCTCGGCGCGGGTGCGCGGCACCTCGCCGCCGAACTCGTCGATCAGCTTCTGCGATAGCGCGATGACATTCTTCGCCTTGTTGCGGTAGAGCCCGATGGTCTTGATGTAGTCGCGCACTTTCTCTTCGCCGAGCGCCAGCATCTTTTCGGACGTATCGGCGACCGCAAAAAGCGCCCGCGTCGCCCTGTTGACGCCGGCGTCGGTCGCCTGCGCCGACAGCACCACCGCCACCAGCAGCGTGTAGGGATTGAGATGTTCCAGTTCGCCCTTCGGCTCCGGGTTAGCCTTGCGAAACCGGCTGAAGGCCTCGTGGACCTCGGCCGGCGTCCAGGGTTTTGGCTTGGGAGATTTCTTCGCCGCCCGCTTGGGGAGAGACTTGGCGGCCTTCCGTGCCGCTTTCTTCGGCACGGATGGCGCGCCGGCTTTTCTGACGCTAACAGAGCGGATGATTTTGGCCATGATCGGGATATACTGACACGCGATGACCGCAAGCAACGACTTTGAACCGACGCTCGATCAGCCGACGCTGTTTTCGGCGCATGTCACGCCGCATCGCTCGCTCAACCGCACCGGGTTTCTGGTGCTGATGACCCTGATCGGTGCGGTGAGCTTTGTCGCCGGCATCGCCTTCTGGATGATGGGCGCGTGGCCGATATTCGGCTTTTTCGGTCTCGACGCGCTGGTGATCTACTGGGCATTCCGGATCAATTTCCGCAGCGCCAGCGCCACCGAGGACATCCTGGTGACGCCGTCTGAATTGCGGGTGCGGCGGGTCAGCCATCGCGGCCATTTGATCGAATGGTCGTTCAATCCGCTCTGGGTGCAGCTCGAACAGACCGGCGATCCGGAATTCGGCATCGAACACCTCTATCTGGTCTCCCGCGGCCGCCGGCTTGTCATCGGCCATTTCCTCGGACCCGAAGAAAAGGCAAGCTTTGCCAAAGCCTTACTGGCGGCGCTGCAAACTGCCAAGCGGGGCGTCACCTATAATCCAGTTGGTTGATACCTGTCAGGAATCGGGTGGTTTGAGCCGCGCATGAGCCCTAAATCAGACCCCATGATGATATCAGCGATACATGACCAGCGCCTGGCCAAGCCGGGCCCACAACACACTGCCGCGCTGCGCGATTACGATTCCGTGCGCCGCGCGATTGCTTTCATCTCGGAGCACTGGCGCGCGCAGCCGACCATCGAGGCGATGGCGGATGCCGCCGCCGTCACGCCGGATGAACTGCATCATCTGTTCCGCCGCTGGGCCGGGCTGACGCCGAAGGCTTTCATGCAGGCGCTGACGCTGGACCACGCAAAGGGCCTGCTGCGCGATTCCGCCAGCGTGCTCGATGCCGCACTCGACTCCGGCCTGTCAGGCCCGGGCCGGCTGCACGATCTGTTCGTGACCCATGAAGCGATGTCGCCGGGCGAATGGAAGAACGGCGGCGCCGGCATGACGCTGCGCTACGGCTTCCACGCCTCCCCGTTCGGCACCGCGATCGTGATCGCGAGCGAACGCGGCCTTGCGGGTCTTGCCTTCGCCGATCCCGGCGAGGAGCCGGCGGCGTTTGCCGACATGAAGCGGCGCTGGCCGAACGCGACCTATGTCGAGGACCACGACGGCACGGTCGGTCTCGCGCAGCGCATCTTCGATACGCGGCTGTGGCGGGCGGACCAGCCACTCCGCGTGGTGCTGATCGGCACCGATTTCGAGGTGCGGGTGTGGGAGACGCTGCTCAAGATCCCGATGGGCCGCGCGGTCTGCTATTCCGACATCGCCAACACGATCAAGAACCCGAAGGCCTCGCGCGCGGTCGGCGCCGCGGTCGGCCGCAACCCGGTGTCGTTCGTGGTGCCCTGCCATCGCGCACTCGGCAAGGGCGGCACGCTGACCGGCTATCACTGGGGCATCACCCGCAAGCAGGCGATGCTCGGCTGGGAAGCCGGCCAGGTCGGATTGCATTAGTTTCGCGAATGTCGTTCCGGGGCGATGCGAAGCATCGAACTATGGTGCGCAATTGCGCACCTGAGAACCTCGAGATTCCGGGTTCGCCCTTCGGGCGCCCCGGAATGACAGCCTACCCAGCCAGATCGACCTTCGACGCCACCGTCGAATCCGGATTGAGCCGGTAGATCACCGGCACGCCGGTCGCCAGCTCGCGCTTCAGGATCTGCTCGGGCGTCAGCTTCTCCAGCACCATGATCAGCGCGCGCAGCGAATTGCCGTGGGCTGCGACCAGCGTGCGCTGGCCGCGCAGCACGCCCGGCAGAATTTCCTTCACGTAATAGGGCAGCGCGCGCGCCAGCGTGTCCTTCAGGCTCTCGCCGCCGGGCGGCGACACGTCGTAGGAGCGGCGCCAGATCAGCACCTGGTCCTCGCCCCACTTCTTGCGGGCGTCGTCCTTGTTCAGTCCGGAGAGATCGCCATAGTCGCGCTCGTTGAGCGCGACGTCCCTCGTCGTCGGCAAATCGGTCTGGCCGATCTCGGCCAGCATCAGCTTCAGCGTGTGCTGGGCGCGCGTCAGGTCGGAGGTGAAGGCGACGTCGAAGGTCAGCCCCTGCGCCTTCAATTTGCGGCCGGCGTCCCTGGCTTCAGCGATGCCCTGCTCGGTGAGGTCAGGGTCCTTCCAGCCCGTGAACAGGTTCTTCAAATTCCATTCGCTCTGCCCGTGACGCACGAGCACAAGAAGACGTTCGCTCATTGTTGGGATTTTCCGTTGTTCGATTCTTCAGAAGTCGGCAAGCCCCAGCACGTCGGCCATCGTGTAGAAGCCGGGCTGCCGGCGATGCGCCCATAGCGCGGCCTTGACCGCGCCTTGCGCGAACATGGTCCGGTCCTCGGCGCGGTGGGTGAATTCGATGCGCTCCATCGGACCGGCGAAGATCACGGAGTGATCGCCGGTGACGGTGCCGCCGCGCAGCGCGGCAAAACCGATATCGCCCGGCCGGCGTGCGCCGGTCTGTCCGTCGCGCCCGCGCACCGAGCGGGCGTGCAGGTCGATGCCGCGGCCGGCGGCGGCGGCTTCCCCGAGCAGGAAGGCGGTGCCCGAGGGCGCGTCGATCTTGGCCTTGTGATGCATCTCGACGATTTCGATATCGAAGCTTTCGTCCAGCGATTTTGCGACGCGCTTGACCACCGCGGCGAGCAGATTGACCCCGAGGCTCATATTGCCCGATTGGACCACCTTGGCACGCGAGGTAACGCTCTTGATCACGGCCATGTCAGAGGCCGACAGGCCGGTGGTTCCGACGATGTGCACGAGGCCGCGCTGGGCGGCAATCGCGACATTGGCGATGGTCGCGGCCGGCACGGTGAAATCGACAATGCCGTCGGCATTGGCCGACAGCGCCCAGAGGTCGGCGGAAAGCTTGATGCCGTTTTCCGGCAGGCCCGCGAGCACGCCGGCATCCTTGCCCAGCAGCTCCGACCCCGGCGCTTCCAGCGCGCCGGCCAGGACAGCGCCCGGCGTTTCGGAAATGACGCGCACCAGCGCGCGGCCCATCCGGCCGCCGGCCCCCGCAACGATCAATCGCATATCGGCCATGGCTTCACCTCTTCACGCCCTATAGCGGGATGAGGCCGTTCCGGCAACCGATCAGGGCCCGGCCACGCTCGTCATGCCCGGGCTTGCCCCGGCATGACGGGAGAGCGACGTACTCCAATCCCCACTACGGCTGCGGGCCGTCATAGCCCTCGATGACGATCAGCTCCGCGATCGAGTGTGGCTGCCGCAATTTGATGTTGGCCTGGTATTCCGGTGAGTTATAGCAGGCCAGCGCCTGCTCGTAGCTGTCGAACTCGATCACGACGTTGCGCGAGCGGCTCTGGCCCTCGACCGCGTTGAACTTGCCGCCGCGCACGACATAGCGCCCGCCGAATTTCTTGAAGATCGTAGGATTGGCCGCCGCATAGGGCTTGTAGCCCTCGTCACTGTTCACGTCGACGCGCCCGATCCAGTATCCCTTCGCCATCTCACTCTCCCGTTTCCTGGTCTGCAAGTTCTACTACACAAGCGCCTGCCTGATCTCCGCCTGGATGGCATCCGCCGCCGCCTTGGGGTCGGCGGCTTCCGTGATCGGGCGCCCGACCACGAGGTAATCCGCGCCGGCGGCGATCGCGCGCGCCGGCGTCATGATGCGCTTCTGGTCGCCGGTCG
>NZ_DAINNI010000132.1:0-13084 GCF_036735945.1 Bradyrhizobium sp. | reverse complement strand
CGTTGATGACGTTGGCGTTGCCGCGCATGTCCTGGCCCTGGATCTGGCCGCGCCGGGAATTCAGGTCGCCGATGACCGAACCGGTGTAGTCTTCCGGGGTCACCACCTCGACCTTCATGATCGGCTCGAGCAGAACGGACTTGCCCTTCGTCAGCGCTTCGCGGAAAGCGGCGCGCGACGCGATTTCGAAGGCCAGCGCCGACGAGTCGACGTCGTGATACTTGCCGTCGACGAGCTGAACCTTGACGTCGACCACCGGGAAGCCGGCAACCACGCCCGAGCCCATCACGCTGTTGAGACCCTTTTCGACGCCGGGGATGTATTCCTTCGGCACCGCGCCGCCGACGATCTTCGACTCGAACTCGTAACCCTTGCCGGGCTCGTTCGGCTCCACGATGATCGACACTTCGGCGAACTGACCGGTACCACCGGTCTGCTTCTTGTGGGTGTACTTGACTTCAGCGCGCTTGGTGACTCGCTCACGGAACGCCACCTGCGGCGCGCCGATGTTGGCGTCGACCTTGTAGGTGCGGCGGAGGATGTCGACCTTGATGTCGAGATGGAGTTCGCCCATGCCCTTGAGAATGGTCTGGCCGGACTCCTGGTCGGTCGACACGCGGAACGACGGATCCTCCGCGGCGAGCTTCGCCAGCGCGACGCCGAGCTTTTCCTGGTCGGCCTTCGACTTCGGTTCGATCGCGATTTCGATCACCGGTTCCGGGAATTCCATCTTTTCGAGGATCACCTGCTTGTCGGGATCGCACAGCGTGTCACCGGTGCGCGCTTCCTTCAGGCCCGCAAGTGCCACGATGTCGCCGGCATAGGCTTCCTTGATGTCTTCGCGATTGTTCGCATGCATCAGCAGCATGCGGCCGATACGCTCTTTCTTTTCGCGGGTCGAGTTCACCACGCCGGTACCGCTCTGCAGGATACCCGAATAGATGCGGCAGAAAGTGATGGTGCCGACGAACGGGTCGTCCATGATCTTGAACGCGAGCAGGGCCAGCGGCTCCTTGTCGTCGGCCTTGCGCACGACTTCGTTGCCGTCATCGTCGGTGCCCTTGATCGCGGGCACGTCTACGGGCGACGGCAGATAGTCGACCACGGCGTCGAGCAGCGGCTGCACGCCCTTGTTCTTGAACGCCGAGCCGCACAGCACGGGATAGAAGGCGCCGGTCAGCACGGCCTTGCGGATCAGACGCTTCAGCGTGGCCTCGTCGGGCTCGTTGCCGTCGAGATAGGCAGCCATCGCGTCGTCGTCGAGTTCGACGGCGGCTTCGATCATCTTCTCGCGGTATTCCTTGGCCTGGTCGACGAGGTCGGCCGGGATGTCGACGTAGTCGAACTTGGCGCCGAGCGATTCATCGTTCCAGACGACGCCCTGCATCTTCACGAGGTCGACGAGACCCTTGAAGTTATTCTCGGCACCGATCGGAAGCTGGATCGCGATCGGCTTGGCGCCGAGACGGTCGACGATGTCGGCCAGACACTTGAAGAAGTCGGCGCCGGTCTTGTCCATCTTGTTGGCGAAGACGATGCGCGGAACCTTGTACTTGTCGCCCTGGCGCCAGACGGTCTCGGTCTGCGGCTCGACGCCCTGGTTGGAGTCGAGCACGCACACGGCGCCGTCAAGCACGCGCAGGCTGCGCTCGACTTCGATGGTGAAGTCGACGTGGCCGGGGGTGTCGATGATGTTCAGGCGCTTGCCATTCCAGAACGCGGTGGTCGCAGCGGAGGTGATCGTGATGCCACGCTCCTGCTCCTGCTCCATCCAGTCCATCGTCGCGGCACCTTCGTGCACTTCGCCGATCTTGTGGCTCTTGCCGGTGTAATAAAGGATGCGCTCGGTGGTCGTGGTCTTACCGGCATCGATATGCGCCATGATACCGAAGTTGCGGTAGTTCTCTATGGCATGAACGCGGGGCATGGGCTGTTCCTTAAATCCGTTCTTCGCCGTTACCAGCGATAGTGTGAGAAGGCTCGGTTGGCTTCCGCCATCCGGTGCACGTCTTCACGCTTCTTGACGGCGTTCCCCCGGTTGTTCGACGCGTCGAGCAGCTCGGCCGAGAGCCGCTCCGTCATCGTCTTTTCGTTGCGCTCGCGCGCTGCGGTGATCAGCCAGCGAATGCCCAGCGCCTGACGGCGGACCGAACGGACTTCGACCGGCACCTGGTAGGTGGCGCCACCGACGCGGCGCGACCGCACTTCGATGGTCGGCATGACGTTTTCCAGCGCCTGCTCGAACACGGTGAGCGGCCCCTGCTTGGTCTTGGCCTCGATCATGGCGAGCGCGCCATAGACGATGTTTTCGGCGGCGGACTTCTTGCCGTCGTACATGATCGAGTTCATGAACTTCGTAATGATGATGTTCCCGAACTTCGGGTCCGGGTTGACTTCACGCTTTTCGGCAGAGTGGCGACGAGACATCTGGTCAGTTCCCGCTTACTTCGGACGCTTCGCGCCGTACTTCGAACGACGCTGCTTACGGTTCTTGACGCCCTGGGTATCGAGGACGCCGCGAAGGATGTGGTAGCGAACGCCGGGCAGGTCCTTGACGCGGCCGCCGCGGATCATGACCACCGAGTGCTCCTGGAGGTTATGGCCTTCACCCGGGATGTAGCCGATCACTTCGAAGCCGTTGGTCAGGCGCACCTTGGCGACCTTGCGAAGCGCGGAGTTCGGCTTCTTCGGGGTCGTGGTGTACACGCGCGTGCAAACACCGCGTTTCTGCGGCGACTGCTGCAGCGCCGGAACCTTCTTGCGCGACTTCTGCACCGTACGCGGATTTGCGATCAGCTGGTTGATCGTCGGCATGTAGCCTTCACCCTTTAGTTCGCGCGAAACCTTGAATGGCTTTCGCAAATTCTTCTCGGAACTAGCCGTTCCGTTCGGCCCGCCTCGCACGAAGAAAAAACCTTCACGCAAAACGAAATCGCGCCAGCCGCCCATCGCTGGGCGGAAAGCGCTTCGACGCCACAGAGGACCGCGAACAACGACCGATCAGCTTGCGCTGTCCGGCCCATCGAGGTCATGCATCCGAGTTCAATCTCAAGAGGACGTGCTCAAGAGAACCAAAATCGTCCTGGCATTGCCTAGCAGTATGATCGACAGCGTTTGAGCGGCATTCGTCGAGGTTGGTGCCCGTCTCGGTCCAAAAAGGATTTGATGGGTGTTCCGTTCCGACGCTGGCGTTGCTCACCGCCTGTCGTTAAGTGGCCGTCTTCTATAAGCGGTGGATAGCTAAGTCAAGCAAAAGGAGAACGCTGGAAATGCCTATGGGGGCAGCGGATTTGGCGCTTCACCGAATTCGGGAAGTCCGAAATTGTCAGGAGCCTGCCCCCTCGCCTGCTTCTTCCCGACCGCTAATTTTACCCGGATAAATACGCTTATAAATGGCAAACTGGCCTGAAGCCGGTTCCGCATAAGCATTTGTTTGCCTTTCCGGGTGCAAAAATGTCGCACCCCGGCCGAGATTCCACATGCGATACACCGACATTGCGATCATCGGGGGTGGCCTTGCCGGCTCGACCGCGGCCGCCATGCTCGGGCGCGCGAGAATTCCGACGGTCCTGATCGACCCGCATCAGGTCTATCCCTTCGACTTCCGGGTCGAAAAAATCAGCGGCGATGAGCAGGTCGGCCGCTTCTACCAGACCGGAATCGCCGATTCGGTGCTGCGCTCGGCCACCCATGACGGCGAGAACTGGATCGCCCGATTCGGCTACCTGCTCGACAAGAAGCCGAGCCGCCAATACGGCATCATGTACGACGCGCTGATTACCGCCATCAGGGCCGAAATCCCGCCTCCCGCCGAACTGATCTACGCCAAGGTCGTCGACGTCTCGACCAGCGCCGAGCGGCAGAAGGTCGTCTTGTCCACCGGCGAGGAGATCTCGGCGCGGCTGGTGGTGCTGGCAAATGGCCTGAGCGTCGGGCTGCGCCGCAATCTCGGCATCGAGCGCCAGGTCCTCAGCGCCGGCCACTCCATCTCGGTCGGGTTCGACATCGTGCCGGTCGGCCGCCCGGCCTTCGAATTTCCTGCGCTAACCTATTTTTCCGAACGGGCATCGGCGCGTGCCGCCTATGTGACGCTGTTCCCCATTCAGAACCGGATGCGGGCCAATTTTTTCGTCTACCGCGAACTGGACGACCCGTGGCTGCGCGAGATGCGGCACCGGCCGGTCGAGACCATGAATGCCGCGCTGCCCCGACTGCGGCGGATCACCGGCGAATATGCCGTTGTCGGCGACGTCAGGATCCGGCCGGCCGACCTCTATGTCTCGACGGGGTATCGGCAGGCGGGCGTCGTTCTGGTGGGCGATGCCTTCGCGGCGACCTGCCCGGTGACGGGCACCGGCACCGACAAGGTGTTCACCGACGTCGCGCAACTCTGCAACGTCCACATCCCGGCCTGGCTTTCCACCGAGGGCATGGGCGCGGACAAGATCGCCTCCTACTACGACGATCCGGTCAAGCAGGCCTGCGACGCGTGGTCGATGGGAAAAGCCATCAGCTTCCGCAAGGTCACGGTCGAGACCGGGCTGTACTGGCGGGCGCAGCGCTGGGCGCGTTTCCTCGCGTGGTTCGGTGAAGGCGCCCTGCGGCGGATGCGGAGCGGGATCAGCGCGCAAGCAAACCGCCCTCCTCACTCCTCGTCATCCTCGCTGTCGTCGTCGGCCTGACCGGCCGCATTGTGCGGCGTGAACTAATCCAGAAGAACGATCTCGTCACCCGGGCGAATCAGACCTTCCACCAGCACGGCGGCGTAGACGCCGGCTGTGCCGTCATGATTCTTTGCCACATGGCGCAAGATCTCGGGATTCTCCTCGAGCGTATCCGGATCAATGCTGATCATGCGGCAACGGATATCGCGTTCCAGGATGTGGACCGTCAGTTTCTGACCGATCCGCAACCGCCGGCCGACGAATGCGTCTTCGCCGAAGCTTTCACCGGAGTTCAGATCGACATAGAGGTTTTCGCGAAAGCGACGCTTGTCGAGCGTCACGCCCACCGCCCGGCCGATTCCGTCAATGGTCTGGGTTGAAAGCAACGAAAGCGGGCGACAATCCGTCATGGCGCGTTCCGAGCGGATGACGGTCAGTTCGGAAGCGTCGAGTTGATCGCCTCCGATCAGACCCGGCAGCGCCGGATCGGACGCCGACAGGGTTTTTCCGTTCGGCGTTTCGATCTCGAGCGCCAGGTCTTCGCTGGAGGGAAACAGCGGTGTCAGGCCGGGGCCACGGGTTGCTGCTTCGGTCAGGTTGCCTGGTGCAAGTGTGCGCTGGGGATGGCGAAACCTCGGGCGAAATCGCAGCATTTCCCTGCTGCTTCGTGCGGTGAGGAATGGAAAGCCCTTGGGCGCGGTCGCATGATGGACAGCGTAGAGCCGGTCGCCGAGCAGGCCCGCGAAGCTGACATAGGCCTCGGGCAGCGATTCTCCCGGCATGCTCTTTACCGGGTAGCGCCAAACGCTTTCAATCCGCCCGACGACCTTCATGACAATTCCAGACTACTCCTCGTCATCGTCATCATCCTCATTGTCGTCGTCGGCCTGAGAGACGGCATTGTGCGGGGTATGGCCCTGGTCGTCCCAGAGCTTGCGATAGACGCCGCCCGCCGCGAGCAATTGGACATGCGAACCGCGCTCGATCGCCTTGCCGCCTGAAATCACGATGATCTCGTCCATCTCGACCACCGAGGTCAGGCGGTGCGTCGACCAGATCATGGTGCGCCCCTCGGCGACGTTCAGAAGCGTGCGGTTGATCGCGGCTTCCGTGGTCTGGTCGAGCGCAGAGGTCGCCTCGTCGAGCAGGAGCAGCGAGGGATTGCGGATGATGGCCCGCGCGATCGCGATGCGCTGGCGCTGGCCGCCCGACAGCGTGTCGCCGCGCTCGCCGACCGGCGTGTCGTATTTCTGCGGCAGGCTCATGATGTAGCGGTGGATCTCGGCCTTGCGCGCGGCCTCCTCGACCTCGGCGTCGGTGGCGCCCTCCTTGCCGAGCCGGATGTTCTCGCGGATCGACATGTTGAACAGCATGTTCTCCTGGAACACGATCGCCATGCCCCTGCGCAGCGACTCGCGGGTGACGCGGCGAATGTCGACACCGTCGATCGTCACTCGCCCCTCGTCCGGCACGTAAAGGCGCAGGATCAGGTTGAGCAGCGTGCTCTTGCCGGAGCCGCTGGGGCCGACGATCGCGATGCGCTTGCCGACATTGAGCTTGAGACTGAAATTGTCGAGCACCGGCGTCTGGCTGCCTTCATAGGCGAAGGTGACGCGCTCGAAGGAGATGTCGTTGGTGAGCGGCGGCAGATCCGGCGCGCCCGGCCGGTCGGCGCCGCGGGTCGGCTCGTCAAGCAGTTCCTGGATGTGCCGCACGGCGGCCGCGGACTGGATCGATACCGGAATGAAATGCATGAGATGGGCGATGTTGTAGGACACCTCCCAGAACGCGCTCTCGAAGGTGACGAAGGTGCCGATGGTGATCTGGCCCTTGGTGGCGAGATAGGCGCCGATCGCCAGCACCACGAGGTGCAGCAGCAGCACGGAAATGGTGACGGTGCGCTCCACCATGGTGGAGAGAAAGACGGCGGACGCGGTCTTGATGCGCACATCCTGGTTGCGCATGGTGAACCAGCCGAGCGTGCGGCGCTGCAGGCTGAAGGCCTTGACCACCGCCTGCGCCGCCACGTTCTCCTGCACGGTACCCAGCAGCGCCGCCTCGTTCAGCTTCTGCTCGTAATTCGCCTGCACCGCCTTCGGCGTGAGAATCCGCGGCCCGATCAGCGTGATCGGAAACACCAAGAGCGCCACCGCCGCGAGTTGCCAGTTCAGGAACAGCATCAGGATGATGCCGGCGATCAACTCAAAAAATGGCAAGGCGGCGCTGTTGGCGAAGGTCTTGACCGAGCCTTCGAACGCCGCCAGGTCGATCGAGAAGCGCGAGAGGATTTCGCCGCGCTTGGTGCGTGCGAAATAGGACGACGGCAGGTTCTGGACGTGCTCGAAGATCCGCGTGCGCACGTCGGCAATGATGCTGGCCGCAAGCCGCGCATCCCAGCGCTCGTACCAGACCGCGATGATCGAGGTGATGATGCCGGCGACCGCGAGCACGCCGAGGATCTTGTAGAGCGCCTGGAAATCTTCCTCGCCGAGCGCGTCGTCGATCAGGAATTTCAGGCTCAGCGGCATGATGACGTTGAACAGCGTCTCGACGAGAACGCCGAAGGTCACGAAGGCGAACAGCTTCCGGTAGTTGCCGAGATACGGCCTGACGAAGCCGACGATTGTCGCCATCGCGCCGGCGGCTTCCCTGGCGGTGTAGACGACGAGGTCCTCGTCATCATCATCGTCGTCGTCGAGCTCCAGCTCGTCCTCTTCGTCGTCCTCGTCATCGTCGGCAGGCGCCTCAGTCGCGTTGCCGCCGGCGACCGGCGCAGCCGTCCCGGCCGCGAGTTTCCCGGCAAGCTCAGGATCATCCGCGGCAACGGGCGTCTGATCATCCGAAGAAGGAGGCTTGGGCGCCATGAAACCAACCGATGCTGCACGGCCGGCATGACCGCAAATCGAGCGAGGCAACGCAGAAACGCTGCCGCGGCGATCCTATGCGATCGAAATGAATTCGGCAAAACAAATGGAACGGCCGGTTCTGATCGATCAGAACCGGCCGGAGCCTCAATCCTCGGCTTCGACCTTGTCGAAGAACGAATAGCGCAGACTGTCCGCGTCGGCGTACCACCGGCCCGGCCCCTTGTTGGCCGCCAGCGTCGCCGCCCACACCGCGTCGGTGCAGTCGCGGCGGTGCATCGCGAGGTCGAAGCCGGCGCCGAAGAACAGTTCGGACCATTCCCACCAGGTGCCGAGCTTCTTCACCCCGCGCAGCAGATCGTAACGGTCGATCAGCGCAGGCGCCATGTCCGACGTTACCGAACCGAACACCAGCCCGGTCTTCACGACGCGGTTGAGTTCGCGCACCGCGCGCGGCACCTGCTTTTCGGAAATGTGACAGAGACTGGTCTCGAACACGAAGTCGAACGTGTCGTCCTTGAACGGCATGTCGACGATCGAGCCAAGCTTGTTGTACTTCTTCAGCGCCTTCGGCGTCCTGGCGTGAATCGCCTTGTTGTTCTCGATGCCCCAGGCATCGATGCCGCGTTCGCGCAGCGCCCCGACCAGTTCGCCGCTGGCGGAGCCGGCGACGAGCAGCTTGTAGCCCTTCGTCCGGTTCCAGACGATCCTGATCAAATCCATCAGATAGGCCGGATCGGTAAACCGGCTCCAGACCTCGCTGTAGGGCCCGACGCCGCGGTAGTTCTGGAAATAGTCGCGATCGATCTTGTCGGACGACGGCTCGCCCTGTTGCGTGCGGGCGCGGCGCAGCCGCATCATCTCGGTCAGGATGATGTCGGTGGCGGCATCGGAGGAGTCGAGCAGACCGTTGAGCGTCGAATCGAACAGGTAGTCGCCGACCACCACGATCCCCGGATGCTCCTTGGGCTCCGGACGATGGTTGGTCATGACGTCGCGCACCGGCAGGCCGCCGGGCAGCGCGTTCACCGATGACAACCAGCGATGGATCTTGCCTTCCATGAAATGATCGCGCGCATTGCCAAGCGAAGGCGGCAGCGATTTCAGCGCGGCGTCGATCAGTTCCTGATCGCTGAGATTGGCAAAGGCCAGCGCGTCCGAGCCCGCGATCAGCCAGTTGAGCACGCCGTGCCTGCCGACGTCGTGACGGGCGCCTTCATTGTAGACGCAGCAGCCGCCGAACGCTTCCGACATGAACCAGGAGCCCGGGATCTTCTCGCCCCAGAACGGCTCGTCGAACAGAATCGAAACCCGCAGGTAATGCGCCGGACGGTCGAAATAGGCGACATGCTTGACCATCGACTTGCGCAGCTCTTCGCCGTCCCACCGCATGGTGGCGAGCCAGGAATGCGGCAGGCACATCAGCACCAGGTCGAAATCCCTGACCTCTGGCCCCTTCCCGTTCATCATGTTGAGCTGGTAGCGGCCGGATGCGGTCTTGCCGACCTTGAGCACGCGATGATTGAGCTGGATGTCGGCATCGACTTCCGAGCGCAGGCACTCGATCAACTGCTCGTTGCCGTTCTGGATCGAATACAGGCCGATATAGCCGTCGATATCCATCACGAAATTCTTCAGCGCGTTGAGGCCGTTGGTATTGTGGCTCTCGGTCGCGATATCGGAGCGCGCCATCACCTTGAAGAAGCGCTTGGCGGTGGGATCGGCGACTTCCTCGTCCAGCACCTCCTCGCAGGTCTTGAAGGCCCAGGGGTGCTCGTTGTCGTGGGCGCCGACGCCCTCGTAATATTCGATCGGCGACACCAGGTCGGAGCAACGCTTGCGGAACGCCTCGATGGCGGCCGCAGTCTTCTCACCATATTTGCGGCGCATGCCCGGCACGTCGCCGAGCAGTTCGCCATCGAGATGCACCTGCTCGGCATCCATCGGGATGGTCTGCAGGCCGAAATGCTGGATCAGTTCCCGCAACGGATCCGGGCCGGTCATCGAATAATCGTAGATCTCGGCAACACCCGCCTCATACATCGCCGGCGCAGTATCGAATTTGCGCGAAACGATCTTGCCTCCGAGACGGTCGGACGCTTCGTAGATCGTGACGCGGCAGAGATCCCCGAGCTTCTTTTTCAGATACCAGGCGCTCATCAGCCCGCCGGGGCCGCCGCCTACGATTGCAAGATCCAACATGTCGTTTCCGTCGCCCTCCGGCTCCCCCTGCCAGATGGGGAAATCAGCCGGTCTAAACCGCATTAGCAAAAGCGCTTTTCACCCTGAAGGGAAGATGAACAAAGCAGGTCCTCGCAACGCAGCAATTAAAGAAAGCAGCAAAATGGCCGGCTTGCGCCGGCCGTTTGTCTTCGCACCGTATTCTTGCGGAAGCGTTATGCCGCCCATGCGGACCGGCCGGGCCGCTTCCGGAATCGGGGCCTTCTAGCTGCCGGGTACCGCCTTTCCAGCGAGCAGGCTGACCAGTTCCTGCTGACGCGAAAGGCCGGTCTTCGACAGCACCGCCTTGAGCTGGCTGCGCACGGTTTCCCGGTTGACGCCGGTCGCGTCCGCCAGTGCGTCGATGGTCTCGGCCTGGCCGATGCCCCGCGCCACCCGCGCTTCAGCCGGCGTCAGGTCGAACAGGCCCTGCAGAACCTTCGCGGTCGGCACCGCGGCGCGGTCGACCGGCGTCACCACCAGAAGCGCGGTGGCCTGCGTGAAAATATCGCGCGCGGAACGCCTGACGGGAATGACATGCAGCACCATCGGCACGTAGGCCGCGGTCGCTGCGACCGGCATGGACTTCACGGTGCGGCTGCCGGGCAAAGGCAGCGTATCCAGCGCTTCGGCGAGCAGCGCGTCGGCCGCAAGGTCGGTGACCGTCACCCGCGCCGCGCGATCCTGGAACAGCGCAGGTATCAGCCCATCGAACAGGCCGTTTGCCGCCAGCAGCCGGCCGCCTCCGCGCAGCACCGCCGCCGGCAAGCCCAGCGCCTGCAAGGCGTCGACCTGGGCGCGCGCGCGCTCGAAACCGAGGCGGTTTGCCGCCAGCGAGGCCCGCGCCAAATGCGGCCGCAGCCCGTCCAGCAACTGGACGACCTGCTGCGGCACCGGGCCGTGATCCTGATGCCTTGGCAGCACGAGCGCTATTGAATCGCCGCTCGGCATCGGAATCAGCGTCCCGGCCCGGTAACCGATGCCGTGCTTGCGATAGAAGTTGCAGTAGACGTCGTTGGTCGCAATCTCTTCCTCCGTGAGGAGGTCATAGTCGGTAACGAAGCCGGCGCGATTGAGCGCAATGGCGCGCGGCAGAAGCGGATCGCGCTCACTCCATCCCTCCTGCAGGAAAATCGGCATGATCTGGTCGTATTCGACGGAATTGACCGCGCAGACATAGCCATCGCGCACGCCGAACAGAAAGCCGCCATCGCCGCCGACCGCAGCGCCGAGTTCACCGAGCAGAGCCGGCCAGAGGGACGGAACGAGTCCCGCCTCGTAGATGCGGTCGATCAGGGCTTCAAGATGAGCCACGTCGCTCATGGGCATCTGCAAACATACCATTGCGGGCAGGACTCATCCCTCAACTGATAGCAGGCACAACCCGTCCGGGTGAAGACGCGATCCCTGCACCGCGAAAAGAAAAAGCCGGCCTTTCGGCCGGCTTTTTCATCAGTTGGGACGGAACCTCTACTCCGCCGGCGGCAGCGCCAGCGGTTCGGCTTCCGGAGCCGTCGGCACGATCGCCGACTGCTTCTCGCGCTCGTCGAGGATCAGGCGGTCGCGCTTCATGGCGACTTCGCGGATCTTGGCCATCGAGGCGCCGGTGCCCGCCGGGATCAGGCGGCCGACGATGACGTTCTCCTTGAGGCCCTCGAGCGGGTCCACCTTGCCGTTGACGGCGGCTTCGGTGAGCACGCGGGTGGTCTCCTGGAACGAGGCCGCCGAGAAGAACGAGCGGGTCTGCAGGCTCGCCTTGGTGATGCCGAGCAGAACCGGCGTTCCCGTGGCGATCTTCTTGCCCTCTTCCCTGGCCTTCTCGTTGAGCTGGTCGAACTCGATCTTGTCGACCTGTTCGCCCGAGATCATGTCGGTGTCGCCCTGGTCGGTGATCTCCACCTTCTGCAGCATCTGACGGACAATCACCTCGATGTGCTTGTCGTTGATGAGCACGCCCTGCAACCGGTAGACCTCCTGGATTTCGTTGACCAGATAGGCAGCGAGTTCCTCGATGCCCTTGATCGCCAGAATGTCGTGCGGCGCCGGATTGCCTTCGACGATGAAATCGCCCTTTTCGACGATGTCGCCGTCCTGCAGATGGATGTGCTTGCCCTTCGGGATCAGGTACTCCCTGGTCTCCTCGGTCTTGTCCATCGGCTCGATCGAGATGCGGCGCTTGTTCTTGTAGTCGCGGCCGAAGCGGATGGTGCCCGCGATTTCCGCGATGATCGCCGCGTCCTTTGGCTTGCGAGCCTCGAACAGTTCGGCCACCCGCGGCAGACCGCCGGTGATGTCACGCGTCTTGGCGCTTTCGGTGGAGATACGCGCCAGGATATCGCCGGCCTTGACCTTGGCGTTGAGGTCCACCGACAGGATGGCGTCGACCGACAGCATGTAGCGGGCATCGCCGCCACGCGCCAGCTTGAGCACCTTGCCGTCCTTGCCCTTGACGACGATCGCCGGACGCAGGTCCGCGCCGCCCCGCGACGCACGCCAGTCGATGACGACGCGCTTGGCGATACCGGTGGATTCGTCGAGCGTTTCCGAGATCGACTGCCCTTCCACCAGGTCCTCGAACCCGATGGTGCCCTCGACTTCGGTGAGGATCGGACGGGTGTACGGATCCCATTCCGCGATGCGCTGGCCGCGCTTGACCATGTCGCCCTCGTCGACGTGCATGCGCGCGCCGTACTGGATGCGGTGGGTCGCACGCTCGGTTCCGTCGGCATCGACGATCGCAACGACCATGTTGCGCACCATCGCGACCAGGTGGCCTTCGCTGTTGCGGGCGATGGCCTTGTTCTTGATGATGACCTTGCCGTCGAAGTTCGACTCGACGAACGACTGTTCGTTGATCTGCGCCGCGCCGCCGATATGGAACGTACGCATCGTCAGCTGCGTGCCGGGCTCACCGATCGACTGGGCGGCGATGACGCCGACAGCCTCACCGTGGTTCACCGGCGTGCCGCGGGCCAGATCGCGGCCGTAGCACTTGCCGCAGATGCCGTTGACCAGTTCGCAGGTCAGCGCCGAGCGGATCTTCACTTCCTGGATGCCGGCCTGCTGGATGGCGTCGACATGCGTCTCCTCCATCAGCGTACCGCGCTTGACCACGACCCTGTTGCTCGCGGGATCGCGCAGATCCTCGCCCGCGGTGCGGCCGAGAATGCGCGACGCCAGCGAAGCTACGACCGTGCCGGCATCGACGATGGCGCGCATCTTGATGCCGAGCTTGGTGCCGCAGTCATCCTGCGTGATGATGCAGTCCTGCGCGACGTCGACCAGACGGCGGGTCAGGTAACCGGAGTTCGCGGTCTTCAACGCGGTGTCCGCGAG
>NZ_DAINNI010000131.1:0-13253 GCF_036735945.1 Bradyrhizobium sp. | reverse complement strand
GCGATCTGCCCCGGCTACATCAACACCGAGATGGTGCAGGCGGTGCCGAAGGAGGTGCTGGAAAAGAGCATCCTGCCGCTGATCCCGGTCAATCGCCTCGGCGAGCCCGAGGAAATCGCCCGCGCCGTGGTGTTCCTCGCCGCCGACGAAGCGGGCGGCATCACCGGTTCGACGATGACGATCAACGGCGGCCAGTACATGGTCTGATCGATTTTCGTCATTGCCTGCGACACACGCGGAGCGTTTGCGCAAGGGAACGTTAGCGACGAAGCAATCCATTTCCGCTATGTAAGCAAAAAGATGGATTGCTTCGCTTCGCTCGCAATGACGCTCTCATGAATCCCCGCACCGCCACGCTGACAGGACTGACCGCGATCCTGATGTGGTCGCTACTGTCCGTGTTGACGGTCGCGACCGGCAAGATACCGGCGTTTCAGCTTGCCGCCATGACGTTTGCGATCGGGGCGCTGGTCGCGTTTGCAAGTTTCCTGTTTCGTCCGTCCGCCTTTGCAGCGTTAAAGCAGCCGCTGGTCGCCTGGGTGGTCGGCGTCGGCGGCCTGTTCGGCTATCATGCGCTGTATTTTCTCGCGCTGCGCTTTGCACCGCCGGCGGAAGCCGGGCTGTTGAACTATCTGTGGCCGCTGTTGATCGTGCTGTTCTCCTCGCTCTTGCCGGGTGAGCGGCTGGCGCCGCATCACATCATCGGCGCGCTGCTGGGACTTGCGGGCACCGTGCTGCTGTTCGCCGGCAACGGCGCGAGCTTCGCGCCCGGACAGATTCCCGGGCTCGCCGCGGCATTCGTCGCCGCCTTTGTCTGGGCGGCCTATTCGGTGATGTCGCGCAAGCTCAAGGCGGTGCCGACCGATGCGGTGGCCGGCTTCTGCCTCGCCACCGCGCTGCTCGCCGCGCTCGTTCACAGCATGGTCGAGACCACGGTGTGGCCGGAGACAACAGGGCAGTGGCTTGCCATCGTCGCGCTCGGCGTCGGTCCCGTGGGAGCAGCGTTCTTCGTCTGGGACATCGGCATGAAGCGCGGCGATATCCGCGTGCTCGGCGCCGCGTCCTATGCGACGCCGCTGCTCTCGACCGCTTTCCTGATTCTGGCGGGATATGCGCAACCGACCGCGACGATCGCGATCGCCGCGATCCTGATTGCCGGCGGCGGATTGATCGCAGCGAAGGATATGGTGATGAGGAAGTAGGGTGGGTTAGGCGAAGCCGTAACCCACCGATGCCTACGATAGATGGCGGGTTACGCCTTCGGCTAACCCACCCTACGACATCTTCAGCGTGGAGGCTCCCAGCTCTTCGGCGCCAGCTCGAATTTCGCGAACTCGAATGCCGGCGCCACGGTGCAGCCGACCAGCGTCCAGTCGCCACTGCTCTCCGCCGCCTGCCAGGCGTACGGCGGAACGATCGCCTGCGGCGTTTCGCCGCCTGCGAGATCGGCGCCGAGCGTCACGCTGCGCTGCCCGGTATCGTCAGCGATTTGCAGCGTCAACGTTGCGCCCGCGTAATAGTGCCAGACTTCGACGGCGTCGATGCGATGCCAATGCGAGCGCTCGCCGCGCGCCAGCAGGAAATAGATCGCGGTCGATCGCGAGCGACCGTCCGCGTCCGCAGCTTCGTCGCGAAACGTCTCGCGATAATAGCCGCCTTCGGGATGCGGCTTGAGATCAAGCCGCGCGATGATGTCGGCTGCTTCTGCCGAAAGAACCATCAGGATTTGTTCTTGCGTTCGCGCAGTTCGCCGAACACCTTGTCGGCGCCTGCGCCCTTCATGTGCAGCGCCGCCGCGACCGACGGCTCGTCGGCGCGCAGGAACACGTTGGCTTTCTTCTCCTCGCCGAGCAGCACCGGGATGGTCGGCTTGTTCTCGGCGCGCAGCCGCGTCACTTCCTCGGCGCGGGCCTTCAGCGTCGGGTTGTCGCTCTCGACCGTCAGCGCGAATCTGACGTTGGAGGCGGTATATTCATGGCCGCAATAGAGTTTGAAGTCGTCAGGCAGCGCGCGCAGCTTCAACAGGGAATCCCACATCATGGGATAGGTGCCTTCGAACACGCGGCCGCAGCCGATCGAGAACAGCGTGTCGGCGGCAAATACCGCCTTTTCGTTATCGAACACGTAGGAGATGTGATCGAGCGTGTGGCCCGGCGTTTCCAGCACCCGCGCCAGCAGGCTGCCGACCTTGATGACGTCGCCGTTGGCGGCGCGCAGATCGACATTGGCGATCCTGGTCGACTTGTCATGCGGGGCAACGACGCGGCAGCCGTATTTCTGCTTCAGCTCGGCGACGCCGCCGACATGATCGTGATGGTGGTGCGTGATCAGGATATCGGTCAGCGTCCAGCCTTCGCGCTCCAGCGCCTTGATGATCGGGCCGGCTTCCGGCGCATCGATCGATGCGGTCGCTTTGGTCGCGGGATCGTGGATCAAATAGCCGAAATTGTCGCTGAGACAGTTGAATGTGCGAATTTCCGCGGCCATGACAACTCCGTGCTTTGACGCGTTAAGCCCTGATAATTCCCAAGAAATATGGCGTTAACGCTTGCGCGGCAATGCCATTTTCGGTGCGCCGCAATGAAACACGGTGTGATACGATTGTGCCCATGACCATCGACGTCATCGACCTCCGCGACTTCTATTCGCAGCGCCTCGGCATCGTGGCGCGGCTTTTGATCAATCGCGGCCTAAAGGCGTGCTGGCCCGATGCCGCGGGGCAGCGTGTGCTCGGGCTCGGCTATCCGACGCCCTATCTCGGTCTGTTTCGCGAAGATGCCGAACGCTGCATCGCCTTCATGCCGGCGGCGCAGGGCGTCCTGAAATGGCCGACGGGCCGGCCCGCGCTGGCCACCCTGATCGATGAGTTCTCGATGCCGCTGCCGGATGCGGCGGTGGACCGGATCCTGCTGGTGCATTCGCTTGAGATGTCCGACGATCCGGAGCGGCTGCTGCGCGAGGTGTGGCGCGTGCTGTCGCCGTCCGGGCGGCTGATCGCGGTGATTCCGAACCGGCGCGGTGTGTGGACGCGCACCGACAATACGCCGTTCGGCCATGGCCGGCCCTATTCGCGCGCGCAGATCACGCAGCTGCTGCGGCAGACCTGGTTCACGCCGGCGTCGTGGGGCGAAGCGCTGTTTCTGCCGCCGGTCGGCAATAGCTGGTTCTTGCGTTCGGCGATGGCGTGGGAGCGCGTCGGCGCCGCGCTGTCGCTGCCGTTCGCCGGCGTCCACATCGTGGAAGCGACCAAGCAGGTCTATCGCGCGATCCCGGCAGGCCGCGAGCGCACGCGGCTGATTCCGTCACTGGAGCCGGTGCTGGTGCCGTCCTCGACGGCGACGCGCGACAAGCTTTCGGAATCAAGGGTGGGCAAAGGCGCGTAGCGCCGTGCCCACCATCTCATTCGTGATCGTTGTAAGGATGTCGGTGGGCACGCTTCGATTTGCCCACCCTGCGGCATTGAGCGAATCGCCTACTCATTCCCCGGATTGAAATCTTCGCTCGGGGCGGCCGGCGCGGCCATGTCGGGACGCGGGCCATGCGGCCGGCGGCGACGGCGCGGGAAACGCTCGCCACGGCCGCCCTCTTCATAGCCGCCGGGTCCGCCGTTCACCTGCGGCTGCGGGCCGGTGATGAAGGAGGGCAGGCGATCGACGCCGCCGGCGTCGGCAATCACCGGCTGCGGTTGGGGCTGCGGCTGATATTGCGGCTGCGGACGGTGCTCGCGCTCGCGCTCGCGGTCGCCGCGGTCCCGCTCGCCACGATGTTCGCGCGGCTGCTGCTGGTCGCGCTGATAGGGCTGGTTATCGCCGCGCTCGCGCTGGCTGTTGTCGCGCATATAGGGCTGCGGCTGCTGCGGCACGAAGCCCGGCTCCTGGCCGAAATGCGAGAAGCTCTCGCCTTCGTCTTCGACATCTTCCGTCGGCTGCATCTCGGTGTCGGCGCGCGGCTGCGGCTGGTTCTGCCGGAACTGCTCCTGCGCGGCGGCGATCAGGCGGAAATAGTGTTCGGCGTGCTGGTAGTAATTCTCGGCCGCAACGGGGTCGCCGGAGGAGCGCGCATCGCGTGCCAGCTGGACGTATTTTTCGGCGACGTGCGAGGCGGTGCCGCGGATCTTGATATCGGGTCCGTTCGATTCGAACACCCGGGTCATCGGGTTTTGACCGCGCCGGTTTTGGTTGTTGTTATTATTGTTATTCCGATTACGCATCCGCTTGTTGTTCTGACCGTTTCTCATGTCTCGCCTTTTATTCCAGCCCTGAAATTATGCAGTTGCCTTGATAGCCTGAGCCGGCACGGCGCGCGCGAAAGCGCACCGAATCACGATGCCGTTCAGATTCATGTCACCGATTTTGCCAACCATCGCGTTCAGCAAAGACGCGTTCCCCAACCGGCCACGTTTATCCGCGCACCGGATCAAATCGTTCAGCCTGCCAAAACCAGCCTAATCGTCTTGCG
Organism: Bradyrhizobium sp.; assembly: GCF_036735945.1. Classification (GTDB taxonomy): domain Bacteria; phylum Pseudomonadota; class Alphaproteobacteria; order Rhizobiales; family Xanthobacteraceae; genus Bradyrhizobium. The sequence continues at coordinate 8,795 of NZ_DAINNI010000131.1, read as the reverse complement.
TGACGGCTTCGCGTGACCGGCTGTTGCGTAAGTCTTCAAGCGCAATATCAGGCTTTCGTTCGCTTTACAGTCGAGAGCAGCACACTTCCGTCATTGCGCTCGATTCGACCTGCGTTTTGGAACCTTTCACCCGGAGGGCTCTCATTTCGAGAATGCCGACCTCACCGTATCGCATTACGGGGCCGGCCGCCCTGGACCGATGTTGTGGCCGGAACGTAGTCGCTCCCGGGGAATATTCCAAGGGGTTTTTTTGCGTTCCCGGGGGACTTTATCAGGCGATTTTGTGGCCCGCGACGGCCCTCGGAATGCCCCCCAGATCGGCCCTTGGGGCGGTACCGGACGTTAACCCTGCCGCCGCCATCAGGGCCTGGATCTGGCTGCTTTGGCCGGCACCGGCCTCCACGACCAGGGCGCCGCCCGATGCCAGAAGGCCTGCGGCCTGCGGGATCAGCGCCCGATAGGCATCCAGGCCATCCGCGCCGCCGTCGAGCGCGACCAGCGGATCGTGATTCCTGACCTCTCGCGCCAGGCCGGCGATATCGGCCGAGCAAATGTAAGGCGGATTGGAGACGATCAGATCGAATGGGCCGGCCAGTCCGCTGGCATAGTCGCACGCCACGAATGTCGCGCGATTCGACAGTCCCGCGCGCGCCGCGTTTGCTGCGGCAGTCTTCAAGGCGTCTTCTGAAATGTCGGTGCCGAAACCCTGTGCCGCCGGCAGCTCCGACAACAGCGCCAGCAGGATTGCGCCGGAGCCGGTGCCGAGATCGGCTACCCGCAACGGACGATCGAGGTCACCGCCGGCGCGCAGCAGGTCCAGCGCCAGTTCGACCACCGTCTCGGTATCGGGCCGCGGCACCAGCGTCGCGGACGACAGTTGCAGCGGCAGGCCCCAAAACTCCTTCTCGCCGATGATGCGGGCAACCGGCTCGCCAGCGATCCGCCGCCCCGCAAATTGGGTCAACCGCGCGGCCTCGGTCGAGGTCAGCAGGCGGTTCGCCTGCGCGATCATGCCGGTGAGGTCGAGATCAAGCGTGGCCCCCAGAAGAATGCGTGCGTCGATCTCGGCCTCATCGTCACCGGCCGACTTCAATTGCGCTGCCAGCTTCCGCCGCGCGCTCTCGATGCTTGGTCCTGATTCCGTCACCAGATGTGCCTGTCTCGCCTGCCATCGTGGATAGGCCGGCCCGCATGCTTGCGTCAACGGACCTTGTCGCGTTTGATCGATCTCGTTTAGAGAGGCTCGGTAAAGACCATGACGGCCTATGACGATCAGAACGTCTTCGCCAAAATCCTGCGCGGCGAGATTCCGTGCTTCAAGGTCGACGAGAGCGAACGCGCCCTTGCGTTTCTCGATATCATGCCGCGCTCGCCCGGCCATACGCTGGTCATTCCCAAGGCGCCGGCGCGCGGCATCCTTGATATTGCCGATGATGACCTTGCCGAAGTCGCCCGGATGGCCCGGCGCATCGCGGTCGCGGCGATGATGGCGTTCGACGCGGAAGGAATCATCATCCAGCAATTCAGCGAGGCTGCCAGCGGCCAGGTGGTGTTCCACCTGCACATGCATGTCATGCCGGTGAAAGCCGGAATTGAATTGCTGCCGCCGCAGACGCGCAAGGAAGATCCCGCAATCCTCGCAGATCACGCCAGGCGGATGGTCGCCGCGCTCGGTGGCTGACCGCGAGCTTCCGAGCTAGACGCCGAGGTAGCGCTGCAGCAGTTCCGGCTGCGCCTTGAGTTCCCGGGACGGTCCCTCGTGGACGACATGACCGTTGTTGATGATGTAGATCCGCTGTGCCAGCGCCAGCGTGGCCGCGAGATTCTGCTCCACCAGCACGATGGTCTGGCCGGCAGCGGCGAGGTCGCGGCAGGCTTTCACGAGATCGTGGACGATGACGGGCGCGAGCCCCTCGAAGGGTTCATCCAGCAGGATGATCTTGGGGTCGCGAACCAGCGCCCGCGCGATCGCCAGCATCTGCTGTTCGCCACCGGAAAGCTCGGTGCCGCGGTTGTTGCGCCGCTCCTTCAGTCGCGGAAACATTTCGTAGATGCGTTCGAGCGGCCAGCGGTCCCTGGCCGTGATGCCGGCAATGACAATGTTTTCCTCGACACTCAGGCTGCCGAAGATGCGGCGCTCCTCGTGAACGAGCTGCATGCCGGCCTGCGCGATCTTGTGGCTCTTGCGTCCGGCGATTTCGATGCCCTCGAACCTGACGGAGCCGCTGCGGGGCGTCACGACGCCCATCAGGCTCTTCAGCGTCGTGCTCTTGCCGGCCCCGTTGCGGCCGAGCAGCGCAACCACCTCATGCCGCTCCACCCGCAGGTCGACGTCGAACAGGATGTGCGAGTCCCCGTAGTAGCTGTTCAGGCCATTGACCTCGATCAGGCTCATGCGGCGATCTCTCCGTGAACGCCGCCGAGATAGGCTTCCTGTACCGCGGCGTTGGTCTTGATTTCCTCAGGCGTGCCGTCGAGCAGCACCCGGCCCTCCTGTAGCACCGTCACACGCTCGACCAGTTCGAACAGCGAATCCATGTCATGGTCGATGATGATCATGGTGCGGTCGCGCGCGATCGATTTCAGCAGCCTGACAGTCTCGATCCGCTCGCGCGGACTCATGCCGGCGAGAGGCTCGTCCAGCAGCAGCAGCCGGGGCGAGGTCGCAAGCGCCAGTCCGATCTCCAGCCGGCGCTTTTCGCCATAGGCGAGCTCGGCCACCGGCGTGTCGGCCCGCCTTGTCAGATTGACGAGGGCAAGCGTGTGCTCCACCTGCTCCCGCAGTCCCGTCACGCCGTCGAGCTTGCGGAACAGGTCGAGGCGAAACTTGCCGCGCAATTTGGCGAGCGCGGCGATCGTCAGGTTCTCACGAACGGTCAATCCGGCGAAGAGCTGGTTGACCTGGTAGCTCTTCGTGAGCCCGAGCTGACAAACGTCGGCGACGCGCATCCCCGTGATGTCGCGGCCCTCGAACACGATCTGACCCGAGGTCGGCGGAATCTCGCAGGTCAGCATCTTGAAGAAGGTCGACTTGCCGGCGCCGTTGGGGCCGATGATCCCCCGCAACTCGCCGTGATTGACGCTGAAGTCGATATCGCTGTTGGCGACGAGCCCGCCATAGCGTTTGGTGAGGCCGCGGGCCACCAGGATCGGACCCATGCGCTCGTCGTCGTGCCTCACGCTCCCCGCGGTTATCGGCACCAGGCCGGATTTCTTCTCGGGCTCGGTTGCTTCCTGTCCGATCTCGACGGCAGGGACGGATGGTACGTCCTCGGCCAAAGCCTTCGAGCGCTTGCCCCTTAGCCAGCCGACCAGATCGATAAGGCCGCCGATAATGCCCCCGCGCAGGAAGCAAACCAGCAGCACGAAGACCACGCCGAGCACGAGCTTCCAGGCCGCGCCGAGCCCCATCGCTGCCTGCAGGAAATCCTGGAGGAAGAGCCAGACGGCGGCGCCGACGAGGGGCCCGAACAGCGTGCCCCGGCCGCCGATCGCCGTCTGCATGACGAGCTGGCCGGATGTTTCGAACGTGAATGCATCCGGCGGCATGAAGGCCTGCAATACGCCGAGCAGGCCGCCGGCAAAGCCTGCATAGGCGGCGGCGATCACGAAGGCGGTCAGCTTGTAGCCATGGATATTGTGACCGACCGCGGTGGCGCGCAGCGGATTGTCCCTGATGGCACTGAAGATGGCGCCGACCGGTGAGCGAACGATCCTGAGCGCGATCACGACCCCGATCAGGTAGCACAGCGCGATGAACTGATAGAGCGACCAGCCGTTGGTGAAATGCAGCGTCGTAAAGCCGAGATTGAAGCTCGGCGTGGGGACGCCCGGCAGCCCGTTCTCGCCGCCGGTGAAGTCCGACAACGGATTGAACTCGACGAAGTAGAACACCTCGGCGATCGCGACCGTGATCATGGCGAAATAGATGCCGGTGCGGCGCAAGGCGATCAGGCCGATCAGGTAGCCGGTCGCGGCGGCGGCGATCATGCCGATGACGAGCGCGCCCAGAACGCTGCTGAAGCCCGTGCGGGTCAGCAGATAGGCCGCGACAAAGCCGCCGGTGCCGTAGAATGCGGACTGGCCGAACGACAACAGCCCGGTGAAGCCGAACAGGATATCGAAGCCGAGGCCGAACAGGCCCCAGACCAGAATGCGATTGACGGTGTTGGGCGCGAAGCCGAGATGGGGCAGCACGAAGGGCGCCGCGATCAGCCCGATGGCCGTCAGCGTCTCGATCAAATAGGGGCGTTGCTTGAGCATCAATGGATCACTTACTCGCGGCCCTGGACACCGAGCAGTCCATGCGGCCGTACCACGAGCACGATCGTCATTGCCGCAAACAGCATCACATAGGCGTAGCCGGGGTTGAACATGGAGGTGACGCTGATGATCTCGCCGGCGATCAGCCCGCCGAGAATGGCGCCCGGGAACGAGCCGACGCCGCCGATCACCACCACCACGAAGGTCTCGACGAGGATGTCGTCGCCGACGCCGGGCGTCAGCGAGACCACCGGTGCATTGATGATGCCGGCAAATCCTGCGGCCATCGCGCCGATGCCGAACACGATCATGAAGACGCGATAGACGTTGATGCCGAGCGAATCCACCATCACCGAATCCTCGATGCCGGCGCGCACGATCATGCCGAGCCGCGTCCGGTAGAGAATCAGGAACAGCGCGCCGAGCGCGGCGGCGACGATGCCGACCACGGCGAGCCGGTAGGTCGGATAGAACATGAAGCCGAGATTGGTGATGCCCTGGAACAGCGCCGGAGGCGGCATCACCTGCGACTGGCTCGAGAAGATCAACCGCACGATCTCGACGAAGCAGATGCCCAGTCCGAACGTGACGAGCAGCTGGTCCTCGTGCGGGCGATGATAGAAGTGGCGAATGATGACGCGCTCCATCACCACGCCCAGGATCATCACGAAGAGCGAGCCCGCGATCACCGCGACGATGAATGAGCCGGTGTATTGATAGGCGACAAAGCCGGCGTAGCCGCCGATCATGAACATCGCGCCGTGAGCAAGGTTCAGTACGCCGAGCGTGCCGTAGATAATCGTCAGGCCGGAACTGATGAGCGCCAGCAATGCGCCGAGGGCGAGCCCGTTGAAAAGCTGTGAAACAAGATTGGGCCAACTAATCATGAGATGCGATCACGGTTTCAGATTGGCAATGGGAGCGTGGGTGCGCAAAAAAAAGTTGACGCCGCAGGGAGTGTTGCCTGCGGCGTCCCGAAGTTTCCACGCTCAACTATAGTCGCCGAGACGGCAGCCGAAGGCGTCCGCCTTCTGCATCAGGCCTTCGCCGGGGACGATCTCGACCACATCGTAGTAGTCTTCCTTGTTCTTCATGTCCTTCTGCATCTTGCCCTTGACGATGATGACCGGGCGGACGCACTGATGGTCTTCCTTGCGGTAGTGCACGTCGCCGACGAAGGAGGGGAGGGTTTCGCCCTTCTCGTAGACCTTGATGATGTCGGGCGGATTGAAGCTGCCGGCTTCTTCGGCCATGCGCGCCCAATGCGCGAAGCTGATGTAGGCGTTCTCGGCGCCCCATTCCGGCTTGTAGCCGTACTTCTTCTCGAAGGTCTCGTTGAACATCTTGGCGAGCGGGAACTTGTCCTCGACGGTCCACCAGTAGTCGGTGGCGGCGTAGACGCCCTGCATCAGGCCGCCGGTCTCGCGCGCGATGAACGGCACCTGGTAGGGCACCACCAGCTTCATCTTGTCGAGCACGCCGAATTGCTTGGCCTGCTGTGTCGACAACACGGCATCGTGTCCCCAGTTGACGTTGATCAGGACATCGGCGCCGGAATTAGCGACGTTCAGGAGATATGAGGAATAGTCGGGAGCACCGAGCGGCGCGACCTGATTGGTCACGGTGGTCCATCCGGCGGTCGCGAGGAAATCCTGCATCGATTTGGTGACGGTGTGTCCGTAGGTGTAGTCCGGCGTGAGGTAGGCCGCCTTCTTGTTCTTGCCGAACTCCCTGACCATGACCGGGCCGATCGCCGCAGCCGCGGTCTGGCCGAAGAAGTTCTGGCGGAAGCCGTAGCGGACGCAGTCCTTGCCGGTGGTGTCGTTCGAGCCGGAGATGCCGCATACGAACAGCACCTTCTCGCGCTGCGCGAGCTTGTTCAGGGCAACGGCGACCGCGCTCGACGTGCCGCCGGTAATCATGATCGCCTTGTTCTCGCTGATGAAGCGCTGCTGCGCCTGGACCGCTTCGTTGGGTTTCGCGGCGGAATCCGCGACGCCGAACTTCAGTTCCTTGCCGAGCACGCCCTTGCTGGTCTTCGGCGAGATCTTCTTGATCAGATCGTGACCGGAGTTGATGTGTTCGATCGCGAGCTGATAGCCCTTGAGCTCGTCTTCGCCCTGCACGGCGTAGGTTCCGGTGCGCGGCACGGAAATGCCGATGAAGACGGAGGAACCGGAGGTGCCCGCCGGATAGGTGCCGATCGCCGGCTTGTCCTCGGCAAACGCCGGCATCGCCGGCAGCAGCGAGCCGCCGACGATGCCCGCGCCGCTTTGCAGCAGGCGGCGGCGCGAGATGCCGAGGTCCAGGCCACGGCGGATCAGATTGTCCTTCATGATGGTTGTTCTCCCGAATGGCGTTTCTTGTCTGCGGACACGGCGCGACCCGTCCGGCGTCATCCGGCCGCGATGGCCGGGACGTCGGGCACGTCACATCCCCGTGTAACTCCGGATGCAGGCTTTGCTTGTGACGATCCGCTGTCAATCGCGCCTTTGGTCGAACGGCGGAAAATGTCCCGCAAAAACATATCGTAGTACGATATATATTAGTCTTTATGAGTATTTGACCCCGGTAGATTGATCAGGCGAGATGGCGCGGAAAACGACAACAGCGGGTGCCGGGACGTGGCAGTCCCGGCCGAAGAACGCGGAGTTGCCTGTGCCGAAACCAGACGGCCGACGTGCCGCGCCGCAACTCGGCGAGGCGTTCCACGCGACTGACGTGCGCACCCGGAAAGCCGGCCGGCGCGCGCCGCCGGCGATGTCAGGTCAATCCAGGCCGACGCCTCTGCCGATGAAGACGCTGAGCGTCCGCGCGCAGAACGTTCTCAAGGAGCTTGCAGTCGAGCTGACCGGCGAGCAACCGCCAGGAGGGGCATGGTCTCCGTCGCGCGAGCTGCTGCTCGCGGTGACCGCCGAACGTCTCGCGGTTGCGCGCAACTGCGGACCGCACACGACGCGCGAGATCATCGAATGGGCGCAGGGCTGCGGCGTGACGATCAAGCCGTCGCTTCCGCGAGCTCGATCGTTGTCCGAGATGTGGGCGGGGTTGGTCGCCAGTTCGTCGGCAGGCGCCTTGACCAGCGACGAGATTGTCGGCGCGTTGCAGCGGTCGATACGGCGGAAGAGCATGCGCATTCCCGTCGAGTTTCAGATCATCCTCGTCAAGATCCTGCTTTCCGGCTTCGAATAGGCCAATCGGGCCGCCCGCACGCGGCGGATAGCTGTGCATCCCGCGCATTGAGCGGTTGGTTCCCCTCCACCGACCTTGCTAGCCTTGATGCTGCTCGCCCGCAGCCGGGCGGCGGGGTCGAGGCGGAAGGCGCGGTGATGGTGCAGTCGAAGCGGAAGAGCCGGCGCCGGGTGCCGACGGCGGTTAAACGCTCAGGCAGCGGGATGCGCAAGTCCGACTACGAGGCGCTCGCGCAGTTTCGCTACCAGCTGCGCACCTTTCTTGCTTTCAGCGAGGCTGCGGCCCAGCGCGCAGGCCTGACGCCGCAGCAGCATCAGGCCTTGCTCGCGATCAAGGGCTTTGCCGGCCAGGAGGGCGCAAGCGTCGGCGAGGTCGCGCGCTTCCTGCTGATCCGGCATCACACGGCGGTTGAGCTCATGAACCGGATGGCAAGGCTGAAGCTGATCAGCCGGGGTGTCGATCCGTCCGATGCCAGGCGGGTGCTCGTCAATCTGACGACCAAAGGTGAGCAGAAACTGCAGGCGCTGTCGTGGATCCACCTGACGGAGCTGCGCGCCGCGAGCCCGGCCCTGGGCAAGATCCTGCGGTCATTCCGATCCGGTGGGCGCTGAGAGCGCCACCGTCGTTCAGGCCGCGGCGCCCTGCGCGGCGAGCTGCGCCGCCTGGTGCTCGGTGGTCAGCGCGTCGATCAACTCGCCCAGCGCTTCGCCTGATATCACCTGCGGCAATTTGTAGAGCGTCAGGTTGATACGGTGATCAGTGACGCGCCCTTGCGGGAAATTATAGGTGCGGATGCGCTCGCTGCGGTCGCCGGAGCCGACCTTCTCCTTGCGGTCGGCGGAGCGCGCCGCATCGACGCGCTGGCGCTCGGCGTCATAGATGCGCGAGCGCAGGATGTTCATCGCCGACGCCCGATTCTTGTGCTGCGAGCGGCTGTCCTGCATCATCACGACGATGCCGGTCGGAATGTGCGTGATGCGGATCGCCGATTCCGTCTTGTTGACGTGCTGACCGCCGGCGCCCTGCGCGCGCATGGTCTCGATCCGCAGGTCCTCGTTCTTGATGTCGACGTCGACATCCTCCACTTCGGGCAGCACCGCCACCGTTGCCGCTGACGTGTGAATGCGGCCCTGCGTTTCGGTGTCGGGCACGCGCTGCACGCGATGCACGCCGGATTCGAATTTGAGCTTGGCGAACGCGCCGCGGCCCTGCACCTCGGCGATGATTTCCTTGAAGCCGCCGACGGTGCCTTCCGAGGCCGAGATCACCTCGACCTTCCAGCCCTGCAGGCCGGCAAAGCGTTCATACATGCGGAACAGGTCGCCGGCGAACAGCGAGGC
>NZ_DAINNI010000130.1:0-13263 GCF_036735945.1 Bradyrhizobium sp. | reverse complement strand
GAGCGGATCGAGTTGGCGGCCATCGCGATGGTCTGCAGGCCCGAGGAGCAGAAGCGGTTCACCGACACGCCGGCGGTCGAGGTCGGCAGGCCTGCGAGCAGCGCGGCCTGGCGGCCGATATTGGGCGCGCCATGCGCGCAATTGCCGAGATAGGAGTCCTCGACATAATCCTTGTCGACACCGGCGCGTTCGACGGCGTGCTTGATGGCGTGGGCAGCCAGCGACATCGGCGGCGTAATGTTGAACCCGCCGCGGCCGGACTTCGCCAGCCCCGTACGTGCATAGGAAACGATGACAGCTTCACGCATTTGATAGACCTCCCTGTGATGCGATCCAGTATGGACTGGAGCCGCGCCCGTGTGTAGCCAAAACCCGAATTCCGGCCGACGGAAAAGAATGGATCCGAAACCCGGCTCAAAGCCCGGATTTACACAACGCCTGTGCTTCGGCAAGGCCACTTCCGTCTTCCGCGGCCGTAGAGCGCACGGCGAACGGCGGCACGACCAAAGGCGCATGGCCCGGCTATTTCACTCAGCGAAATTGACGGCTATGGAGGTCGTGTGCGTGCAGGGACTGGCGCAATCAGAACCGGGTCAGGGGTGCGATGGTAAGGGGTTTGCAACGTTGGCTGGATACCCATGAACTGCCGGCCATCATCGCCGCGGTGCTCGGGATCATTGTCGCCCTCTCCGTCCTGATCGTGGTCGGCGGCTATCTGATCGTGACGCCCTGAGGCAATTTCCTTGGGCGCGCTATCAGGGGATCGCGGTTCGCAGCAGAGGCACGAGCGACCCCTGCAGACCCGCTCTATTGCGTTCGCGTCAAACCCCTCATTTCCCTGATCCGGTCGCAGCGAGAATGGGCGCCCAGCGTGCGATCTCGGATCGAACAAGGCGATCGAATGCCGCGGGATTGCGTTCGTCCTTCGCCGGTATGGAACCGCCGAGCCGGGCAATCCGCTCGCGCACGACGGCCTCGTCAAGCGCGCGGTCGAGCGCATCGGCAAGCCTGGCGATGATGTCGGGCGAAACGCCCTTCGGCGCAAACAGTCCGGCCCAGACGCTCATCTCGTAGTTTACGCCGGTCTCCCTGGCGGTCGGAACATTCGGCAGTGTTTCAAGCCGACGCGGCGCAAACCGCCTTGGTGGTGCAGGAATGCACGGTGTGGAAACGACCGCCGTCCATTCGTTCGATCAGGATCACATGCCCGCCGGCATCCACGATCGCACAGGAGATCGCAATTTTGGCCTCGGCGGCCAATTCCAGCGCCGTCGCCATGATCTTCTTTGAGCCCTGATGCGTCAGTCGCTTGCTTTCGGTGACAAACATTGCAGTGCTCCGCTCCCGAGGGACAGGCGAATTGTGCGTCACCGCAACGCCTCCTTCAAGAAACTACGCGCAATTTCCAGTTGTTATTTATCGACAAGGCGACAATGCCTATCCCAACTATGAGGCGCGAACATGGAAAGCTGCCGGAGATTCCGCGCCGACGGTCTCCCGATCAACGCGTCAGATGTGCTGCGCGATGTTCTGGCCGGGCCGGGCATCCCGGCGCGGTTCGAGATCGACCGACCAGAGGTCGCGGTTGTCGACGTCTTTCAAGGTCACGGTCATCACTTCGGTCTTGCCGTCGATATCGACGCGGCCGAAAAACTGCATGCCGTAGCAGGGGGCGAGGTTCTCGCCGCTGCAGCCCTTCTGGAACATCGCTTTCGGCCCGAACGTGTTGTCGAGCGGGGCCGGCGCCCAGGTGCCGGCATGCAGCGGACCCGAGACGAATTCCCAGAACGGTTCGAAATCCTGGAACACCGCGCGGTTCGGATCGTAATGATGCGCGGCGGTGTAGTGCATGTCGGCGGTCAGCCACACCGTGTTGCGGATGCCGGCGCGCTTCAGGAACGACAACAGGTCGGCAATCTCGCACTCGCGGCGCTCGGGCGCCCCGTCGCCAAGCGCAATCGCGTCCTCGCTGACCAGGCCAATCGGCATGTCGGCGGCGATCACCTTCCAGGTGGCGTCGGAGGCGACCAGTTTCCGCTTCAGCCATGCCAGTTGCGCCGCGCCGAGGATGCAGGTCCCGCTTGGGTCACCCTTGTTGAAGCTGGAATCGCGGTAGCTGCGCATGTCGATCATGAAGATGTCGAGCAGCGGGCCGTAGCCGATCTTGCGATAGATCCGGCCGTCCTCCTGCGTCGATACCGCGCGCATCGGCATGAACTCATGGAACGCGCGGCGCGCCCGCGCCACCATCAGCGACGAGCCGTCCTCGGCATAGCCGGTCTCGTCGGCGGTGCCGATCGGCGCCCAGTCGTTGGTGACCTCGTGATCGTCCCATTGCGCGAACAGGGGGACCGCGGCATGGAAGGCGCGAAAGCTCTGGTCGAGCCAGTTGTATTTGTAGTTGCCGCGGAACTCCGCGAGGCTCTGCGCCACGACCGACTTTTCCTCGGTGACGAGGTTTCGCCAGGTCCCGCCATCAGGCAATTTCAACTCCCGCTCCACCGGACAGTCCGCATAGATGTGGTCGCCGGAGTGGATGAAGAAGTCCGGACGGTTGTCGAGCATGGTGCGGTAAGTCCGCATGCCGCCACGGCTTTCGTCGATGCCCCAGCCCTGCCCGGTGGTATCGCCGGACCAGGCAAACGACACCGGGCTTCGCGTTACCGGCGCGGTGCGGAAGTGCCCGACCTGCGCCTCGCCGGCGAGCCCCTGCCCGTCGATGTCCTCGAACCGCACACGGTAGAAAATGTCCTGTCCCGGCGGCAGGCCGTCGAGCAGCACCTTTGACGTAAAGTCGCTGTCCGGCAGCGCGTTGGCGCTGGCCGTTCCGAGGATGCTCTTGAAACTCTCTGACGTCGAGCACTCGACCTGCATCCGCGCGGCGCGGTCGGCGCGCGCCCAGATCACGGCCGAATGCGCCGAGACGTCACCCGACTGGATGCCGCTCGCGATCAGCGGCCGGTCGGCGGCGCGGCTGAGATACGGTCTGGCGAGGCTGCCGAAGCCGGCGACGGCCAATGTTGCGGCGGAGCGGACCAGCAGATGACGCCGGCTCAACCCCTGCCTGGCGCGAATCGCAATCGGCATCGAAGCACCCCCGTCGAATCACGACGACGGTGTGCCTGTCGAGTTTGACTCGCGGCTGAAGCTTTTACGACAGGTGGATGACGCAGAATTGCCGAGTGGGCCAGCGCAGCGTTACCGCTGCCAGTCGCAGATGCCGCCGGACGTGCACGGCCAGGTCTGGATCCGGGTGTCGCGCGCCTGCGCGTCGAGCGGATTGGAATGACGTCGCGCCAGCTTGATGCGGGCCGCTGCGCGCGGCTTCTCGACGCGCTCCTGCGCAACATGCGTCTTGCGCTCCGCCGTCTTACGGACAACCACGCGCTCGGTCTTCACCGGCTTGCGGTCGGTTCTCGCCTCGATCCTGACCGGGGCGAATTGCGTCTCCGGGCCGAGCCGCTTCGGCGAGAGCAGAGCCTTCGAGGCATCAAGGCTGAACAGTTCCCCCGCACGATATTCGTCGGCCAGCGCTGCGCTGCCCGACATCAGAAGCCCACTGCAAAGTGCTGCCGCAATAGCGGTTTTCCGGACCATCGCCGGTCTCCCGAGATCAACCAAAAAATGAGGTACAGACGTCATGTAGGAAGCCGCCGGAAAAATTCCAGCGGGTTCCGCCCTCAACGTCGCCGTTGCGCGATTCCGGCTGTGGAAAAGTAGCAGCCGCTACTCGGCGGCTTGCGCCACCTGTTGGCCGATCGCCGCTTCCAGCCGCGCGCATTCGGCGCGATATTTTGCGACATTGGCTTCCTTGATGTGACCGTAGCCGCGAACCAGTTCCGCGGATTTCGCCAGCGCGACCATGCGCGGCCAATCATGCGGCTTGGCCTTGTCGAGCTGACGGAAGATCATCGCGGAATATTCGCCCGGCAGCGCCCGCTCCATCCGCCGCTCGGCCGTATAGCCGAACGGATCGAGCCTGCCGCCGCGCAGGAACTTGAAGCGGGTGAGGATCTCGAAGGCGGTGAAGATCCACGGGCCGAATTCCCGCTTCTGCAGGCGCCCGGTGACCTCGTCGCGCCGCGCCAACAGCGGCGGCGCGAGGCTGACCTTGACGCCGGGCTGGCCGTCGAACTGCTCCCGCAACGACCTTGCGAACTCGCCGTCGGAGTAAAGCCGGGCGACTTCATATTCGTCCTTGTAGGCCATCAGCTTGAACAGACCCTTGGCGAACGCCTCGGTCAGTTCATGCGAGCCCGGCGCGGCCTTGGCCTCCGCGGCCCTGACACGTTCGACCTCGGCGAGATAGCGCTTCGAATAGGCCTCGTCCTGGTAGTCGGTCAGGAACTTGGCGCGGAAGGCGATGCTCTCGTCGAGCGTCCGCTTCGCCGGCGCCGCCCCTGACGTCTTGAAGCGCGCCGCGCTGACGACGCGCTGCAGGTCGTGCGCCGCGAGCCGGCCCCAGGAGAACGCGAGCTTGTTCATCGCGATCGCCGCGCCGTTGAGATCGATCGCCTTCATGATCGCCTCCAGCGACAGCGGGATCGCGCCGCGCTGGAATGCAAAGCCGAGCATGAAGGAGTTGGTGGCGATGCTGTCGCCCATCAGTGCGGTGGCGAGCCCGGTCGCGTCCAGAATGTCGAGATCGGAGGCGCTGACGGCCTCATTGAGCGCGTCCCGCATCGTCCCCGCCTCGAAATCGATGTCGGGGTCGATGACGAAGCTCGCCGTCGGCAGCAGGTCGGCATTGACGATCGCCCGCGTCACGCCGCGCTCGGCCCGGCTCAGCGCCGGAATGCTGGTAGCGACCACGATGTCGCAGCCGAGGATGAGATTGGCGCCGCCGGGGGCGATACGGACGGTGGCGAGATCGTCAGCGACAGGCGCGATCCGCACGTGGCTCATCACGGCGCCGTTCTTCTGCGACAGGCCGGTGAAATCGAGCGTCGAGCAGGCCTTGCCGTCGACATGGGCGGCCATGCCGAGCAGCGCGCCGATGGTGATGACGCCGGTGCCGCCGATGCCGGTGACGAGGATGTTGTAGGCGTCGACGAGCGCCGGCACGGCTGGCGCCGGCAGGTCGGCGAACAGCGCCGACGGATCGGCCGCCGCGCGGTCGGCCTTGCGCAGCTTGCCGCCATGCACGGTGACGAAGCTCGGGCAGAAGCCCTCGACGCAGGAGAAATCCTTGTTGCAGTTCGACTGGTCGATCCGCCGCTTGCGGCCGAACTCGGTCTCCAGCGGCTGCACCGAGACGCAGTTCGAGACCTGCGAACAGTCGCCGCAGCCCTCGCAGACGCGCTCGTTGATGAAGATGCGCTTATCCGGATCAGGATAGAGCCCGCGCTTGCGGCGACGGCGCTTTTCCGCCGCGCAGGTCTGGTCGTAGATCAACACCGTCAGGCCCTTGACCTCGCGCAGCTCGCGCTGCACCGCGTCGAGCTCGCGGCGGTGATGGATGGTCACCCGCGGCGGGAAATAGTTCGCCGGGTATTTGTCGGGATCGTCGGAGACGATAACGAGCCGCTTGGCGCCCTCCGCCGCCATCTGATGCGCGATCTGCGAGACGGTCAGGCCGCCTTCGGCCGGCTGGCCGCCGGTCATCGCGACCGCGTCATTATAGAGGATCTTGTAGGTGATGCTGACGCCGGACGCCGCCGCGGCGCGGATCGCCAGCAGACCGGAATGGGTATAGGTGCCGTCGCCGAGATTCTGGAACACATGCGCTTCATTGGTGAACGGCGCCTGCCCGATCCAGCTCACGCCTTCGGCGCCCATATGCGAGATCGTCTGGGTGCGACGGTTCGGCACCGAGAGCGCCATGCCGTGACAGCCGATGCCGGCCATGGCGCGGCTGCCCTCCGGAATCCTGGTCGAGGTGTTGTGCGGGCAGCCCGAGCAGAAATACGGCGTGCGCTGCAGTTTTGCAGCACCTATGCCTTCCGCCGGGCGATCGAAGGCCTCCAGCTTGGCGAGGCGCTGCTCCAGCGCCGGGCTGCGATGGCCAAGCCGGCGCAGCCGCGCCACCACCGCCGCCGCGACCATGGTCGGCGTCAATTCGCCTTCGCTCGGCAGCAGCATGCCGCCGGTCTCGTCGCGCTTGCCGACCACCGACGGACGCTTCGAAGCATCCATATTATAGAGGATACGAACGAGCTGATCCTCGATGAAGCCACGCTTCTCCTCGACCACAAGCACGTCCTGCAGGCCTTCGGCGAACGCGCGCGCGCCGGATTCCTCCAGCGGCCAGGTCAGCGCGACCTTGTAGATGCGTAAGCCGAGCGCCTGTGCTTCGGCGTCCGTGATGCCGAGATCGGCCAGCGCCTGGCGCAGATCGAGATAGGCCTTGCCGGTCGCCATGATGCCGAGCCGCGCTGGCCGGGAATCCAGCACGATGCGGTCGAAGCGGTTGGCACGCGTAAAAGCGGCGACCGCCTGCATCTTCGGCCCGTGCAGCCGCCGCTCCTGCTCCATCGGCGCATCCGGCCAGCGGATCGAGAGCCCGCCCGGTGGCATCTCGAAATCATCAGGGGTGATGATCCTGATGCGATCGGGATCGCTGACGATCGAGGCCGAGCTTTCCACCGTCTCCGAAATCGCCTTGAAGCCGACCCAGCAGCCGGAATAGCGCGACAACGCAAAGCCCAAAATGCCGAGATCGAGATAATCCTGCAGGGTTGCGGGATTGACGACCGGCATCAGCGCGGCGGCGAACACCTGCTCGCTCTGGTGGGCCAGCGTCGAGGACTGGCAGCCATGGTCGTCGCCGGCCAGCGCGATCACGCCGCCATTGCGCGAGGTGCCGGCCGAGTTGGCATGCTTGAGCGCGTCGACGGAGCGATCGACGCCGGGGCCCTTGCCGTACCAGATGCCGAACACGCCATCGACCGTGGCGCCCGGGAACATGCCGACCTGCTGGCTGCCCCAGACCGCGGTCGCCGCCAGATCCTCATTGAGGCCCGGCGAGAATTCGATGTCATGCTGCTTGAGGAAGGACTTTGCGCGCCACAGCGCGTGGTCGTACATGCCGAGCGGCGAACCACGGTATCCGGAGATGAAGCCTGCGGTGTTGAGTCCCTGCGCGCGGTCGCGTTCGCGCTGCAACATGGGCAGCCGGACCAGCGCCTGCGTGCCGGAAAGGAAGATTCGCTTCGCATCGAGCCGGTACTTGTCGTCCAAGCCTACTTCCATCAGCGCCATTCGCCAGCTCCCCGTCGATTTCTTGTTCTGCCGGTGATTTGAACCGGTCGAATTGTGACGCAGGATGCACTGATTTTGCTATGCGTGCCCAGCGTGAATTCATGGCCTCACGGCATATCTCGCCTGCGTGTGGATCACCCCGCCTCTTGCCGAAACCCGCCTTCTTTGAAACCCTTGGCAGCAAAGGGAGACACCAGGGATGAGCGAACCGGCTTTCAGGACCGAGATCGTGGAGCGCGACAATCTGCTCGTCGGGCCATGGCGCAGCCCGAGGCAGATGCTGCAGGCGCAGGTCTATGACGCCCACGCCTCGATCCACGACGATGCGACCGCGCAGAAGCTCGGCTTTCAGGGCGGCACCATCGAAGGCCCGACCCATTTCAGCCAGTTCGCGCCGCTCTGCGAGCGCGTCTGGGGCCGGGCCTGGTTCGAAAGCGGCTGCCTCTCCGCCCATTACCGCAACCCCGCCTTCGAGGGCGACGAGGTGCAAGCCAACATCGAGATGCCGAAGCCGGGCCAGACCATCTGCGCCATCGGCATGAGCAAGCGCGACGGAACGGAGATCCTGCGCGGCACCGCATCTGTTGGCGGTGACGGATCGGAGACGGCGCTGTCCCGCCGGCTCGGCGAATTGAAGCCACTCGCCGATCCCGTCATCCTCGCCGACCTCAAGGTCGGCATGAAGACGCCGCGGCAGACCGTGAAAATGGATTTCGACGAGCATATGGGCGACCTCTATCCGTTCTCGCTGGCGGACAAGCTGAAGGTCATCACCGAGCCTTCCGCGTACTATTCGCAGGAACTCAATCCCTGGGGCCGCGCGATCATTCCCATGGAGATGCTGAGCGTGCTGTTCCAGTACCGCGCACGCGAGGACAGGCTGCCGGTGCGCGGCCCCGCGGTCGGGCTGTTCGCCGATCAGGAAATCCGCCTACTGCGCGGCCCGCTATTCGTCGGCGACAGCTATACGACCGAACGCGAGATCGTCGCGCTCAGCGGCAGCCGCCGCACCGAAAGCGCCTGGATGCGCACCACCGTGTTCGCCAAGGACGATACACCTGTCGCCACGATGCTGCTCAACATGGCCAGCATCAAGGATTCCTATGCCAACTACGAGCGGGAGCACAAAGCGCTCTATGGCTAGAGCGACCTGCCCCATCGCCAACAAGGACAACAACAAAATGGCACGCCTGCCCTATCTCGAAGCCGACCAGGTCGCCCCCGAATACCGCGACATGCTGAAGCGCAACACCAATCTGCACAAGCTGCTGGTGAACTCGCCCGACATGGCGCGCGCCTTCAACGGCATCGGCGGCTACATCCGTTTCAACAGCAAGCTCGACCCGCGCCTGCGCGAACTCGCCATCCTGCAGGTCGGCTGGATGGAGAAATCCGAATACGAGTTCACCCATCACGTGAAGATCGGCAAGGAATTCGGCGTCACCGATCAGGATATCGAAGCGCTGATGGCGGAGACCGCCGGCAAGCCCTCGAAGCTCGAGCCGCTGGCGAAGCTGATCCTGCGCGGCGCCCGCGAGATGGTACGGGAGCTTGCGATGTCGGAGGCGACCTTTGCCGGGATCAGGAAAGAGCTTTCCGACGAACAGATGGTCGACCTCGTGCTCACCATCGCCTTCTACTGCGCCGTGGTGCGGGTACTGGCCACCATGAAGATCGACAACGAGCCCTACTACAAAGAGGTACTGCAGCAGTACCCGATCCCGGGAGTGGAATGAAATGCGCCTGAAAGATCGTGTCGCCATCGTCGTCGGCGCCGGACAAAGTCCGGGCGAAGGCATCGGCAACGGCCGCGCCACCGCGCTGACCTTCGCGCGCGAGGGCGCGAAAGTGCTGTGCGTCGATCACCGTGTGGACTCCGCCCAGGAAACCGTCGACCTGATCGCCGCCAAGGGCGGCACCGCGGCGGCATTCAAGGCCGACGTCACCAAGAGTGCCGAGCTCAAGGCGATGGCGGCGGATGCGCATTCGCGCTGGGGCCGCATCGATGTGCTGCACAACAACGTCGGCGTCAGCCTGTCCGGTGGCGACGCCGAACTGCTCGAAATCTCCGAGGAGGCATTCGAGCGCTGTGTCGCCATCAATCTGAAGAGCTGCATCTGGGCCGCGAAGCACGTGATCCCGATCATGCGCCAGCAACAGAGCGGCGCAATCATCAACATCTCCTCGATGGCCGCTATCACCACCTACCCCTACGTGGCCTACAAGGCGACGAAATCGGCGATGATCGCCTTCACCGAGCAGCTCGCCTACCAGAACGCGCGCTACGGCATCCGCGCCAACGTCATCCTGCCGGGCCTGATGAACACGCCGATGGCGGTCGACACCCGCGCCCGCGAATGGGGCAAGACCCGCGCCGAAGTCGAGGCCGAGCGCGACTCGAAGGTTCCGCTGCGGCAGAAGATGGGCACCGGCTGGGACGTCGCCAACGCCGCCTTGTTCCTCGCCTCGGACGAAGCGAGTTTTATCACAGGCGTAACGCTGCCGGTCGACGGCGGCGCCAGCGTGCGACGGGGATAAAATCGTAGCAACCATTAAAGCACAAGCTGTGAGCTGCATCACAGGCTCGCCGTTTACTTTTCGTTAGTAACCTTCTCATAAGGGTTGCGGCGACTGGGCGGTCCTTTTTGACGCGCTCCTGCTCACGCGATTTTGCACCGGCGTTGTTGTTTTGGGTGCGCCGCGTGATTCGCCAAAACAGATCAATTCCAATGACACGATGATGTGACAGCGCACATCGTCGCTTGTCGAAATACCGACTCGTTGCAGTCGCACGAATTTCATGTGCGCTCGCTATGAGGCGCCACAAGAACTGTGGAAGCAGAGGCACCATGAGCGACGAATTCGATTACGACCTGACACCGTCACAGTGGGAAACACTGAAGGCATTGCGGACGCCGGCAGCGAGGGTGCCGCGCGTGAGCCGCTTTGCGATTGACGGCCTGATCGCGCTGGAACTCGCCGCCATGCACGACGATACGCCTGTTCTCACCGCGAAGGGTCGCAAGGTGCTGATTCGCGGCTCGTCGCTGCTGCTGCAGGATCTGGCCGCCTGATTCGCGGCGCTGCTCGCGCCTGGAACACGGAACAAGCCAGGCACGCTGGCTTACCCCTGAGATCAAAATCAGGTGATAACGACAGGCTCACACCGGCTTCTCGTCGTCAGTCACCGGCGAGGTGATCACCAGGAACACCAGGTCGACCAGCCCTGAATTCGAGATCGCGTGCTCGACGCCCGGCGGCAGGAAGATGAAATCGTGCTTGCGCACCACGTGATTCTTGCCCGCGATTTCCATCAGCCCCTCGCCTTCGAGCACGTGATAGATCTGCTCCTGCACCCGATGACTGTGGCGCGCGACATGGGCCATCGGCTGGTACATCGAGATGCGGTAGTCGATATGGCGTGAGCCCGCGGTCTCCGGCATCACCAGCGGCTTCGACAGCGCGCCGCCGAAGTGGTTGGGAAACTCGCGCCACGGCACTTCGGCGATGTTGCGGATGAAGGCGCCGTTGTGGTCTGAAGCCATGGTGGCCTCCTCTGTCAGATCACCAGCGCCCCGCCGTCGATATAGACCACCGATCCCGTCGCAAAGCCGTTGGCCATGAAGCCGAGGATCGGCTGCGCGATGTCCTCGGCCGCGCCGACGCGGCCGACCGGCAGCGCCGCCGCCGTCTTCGCCAGCATCTCGAGCCGCGCCGCTTCCGGCATCGCCGCGCGGATCGGCGTATCGATGACGCCGGGCGACACCGCGTTGACGCGGACCGGCGCCAGTTCGAGCGCAAGCGCCCGCGCCAGCGATTCCAGCGCGCCATTGGCGGCGCTGACGATCGCCGAATTCGGCCGCGGCCGGACGCTCAAGAACCCCGATACCAGCGTCAGCGAGCCGCCGGCGCGGATATCGGCCTCGCGCGCAACGCGCCAGGCGCCCCAGAACTTGCCTTCCATGGTGGCGCGGACGTCTGCCATAGCCACCTGCTTGAACGGGCCGGTGCGAAGCTGCGCCGCCGTCACCACGACGTGATCGACCGGACCGCAACGGCGGAACAGGCTTGCGACGCTGTCGTCGCTGGTGACGTCGGCCGGTATCGCAATCGCGTTCAGCTTTTCCGCGACCTTGTCGAGCCGCTCGGCATTGCGCGATGCGACGATGACATCGGCGCCTTCGCGCCTGGCGGCTTCGGCGGTCGCAAGACCGATGCCGGAGGAACCACCGACGACCACGACCTTCTTTCCTGCGAGCAGCATGGGATTTCCTCGAAAATGAATCAGGCCGGCTGAAAGCGCGTACCGATGCCGGCCTTGCTCTGGCCGAGGCCCGGCAACTCCCAGACCCCCGCGCCGACCGGATTGATGTCGGCGGCGATATCGACGTCGATCAGATAGGGCTTGTTGGCGGCGATGCCCTTGCGGATCGCCTCGGCGAGATCGCTCGCACGGTCGACGCGGACGCCCTCGACGCCGCAGGAACGCGCCATCGCGGCGAAATCCGGATTGTAGCGCTCGCCGGTACTGGGATCGTGGAAGTCGGTCGCAAGCTCGCGCCCGCCGAGATAGCCGCGCTGCAATCCGCGGATCGAGGCGTAGGCGTAATTGTTCCAGACCACCCAGACGACAGGCAGATTATATTCCACCGCCGTACCCAGCACGTTGGCGTGCATGAAGAATGCGCCGTCGCCGCACACGGAGACGCAGGGCCGGTCGGGCGCGGCGAACTTCGCCCCCATCACGCCGGCGACGCCAAAGCCCATCGGGCCGAACCCCATCGAGCCGATCAGCGAATCCGGCCGCCGCGGCTTGCAGAAGCCGAGCAGCCAGTTGTGATGCACGCCGATGTCGCTGACGAGGATCGCATCCTCCGGCAGCGCCTTGTCGATCTCGAGCGCGGCGCGCTGCGGATTGATCGGGGTGGTGTCGTCGGAAAATCCAGGCGCGACGAACTTGTCCCACTCCTTGCGATAGCCATCGATCTGCGACAGCCACTTCTTGCGCGCATCGGCTTTCTTCGAGAGATCGCCGCGGCGGTCGAGTTCGGCATGGACCTGGCGCAGGAAGGTGCGCACGTCGGCCATCAGGCCGAGCGCGACCGGATAGTTGCGGCCGATCTCTTCCGGATCGATATCGACATGGATCAGCCGGGTCGGCGGAATGGTGAAGGAATAGCCCGGTATCCACGAACTCGACGTGCGGTCGTCGAAGCGCATGCCCATCGCCAGCAGCACGTCGGCCTGCCGCGTTGCGTGGTTGGCCTGATAGTGCCCGGCGCGCGCGACGAGACCCAGCGCCAGCGGATGATTGCAATCGATCGCGCCGAGGCCGCTGGCGGAAGCCGCGACGGGGATCTGCAGCCGTTCGGCGAGCTTCAACAGTTCTTCCGCCGCGCCGCCGTAGCGCACGCCCTGCCCGACAATGATCGCCGGCCGCTCCGCGCCGAGCAGCATGTCGACCGCCTTGACCACGCCTTCCGGATCGGCGCCGCAGCGGCTCGATATGTTGGCGTTCCATTCGATCGCGTTCGGCGCCTCTTCGGCCGCCGATTCCATGAACACGTCGAAGGGAACATCGAGCACGACCGGACCGGGTCGGCCGGTCGTCATGGTCTTCCAGGCCTGCCGCACCGCGAGCGGCACCATCTCGCCGCGCGTCGGCTGAAATACCTTCTTGCACATCGTGCGCACGGTGGAGGGGAAGTCGGCCTGGTAATGCCGGTACATCTCCTGGAAGGCGCCGCGGTTGAACTGGCTGGTCGGCACATTGCCGGTCACCGCCAGGAACGGCACGGAATCAAGAAAGGCGTTGGCGAGCGAGATCGGCAGGTTCGCCGAACCCGGCCCGCAGGAGGTGAAGGTGGCCGTCGGCCGTCCGGAGACGCGGTAGTAGACGTCGGCCATGAAGCCGGCGACGCTCTCATGGTGCACCGAGATGGTCTTGATGTCGGCGGAGCGCTCGTACAGCGCGTCAATGAACTGGATGTTGCCGTGGCCGCACAGGCCGAACACCTGCGGCACCTTCTCCTGGATCAGATAGTCGACGATGACCTGGGCGCC
>NZ_DAINNI010000129.1:0-13271 GCF_036735945.1 Bradyrhizobium sp. | reverse complement strand
CGAAGAACACCCAGTGCCAGGAATAGGTCTCGGTCAGCCAGGCGCCGAGCGACGGGCCCATGATCGGCCCCATCATCACGCCCATGCCCCAGATCGCCATCGCCTTGGCGCGTTCCTGCAGCGTATAGGAATCGAGCATCACGGCCTGCGACAGCGGCACCAGCGCCGCGCCGAACACGCCCTGCAGCAGGCGGAACACCACCATCTGGTTGATGTCCTGCGCCAGCCCGCACATCACGGACGCAAGGGTGAAGCCGGCGGAGCAGACGATGAAGATGCGCTTGCGGCCGAAGCGGTTGGCGATCCACCCGACCGGCGCGGTCATGATCGCGGCGGCGACGATATAGGAGGTCAGCACCCAGTTGATCTGGTCTTGCGAGGCCGACAATGTGCCCTGCATGTAGGGCAGCGCGACGTTGGCGATCGTGGTGTCCAGCGCCTGCATGATCGTCGCCGTCATGGCGCAGATCGTCACCATGTTCCGGCGGAAGCCGGGAACCGATGCTGATGGCTGGCCAGGCGTCGCCATGGTTAGTCGTGATCCTGGTTGGCCACCGCGGGGGTGAGTCCGAGCAGGGCGGGCAGCGAGCGGCGATGGTTGGTGTCGATCGTGGCGTAGACGCTCATGCCGGCCTTGAGCTTGCGGACGAACTTGTCGTTCTTGTCGAAATAGATCCGCACCGGCACGCGCTGCACCACCTTGACGAAATTGCCCGAGGCGTTCTGCGGCGGCAGGATCGCGAACTGCGCGCCGGTGCCGGGCGACAGCGAGCCGACCGTGCCCTTGAACGGGTGATTGGGGAATGCGTCGACCTCGAGCGTGACGGACTGGCCGACCGCGACGTAGGTGAAATCGGATTCCTTCGGGTTGGCGTCGACCCAGGGATTGCCGGTGTCGATGATGCTGAACACCGGCGTGCCGGCGGTGACGAAGCGGCCGAGCTGGATCTGCTCGACCTGCGTCGCGATGCCGGCCATCGGCGCGCGCATCACGGTGTGGTCGAGATTGCGCTGGGCCTGGTCGAGCGCCGCCTTGGCCTGCGCATAGGGCGGAAATTCCTGGAGCGGCAGTTCGGGATTGCCGAGCAGTTGCGCCCTGGCGGTCGCGATCTTCTGCTGCAGCAACTGATACTGCGCGCTCGCGGTGACCAGCGCCGTCGAGGCGTTGTCGAGGTCGAGCTGCGAGCCGACATTGTTCTTCACCAGCGACGACTTGCGTTCCACGTCGCGCCGCTTCAAGTCCATGCCCTGCTGCGACAGTTCGCTCATCTGGCCATAGATCCTGAGGTCTGCGATCAGATTGTCATAGGTGACCTTGGCCTGCGCGAGATTGGCCTGCGCCTGCGACAAGGCCAGGCGGAACGGTACCGGATCGAACTCGAACAGCACGTCGCCGGGATTGACCTGCTGGCCTTCCTTCACCACGACCTTATCGATCTTGCCGGAGATGTCGGGGGTGATCAGAACCTTCTGCGCGCCGACATAGGCGTCGTCCGTGGTCACGTAGCGGCCGCCATTGAGATAGAAGGTCAAGCCGGCCACCGCCGCGACCAGCGGCAGCACCACGAGCAGCAGGAAGCGGCGGTAGCGGCGCAGGCCGGCCATCAGCCGGCGGCGCGGCCCGCCCGCGACTTTTGGCGGCGACGGCGCCGCGGGGGCCCCCTTCTGCTCGGGCGGAAATTTGAGTACGGGCTCAGCCATAACGCTGTTCCTTTCGAGGAGCTTCATTCGCCGGATTCTGGATCGCGTTGCGAACGTTCTCCTTGATCAGGTCGAGTTGTTCGAGCAGGCGATGCGCGTCGGTGGGGTTGATGCCGTCGAGCGCGGTCGCCGTGAGTTCAGATCGGAGCCCGGCAAGCTTGCCGAGCAGGGGGCGCGCGGCCTTGCGCAGATAGAGGCGGTTGACGCGGCGGTCGTTCGCGTCGCCGCGGCGTTCGATCCAGTCATTGTCGCAGAGCTTGTCGATCAGCCGCGTCAGCGTGATCGGCTGCATCTCCATCTGTTCGGCAAGCTCGGATTGCTTCAGGCCTTCGGTCCGCTCGACCTTGGCCAGCACCGCCCATTGCGCGCGGGTGATGCCATAGCGCGAAGCCTGCCGGTCGGCATAGGCGCGCATCATCCGTTGCAGCTCACCGAGCGAAAACAGGAAATTCATATCCACGGAACCGCGCATCGCCGTCAGCCTCCATAAGCTTGCGATATAATAAGCTTGCTTATGATTTCTGCATGAGGCGTTAACAGTGGGCCTGATCCGCTTCCAGCACATGGCTGGGAACCGAAGCTTCAGACAAACATCCACTGAGCTGCTGCAATGCGGAACGATCTGCTGCAATCGAATTCACCCCCAGCTTGTGAAATTATCAAAATCTTCTTGCGCGTGTGGTATGCAAGCGATTGAAATGTTGTTTGCCGGCGCATACTGGGTTTGGGTTTTTCCATGCCGAAGACGATTTCGCAGTACAGCGTTTTCATCGGCTCTCCTGGCGGACTTGCCGAAGAGCGTGGGAAGTTTCGGGCAACGCTAGACAAATGTTCCTTGCATCACGGCCGCGACAAAGGCGTCCTATTCTATCCGGTTGGATGGGAGGACACGATCGGGGGGGCAGGGCGACCGCAAGGGCTGATCAATGACGATCTTCGACAATGCGACTACGCTGTATTTGTGCTTCACGACAGGTGGGGATCATCAACGGGAGATGGACACACTTCCGGAACTGAGGAGGAATGGCTTCTAGCTGAAGAACTCTATCGTAAGAACAAGATACGAAATATTGCGCTCTTCTTCAAACAGGTCGATGTCGGAAAACTTGCCGACCCCGGGGATCAATTGAAGCAAGTTCTTGTGTTCAAGAAGAAGATTGAGGAAGAGAAGCGGTACTTGTTTAGACAGTATAGGACGCTCGATGAGTTCGTGGACGCGCTCGATGGCCATCTGGCCCAATGGTTGAGAGAACACGAGAATCCGAAAACCGGCCTTTCCTTAAGCGACCAAGTACCTACGGGGCTGACGTCGGTCAGCTATCTGCAATCGCCAACATTTGACTACTGGCTCGCCGAAGCAAACAATAGCGCAACTAGCGACACTGCTGGCGCTCTATTCTGCGCATCAAAAGCAATTGACGCGGCGAAGTCAGATGCGGAGTGGGCGCGTGCGAAAAATACCTGGGGTATCATTCAGATCGATCTTGGCAACGCGGAGGAGGCGCTTTCCGCATTTTCGATGATTGCAGAACGCTTCTTGATTTCCTTGGATGCTGAGCGGCAATTCTGGTGCGCCAAGGCGCTCTATAATAAAGGGGTTATGTTCGGCACGCTGGGCCGGACCGAAGACGCGATTTCGATGTATAACGGCGTGCTCGCCCGCTTCGGCGCGTCGACCGAATTGCCGCTGGGCGACCCGGTTGCCAAGGCGTTGGTCAATAAGGGGGTCACGCTTGGCAAGCTGGGTCGCATCGAAGATGCGATTTTAGTCTATGACGACCTGCTCGCCCGCTTCGGCGCGTCGACCGAATTGCCGCTGGGCGAGCCGGTCGCCAAGGCGCTTGTCAACAAGGGGGTCACGCTTGGCAAGCTGGGTCGCATCGAAGATGCGATTTTAGTCTATGACGACCTGCTCACCCGCTTTGGCACGTCGACCGAATTGTTGTTGCGCGAACAAGTCGCCCAAGCGCTACTCAATAAGGGAATATCACTCGGTACGCTGGGCCGCAACGAAGAGTCGGTTTCGATCTATGACAAGGTGATCGCCTACTTTGGCGGGTCGGCGGAACTGCCGCTGCGCGAGTCGGTCGCCAGCGCGCTTCTCAACAAGGGGGTCGCGCTTGGCTCGTTAGGCCGCAACGAAGATTCGGTTTCGGCCTACGACAAGGTGATCGTCCGCTTTGGCGGGTCGACGGAACTGCCACTGCGCGAGGAGGTCGCCAAGGCCCTTTGCTGCAAGGGCGCCTCGCTCGGAATGATGGGCCGCAGCGAAGACGCGATTTCGGTCTACGACGATTTGCTCGGCCGCTTCGGCTCATCGACGGAATCGTTGTCGCTACGCGAACAGGTTGCCGAGGCACTCTTTGCAAAAGGCGCCGCGTTCGGCGCGCTCGGCAGGAACGAAGATGCGCTTTCGATCTATGACGACGTGCTCGTCCGCTTCGGTGGATCGACGGAATTGCCGCTGCGCGAACAGGTCGCCGCGACGCTTCTGAACAAGGGCTTCGCGCTCGTCACGATGGGGCGGGCCGAAGATGCGCTATCAGTGTACGACGATCTGCTCGCGCGGTTTGGCGCGTCGACGGAATTGCCGCTGCGCGAGCGCGTCGCCAAGGCGCTCGTCAACAAAGCTATCACGCTTGGCAAGCTAGGCCGGAGTCAAGACGCGCTATCGGTCCATGACAACGTTCTCTCGCACTTCGGCCACTCGACTGAACTGCCGCTGCGCGAGCAGGTCGCCAAGACGCTTCTGAACAAGGGGGTCATGCTTGGTAAGCTGGGTCGGATAGAAGATGCAGTTTTGGTCTGTGACGACGTTCTCGGCCGCTTCGGCGCATCGACGGAATTGCCGCTGCGCGAACAGGTCGCCAAGGCGTTGTTTAACAAGGGCGTCATTCTCAGTGCGGCGGGCCGAAGCATAGATGCGATTTCGGCCCATGACGACGTCCTCAGCCGCTTCGGCACATCGACGGAACTGCCGTTATGCGAACCGATTGCCAAGGCGCTGCTGAACAAGGGCGCCGATCTTGGCCGGTTGGGTCGGAGTGAGGAAGCGATTTCGGTCTTTGATGACCTGCTCGCCAGATTCGGCGGCTCGACGGAATTGCCACTACGCAAGCAGGTGGCCGAGGCCACGCTACTAAGGTCTGCCCTGCTCAAATCTCTAGAATTGAGTCGCAAACGTCGGCCAAAACGCTAAGTTAAGCTTGCAATGAACCTGGCAAAACCGACATTTCCTGCACCGGATCACGATCACGGCCGCTGCACCGCGGACGCGATCGCGCATGCGGAAACGGTTTGTGCGCGACGGGCGCAGAAATTCACCCCGATCCGGCGCCAGGTGCTGAGCGCGTTGCTGTCGAGCCACCGTCCGCTCGGCGCCTATGAGGTGATCGACGAGCTCGCCAAATCGATGCCGCGGCCGGCGCCGATCACGGTCTACCGCGCGCTGGATTTCCTGATGGAAAACGGCCTTGTGCACCGGATCGAAAGCCGCAACGCCTTCCTCGCCTGCGCGCATGATCACGACGAGACCTCGATGGTGGCGTTTTTGATCTGCGAGCTCTGCGGCTCGGTCGGCGAAATTCCGGCAGCCCCCGTCGCGCAAAGCCTCAATGCGGCGGCGCGCGCCTCGGGTTTTGCGCCAAAGCTTTCCGTCGTCGAGATCGCCGGCACCTGCGCCCACTGCCAGAAATGATACATTCCAGTCTCAGGGCCTCACCCCGTCATTGCGAGGAGCGAAGCGACGAAGCAATCCATGCCTCCGCAAGTGGCGAAATGGATTGCTTCGCTCCGCTCGCAATGACGTGGAAGGGGCTGAATCAAGAATAACAACACGGCGCCAGGCCGGCCACGAGGATCGATGTCTTCCAAACCAGCCGAACCTTCCGCGGCACGGGCGCTAACCCCGGGCGCCATCGCCCTGATGCTGATGCTGTGCGTGAGCTGGGGTTTCAACCAGATCGCGGTCAAGCTCGCGCTGCCCGACGTGCCGCCGATGCTGCAGGCGCTGATCCGTTCCTGCGGCGCGCTGCCGGTCATGCTGTTCGCCGGATGGCTGCGCGGCGCGAAATTCTTCGTGCGCGACGGGTCGCTGCTGCCCGGCCTGGTGGCCGGCACGCTGTTCGGGATCGAGTTCGTGCTGATCTTCACCGGGCTGGTGTTCACCTCGGCGTCTCGCGCCGCCGTGTTTCTGTATACCGCGCCGTTCTTCGTGGCGCTCGGCTCCCACCAGTTTCTCGGCGAAAGGCTCAGCGTTCTGCAGTGGAGCGGCCTCGGCCTGAGTTTCGCCGGCGTCGCGCTTGCGATCGGGGTGCCGCAGCCAAACGTCGACGCACAGGTGTTGCTGGGCGATCTGCTGGTGGTCGGCGGCGGCGCGTTGTGGGCTGCGACGACGCTGATCGCCAAGGGCACCAGGCTGCGTAACGCCGCGCCGGAGAAGGCGCTTGGCTACCAGGTCGCGGTATCGATCCCGATCCTGGGTGCTGCATCGCTCCTGTTTGGCGAGAAGATCACGCACATGCCGAGCGCGCTGTCGATCTCGCTGCTGGCCTATCAGGCGATCTGGGTGGTGGGCTGCACCTTCGTGCTGTGGTTCGCGCTGGTGAAGGTCTATTCGGCGAGCAAGCTCTCGTCGTTCACCTTTTTCACGCCGCTGTTCGGCGTCGTCGCCGCCTATTTCATCCTGCACGACACGCTGACGGTCACCTTCGGCGTCGCCGCGCTGCTGGTCATCGCGGGACTTTATCTCGTGAACAAGCCGGATCCGAAGGTGGTGCCGGATCCGAACGTGCCGGCGTAACGGCGCGAAGGAAGTCTAGTCCGTCTCGATCGGCAACGACGCATCCTTCGCCCATTCGCCCATCGAGCCGTCGTAGAGGGTGAGGTTGTCGTAGCCAAGCCGGTGCAGCAGGAACAGGTCGACCGTTGCCGAGATGCCGCCACCGCAATAGGCGACCACGCGCTTGTCCCTGGTAATGCCCTGCGCCTTGAATTTGGCTTCGGCCTCTGCAAGCGGCAAGAATGCCTTGGTCTTGGGATCGAACAGCGTGGCAGCGGACACGTTGCAACTGCCGGGCACGCGGCCGGGACGGCCGTAGCGGCTGGGCTCCAGCCCCCTGTGAAACTGCGGCCCGAGCGCGTTGACGACCGCGGTGCCCTGCTCTGAGGTCGCGGCGAGCGTCTGGTGCCTGTCGACGAAAAATCCGCTTTTCGGCTTGGCCGTGAAGGTTGCCGCCGGATATCCCTTTGCGGGTCCGTTCTCGAGCGGCCGTCCTTCCAGCTTCCATTTGTCGAGACCGCCATCGAGCACCGCGGCGTTCTCGAAGCCGAGCGATTGGAGCATCCACCAGAACCGCGTCGCCCACATCGGCGTGCCGATGCTGTAGAGCACGACCCTGCTTGCGTTGGAGACGCCGTGGGCGCCGAAGGCACGTTCGAGCCGCGCCACGTCAGGCATCATGAAGCGCAGCGCGGTGGCTGGATCAGAGAACTCGCCCTGCAGGTCGAGGAAATCCGCGCCCGGGATATGCCCGGCCTCGAACGTGTGCCGTCCGGGCACCGCGAGATAGGGCTGGTTGGAGCCTGCCGGGGCCGGCTCGAGATAGGTCGTGCAATCGAACAGGCGCAGATCAGCTTGCCCGAGAATGTCGGCGAGTTCCGCTGATGTGACCAGGTCGTTTCGCGCCGGCATGCCCGCCTCCACTATCGGTGTTTTGGCGATGCTACGGACTGCATCGGGCCATGAAAAGGTGCTTCCCCGCATGCTCGCCCTTTCAATTCGGCGATTCCTGTCCAATATAGCTGGCAACGGGAGGCTCATGCCTCCGGCCTGCTTCCGGCTGCCGCCGTTGGCCTAAGCTGTTGGATTTGCAAGATAAAACAAGATGTGTGACGAGGCGCATAGTGCCTTCGCCGCCCCCTTGGTGAATGTCACCAAAACCTGATATTCGAGGCCCCATGAACAAGCCCGAAATTATTCCGCAAGACGACGTCGCCGGCCCGAAGGCCCGGCATCGGACCACCCAGGTCATGGTCGGCAACGTCGCCGTCGGCGGCGGCGCGCCGATCGTCGTTCAATCGATGACCAATACCGACACCGCCGATATCGAAGGCACGATCGCGCAGGTCGCGGCGCTCAGCCGCGCCGGCTCGGAGATGGTGCGCATCACCGTCGACCGCGAGGAGGCCGCTGCCGCCGTTCCGCACATCCGCGACGGCCTGCGCAAGCGCGGCATCACCACGCCGCTGATCGGCGATTTCCATTACATCGGCCACAAGCTGCTCGCCGAATATCCCGCCTGCGCCGAGGCGCTCGACAAGTACCGCATCAATCCCGGCAATGTCGGCTTCAAGAACAAGCGCGACACCCAGTTCGCCGACATCATCGAGATCGCCAACAAGAACAACAAGCCGGTGCGCATCGGCGCCAATTGGGGTTCGCTCGACCAGGAGCTGCTCACCAGGCTGATGGACGAGAATACCGCGTCGCCGAATCCGCGCGATGCGCGCGCGGTGACGCGCGAAGCCATGGTGCAGTCGGCGCTGCTCTCGGCCGCCCGCGCCCAGGAACTCGGCATGCCCAAGAACAGGATGATCCTCTCGGCCAAGGTTTCGGCCGTGCAGGACCTGATCGCGGTCTATCAGGAACTGGCGCGCCGTTCCGACTACGCCATCCATCTCGGCCTCACCGAAGCCGGCATGGGCTCGAAGGGCATCGTGGCATCCTCCGCCGCGCTCGGCATCCTGCTGCAGGACGGCATCGGCGACACCATCCGCATTTCGCTGACGCCCGAACCCGGCGGCGACCGTACGCTGGAAGTGCAGGTCGCGCAGGAACTGCTGCAGACCATGGGCTTCCGCACCTTCGTGCCGCTGGTTGCGGCATGCCCGGGCTGCGGCCGCACCACCTCGACGACGTTCCAGGAACTGGCGCGCTCGATCCAGGATTTCATCCGCACCGAGATGCCCGGCTGGAAGACGCAGTATCCCGGCGTCGAGCAGCTCAACGTTGCCGTCATGGGCTGCATCGTCAACGGCCCCGGCGAATCCAAGCACGCCAACATCGGCATCTCGCTGCCCGGCACCGGCGAAGCCCCGGCGGCGCCGGTGTTCGTCGACGGCAAGAAGTTCCGTACCCTGCGCGGCCCGGGCATCGCCGCCGACTTCAAGGCGCTGGTGATCGATTACATCGACCAGCGCTACGGCAAGGGTGCCAAGACGCCGGAGACCACCGCGGCGGAGTAGGCGCCGTTCACGTAGCCCGGATGGAGCGAAGCGAAATCCGGGACTCCTCCAAAGCGGATGGACCCATCCCGGATTGCGCTTCGCTCCATCCGGGCTACCATGCTCCCAATCAAGAACGGTTGGGAGTACGCCGATGTCTTCGCTATCAGGCAAGCAGGGTCCACGCTACAGGCACGCGGCCGGCGAGACCGAGCCCTATGAGACCATCGGCATCGAAAAGCTGACCCCGATCATCGGCGCGGAGATTTCCGGCGTCGATATCGGCAAGCTCGTCTCCGACGATGCGCGCTCCAACCGCCAGATGGACGAGATCCACCGGGCGCTTGCCGAAAACCTCGTGATCTTCTTCCGCGACCAGCACATCAGCTCCGACCAGCATCTCGCCTTCGGCCGCAAGTTCGGCGAACTGCACGTGCATCCGGCGGCGCCGAACGAGGGCGATCCGGCGCTGATGCGGATCTATGCCGACAGGGATTCGCCGCGCGCCAATGGCGAGGGCTGGCATTCGGACGTCTCCTGCGACGTCGAGCCGCCGATGGGATCGATCCTCTACATCAGGCAATGCCCGCCGCATGGCGGCGATACGCTGTTCGCCAACATGTATGCGGCGTACGAAGCGCTGTCGGATCGCATGAAGACCTATCTCGACGGGCTGAGCGCGCTGCATGACGGCGAGCAGACCTATCGCGGGCTTTACGCGAACTACGGCGTCGCCGACCGCCCGGAATATCCGCGCGCCGAGCATCCGATCGTGCGCACCCATCCGGTGACGGGCAGGAAGGCGCTCTATGTCAACCGCGGCTTCACCCGCCATATCATCGGCATCCCGCGCGACGAGAGCGACGCCATGCTGGCCTATCTCTACCAGCACGCGGAAAACCCGCTGTTCCAGTGCCGCTTCCGCTGGACCGAGAACGCCATCGCGTTCTGGGACAACCGCTGCGCGCAGCATCGCGCAATGTGGGATTACTGGCCGCACACGCGATCAGGCACGCGGGTGACGGTGAAGGGGGAGCGGCCGGTGTGATCACGGATGCGTTGACGCCTCGTCCGGCGTGAGCCAAGCTCGGTCAAAAGCAAGAAACATCCGGAGGTCCGCCGCCATGCTCCGCGCCGAAGACAACAAATTCCTTACCGAAAGCGGTGCAGGCACCGGCATGGGCGAACTGCTGCGCCGGTTCTGGATCCCGGTGCTGCTGTCGGAAGAACTACCTGACGCCGACGGCACGCCGAAGAAGATCGTGGTGATGGGCGAGGAACTGCTCGCCTTCCGCGACACGCGCGGGGTGGTCGGCGTCATCGATCAGTATTGCCCGCATCGCGGCGCCAATCTCTGGCTCGGCCGCAACGAGGAATGCGGCATCCGCTGCGTCTATCACGGCTGGAAGTTCGACACCGACGGCGCATGCGTCGACATGCCGACCTCCTATCCCGACCTCAACGCCAAGGACCTGATCCGCATCAAGTCCTATCCGGTGCGCGAATGGGGCGACATGATCTGGGCCTATATGGGGCCCGTCGAGCAGATGCCCGAACTGCCCGCGCTGGAGATGGCGCTGGTGCCGCCTTCGCACCGCTACGTCACCAAGAAATGGCAGGACTGCAACTGGGTGCAGGCGCTGGAGGGCTCGATCGACACCGCGCATTTCACCTTCGCGCACCTCTCCTTCGAGAAGGAGGAGAACGAGATCCTCGACATCAAGAAGCATTTCGTGAATCCGCTCGTTCGCGTCGCGACCGATCACATGCGCTGGATCGCCGAAGATCCGCGTCCGGTGATCAAGATCAATCCGCACGAGGCCGGCCTCACGGTCGCGGGCGGACGGCTGACCGGGTCAGACAATATCTACTGGCGCATCGCCCAGTTCCTGATGCCGCTGCACGCCTATGCGCCGAGCTCGATGCCGGGTGAGAATATTTTCGGCCAGAGCTTCGTTCCGGTGACGGATACCAATTGCTGGATCTACACCTATGCGTGGAATCCGGACCGGCCGCTGACGCAGGCCGAACGCGACGGTTACGACCGCGGCAACGGCGTGATGGCCGTGGTCGACGAAAGCTATGTTCCGCTGCGCAACAGGTCGAACGACTACCTGATCGATCGCAAGCTGCAGAAGACCTCCAGCTACACCGGCATCAAGGGCGTGTCCGAACAGGATGCCGCCGTGCAGGACAGCCAGGGGCCGATCGCCGACCGTACCCGCGAACATCTCGGCCCGACCGACCTCGGCATCATGCATTTCCGCAAGCTGGTGATGGAGGCTGCCCGTGCGTTGCAGCAGGGCGAAGCGCCGCCGCATCTCAAGCACCAGGACCGCTATGCGGTGCGCTCCGGCGCCTGCGTCACCAGCAAGACCAAGGACCTCACCGCCGTCATGATCGAGCGGTTCGGCGATCCGGCAGGCTTCGCCGGCGGTTCCGGCAGGAATGCGGCGGCGGAGTAGGGGCTTTCCCCTTCACAACGGCATCCGCCGGAATTCCCGATTGCTCAGGCTAGCTTCCTCCAGATCGAGGTCGCGCTCGATGTGCCGCCTCGCTTCGTCGGTGATCTTGCCGTCGCGGAGCAGGGCGTGGATGAATTTTCGCTCGGCTGCAATCAATTCCCGCGTCAGCGCGGTGCCGGCCGCCGTGACGTCGTGCGCGTTCGGATCGAGCGAATCCGGGAGCTGGTTGGCGCGGATTTCATGCCGCGCGCGCAGCAGCTTCACGACTTCATCGGAGAGTTCGCGGTCGTCGGTGATGGCGTCGAGCGATTTCAGCGCGGCATCGAGCGCCTCGCGCCGCGCCGCAATCTCGGCCTTGCGTTCGGCGATATGCTCGCTGCGGCCGTCCCTGGCAACGCCGAGCCACCGCACCACCGTGGGCAGTCCAAGCCCCAGTCCCACCAGCGTGATGAAGATGACGCCGAAGGCGGCGAACAGGATCATGTCGCGATAGGGGAAGGCCTCGCCGCCGGGCAGCGTAAACGGCAGCGCCAGCGCCGCGGCCAGCGACACCGCGCCGCGCACGCCGGTAAAGCCGACCACGAAGGTCGCCTGCCAGGATGGCGCGGGATCATGTTCGCGGATGCGTTTGCTGAGCAGACGCGGCAAATAGGTTGCCGGGTAAACCCAGGCGAAGCGCGCGATGATGATGACGACCGCAACCAGCGCCGTGGTCATCAATATGTCATGCAGCGGAAACGCCTTCGATTTCTCGTACAGCAGCCGCATCTGGAATCCCGTCAGCAGGAACAGCATGCCCTCGACCAGATAGATCACGAGGTCCCAGAAGAAGATGCCCTGCAG
The DNA here is from genome assembly GCF_036735945.1 of Bradyrhizobium sp. Lineage (GTDB taxonomy): Bacteria > Pseudomonadota > Alphaproteobacteria > Rhizobiales > Xanthobacteraceae > Bradyrhizobium. Next base: position 1,038 of record NZ_DAINNI010000129.1, on the reverse strand, counting down.
GCGGGTCGCCGATGAAATCAAGAGCGGTCCGTTCCAGCTGATATAGAGCCCGCAGGCGACCGTTGCGATCACGCCGGAGCCGCCGAGATGTTCGGGGACCCAATAGGCAAGGTAAGGCGTGATGAGCGACAGCGTGATCTCGATCTGCGGATCGCGCGCGTAGTGCCGGGCGCGCAGGGAGAGCCAGCCGACCGCCACCCCGAACAGGATTTCGCCGATGACAATGGCTCCGAAGGTGCCCTCGGCGATCGGCAGCGAGAAGGCGCCGGTTGTAATCGCCACCACCGCGAAGCGGTAGAGAATCAGCGCCGTGGCGTCGTTGGCGAGGCCCTCGCCTTCGAGGATGACCAGAATACGTCGCGGCATGCCGAGCTTGCGCGCGATGGCAAGCGGCGCCACGACGTCGGGCGGCGCGACGATCGCGCCCAGCAGGAAGCCGATCCCCCAGGGCAGTCCGATCAGGTAGTGGGTCGCGGTCGCGACCGCGCAGGCGGTAAAGATCACGCAGCCGACCGACAGCATGATGATCGGCCGCAGATTGGCTTTGAACTCGCGCCAGCTCATGGCGACGCTCGCCGAATAGATCAGCGGCGGCAGGAATACCAGCAGCACGAGCTGGGGCGGCAATTCCACCGTCGGCATGCCCGGCACGAAGGCGAGCGCGATGCCGGCCAGCAGCAGCAGGATGGCGGGGGCGACATCGATGCGCCGCGCCAGCAGCGCGGTTCCTGCCAGCACGGCCAGCAGGATCAAGACGATCTGAAACGTGGCTTCCATGATCGCCCCATTCGCAGGGAAAGCCTGGAAGGTCAATGCGCTGGCGTGTGAAGCGCCGCTTCATAGATCGGAAGTCGCGCCGCCGGTGCGCAAGCTCGCGCGGCTGTTACTCGCGCAGATCGTAACGGTAGGATTTCGAGACGATCTTCCAGCCGTCGCGCAGTTTCATCGCCACCAAATAGTCGGTGAAGTAGCGCGGCGGCAATTGGCAGCGCACCTTGATGAAGGCGGTCTGGTCGTCCGAGCGGTCGATCGTGACGA
>NZ_DAINNI010000128.1:0-13272 GCF_036735945.1 Bradyrhizobium sp. | reverse complement strand
GAAGAAGGCAGCCAATCCGCATATCCTGATGCTGTCGCCGCCGCTCGACATGAAGGTCAGATGGTTCGAGCATTCGACCGCCTACACCATGGCGAAGTTCGGCATGAGCATGTGCGTGCTCGGACTGTCAGGCGAGCTGAAATCCGCAGGCGTCGCGGTCAATGCGCTGTGGCCGCGCACCACGATCGCGACCGCCGCCGTCGGCAATCTCCTCGGCGGCGACGCAATGATGCGTGCAAGCCGCACGCCTGAAATCATGGGCGACGCGGCGCACGCAATCCTGACCCGGCCGTCGCGCGAGTTCACCGGACAGTTCTGCATCGACGACAAGGTGCTGTACGCCTCGGGCGTCAGGGATTTCGAAAAATATCGCGTCGATCCTTCGGTGCAGCTGATGTCGGATTTCTTCGTCCCCGAGGATGACGCGCCGCCGCCCGGCGTCACCGTGCAGGCGCTGCCCTCGGTCGGCGCGGCGCAGAAATCCCGCTAGAGGGAGCTCGCCGGACTTGCGAAAGTGGATTGCCCTTGCGCTTGCCGTCCTGATCGCCGCGCTGGCGGGCGCGGGCATCCACTTCCGGCCCGATCGCGCGATTCGCGTCGCAACCGGATATGTCGCGCATAACATCTGCTCGAAGGCCTTCGTCTCGGGCTTCGACCCGCAATCCGTATTCGCCGAGATTTCGGATCGCGCCGGCATCCGCAGGCTGCGCCATCTGCTCCGCTTCGACCTCGACCGCACCGCGCGCACCGTCAATGCCTCGACGCTCGGGCTGTTTCGCAGCCGCGCGGCCTTTCACGAAGGGTTTGGCTGCGTCGACGTTCACGGACAGGATCAGCCTTATCTGCTGAAGAATGACGTCGAGGCGCTGAAGGCGAAGGCGCCGCCGTCGCTTCCCGAGATTGCCGGCCCCACCGTGGTCGAGCCGTCCGATCCGACGCTGAAGGCCGCGCTCGATCACGCCTTCGAGGAGCCGGCCGCGCCGCCGTTCCGCCGCACCAAGGCGGTGGTCGTGGTTCACGACGGCAAGGTGATCGCGGAGCGTTATGCGCCGGGCGTCGGTATAGACACGCCGCTGCTCGGCTTCTCCATGACCAAATCGGTCGTCAACGCGCTGATCGGCATTTTGACCCAGCAGGGCCTCGTCACGCCCTCGATGCCGGCGCCGATCCCGGAATGGCGCGGCGCCCACGATCCGCGGCGCGAGATCGAGGTCGAGCATCTCATGCGCATGACCAGCGGCCTCGACCTGGACGAAACCAATTCCGGCTTCGATCCGTCCAGCCGGATGTTTCTCGAAGACGATACGGCCGCCTATGCGGTGAACTCGAAAATGAGCGCGCCGCTCGGCAAGCGATGGGCTTATTCGAGCCCGACCACGCAGATCCTGGCGCGTATCGTTCGCGATGCCGTAGGCGGGCCGGAACAGACGCTGGCCTTTGCCTGGCGCGAACTGTTCAACCCGCTCGGCATGCGCAGCGTCACGCTGGAATTCGACGTAACAGGCACGCTGCAGGGCTCGACCTACATGCTCGCCAGCGCGCGCGACTGGGCGAAGTTCGGCCTGCTCTATCTCAACGACGGCTTCGCCGGCGAAAAGCGCATCCTGCACCCGGACTGGGTCGATTTCTGCGCCGCCGCGACGCTCGATACCGATTACGCCGCCGGCTTCTGGACCAACCGCAGCGAGCATCCCCATGCGAAGGGTCGCGTGCGGGCAGGCATCCCGCGCGACGCATTCTTTGCCTCCGGCGATCTCGGCCAGCGCATCATGATTATTCCGTCGCAGCGCCTCGTCGTGGTGCGGCTCGGCGACAGCGTCGATCCGACCGGCGATATCATGGGCGTTGCCAGGCTGGTGAAGGAAGTGATCGCGGCGATGCAGGAACCGTCATTCCGGGATGGTCCGAAGGACCAGATCCGGAATCTCGAGATTCTCGGGGGCGCAAGGGTGCCCCCCAGTTCGCTTCGCGCCCCGGAATGACGATGTCGTCACCTTCCGACCACATACGGTCCACCCCTTTCCAGCGCACGCACATAAGCCGGCCGGGCGTGGATGCGCTCCAGAAACGCCATCGCCTTCGGATGGCCCTGCTCCAGCCCGCCGCGCGCCGCGGCGGCTTCGAGCGGAAAGCTCATCTGGATGTCGGCGCCGCTGAACTCGCTGCCGGCGAACCACTCGCTCTTGCCGAGTTCGCCCTCCCAGTAATCCATGTGCTGCTTGAGTTGCGGATTGACCAGCGCCGTCAGCGCCTGGTTGGAGACCTTGCGCACCAGCGGCCGCAGCAGGGCCGGCGCGCGCTTCGGCATCAGCGTGAACAACAGCTTCAGCAGCAGCGGCGACATCGCCGAGCCTTCTGCGTAGTGCAGCCAATAGGTGTAGCGCAGCCGCTCGGGCGTACCGGGCGGCGGGATCAGGCGGCCGTTGCCATAGGTACCGATGATGTATTCGCAGATCGCGCCGGACTCCGCGATCGTGTTGCCATTGTCGGTGATAACTGGCGATTTGCCGAGCGGGTGAATGGCGCGCAACTCCTTCGGCGCCCGCATGTCCGGCTGGCGCTGGTAGCGCACGATCTCGTAGGGAACGCCGAGCTCCTCGAGCAGCCAGAGCACGCGCTGCGAGCGGGAGTTGTTGAGATGATGAACCGTCAGCATGGCTGGCCCCCTTCCATTGGCGCGCCGTTGGTGCCAGCCGGTCACGTCAAAGTCGAGACGGCCATCGGTGGAGCGATATATTACCCGGGCGATATTGACATTATTATTTACCCGGATAAATATGAACGGAAGAAAATCCGAAAGACTCTCCAATGGTTGACAATTTCCGCCCCCAGTTCACGGCCTTCATCGGGCCGCTGCGCCTGGCCTCAGGGCCCCTCGCCGAGGTCGCGATTGCCGTCATGAATGCGTCGCACCGGCCGGCCGCGCCGCCGATCACCATATTCGCCGACGCCACCGGCCAGCCGATCGACCTCGACCTGCGCGGCACCGAACGCGACGTCATTGCCCGGCTGCCGCAACCGGCGCCCGATCCGGAAACTGCGCCGACGGAACCGCGCGGGCGTGGACGGCCGAAACTCGGCGTGGTGGCGCGCGAGGTGACATTGTTGCCGCGCCACTGGGACTGGCTGGGGTCGCAGCCCGGCGGCGCATCGGTCGCGCTGCGCAAGCTGGTCGACGAGGCGCGCCGCGCCAATGGCGATGCCGATCGCATCCGAGCGGCGCGCGATGCCGCCTATCGTTTCATGTCCGTCATGGCCGGCAACCTCGCCGGTTTCGAGGAAGCCTCGCGCGCGCTGTTCGCCGATGACCGGCGGAAATTCGCCGGCCTGGTCGCCGGCTGGCCCGACGATATCCGCGATCACGTGGTCAAGCTCGCCTTCAGCGACGGCGCCGAGCCTTGAGACGCGGTTCGCACTTCCGCGATTGGCGTGACCAGGAGAGGCTGGTGCGTTTCACTATATTACGATCGTCATCATAAAGGTGGACGCGCCAGCCACCTTGCGCCACAATGCGGCAAAACATCAGGGAGACTGCCGTGAGCACCAATCCACAATTCCTGTTCGACTTCGGCAGCCCCAATGCCTTCCTGAGCCATGAAGCCATTCCGGCGATCGAGAAACGCACCGGCGTGACGTTTGAATATGTGCCGGTCCTGCTCGGCGGCATCTTCAAGGCCACCAACAACAGGTCGCCCGCCGAAGCGTTCGCCGGCATCAAGAACAAGCGCGAATTCCACGCGTTGGAAACCGAGCGTTTCGTCAAGCGCTTCGGCGTCAAGCCCTATGTCTGGAATCCATTTTTCCCGGTCAACACGCTGAACCTGATGCGCGCGGCGGTGGCGGCGCAGTTGGAGGGCGTATTCGAGAAATATGTCGAGGCCGCGTTCCACCACATGTGGGTCGAGCCGAAGAAGATGGACGACGCTGAAGTCGCGGCCAAGGCGCTGGCCTCGTCCGGCCTCGATGCGGGCAAGCTGCTGGCACGTTCGCAGGACGCGGACGTCAAGGCCAGGCTGATCGAAAATACGCAAAACGCCGTCGAGCGCGGCGCCTTCGGCTCGCCGACATTCTTCGTCGGCAAGGAAATGTTCTTCGGCAAGGAGCAGCTTCGCGAAGTCGAGGAGATGGTCTCGGGCAAGTAGCGACGTGATTCGACTGTTCGACGGGAAGTGGTAAAGAGGCGAATGGCGAATGGTCAGTAAATTGCGGTGGAAATCCCCTACTCGCCATTCGCTATTCGCCCCTTCCAAGACCAACAACAAGGAAAGTTGATCCATGCGTATTCTCGTGGTCGGCGCCGGCGCCATCGGCGGCTATTTCGGCGGCAGGCTGCTGCAGGCCGGGAATGACGTGACGTTCCTGGTTCGGGCGAAGCGCGCATCCGAGCTTGCGAGCGCGGGCCTCGTCATCAAGAGCCCGGCCGGCGACGTGACGCTCAGGAATCCGCCGACCGTGCAGGCCGACAAGCTCAACGAGACCTTCGACGTCGTGCTGTTGAGCTGCAAGGCCTTCGACCTGGAAGACGCGATCAAGTCGTTCGCCCCCGCGGTCGGCAAGAGCACGGCGATCATCCCGCTGCTCAACGGCATGCTGCATCTCAATGTGCTCGACAACAGGTTCGGCGCAGAACGCGTGCTCGGCGGCCTCTGCGCGATCGCGGCGACGCTGAACGAGGCGCGCGAGGTGGTGCAGCTTGCGCCGATGCAGTCGCTCAATTTCGGCGAACGCGACGGCGCGATGCCGGAGCGCGTGCGCGCGATTGCAAAGGTGTTCGACAGCGGCAAGATCGGCGCGGTCGCCAGCGAGCACATCATGCAGGACATGTGGGAGAAGTGGGTGTTCCTGGCCTCGCTCGCGGCCTCCACCTCGCTGATGCGCACCTCCGTCGGCAATATCCTGGCGGCCACCGGCGGCAAGGATTTTCTGCTCGGCATGCTCGACGAATGCAGCGCGATTGCAAAGGCGTCGGGTTACGAACCGGCCGGTCCGTTCTTCCAGCGCACCGCCGGCCTGTTGACGACCGAGGGATCGCCGATGACCGCCTCGATGTTCCGCGACATCAAGGCGGGCCTGCCGGTCGAGGCCGACCACGTGATCGGCGATCTCGTCGTCCGCGCCGACGCCGCCAAGATCCCGGTGCCGAAGCTGCGCATCGCCTATACGCACCTCAAGGCGTATGAGAAGCAGCGCGGGTAGAGCCGAAGCGGACTTCGGCTTGCCCGCTATCCGTTAAAGTGCGCGAGATAATGCGCAAGCGCCTCGATCTCTTCCTCGCTGAGCGGAAAGGCGACATCGGCCATCGCCGCCATCGCGCCGCCGGCCCGCACGCCGGTCTTGTAGTCGCGCAGCGCCTTCAGCAGGTAATCCTCGCGCTGGCCGGCGACACGGGCGACCGCCTTGGTGCCGGCGTAGGTGTCGGTGTGGCACGAGGCGCAGCGCCGGCCGACGGCGGCCTGCGCGCCTTTTTTCGAAAGGTCCGGATCATCGTCCGCCCTGGGCTTCGCCGGTGGAAGCGAGGCGTAATAGGCGCCGAGATTGCGGATGTCGTCGTTGTTGAGCTGCTCGACGATCGGCTGCATCTGCTCGTTCTTGCGGGTGCCGGCACGGAAGAACACGAGCTGCCACTGAATGAACTGGTCGAGCTGCGCCGCCAGCGACGGAATGTTGTCCATCTGCGAGATGCCGCCCTCGCCATGACAGCCGACGCACAGTTCGGCCTTCTGCCTGCCTGCGGCGATATCGGCGGCGCCAACGGATGAACCGCAGCCGACCGCCAACGCCAGCACGGTCGCGACCAGCGCAACGCGCATTGCAAACTCCTCCGTCAGTCCGGAAACAACAGAAGCTGCGGCCACCCGTTCCCGGGTAGCCGCAGCTCCTGGTCCTTCACATCCTACTTCTTGTAGCTGATGCGATAGATGGCGCCGGCCCAGTCGTCGGCCACCAGGATCGATCCATCCTGGGCGAGGATGATGTCGTTCGGACGGCCGAGATAGCCGGTGTCACCTTCCAGCCAGCCGGAAGCGAAGATCTCCGACTTGGCGTTCTTGCCGTCGGCATCGACGATCACGCGCTTGATGCGGGCGCCCTGGTACTTGTGCCGGTTCCAGGAGCCGTGCTCGGCGATCAGGATGTTGTTCTTGTAGTCGGCGGGGAATTGATCGCCGGTATAGAACTTCATCCCGAGCGGTGCGACATGGGCGCCGAGCTTGACGACCGGCGGCGTGAATTCATCGCACTTGTGCCCCATCGCGAATTTCGGGTCCGGAAAATCGCCCTGGTGGCAATAGGGATAGCCGAAATGCTCGCCGATCTTCGAGATCATGTTGAGCTTGTCGCTCGGCATGTCGTCGCTGATCCAGTCGCGGGCATTCTCGGTGAACCAGTATCGCCCGGTGCGCGGATCGACGTCGCCGCCGACGCTGTTGCGCACGCCCAGCGCCCAGATCTCGGCATTGCCGGTCTTGGGATCGACGCGGCGGATCTGCGAGACGCTGGTCGGCGGGATGCCGATGTTGAAGGGCGGTCCGAACGGCAGGTAGAACCAGCCGTCCTTGTCGACGGCGATGTATTTCCAGCCATGCGCGGCATAGGACGGCATGTCGTCATACACCACCTTGCCGGCGCCGAGATTGTCCAGATTGGCTTCGGCGTTCTCGTATTTGATCAGCTTGTCGACCGCGATCACGTAGAGCGCGCCATCCCGGAAGGCGACGCCGGTCGGCATGTTGAGGCCCTTGAGGACGGTCTTGACCTCGCGCTTGCCGCCATTGTCCTTGATCGCGTAGACGTTGCCGAGGCCGAACGAGCCGACGAACAGCGTGCCCTTGTCGCCCCAGGCCATCTGCCGGGCGGCGAGGACGTTCGGGGCCCAGACCTCGATGCTGAACCCTTGCGGCAGCTTGATCTTCTTCATCATCGCCGCGAGTTCAGCTTCCGAAGCGCCGGTCGGCGGACCTGACGGCGGCGCCTGTCCCTTCTGGGCTTCGGTCTCGTCGCCGAGGAACCAGTCGTCAGGTGGATGGGTCCAGAACTCCTTGGTGCCGGACTCGTATTTTTTCAGTGGCTTCTGCTGCGCGCTGGCCTGCCCGGCCCCCGCGACAACGAGGATAGCTGCGAGCGCAAGAATAGATCGATTGAATGCCGATTTCATCGCGTCACTCCCCTGGGCAGCCTGGCGGCTGCGCTTTTATATTTTATTGAGGCGAACTTGGTCTGGTGATGTGCAACAGACCCAAAAATCGTAGCACATCCATCGCGGGATAGAAGCGCGCGTAGCGGTGGCGTGGTCTGCTCGAAAAAAAATTGAGACGGATGGCCAAGTCGTCGCCTTCGCGCAGCGCTTGCTGTCGCACCGCTGCATCGCAGTATTCGCCGACAGCGAACGCCGCACACCAGAGAAGTGGGCGGGCTCCCACGAAGAAGACCGACCGGCGCGTAGGCATGCGCGTTGTTCTCGATGTCCGGATCGTGAAGGCACCACGGCTGAATCCGAATAGTTCATCGTCGGCATTGCGATCGTTGCGGCACGAGAATTTGTAGAGCGCGATAACGTCGCGCAGCAGGCCGAGCCCGAGCGCCCCCAAGGATCGTCATCGGCTTGAACGACGAAGTGCCCACACCGTTGTTGTAAAATGCGGCCTGGTCATTCCCGGAAAGATCCAGCGCCTCAAAGGTACGCCAGACCTTCGCGGAGAGTTTACTCATCTCGTCGTCGCCGAACAGAAAGAGGGCTGGATCACATCGGGGACCCAACACGAAAGCCCGCCGAAATGGCGGGCTTTCGTGTTGCTGCAGATTTGCCTGTTTGAAGAAATCTGGAGCGGGCGAAGGGGCTCGAACCCTCGACCCCGACCTTGGCAAGGTCGTGCTCTACCACTGAGCTACACCCGCATCCGAGATGGCGGCGACGCACGCCGTCAACGGCAGACCTATGCCAAATGCGGACCGCGAATGCAACAGTCCGAACGCAATTGGATGACGCCTGATTGAACCGATTTCGAGAACAAATGGGGTCGAATCGGCTCGAAACCATCCTGGACGGGTCGGGCGGTGTCGGAGGATACGATTCGGAACCCGGATCAGGCATCGGCACGCGCCGGCCCGATGCGCGCGTGCCGTGGCCTGCTGCCCCGCGACCAATTGAATTTTGTGGCCCAGCCGCCATCTAGCGGATGAGAACTTGGTTCCGGGACGTGCTAGAACCCGGTCCCGAAAAGCGTTCGCAAGACATCAGGCGAGGATACCGTGACGATAGTTGAGCAGGGCGGCGGCCCGGCGCCGCAGGCAGCGTCCGATCTGATCAAGGAAACGACCACCCAGGCCTTCGTGAAGGACGTCATCGAGGAATCGAAGCGCCAGCCGGTGCTGATCGATTTCTGGGCGGAGTGGTGCGGCCCGTGCCGGCAGCTCACGCCGATCCTCGAAAAGGCGGTCCGCGCGGCGAAGGGCAAGGTCAAGCTGGTCAAGATGAATATCGACCAGCATCCGGCCATTCCCGGACAGATGGGCATTCAATCGATTCCGGCGGTGATCGCCTTCGTCGACGGCCGCCCGGCGGACGGCTTCATGGGCGCGGTGCCGGAGAGCCAGGTCAGCGCCTTCATCGAGAAAATCACCCAGGGCAGGACCGCGCCGGGTGAACCCAATATCGCGGAAATCCTGCAAGAGGCCGAGGCCGTGCTGGCCCAGGGCGATGCCGCCGCGGCCGCGCAGATCTATGCCGAAATCCTCGGGTTCGACGCCACCAATATCGCGGCGCTGGCCGGCCTTGCGAAATGCTACGTGACGACAGGCGCCGTCGAGCAGGCCAGGCAGACGCTCGCCATGGTGCCGGAATCGAAGCGCAACGACGCCGCGGTCAAGGCGGTGCAGGCTTCGATCGATCTGGCCGAGCAAGCCAAGTCACTGGGTCCGGTAACGGAGCTCGAGCAGAAGGTCGCCGCGAACCCGCTCGACCATCAGGCCCGGTTCGATCTCGCCACCGCGCTCAATGGACTCGGCAAGCGCGGCGAGGCGACCAACCAGTTGCTGGAGATCGTCAGGCGCGACCGCAAATGGAACGATGACGGCGCCCGCAAGCAGCTGGTGCAGTTCTTCGAGGCGTGGGGCGGCGCCGACGAAGCCACCGTCGATGGACGCAGACGGCTGTCGACGATTCTTTTTTCGTAATTCGCGTAACCCACATCCGTGGGCCATGATTTGTGAAGAGAAAACGCATCGAACCAACGAACTGACCGGGACTGCCTATGCCGATCAATGCCGAATACCGCGGACCCGGCGAGCTTCCCGAAATCATTCCGGTGTTTCCGTTGCCGGGCGCGCTGTTGCTGCCGCGCGGCCAGATGCCGCTCAATATCTTCGAGCCGCGCTATCTGGCGATGGTGGACGACGCGCTGCGCGACGGACACCGGCTGATCGGGATGATCCAGCCGGATATTTCCCACACCAGGGATGAGAAGAAGCCTGAGCTGTTCCGGGTCGGCTGCGTCGGCCGCATTACCCAGCTCGCCGAATCCGGCGACGGCCGCTACATCCTCGAATTGACCGGCGTCGCCCGCTTCAAGGTGATCGAGGAAGTCGGAGCGCTCACCGCGTACCGGCAGTGCAGGGTCGATTTCTTCCTCTATGCCGACGATTTTGTTGCACGCAAGGGCGAGGAGGCGGTCGACCGCGCGGCGCTGCTCGAGGTGCTGACCGACTTCCTCAATGCCAACAATCTGAAGGTCGATTGGGAAGGCATCGAAAGCGCGCCGAACGAGGCGCTGGTCAACGCGCTCGCGATGATGTCGCCCTATGGCCCTGCGGAGAAGCAGGCGATGCTGGAAGCGCCCGACCTGAAGACCCGCGCCGAGATCCTGATCGCGGTGACCGAGATGGATCTCGCCAAGAAGCGCACCAGCGGCGACACCGGGCTGCAGTAGAGCGTTTTCCAGCGAAGTGGAAACCGGTTCGCGTGAAGGAAACGCGTCAAAACCCGGCGACCGCGAGCACGACGACCGCGCCGAGCGCTTTCCAGCCGAAGCCGCGGCCGCGCGACCACCAGGCATTGGCGGCGGCGGCAAAGGCGTAGACCGCGACGATCGTCGCCACGATCCAGTGCCGCGCGCTTTCCGAGCCCATCGAGGGCGCGGCGAGCAGCAACACGCCGCCGCCGATCCAGGCGACCGTGCCCGCCTGCCAGACCAGGCGGATCAGCGTCCGCAGGCTTTCCGGCTGGATCGTCGCCATGGCGAATACCTTGGTTTCTCCCAGCGCGCCATGAATCAGGGCCACGACGATGCCGGCAACACCGGCGCATTGCAGAATGAGATCGCGCATCGGAACGTCTCCATACAGTAATGTATGGTTATGCACGACGTCCTGGCCCCTGTCAATACAGTAGTGTATGGTGGCTGGATCATGAGCGATCAACTCTCGGCAAAGGACTGGGTCGACCAGGGCCTCAAGGCGCTGGCGAGAAGCGGCTTCACCGCGCTGAAGGCCGAGCCGCTGGCAAAGGCGCTGCGCGTCTCGCGCGGCAGCTTCTACTGGCACTTTGCCGATATCGCCGCGTTCCACGCCGCGGTCCTGGCGCGCTGGCACGAGGTCGCCGCCGAGCAGATCATCGACAATGTCGAGGCGGCCTCGAAGGACGACAATCCGCTGGCGCTGCTGCTGCGCCGCGTGTTCGGCGAGCGGCTGATGCTGGAGAAGGCCGTGCGCAACTGGGCCAGCGTCGATCCCGCCGCGCGCGCCGCGGTGCAGGCGATCGACCGGCGGCGGCTGAATTATGTGGAGGGCCTGCTGGCGCAGTCGGGCCTGCCGGCGGAAACCGCCCGTGCCCGCGCGCAAATCCTCTATTGGGCGTTTCTCGGCTTTGCGCTGTCGGATCAAGCCCTGCCGAAGGCGCGGCAACAGGCCGTGGTCGACGAGCTGGTGCGGATGGCGACGTCATGACATCCAGCAGCCTGGTGTGTTAAGCACCACTCCGATCCGGAGACATCAAATGAACGCCTCGCCCGAACGCCTCGACGGCACCGTCGATCCGAAGCTGCTCGAAATCCTGGTCTGTCCGGTGACCAAGGGCCCGCTGGAATTCGATACGACGCGGCAGGAATTGATCTCGCGCTCGGCGAAACTCGCCTACCCGATCCGCGACGGCATCCCGATCATGCTGCCGGAAGAGGCGCGGAAGATCGATTGATAACAAGATGTCTCTCGTAGCCCGGATGGAGCGAAGCGCAATCCGGGTTGAGTCGGCCCACTTGCGCGACCGTTCCCGGATTTCGCTTCGCTCCATCCGGGCTACAAGGCTCGTGTCCTACAGCGCCTCGCCCTTCAGCAGCCGCGGCACTTCGCCCGATAATCCCGCCGCCTGCTTGATGAACAGGCTCTTCAGCGGCGGCGCACGGTCGACCAGGCCGAGCCCGATGTCGCGCACGGTGCGCAGCAGGCTCGATTCATTCGAGAACAGGAAGTTCAGCGAGTTGGTGGCAACGCCCATCGCCATGGTGTCGAAGCGCCGCCAGCGCTGGTAGCGCTCGAGCACATCGGCCTGCCCGGGATCGATACCGAGCCGGGCCGCATCGACAACGACTTCAGCCAGCGCGGCAATATCCTTCAGGCCCATGTTGAGGCCCTGCCCCGCGATCGGATGGATGACATGCGCGGCATCGCCGACCAGCGCCAGCCGCTCGGCGACGAACGAGCGCGCGACGAAATAGCCGAGCGGAAACGCGCGTGGCCTGTCGAGCGCCTTGATCTCGCCGAGGTGCAGCCCGAAGCGCTTTTCCAGTTCCTCGTGAAATTCGGCATCACCGAGCGCGGTGATCCGCGCGGCTTCCTTGCGGCTTTCGGTCCACACCAGCGACGAGCGCTTGCCTGTCAGCGGCAGGATCGCGAACGGTCCTGCCGGGAGAAAATGCTCTTCGGCGCGGCCATGATGATCGCGCTCATGGCCGACGGTGACCACGATGCCGGATTGATCGTAGTCCCAGCCATGGGTGGCAATTCCCGCGCGCTCGCGCAGTCGCGAGCGTGCGCCATCGGCCGCGACCAGCAGGCTCGCCTCGACGACATTGCCATCGGCGAGCGTCACGGTGACGCCATGGGGACGCGAATCGTAGCTCGAAACGGCAGTGGCGCGGAGATCGATGCCTTCCGCCTCGGCACGCGCGACCAGCGCATCGATGAGACGGCGGTTCTCCACCATGTGTGCAAACGGTTCGCCCGGCTCGACGTCGCCGGCGAATGTCAGAAACACCGGCCGGGTGGCGTCTTCCAGCCTGGAATCAGTCACCACCATGTCGAGGATCGGCTGCGAGTCCGCCGCGATCTGGTCCCAGACGCCGAGCGCCTCGAACAGCCGCCGGCATGCCGCGACGATGGCGGTCGCCCGCGGATCGCGGCTCGGCCGCGCGGCCAACGCCGGATCGGCCACGATGACGGGAATATCCGCGCCCAGGCCCTGGCGGAACGCCAGCGCCAGCGCCAGCCCGGCAAAGGCGCCGCCGCAGATGACAATGCTTCGCTGTGTCGACATGCGACCCCTTATCCGGTTACGCCATCCCCGTTAGACCAGACTTGCTACCTGATATTAGCTGGGCGAAACAGGGTCCAGAAACAAGGTTGCTTAACCGGATCGTCATTCCGGGGCGCGCGGCGGCGCGAACCCGGAAACCGGAGGTTTGGCACCGGATCCGCGCCCCGGAACGACGGCAGAATCGCAATTTGAAAGCAACTCCCCATGTCCAAAGGCCTGATTGACCTGATTTCCATCCTCGATCTCGAACAGCTCGAGGTGAACCTGTTCCGCGGCAACAGCCCGAAGACGAGCTGGCAGCGGGTGTTCGGTGGGCAGGTCATCGGGCAGGCGATGGTCGCGGCGTGCCGCACCGTCGAAGGCCGGTTGCCGCATTCGATCCATTGCTATTTCATCCTGCCCGGCGATCCGCAGATCCCGATCATCTACCAGGTCGAACGCCTGCGCGACGGCAGGAGCTATTCGACGCGCCGCGTCACCGCGATCCAGCATGGCAACGCCATCTTCTCGATCATGGTGTCGTTCCATGCCGAGGAAGAAGGCGCTTTCGATCATCAGGACAAGATGCCCGACGTGCCGCCGCCGGAAAAGCTCACGGCGGAGGAAGTATCGAAGCAGCCGATGTTCAAGGAGATGCCGGAATTCATCCGCCGCTATTACGAATCCGACCGGCCGATCGAACTGCGACCTTGCGAGCTCGGCCGCTATTTCGGCCAGAAGATCGACGACGGCCGCATCCATGTCTGGAT
>NZ_DAINNI010000127.1:0-13367 GCF_036735945.1 Bradyrhizobium sp. | reverse complement strand
GAGGCCGGCGAACTCAGGCCGGAATCGCCGCTGCGCAAGGCCTGCGAGCGCGCCAGGACCGCGGTCGCGATCGCCTGCTATCCCGACACCGAGCGCGACCTTATCAGGCTGATCGACGAGGAGTTGCGGACATCCAACCTGCGCATCGCCGCCGATGCCCGCTCGGTGCTGATGTCGCTGCTCGGCGGCGACCGCCAGGCCTCGCGCAACGAGCTGCGCAAGCTTGCGCTTTATTCTCACGGCAAGGGCGAGATCGCGCTCGACGACGTCATGACCGTCGTATCCGACGCGTCCGAGCTGAAGCTCGACCCGATCGTCGACGGCGCCTTTGCCGGCAAGCCGGATCTGGTCGAAAGCGAGTTTGCGAAAGCAATGGTCGCCGGCACCTATCCCGGCGTCATCATCTCGGCTGCGCAGCGCCAGGCCGCGTGGCTGCACAAATCGGCGCTCGCGGTCGCCGAAGGCACGCCGCCCGCGACCCTGCTCGAGAGCGGCTATCCACGGGTGCATTTCTCGCGCAAGGGCGCCGTCGAAACCGCGCTGCGCAATTTCAGCCCGGCGCGGCTGGCCGCCATCATCGATCAGCTCGGCACCGCCGCGCTCGACATGCGCAAGCAGGCGACGCTGGCCTCCGCAATCGCGCTGCGGACGTTGCTGTCGATCGCGGCGAACGCGAAACGGCGAGGGTAGGTCGCGGGACCATCCGCCGTCATTGCGAGGAGCGAAGCGACGAAGCAATCCATCGCTTCGTCCGGCGAGACATGGATTGCTTCGCTCCGCTCGCAATGACGCCGAGAGACTATTTCCCCTCCAGCCGCCGCATCACCTCGTCGAGCTGCTCGAGGTTGCGATAGCTGATCTGGACGGAGCCGCCGGGGTCGCGGTGGTTGACCGATACGTTCAGGCCGAGCGCGTCGCTGACACGCTTCTCCAGCGCCACGGTATCAGGGTCTTTCGCCTTGCCGCTTCCGCCACCGCGCGCCTTTTGCGGCTTGCGCTCCGGCACACCCTCTTCATGGGCGAGCGCCTCGGTCTGACGGACGTTGAGGCCTTCGGCGACG
This sequence comes from Bradyrhizobium sp., assembly GCF_036735945.1. Taxonomy (GTDB): domain Bacteria; phylum Pseudomonadota; class Alphaproteobacteria; order Rhizobiales; family Xanthobacteraceae; genus Bradyrhizobium. Next base: position 12,306 of record NZ_DAINNI010000127.1, on the reverse strand, counting down.
ATGCGCTTGGCGGCCGCCAGCGGATCGGGCACGCCGATCAGCGCGCGGGCGTGGCCCGCCGACAATTCACCGCTCGCGATAAGCCCCTGCACTTCCGCCGGCAGCTTCGTCAGCCGCATCATGTTGGCGACGTGGCTGCGGCTCTTGCCGACCTCCCTGGCGATTTCTTCCTGGCTGCGTTTGAATTCGTCGGCGAGCGCGTGATAGCCCTGCGCCTCCTCCATCGCATTGAGATCTTCGCGCTGCACGTTCTCGATGATCATGATCTCGAGTGCGTCAGAATCGCTCACCTCGATCGGCACGATCGGCACTTCGTGCAGGCTGGCGAGTTGCGCGGCGCGCCAGCGGCGTTCGCCGGCGATGATCTCGTAGCGATCCTGCGCGCCCTTTACCGGACGAACCACGATCGGCTGGATCACGCCGTGCTGCTTGACCGAGTTCGCGAGCTCGCCGAGCTCGGTATCGGAAAAAGTCCGGCGCGGGTTGCGCGGATTGGGCTTGAGAAACTCGATCGGCACCTTGCGCTGGTTGCGCGGTCGTTCGGGGTGCGCGGCCTCGCCGCCGACATCACCGATCAGACTTGCGAGGCCACGGCCCAGTCGCGAACCCGTCTTGTCGGCCATCGCCAACTCCCTAGACTTCACTCAACTACTCCGGAACAGAATTCGATTGATTCGCGGCCGCGCGTAGGATGGGTAGAGCGAAGCGAAACCCATCACCTTCATCACGCGCTTTGATGGGTATCGCTGCGCTCAACCCATCCTACATTTTTCAATGCGTCCTGAGATCGCGCTCGCGCTGGATCACTTCGGTCGCGAGCTTCAGATAGGCTTCGCTGCCGACGCATTTGAGATCGTAGACCAGCACCGGCTTGCCGTAGGACGGCGCCTCGGAGATGCGCACGTTGCGCGGGATCATGGTGTCGTAGACCTTCGAGCCCATGAACTGCCGGACGTCGGCGACCACCTGGTTCGACAGATTGTTGCGCGAGTCGAACATGGTCAGCACGATGCCGTGGATCGACAGGTTCGGGTTGAGCGTCGAGCGCACCTGCTCCACCGTCTGCAGCAACTGCGACAGACCTTCGAGCGCAAAGAACTCGCACTGCAGCGGCACCAGGATCGCATCCGACGCCGCCATCGCATTGACGGTGAGAAGGTTGAGCGAGGGCGGGCAATCGATCAGCACATAGGTGTAGTCGGCATCCGGCGCGGCGTCCTTGTTCAGCGCCGCGATCGCATCGCGCAGGCGGAACGCGCGGCCGGGCGTCGTGCCGAGTTCGAGCTCGAGGCCCGACAGATCCATGGTGGAGGAGGCGATGTGCAGCCGCGGCACGGCGGTGACAACCACCGCATCGCGCAGCGGCGCTTCGCCGATCAGCACGTCATAGGTCGAGCAGCTGCGGTTGCGGCGATCGATGCCGAGACCGGTGGAGGCGTTGCCCTGCGGATCGAGATCGACGATCAGGACGCGCTCGCCGATCGCCGCGAGTGCGGTGCCGAGATTGATTGCGGTAGTGGTCTTTCCGACGCCACCCTTTTGATTGGCGAGCGACAGGATACGCGGATGAGGCGGCGGCGTAGGCTTCCTATCATCTTGATAAATCTCGTCTAATTCGCTCATGCCCGTTCGCCATTTGTAGTTGCGGAAGGGGTGCGTCGCTCGATTCGGTCGAGTTCGACGATCCAGCCGTGCCCGCCCGTTCGGCTGGAGTGGAGTCGCGGGTGAATAATCCAGTATTTAGTGGCTTCGGTCAATTCAGCCTCTACATCTTGACCCTTGAGAAACAGCGCCTTGGCGCCGCCGCTCACAAACGGTTCCGCGAAACCGACAAGCTGATGTAATGGAGCCAGCGCCCGCGCTGTGACGCAATCGACGCGACTACCGATTCTTTCCACAATATCCCCGATCTCAGCCAAATGCACGGTCGCAGCCGCAGAAGTTATGCGGACGGCCTCGCGCAGGAAGGCCGCTTTCTTGGCGTTGCGCTCGACCAGATGAACGTTGGCGCCCGGCGTTTCGGCTAGCGCGCAGGCGAGCACGACGCCTGGAAAACCGCCGCCGCTGCCGAAGTCGACCCAGATTTTTGCCGATGGCGCCAGGTCCAGGAGCTGGAGCGAATCGGCGATGTGTCGCGTCCAGAGATTGGGAAGCGTGGAGGGTGCGACAAGATTCGTCTTGGCTTGCCACTGCAGAAGAAGCGCGACGTAGCGATCGAGCCGCTCGACGATCTCGCGCGAGACAGGCGTGAGCGCAAGTGCCTCAGCTCGGTCATTGGCCGAGGGAAGATCTATTTGGCTTTTGCCCATAACTGAAACGCTGTCTATCGGTAGCCGTCATTGCGAGCGCAGCGAAGCAATCCATCGTGCGGCAAGATCGAAAGATGGATTGCTTCGTCGCTGCCGCTCCTCGCAATGACGATAGACAACCGCCGCGCCGCTTTATGTGTAGACTTTGTCCGCCCTGCCCGTTTCACGTGAAACAGATTCTTTACGCTGTTGCTCGCGAATTCTTCCGCCGCGCCTCACGACGCAGATAGGCGGCCAGGATCCCAAGCGCCGCCGGCGTCAGACCGTCGAGCCGGCCCGCCTGCCCCACGGTCCGCGGCTGCGCCGCTGCGAGCTTGGCACGCGCCTCGTTGGAAAGCCCGGGCACATCGCCGTAGTCGATGCCCGAGAGCACCAGGCCCTCGTCTCGCCTGAAAGCATCGACGTCGGCGGTCTGGCGCTTGAGGTAGACATCGTACTTGGCGTCGATCTCGAGATGGACGGCGATGGCGGGGTCGATATCAGACAACTCCGGCCAGATGCCGCGCAGGTTTGTCCGCTCGATTTCAGGATAGGCCAGTAGTTCAAAAGCCGACCGGCGATGACCATCGCGGTTGAGCGCGAGGCCATGCTTCGCCGCCTCGTTGGGAGTTATGGTCAGCGACTTGGCCAAAGCCTTCGCCGCCGCCAGCGCGGCCATCTTGTCCCGGTGGCGCTGAGCCCGCGCCGAGGCCACGCAGCCGAGCACGATGCCCTTGTCGGTCAGGCGTTGATCGGCATTATCAGCCCGCAGGGTCAGACGATACTCCGCCCGCGAGGTGAACATCCGATACGGCTCTGATATTCCGCGGGTCACGAGATCGTCGATCATCACGCCGAGATAGCCGTCGGCCCGATCGAACACGATCGGATCGGCACCACCCGCCGTCAGGGCCGCGTTGAGGCCAGCGACGATCCCCTGCGCGGCCGCCTCCTCATATCCCGTCGTGCCGTTGATCTGTCCCGCCAGGAAGAGACCCGGCACGCGCCTGGTCTGCAGGGTCGGATCGAGTTCGCGCGGATCGACATGGTCGTATTCGATGGCGTAGCCCGGCCGGACCATCCTGACCCGCTCGAGGCCGGGAATGCTGGCGAGGATCGCGAGCTGAACCTCTTCCGGCAGCGAGGTCGAGATGCCGTTCGGATAGACCGTGGTGTCGTCGAGCCCTTCCGGCTCCAGGAAGATCTGATGGCCGTCGCGATCGCCGAACTTGACGATCTTGTCCTCGATCGACGGACAATAGCGCGGACCGCTGCTCCTGATCTGGCCGGAATACATCGGCGAGCGATGAACATTGGCGCGGATCACGTCATGGGTCGCCGGCGTCGTCCGGGTAATCCCGCATTCGATCTGCGGCGTCGTGATCCTGTCCGTCATGACCGAGAACGGCTCCGGTGGATCGTCGCCGGGCTGCATCTCGACTGCCGACCAGTCGATGGTGGTGCCGTCGAGCCGCGGCGGAGTGCCGGTCTTCAACCGTCCAAGCGTAAAGCCCGCGCGTTCGAACGATGTCGAGAGCCCCATCGCCGGCGCCTCCCCGACCCGTCCGGCCGGCCAGTTCTTCTCGCCGAGATGGATCAGGCCGCGCAGAAAAGTCCCGGTGGTGATGACGACGGCGCCGGCCCTCAATTCCCGGCCGTCGCCCAGACGGATTCCGGTGACCCGACCGTTGGAGACGATCAGTTCATCCGCCTCGCCTTCGACCACGCTGAGATTGTCGGTCTCCCGGATCGCCGTCTGCATCGCGGCGGCATAAAGCTTGCGGTCCGCCTGCGCCCGCGGTCCACGAACGGCGGGACCCTTCCGACGGTTCAGCATCCGGAACTGGATGCCCCCGGCATCCGCCACCCTGCCCATCAAACCATCCAGCGCGTCGACTTCGCGGACCAGATGACCCTTGCCGAGTCCGCCAATGGCCGGATTGCAGGACATCGCCCCAACCGTCGCGAACTTGTGCGTGACCAGCGCCGTCCTGGCTCCCATCCTGGCAGCCGCGCTCGCGGCTTCGCAGCCGGCATGGCCGCCACCGATGACGATGACGTCGAAGGAGTCTGCCTGGGAGATCATGGCGGGTTTCTATCCCCAACTCACAATACCGGGAAGCAGAAGTTTGCTTAAGGAATTGTTTCACGTGAAACAGGCGCGGTTCTGTTCGGAGATGTTTCACGTGAAACATGGGTAAGGAAGAGTTACTTACCTACACAGAACTCCCGGAAGATGACGTCGAGGATGTCCTCGACATCGACCCGGCCGAGCAATCTTCCGAGCGAGTAGGCCGCGGCGCGCAGTTCTTCGGCCGCCAGCTCTTCGCCCTCCTCAATCACCTCGACGCAACGCGCCAGCGCGGCCGCCGTCTCCTCCAACAGCTTTCGCTGCCGGGCCCGTCCGATCAATCCACCCTCGCCGCCGCCGAAGCAGGTCTGTGCGAATTCGACGACGGCCGCGATCAGCTCAGCCAGGCCGTCGCCGCGACTGGCCGAGATGCAAAAGACCCGGCCTCCGGCCGAGTCGGCCAATGGCCGATCGGCTCCATCGAGATCGATCTTGGTGTGGACCAGCCAGACTGGCGCCGTCGTCTCGCCCTTTCCTTCACTGTCAGCGCCCGACGCATCCGACAGCCACAGCACGAGGTCCGCATCCCCTGCCCGCGCCCTGGCGCGACGAACACCCTCCTGCTCCACCGGATCATCGGTCTCGCGAATGCCCGCGGTATCGATCACCGTCACCGGATAGCCGTCGAGATCAAGCTGCACCTCGATGATGTCGCGTGTTGTGCCGGCATGCGGCGATACGATCGCGACTTCGCGGCGCGCGAGCTGGTTCATCAGCGTCGACTTGCCGACGTTCGGCGGGCCGGCGATTGCGACGACGAGGCCATCGCGAAGCCGTTCGCTGCGCCCCTGCTCCGCCAGCACTTCCGCAATCTCGGCCGCCAGCGATTTGACCTTGGCCAGCGCCGGGGCAAGCAGTTCTGCCGGCACATCGCCCTCGTCGGAGAAATCGATCCCGGCCTCGATCAGCGCCGAGGCCTCGATGATCCGTGCCCGCCAGTCGCGCGCCTTGTCGCCGAGCAGTCCCTTCAACTGGCGCAGCGCCTGGCGGCGCTGCCGATCGGTGTCGGCGTGAATGAGATCGTCGAGACCTTCGGCTTCGGTGAGGTCGAGCTTGCCATTCTCGAACGCGCGGCGGGTAAATTCGCCGGGCTCGGCGGGCCGAACATTTTCGAACGCGGACAGCGCCGCGAACAAGGCAGCCAAGACCGCGCGTCCGCCGTGGACATGAAATTCCGCGACGTCCTCGCCGCTCGCGCTGGCCGGGCCCGGAAACCACAACACCACCGCATCGTCGATCGGCCGCTGGCCGAGATCGCGAAGCAGGGCGCGGCTCGCCATCCTTGGCGACGGCAGTCTGCCGGCCAGCGACGTCAGAACTTTTTCGGCCTGCGGGCCCGAGACGCGCACCAGCGCGATCGCGTTCGGCGGCTGGCCTGACGACAGGGCGAAGATGGTGTGGTCCCGCGGATGCATCGCCTATTTGTGCGGGAGGTCGTGAAAAGGCAACGCGATTCGGTGAGCGGCGTCGGACGGGCGGTCACGACGGAAGATGTCCTGCCGAACACGAGGCAGTGTGAGTGCAACGAGATCGGCCCACTCTACTTTGCATGGGGTTGTTTTCGCAGTTTTGCGTCCAGGCATCCCGACGATAATAAACCGCCGGCGATTCAATGATTTATATGGTTAACCAATCGATAAAACCGGATTTGACCTCCGCGACATGATAAAAGGCGCCCCACGAGTGCGAGGCGCCCTCCCCCAAGCCGGGCTTCGCGGCTCAGGTGTTCATGGAGTCGAAGAACTCGGCGTTGTTCTTGGTGTTGCGCAGCTTGTCGAGCAGGAAGTCGATCGCGTCCATCGTGCCCATCGGATTGAGGATCCGGCGCAGCACGTACATCTTCTTCAGGAGCTGCGGATCGGTGATCAGCTCTTCCTTGCGCGTTCCGGAGCGCGAGATGTCGATCGCCGGGAAGGTCCGCTTGTCCGAGACCTTGCGGTCGAGGATCAGTTCGGAGTTACCGGTGCCTTTGAATTCTTCGAAGATGACTTCGTCCATGCGGCTGCCGGTATCGACCAGCGCGGTGGCGATGATCGTGAGCGAACCGCCCTCCTCTATGTTGCGCGCCGCGCCGAAGAACCGCTTCGGCCGCTGCAACGCGTTGGCGTCGACACCGCCGGTCAGCACCTTGCCGGATGACGGCACCACCGTGTTGTAGGCGCGGCCGAGGCGCGTGATCGAGTCCAGCAGGATCACGACGTCGCGGCCGTGCTCGACCAGGCGCTTCGCCTTCTCGATCACCATCTCGGCGACCTGGACGTGACGCACCGCAGGTTCGTCAAAGGTGGACGACACCACCTCGCCCTTCACCGAGCGCTGCATGTCCGTGACTTCTTCCGGACGTTCGTCGATCAGGAGAACGATCAGATAGCATTCCGGATGATTGGCGGTGATGGAGTGCGCGATGTTCTGCATCAGCACCGTCTTGCCGGTGCGCGGCGGCGCGACGATCAGCGCACGCTGGCCTTTGCCGATGGGAGCTACGATGTCGATCACGCGTGCAGAAAGATCTTTTCGGGTCGGGTCTTCGAGCTCGAGGCGGAAACGCTGATCCGGAAACAGCGGCGTCAGATTGTCGAAATTGACCTTGTGCTTGGACTTTTCCGGATCTTCAAAATTGAGCGTATTGACCTTGAGCAGCGCGAAATAGCGTTCGCCTTCCTTCGGGCTGCGGATGTGGCCTTCGATGGTGTCGCCGGTGCGAAGACCGAAGCGGCGGATCTGCGACGGCGAGACATAGATGTCGTCGGGGCCGGGCAGGTAGTTCGCGTCGGGCGAGCGCAGGAAGCCGAAGCCGTCGGAGAGCACCTCGACGACGCCTTCGCCGATGATGTCAATTTCCTGGATCGCGAGCTGCTTGAGAATGGCGAACATCAGCTCCTGCTTGCGCATGGTGCTGGCGTTTTCGACCCCGCTTTCTTCCGCGAACGTGACAAGCTCGGCCGGTGTTTTTGATTTGAGGTCTTGGAGTTTCATTTCCCGCATTGGGGTGGTCCTGTGGAGTGTCGTCTGGAAGGAGTGCAGGGGTGGCTTTGAGAAAAAGCGGCCACGGAAAAAGGAAGGTCCGCAGATCTAAGCAAGGGAAGCGCCGGTGAGGCGTCAAACCTGATGCGGCGGCCGGTCCAATGAGGAGCCGGAACGCAGCCATCCGCCTGCGTGGGGTGGGATTTCGACAATATAGAAAATCGGCCGCTGCTTCGCAAGCAGGGGAGGAAGCGCCAGCTTAACGAAATATTCGGCTAGAACGGCTTCACGATCACCAGGATGACGATGAAGATCATCAGGATAGTAGGTATTTCATTGATTATACGATAGAATTTCTGGCTCCGGGTATTCCGGTCGGCGGTGAAATCCCTGACCCAGCGAACGAAAAATCCGTGGACACCCGACAGGATGACCACCAGCGTCAGCTTGGCGTGAAACCAGGGCGACGTGTACCAGTGGCCGCTCCAGGCCAGATAGATCCCGGCCAGCCAGGTCACCATCATCGCGGGATTGATGATCAGCTTCAAAAGCCGCCATTCCATCACCTTGAAGGTCTCGGACTGCTTCGATCCAATCTCGGCTTCGCAGTGATAGACGAACAACCGCGGCAGATAGAGCATGCCGGCCATCCACGAGATGACGGCGATCACATGCAGCGCCTTGATCCATTCGTACATCGCAGCCGTCTCGTTCCGGAACGTTCCTGCTGTCTCAGCGTTGCGAGAGAGCTTCGCCAGCGTGGGACGAAAGACATATCCGCAAAGCTCCGCTTCTCTAAACTAATAATTTTAGAATCTTAGGGTTTGAGTCTTCGTAACGGTGATTTGGACTCACACAATGCGGTCCCACAGTTTTGAATGGCTTGTTCACATCCCGCGCTGACCTGCGCCGGGATAGCGATCATTGTGATAACGCCACTGGCATCAATCGTTTGCGATGATCCGTAGTCAGCTTATCAAGAGACAAATCCACATCTTCTCATTATCATTGCCGCCAGGCGGTGGACTTATCCTCGCTGGAGGCCCTGTGAAGAAACTCGAGGGTTATCCATGGGGCGGGGGCAGGGGTCTCTGCAACGTGGTTAAGCTCCACAGGATTCACAGGATTACACAGGGGTTCGGGTGCCCACGACCGGCAACTATTTTCATCTTCATCTGGTCTCGGATTCGACCGGCGAGACGCTGATCACGGTGGCGCGCGCGGTGGCTGCGCAATACGCCAACGTGACCGCGGTCGAACATGTCTATCCGCTGGTGCGCAGCCAGAAGCAGCTCGACCGCGTGCTCGACGAGATCGAGGAGGCGCCGGGCATCGTGCTTTTTACGCTTCTAGAAAAGGATCTGGTCGGCCGCCTCGAAACCAAGTGCAGGGACATCAATATTCCGAGTCTGTCGATCATCGGGCCGGTGATGCAATTGTTCGAGGCGTATCTCGGCGCGGCAACGACAGGCAGGGTAGGTGCGCAGCACGTTCTGAACGCGGAATATTTCAAGCGCATCGATGCCTTGAACTACACCATGATTCATGATGACGGTCAGCACGTCGAAGGGCTGGAGGAGGCCGATGTCGTTCTCGTCGGCGTCTCCCGCACGTCGAAGACGCCGACTTCGATCTATCTCGCCAACCGCGGCGTTCGCACCGCCAACGTCCCGCTGGTGCCGGGCATTCCGTTGCCGCACCAGCTCGAGACATTGAAGAAGCCGCTAGTCGTCAGCCTTCACGCGACGCCCGAGCGGCTCATTCAGGTCCGGCAAAACCGCTTGCTGAGCATGGGCGCCGATACTCCGAACGATGAGTATATCGATCGCCAGGCGGTAGCCGACGAAGTCGCCTATGCCCGCAAGCTGAGTGCGAGGTTCAGCTGGGCGCAGCTCGATGTGACACGCCGCTCGATCGAGGAAACCGCCGCGGCCGTGCTGAAACTGTTCACCGATCGCCAGCGGCAGCGGCTTTCCGAATGATGCAGCACCAATGACCATCTGGCGCGGACAACATCCGCTCGTACTGGCCTCGCAAAGCCGCGCGCGGCAGATGCTGCTCGCCAATGCCGGCATGTCCTTCGAGGCCGTTCCTGCCGATATCGACGAACGCGCAATCCAGCAGAAGTCCGGCTTGCTTCAGCCTGGAGAGATCGCCACGCTATTGGCGCAGGAAAAGGCACTGTTCGTATCGGCCAGGACGCCGGATCGATATGTGATAGGCGCCGACCAGACGCTGGCGCTCGGCCAGCGATTGTTCTCCAAGCCGGCAGGCCACGCGCAGGCGGCGGAGCAGTTGCGTGCCTTGGCCGGAAATACGCATGAGCTGCATTCGGCGGTCTCGGTGGCCCACGGCGGCAAGATGCTTTTTTCCGAGGTGTCGATCGCGCGCATGACCATGCGCCGGTTGAGCGGAGAGGAGATACGAACCTATCTGGATGCGGCCGGCGACGCCGTCACGACCAGCGTCGGCGCCTATCAGCTCGAAGGGCTGGGCGTGCATCTGTTCGAGCGCATCGAGGGCGACCATTTCACCATTCTCGGCTTGCCGCTGTTGCCGTTGCTTGCTTTCCTGCGCGGGCAGGGGCTACTCGGTGTGTGAGATGAAGCGACGCAAACGATGCTAGTGCTTGGACTCACCGGTTCGATCGGCATGGGCAAGTCCACGACGGGAAAACTGTTCGTGGAGGCCGGCGTGCCGCTCTATGACGCCGACGCGGAGGTCCACAAGCTCTACGAGGGGGCAGCGGCCCCGGCGATCGAGGCGGCCTTTCCCGGAACCACTGTCGACGGCAAGGTCAACCGGCAAAAACTCAGCGAGCGCGTGGTGCACGATCCCGCGGCGATGAAGCAGCTCGAGCAGATCGTCCATCCCATGCTCGGCGCCGGCCGGCAGAAATTCTTCGAGGATGCCGAACGTGCCGGCGTGCCTGTCGTGGTGGTCGACGTTCCCCTGCTTTATGAGACCGGCGGCGAAAAGCGCGTCGACGCGGTGGTGGTGGTGACGACGTCGCCGGAGCTGCAGCGCGAGCGCGTGCTGGCGCGCGGCACCATGGATGCCGCAAAACTCGATTCCATCATCGCGCGGCAAACGCCTGATGCTGAAAAGCGCAAGCGGGCCGATTTCGTCGTGGATACCTCGCACGGGCTCGACCCCGTGCGCGCGCAAATCGAGGACATTCTGGCCGAGGTCGTTAAGATGCCGCAGCGGCGGATCTGATTCGCCGCGGTTCCAGCATTCACAAGAAGTCCATGCGCGAAATCGTTCTCGATACCGAAACCACAGGCCTCGATCCGCTGCGCGGCGACCGCCTGGTCGAAATCGGCTGTGTCGAGATATTCAACCGCATGCCGACGGGGCAGACGTTTCACCGTTATATGAATCCCGAGCGCGACATGCCGGCGGAAGCGTTTGCCGTGCATGGCCTGTCGACCGAATTCCTCGCCAGCAAGCCGCTGTTCACCGAGGTGGTCGACGAGTTCCTCGAATTCATCGGCGACGCGCCGCTCGTGATTCACAACGCCTCGTTCGACATCGGCTTCATCAATGCCGAGCTCGACCGCATCAAGCGGCAGCCGATCTCGCGCGAGCGGCTGGTGGATACGCTGCTGTTGGCGCGGCGCAAGCATCCCGGCGTGTCGAACCGGCTCGACGACCTCTGCTCGCGCTATTCGATCGACAATTCCCGTCGCACCAAGCACGGCGCGCTGCTCGATTCGGAGTTGCTCGCCGAGGTCTATATCGACCTGATCGGGGCGCGGCAGTCGCAGCTGATCCTGGCGCCGGAAACCCGCGCCGCCATTGCCAGCGGCGGCGGCGAAACGCCACGCCGGCAGCGCGAGGTTCCGTTGGCGGCACGGGTAAGCGAGGCGGACCGCGAGGCCCACCGCGCCTTCGTCGCCACCCTGGGCGACAAGCCGATCTGGAACGATTTTCTTCCCGTAGCGGCGGCCAGCGACCGTTAGCTCGGCTTGGCGCCGGACGCGGCCTGTCGCTCCATGTTCTGGCGGTACAGGCCGACGAAATCGACCGGATCCAGCATCAAGGGCGGGAAGCCGCCGTCGCGCACCGCGGTCGCGATGATCTCGCGGGCAAACGGGAACAACAGCCGCGGACATTCGATCATGACCAGCGGATGCAGATTTTCCTGCGGCACGTTGACGATGCGGAACACGCCCGCATAGGCCAGTTCGAAGCTGAACATCACCTTGCCGGCGCTGTCGGCCTTGCCCTCGATGGAGAGCGTTACTTCGAACTCGGTCTCCGAGATGTTATTCGCGCCGACGTTGATCTGGATGTTGATGTTCGGCTGCTGCTGTTGCGGCGCCAGGGAGGAGGGGGCGTTCGGATTCTCGAACGACAGATCCTTGGTGTACTGAGCCAGCACGTTGAGCTGGGGAGGGGCCTGTTCGGCAGGCGCGCCGTTGCCGTTGGTCATGAAACTCTCTCCTGAAGCGCTCGCGAGCGCGGGCCCTTGTTCGTCGTTCCGAGTTCGGTTTGGTGGTGAAAATATCGTTTCCGGGCGAGTGGCTATCATAGGCCCGGCTCATTCCACAAGGACGACGCGCCGACGGCGAGCCCGCTCGGACCGGCAATTGTGGCGGATATGCCTAATACGGCCTGACCGGCCGCCCAATTTATATCCTAAACGATTGAATGTGCGCGATTTCCGGCCATGATCGGGTTTCCCCTCGCCGCCAAAACGCGCTACAATCACCCGCGCCAAAACGCGCCATTGGCCGGGCGCAGTTTCATGCATACATGCTGCAGTCTCAATCGATGATGTAATCCTCTGCCGTTCTCGGGGAAACTCGCTAGAGAGCCTCACACTCCAGGGAACGCTCGAGCGCCGGGCCCGTTGCCGGCGCTAGAACCAGAAAGCGAATACGACGTGGATATCTACACCATCATCTTCCTGGCGCT
>NZ_DAINNI010000126.1:0-13382 GCF_036735945.1 Bradyrhizobium sp. | reverse complement strand
CGCTCGCTGACGCGGCTGAAGATGATGACCGACGAGCTGCGCATGCGCGCCATCACCTCGCTCGAGATCGGCATGGCGGCACCCGAGCGCAGCGCCATCGCCGACAAGGGTGTCGGCGGACGGATCCTCCTGGTCGACGACCGGCCGTCGTCCTACGAGCGGCTGGCGCCGATCCTGGCCGCCGAGCACACCGTCGATGTCGAGATCAATCCGGCGGAAGCTCTGTTTCACGCCGCCGAAGGCAATTACGATCTCCTGATCGTTTCGCTGGGCCTGGAAAATTACGACGGGCTGCGGCTGTGCAGCCAGGCGCGCTCGCTGGAGCGCACCCGCCAGTTGCCGATCCTCGCCATCTCCGATGCCGACAACAATTCGCGGCTGCTGCGCGGGCTCGAAATCGGCGTCAACGACTATCTGCTGCGCCCGGTCGACAAGAACGAATTGCTGGCGCGGGCGCGCACCCAGATCCGCAAGCGGCGCTACACCGACCATCTGCGCGACAATGTGCAGAACTCGATCGAAATGGCGATTACCGACGCGCTGACCGGGCTGCACAACCGCCGCTATATGGAAAGCCATCTGTCGACACTCGGCGAGCAGGCCTCGAGCCGCGCCAAGCCGCTCTCGCTGATGATCCTCGATATCGACTACTTCAAGTCGATCAACGACACCTACGGCCACGACGCCGGCGACGACGTGCTGCGCGAATTCGCCGTGCGCATCCGCAAGTCGATCCGCGGCATCGATCTCGCTTGCCGGTACGGCGGCGAGGAATTCGTCATCGTGATGCCGGAAACCGACATCCAGGTCGCAGGGCTAATCGCCGAGCGCCTGCGCCGCTCGATCGCCGGCGAAACCTTTGCCGTCAACAAGGGCACCAAGCGCATCGACGTCACGATCTCGATCGGGCTGGCGACGCTGGACCGCAAGGACGAACCGGTCGCCGACGTGCTCAAGCGCGCCGACACCGCGCTCTACCGCGCCAAGAATGACGGCCGCAACCGGGTGGTTGCGGCGGCGGCGTAGGCGTAGGTCTTCGTATCAATTCACTCGCTGTCATCACCCGCCCAGTGCGCAATTGCGCACAAGGCGGGTGACGACAGTCGTTGTGGGGGGATACTCAGGCCGACGCGGGCAGTTCCTCGCGCTGCTTCACCGTCTCATAAGCCAGCCGCTTGAACTCGAACGAGAATGGGTGGGTGAACGACATCTGCCGCTGCGCCATCATGACGCCGGCCATGTTGCGCTTCGGCGAGATCCACCATTGGGTGCCGCCGACGCCGCCCCAATAGAGCTCGCCTGCAGCATCGGGATGATCGAACCGCGAGGGCTGCAGGATCAACCCGCCGGCGAGACCGAAGGCCTTGCCGGGCTGCTCTCCGAGCAGCGCAAAGCGGATCCACTGTCCTTCGGGCAATTGGTTGGACGCCATCTGCGCTGTTGTCTCCGGCTTGAGCAGGGTCGGGCCGCCAGGCAACAGGCTGCGGATCAGCGCCACCATGTCGTGCAGCGTCGATACCAGGCCGCCACCGCCACTGAGCCGCGCGATCGGGGTGAGATAGGCGCCGGGGAATGGCGAGTTGTCGGTCCGCGTCAGGCCCGGCTTCATCGGCTCCATCAGGTCGGCGCCGGCGTAATAGGCGACGAGGCGATCGCGATCCTTTCCCGGAACGACGAACCCGGTATCGGCCATGCCGAGCGGAGCGAAGATGCGCGCCTGGATGAACGTGTCAAAACTCTCGCCGCTGACGACCTCGACCAGCCGCGACAGAACGTCGGTGGCGAGCGAATATTCCCAGGACGTGCCGGGATGATAGATCAGCGGTATGTCCGCGAGCACGTCGACCATCTGCGCCAGGGTCGTCCCGGGATCGTGCGCGCCGCGATCGTTCAGCGCGGTGTAGATCAGCGATCCCGGATCGAAGAAGCCGTAGCTCAGCCCCGAACTGTGGCTCAGCAGATGACGGATGGTGATCGAGCGTGCGGCCGGTTCGGTGTTGTCCAGCGAGGTGGCGCCCGGCCGCAAGACTTTGCGATTTCCGAGCTGCGGAATGAATTTTTCGACGGGATCATCGAGCTTCAGCCGGCCTTGTTCTGACAGCAGCAGCACCGCGCAGGAGGTGACCAGCTTGGTGTTGGAAAAGACCCGGAAGATATGATCGGTGCGAAGCGGCACCTGCGCTTCCTTGTCGGCCCATCCGACGCAGTTCACGTCGGCAAGTTCGCGCCCGACCATGACCGCCCAGGAGACGCCCGACAGCAGATTATTGTCGACGTAACGCTGCATCGCCGCGCGGGCCGGCTTGAAGTCGTAACCCGTCGCGGTCACTCTCAGGTCTTCCATTTTCGCTCCCTAATTTGACGGTGTCGTCCCTGCGTTCGCAAGCACGACGTGTGGAGGTCGATTGCCTCAATCTAGCGGCGAGGGCCGGGGCTTCTTTGCCCCAGCTTTGCCTGCGGCGTCACCTCCGCCGACCTTCACGCCGGCATTCCTCAGCAGCACCGTGGCAGCTTCCTTCGCTGCGCGCGCCATGGCGGGATCGTTGCGGACGAGGTCCTGTGCAATCGAGCCGTCGACCAGCAGGGCGAGCTGCGTCGCCAGCGCTTCGGCATCCGCAACGCCGATTTGCACCAGCAAGTCGCGAAACCAGAGGCGGCGGCTTTCCTTGAACGCGACGGCGATCTTGCGAACCGATCGACCCTCGTCGCCGAGTTCTGCCACCGCATTGACGAACGGGCAGCCGCGAAAATCCCTGGCCGAAAAGCGCCGCTCCAGCGAATCGAAGGTGCCGAGAATCTGCTCCACCGGCGACTTGTCCGAGGGGCGCGGGGCGACGAAGCGCCGCGCCAGATAGGCCGTGATCAGCGCGTCCTTGGACGGAAAATGATTGTAGAGCGTGCGCTTGCTGATGCCGATTTCGGCCGCGATGGTGTCGACGCCTGCCGCGCGAATTCCCCGCAGATAGAACAGCCTGTCCGCGGTCTGCAGAATGCGGTCCTTCATGTCGGGTTTGGCGGGCAAGGTAGCCATGCGAATGCGCGGGTCACCGTTAGCTTGACAGCAGGGCCTCCTTATAGCCTAGTTACACAGGTCTGTGTACCTATTTCAGATATCGATTGCAGGACGCGGCGTTCGACTGGCGCCCCTCCGGGAGACTAAAAACAATGCCCCTGCTGCAGATCCTGCGTCCGACACTGCCGATCCTGATCGGCGCGTCGATCATGCTCACGCTCAGCATGGGCCTGCGGCAGAGTTTTGGCATCTTCATGCAGCCGCTGACGCACGACATCGGAATTTCGGTGTCGCAGTTCACATTGGCGCTGGCCGTGCAGAATCTCGCCTGGGGATTCCTGCAGCCGGTCGCCGGCGCCATGACGGTGCGCTACGGATTTCGCCCGATCATGATCGTGGGCTCGCTGCTGTACATCGTCGGCCTGGCATTGATGGCGACCGCGCACGGGATGATTCCGATCCTGATTGGCGCGGGCTTGCTGATCGGCGCCTCGCTGGCCTGTACGGCCAATGCGATCGCGATGTCGGTGTCGGCGCGCGCCGTGCCGGCCACCGTGCGCAGCACCGTGATGGGCATGGTCTCGGCGGCGGGATCGCTCGGCGCATTGCTGTCGGCGCCGATCGGCCAGATGTTGAACGAAGGCTTTGGCTGGCGCGTCGGCGTCGCCGGATTCGTGATCCTGTCGCTGTTCATGCTGCCGGCCGCCTGGTACGCCGGCCGCGCCGACAGGATTCCACTGCCGCCCAGGGACGCCGACGACATCGGCGACGCCTCGGCTGCAACGGCGGCAAAGGTCGCCTTCGGCAACGCATCCTTCGTGGTGATGACCTGCGCCTATTTCGTCTGCGGCATGCAGCTCGTGTTCCTGACCACGCATCTGCCGTCCTATCTCCTGATCTGCGGCCTCGATCCGATGCTGAGCGCGCAGACGCTCGGCATGATCGGCGGCTTCAACGTGCTGGGCAGCCTGTTCTTCGGCTGGGCCGGTCAGCGCTGGAACAAGCTGGCGCTGCTCGGCGCCATCTACATCTTCCGCTCGATCGCCCTTGCCTGGTACTTCATGCTGCCGGCGACGCCGGCGACCACGCTGTTGTTCGGCGCGATCATGGGCTTCCTGTGGATGGGCGTGGGGCCGCTGGTTGCGGGCGCCGTCGCCCAAATGTTCGGCCTGAAATGGCAGGCGATGATTCAGGGCCTCGCCTTCATGAGCCATCAGATCGGCTCGTTCCTCGGTGCTTACGGCGGCGGGCTGATCTACGACCAACTCGGCTCCTACACCATGGCGTGGCGGATCGGCGTCGCGCTGGGGCTCGCCGGCGGCATCATCCAGGTCGCCTTCGCGCTGATCCGGCCGAGCGGGCCGCCGCAACTGCGGGCGGCGTAATTCCTGAGACGCCGGAATCAAAAACGGGGCCCGAAAGGACCCCGTTCAAACCGCCGGCGATAAGCCTTGCGACTTACTTGATCTTGGCTTCCTTGAACTCGACGTGCTTGCGCGCGACCGGGTCATACTTCTTCTTGACCATTTTGTCGGTCATGGTGCGCGAATTCTTCTTGGCGACGTAATAGAAGCCGGTATCCGCCGTGGAGACGAGCTTGACCTTGATGGTGACCGCTTTGGCCATGTTCAGAACCTCAAATAGGGGATATCAGGCGCCGGCCAAACCGGCCTGCATTTGCCGCGCAACCTAGCCTCTGACAGCTCAAAGTCAAGGTTTTCGGGGCCAAAACCGGGTCGAATAGGGGTGATTAACCCTCGAAGAACCGGTTTTTCGGCCTCGGCAGCCCCAGATTCTCCCGCAACGTCCGGCCCTCATATTCCTTCCGGAATATCCCGCGCTTCTGCAGTTCCGGAATCACCTTGTCGACGAAATCGTCGAGCCCGGCGGGCAGGAACGGGAACATGATGTTGAAGCCGTCACTGCCGCGGCTCACCAGCCAGTCCTCCATCTGGTCGGCAATGGTCTTGGGCGTGCCGACAAAGGACAGCCCGCCATAGCCGCCGACGCGCTGGGCGAGCTGGCGCACGGTGAGCTTGTCGCGCGCGGCGGCATCGACCAGGCGCTGGCGGCCGCTCTTGCTGGCGTTGGTTTCCGGGATCGGCGGCAATTGTCCGTCCGGGTCGAAGCCGGAGGCATCGGTGCCGAGCTGCACCGAGAGCGAGGCGATGGCGCTGTCATAATGCACCCGGCTGTCGAGCAGCGCGCGCTTCTCTTTGGCTTCCTCGACGCTGTCGCCGACCACGACGAAGGCGCCGGGCAGGATCTTCAGGTGCTCGGGATCGCGGCCGATCTTCTCCATGCGGCCCTTGATGTCGGCATAGAGCTTCTGTCCGTCGGCGAGGCTGCCGCCGCCGGTGAACACGGCCTCCGCGGTCTCCGCCGCGAGCTGCCTGCCGTCCTCGGACGCGCCGGCCTGCACGATCAGCGGCCAGCCCTGCACCGGGCGGGCGATGTTGAGCGGCCCGCGCACCGAGAGATATTTGCCCTTGTGATTGAGCACGTGCATTTTTTCGGGATCGAAATAGAGCCCGCTCTCGACGTCGCGCACGAAGGCGTCGTCGGCAAAGGAATCCCACAGGCCGGTAACGACGTCATAGAATTCGCGCGCCCGCTTGTAGCGCTCGGCGTGCTCCATGTGGTCGTCGAGCCCGAAATTCAGCGCCGCGTCCGGATTCGAGGTGGTGACGATATTCCAGCCGGCGCGGCCGCCCGAGATGTGGTCGAGCGAGGCGAAACGGCGCGCGACATGGTAGGGCTCGTCGAACGTGGTCGATCCGGTCGCGATCAGGCCGATATGTTCGGTGGCGCCGGCCAGCGCCGACAGCAGCGTGAACGGTTCGAACGAGGTGACGGTGTGGCTGCGCTTCAGCGCATTCACCGGCATGTTCAGCACGGCCAGATGATCGGCCATGAAGAAGGCATCGAACTTGCCGGCCTCCAGCTTCTGGATCAGCCGCTTGATGTGCGGGAAGTTGAAGTTCGCGTCAGGCCAGGCGCCGGGGTAGCGCCATGCGCCGGTGTGGATCGAGACCGGCCGCATGAACGCGCCGAGCTTGAGTTGCCGCTGTGCCATTGCGCCGTTCCGTCCGCTGTTATTGTTGATGAAGAGATAGGGAGCCGTTGGGGGCGACGCCATCAGGTCGGCCTGAGAAGAATTTTACGAATAAAGCGACGTTCGGAGGACATTTCCACGTCACTCCTCGGGGTGGGCGCGGATCGAGAGCACATGACTTTTGCAGCAAGGCTATTCCTGCTCGGAGGGCATGCCGGTGGCGAAGGGCCGCAACGTTCATGTGACGAACGCCGGATTTAACGGGGATACCAATGCGGGAATGCTGGCCCGGCTCGATTCCGCGGTCCGCCAGGGGACGAAGATCGTGCTCCTTGATCGATATGGCGGCGGTTGGAACGGGAGGCGGCTGGGTAAGGGGGACCAGAACGCGGAGTTGGCCGCGATCCGAGGGGCGGCTTCGCAGCCGAGGCATCAGAATTATTCCGATGTGGTGGAATGCCGCCTTGCGTCAATATCTGCAGCCGGACGGCATTCACTTCACGGCGGAGGGGCACCGGCTGGTCGCAAGCAAAATGCTGCCTTCGGTTATGGGCGCCGTTCGCTGATCGGCGCGCTTACGCGCCCAGCACGTCCTTCTGCATCTTGCCACCGTAGAAATGGAAGAACGGCACCGGGTATCGTGGCGGGGCGGGCCGGATATTTGGAAGCGCACCTCACACCATTGGTGACTGTGGTTACGCGCCAAAAATAGCTCTGGCATCGCGCGCACCGTGCAACACGCGCGCGATCACCAACGCGTCGGGCTCGGCGAGGTAATAGATGACGTAGTCGCGATACGGTATCGCACGCAGGCCTTCCGCCAACTGTTCTCGCGCTGCTCTCATTTCAGGGAATTGCCGAAGTGGCTGAAATTTGGCAACAATCTCCCGCACAAATGTATCTGCTGCGGTCCGCAAATCTTCCGCGATGAAGGCCCAAATCTCAGCGAGATCGGCTGCGGCCGTGTCAGCTATGCGGAGCGGGAGTTGCGCGCGGCTAATCGCCGTTTTCCTTGTTCGATAATGCTGTCTGCGTCGAAATCGCGGACCCGGCCCGCCTTAACATCTGCAACGCCTTTTGCGATCTCACCTCTTAGCTCAGCCAACGCTTGCTTGCGGAACGACTGGTTGAGTGCCCAATCGCGCAATGCCTCGCGGATTACTTCGCTATGTGAAGCGTAGTCGCCGCTAGAGACCGCAGCCTTGATGCTGTCGGCCTGATCGTCGGTCAGTGTGATCGTCATGCGTTCCATAACTGCCATCCTAGCCTAACAAGAGCGGTATGACAATATCTTACTATCTCATACTCGGGCAAAAGGGGAGTGCGGCGAAAGTCGCGGCTTGGAGAAGTTGCCCGGAGCCGGGCGGCTATTGCCGCTGCAGTGATTTCACGTGTGAGGCCGTCTCGTTCTCGACCGCCAGAAAGATGGGTCGCGATTAAGGCCGCAAATTCCCACCAAAGCGCCTGCCGTGAAGGCTCCGACAAATTGCTCGCCCAGTCGGTTGAATCTGTTCGAATCCGAGGTCCAATCGTCGACCAATCTGTCGATGAAACGGAAGCCCTCGGTCTTTGCTTCTGCGCGAAGCGGGTCCACACTTGGATGAAGCGCCGATGGGCACAATGCGCAATATTGGCACCATTCACCTTACGCCCCCAGCACGTCTTTCTGCATCTTGCCGCCGTAGAAGTGGAAGAACGGTACCGGCGCATCGTGGTGCAGCGGGCCGGTGGCGAGACGGCGGTCGAGTTCGGCGAGCACGTTCTTGGTCATGGCATGCGCGTCCGCGAGCGGCTGCGAGCCGATCTCGACCCATACCAGTTCGACCAATTCGGCGTCGGCATGGATCACGCCTTCGACGCGGTGCGCGATGGCTGATGCGTCGGCCGTGAAGAAGCGCGTGTCGAAGCGGCGGACGCGGCCGGGCGGGGTGATTGCGCGCGCGATCAGGAACAGGCCGGACGGATCGGGCAGCAGGCCGGCTTCCGCGAACGGCGACCAGGCGCCGTCGAGCTTCACCGGCTTGTCGACTTTGCAGCCGAGGCAGAGTCCGGTTTCCTCGCAGGCCTCGCGGATGGCGGCAACGGCCAGCGCGCGCGCCCGCGATGGCGCGATCTTCGGGCTGCCCTTGAGCAGATTGGCCTCGAGCTCCGGCGAAATGGGAGCGGCGACGGGAACGCGGTTATCCGACTTGTCGACGCGGCCGCCCGGGAAGACATACTTGCCCGGCATGAACACCACCTTGTCGTGGCGCTTGCCCACCAGCACCTTCGGCTTTTCGCCGGAGCGGTCGATCAGGATCAGCGTGGCTGCGTCCCTGGGCCGGAAATAGGGATGGTGATCGGCTTCTTTTTCTTCTTTTACGTCGGTTGCAGCGTCGCTCATTCCATCCCCATCTTTGATGTTTTTGTTGCCTCCGGCTCAACTAGAGCATGATCCGGAAAAGTGTGCAGCGGTTTTCCGAAAAGATCATGCTCAAACAACAACCTAAAGCGCGATGATGATTCATCCCAATCTCATTGCGCTTTAGACCGGAGGAATGTCGCTCGGCGCGTTTTCGTCAAAGCCATGCATGCGGAGCGCCCATTGCAAACCGACCACGGCTCCCTTGACCGGCTGCAGCAAAGCCAGCGACGAGACGAAGGTCAACGGCAGATAGGTCGCCAGTTGCAGCCACACCGCCGGCGAATAATTCGTCTCGATCCAGAGCACCGCCGGTACCACGATGTGGCCGACGATGACGATGACAAGATAGGCCGGCAGATCGTCGGCGCGATGCGGGGTGAAATCGAGGCCGCATTTCGAGCAATTGCTGGCGGTCTTCAGAAAGGCGCGAAACAGCTTGCCTTCGCCGCAGCGCGGGCAGCGGCAGCGGAAACCGCGCCTCATCGCGGCCCAGACGTCGCGCTTTTCGATCTGCACGGCGTCCCGGGTCCAGACCGTCGTCGCAGCGTTCATCGTTTCCATGACTTGCCCTTCTTCGATTTGCCGGACTTGCCTTTGCCTGACCTGGCCTTGCCCGGCTTCTCCTTGCGCGCCTTGTGAACCTTCTCGCGCGGGCTGCGGCCCGGACGCGATTTCGAAGGCGCTTTCGTGCTTTCGCGTTTTCTGCCGCGCGGAATGACCTGACCTTCCGACAACAGCTCGAACCGCAACGCGCCGGCCACCGGTGCAGCTTCTACCAGACGCACGTCGACAACGTCACCCAGCCGGTGCATGGCACCGCTGCGTGAGCCGACGAGCGCATGGCGTGTCTCGTCATAATTGAAGTACTCGGTGCCGAGCGTCCGGATCGGGATCAGTCCGTCGGCGCCGGTATCCGATAACTTCACGAACAGGCCGGCGCGGGTGACACCTGAAATCCGCCCCTGGAACGTCGCGCCGATGCGGTCGGCGAGGAAATGCGCGATCAGCCGGTCCGCGGTCTCGCGTTCGGCCTTCATGGCGCGGCGTTCGGTCAGCGAAATCTGCGCGGCGACTTCGGCCAGGTCCTCCAGCGTCTCGCTCTCCGGCAACGCGCCTTCGCCAAGCCCAAGGCTGCGGATCAGCGCGCGATGCACGATCAGATCGGCGTATCGCCTGATCGGTGAAGTGAAATGAGCGTAGCGGCGCAGGTTAAGGCCGAAATGGCCGTAATTCTCCGCCGAATATTCCGCCTGCGCCTGCGAGCGCAGCACGACCTCGTTGACCAGCGGCTCGTAGTCCTCGCCGCGGACCTGGCCGAGCACGCGATTGAAAAGGGAAGGGCGCAACGCACCACTCTTCGCGAAAGACAGATCGAGCGTCTTCAGGAATTCCTGGAGATTGTAAACCTTCTCCTGCGTCGGCTCGTCGTGCACCCGATAGATAAGCGGGAGACCCTTCTTTTCAAGCATTTCGGCGGCCGCGACATTGGCGAGGATCATGAACTCCTCGATCAAGCGGTGCGCGTCGAGACGCTCGGGCACGATGACGCGATCGACGGTGCCGTCCGCCTTCAGCAAAATCTTTCGCTCGGGCAGATCGAGGTCGAGCGGATCGCGCTCGTCGCGCGCAAGCTTGACCAGCGCATATGCTGCGTAGAGCGGTTTCAGGATCGGCTCCAGCAGCGGGCCGGTGGTATCGTCGGGACGTCCGTCGATCGCGGCCTGCGCCTGCGCATAGGCAAGCCTGGCGGCCGAGCGCATCAGCACGCGATGAAAACCGTGCGAGCGCTTGCGGCCATCGGGGCCGATCACCAGCCGCACCGCGAGCGCGCCGCGCGGCTCGCCCGGCACCAGCGAACAGAGATTGTTGGAGATGCGTTCGGGCAGCATCGGCACGACGCGGTCGGGGAAATAAACCGAATTGCCGCGCATCAGGGCGTCACGGTCCAGCGCCGAGCCCGGGCGGACATAGAAGGCGACGTCGGCGATCGCGACATGGACGATGTAGCCGCCCTTGTTGTTCGGATCGAGATCAGCCTCCGCATGCACCGCGTCGTCATGGTCCTTGGCGTCGGGCGGATCGATGGTGACGAGCGGCAGCTCGCGCCAGTCCTCGCGTCCCTTCAGCGTGGCAGGTTCGGCCGCCTCCGCCTCACGCACCGCGGATGGCGAGAACGCCTGCGGGATATCATGGGCGTGGATCGCGATCAGGCTGATCGCCTTCTCGCTCGACAGCGAGCCGAGCCGCTCCTTCACCCTGCCGGCGGCAAGGCCAAAACCGCGCGAGCGAATGAGATCGACGGCGACGAGGTCGCCGTCCTCGGCGCCGCCGGTGTCTGGTGGTGCGATGTTCAGTTCGCGCCCGGCCTGCTTCTTGTCGACGGGAACGAGACGGCCGCCGCCGGCGGGCGTCTTGCGGAAGATGCCGAGCACGCGGGTGCGCGCGTGATCGAGCACCTTGATGACCCGGCCGCGATAGGGCGCGCCGTCGCCGTCATCGGCCTTTTCGATCCGCAGCAGCGCGCGGTCGCCGACGCCCGCGGCCGTGCCGGGTTTTGCCCGGCGCGGAACGTCGATGCGGATCTTCGGCGCGTCGCCACCTTCCTCGCTGTCCCATTCGGTGGGGACGGCGAGCAATTCGCCGTCGGTGTCGCGGCCGGTGATGTCGGCGATCACGGTCGGGGGCAGGGCGGCCGGCTCATGAATGCGGCGACCGCGCTTGGCGATGGTGCCCTCGTCGGCGAGTTCGCGCAGCATGCGCTTCAACTCGGCGCGGTCGGCATTCTTCAGGCCGAACTCGCGGGCGATTTCGCGGGTGCCGATCTTGCCTGGATGGGCACGGATATAGGCAACGATGGCGTCCCGGCTCGGAAAGCCATGCTCGTGTTGCTTCTTCACTTATCCCCGGGCCTTGCCCGCGCTCTTCTTGGCGGGCGTTTTGGACGATTTGGCGGGCTTGGCGGCCGATGTCTTGGCGGCGGATGCGACCGGCGCGCGCGCCTTGCTGACCGATTCAGGCTTCGGCTTTGCCGCGGCCTTCTTTGCCGCCGCCTTCTTGGCCGGCTTTGGCGCGTCGGGATCGGCGGCTTTCGCGGCCGTCTTGGCAGCCTTCTTCGGCGCGGCCTTCTTTGCAGCACGCTTGGTCTTGCCGCCGCCCTTGGCGGCGCGCTCGTCGATCAGCGCAATGGCTTCGGCCAGCGTGATCGTCTCCGGCGTCTTGTCGTTCGGGATCGTCGCGTTGACGCCGCCGGCGGTGACGTAGGCGCCGTAACGTCCGTTCTTCACCGCGACGCCGCCAAGGCTCGGATGCTCGCCGAGCGGCTTGCCGGGATCGGCGCCGAAGCGGCGGCCGCTCGGACCCTTGGCAACCTTCTCGGCGATCAGCGTCACCGCGCGGTTGAGGCCGATGTCGAACACTTCGTCGCCGGCTTCCAGGCTCGCATAGGTCTTCTCGTGACGCACGAACGGACCGAAGCGGCCGATGCCGGCCGTGATCGGCTCGCCGGTTTCCGGATGTTTTCCGATTTCGCGCGGCAGCGACAGCAGCTTGAGCGCCAGTTCGAGCTCCATGTCGCCGGGCGACATGTTCTTCGGAATGCCGGCGCGCCTGGGCTTCTCGCCCTCTTCATAGTCCTTCTGCTCGCCGAGCTGGATGTAGGGACCGAAACGTCCGGCCTTCACCGTCACGTCGAGATCGGTCGCGGGATCCTTGCCGAGCACGCGGTCGGCGCTGGCCTCACTGTCGGCGGCCAGCGGACGGGTGTAGCGGCATTCCGGATAATTCGAGCAGCCGACGAAGGCGCCGAACTTGCCGGCCTTCAGGTTGAGCTTGCCGGTGCCGCAGGTCGGGCACTGCCTGATATCGCCGCCATCGGCGCGCGGCGGATAGATGTGCGGCCCCAGCATGTCGTCGAGCGCATCCAGCACCTCGGCAACACGCAGATCCTTGATGTCGTTGACGGCGCCGATAAAACCCTTCCAGAACTCCTGCAACACCTGCTGCCAGGAAATCTCGTTGTTGGAGATGCGGTCGAGCTGCTCCTCCAGCGCCGCGGTGAAGTCGTATTCCACATAGCGCGCGAAGAAGTTTTCGAGGAAGGCGACCACGACGCGGCCCTTGTCCTCGCCATGCAGGCGCTTCTTCTCCAGCTTGACGTAACCGCGGTCCTTCAGCACCTGCAGGATCGAGGCGTAGGTCGAGGGCCGGCCGATGCCGAGTTCTTCCATCCGCTTGACCAGCGACGCCTCGGAGAAGCGCGGCGGCGGCTCGGTGAAATGCTGGGTGACGGCAAGATCCTGCCGCTTCAGCGGTTCGCCCCGGCTCATGGCGGGGAGGCGGCGGGAATCCTCGTCCTCCTCGTCGTCGCGGCCTTCCTGGTACAGCGCGAGGAAGCCGTCGAACTTGATGACCTGGCCCGAGGCGCGCAGCTCCAGCGTGCGAGAGCCGGCCCTGGCTTCGATATCGACGGTGGTGCGTTCGAGTTCGGCCGATTCCATCTGGCTCGCGATGGTGCGGATCCAGATCAGTTCATAGAGCCTGGCCTGATCGGGATCGAGGCGGCGGCGCATCTCGGCCGGGCGGCGCGACAGGTCGGTCGGACGGATCGCTTCGTGGGCTTCCTGCGCGTTCTTGGCCTTGGCCTGGTACTGGCGTGGCGCTTCAGGCACATAGGCCTTGCCGTAATCATCGCCGATCACCTTGCGCGCCTGGGTGATCGCGGAGGGATCGATCTGCACGCCGTCGGTTCGCATATAGGTGATGAGACCGGTGGTCTCGCCGCCGATGTCGATGCCCTCATAGAGCCGCTGCGCGATCCGCATGGTGTGCGCCGGCGCAAAGCCGAGCTTGCGGCTGGCTTCCTGCTGCAGCGTCGAGGTGGTGAAGGGCGCCTGCGGATTGCGCCGCGCGGG
>NZ_DAINNI010000125.1:0-13394 GCF_036735945.1 Bradyrhizobium sp. | reverse complement strand
TGCCGGGCACCGGCGGCCTGACGCGCGTCGTCGACAAGCGCAAGGTGCGCCGCGATCACGCGGATTTCTTCTGCACCATCGAGGAAGGCATCAAGGGCAAGCGCGCCGTCGCCTGGCGGCTGGTCGACGAGATCGCGCCGAACAGCAAGCTGGAGGCCAAGGTCGCCGAACGCGCCAAAGCCTTCGCATCCGATTCCAGGCGCAATGGCAGCGGCAAGGGCATTGCGCTCACCCCGCTCGACCGCACCATCGACGATGCCGGCATCCGCTACGGTTTTGTCAATGTCGATATCGATCGCGCCGCGCGCATCGCGACCATTTCGATCAAGGCGCCGGAGCAGGGCCCGCCGGCCGATATCGACAGCCTGATCGCCCAAGGCGCCGCGTTCTGGCCACTGCAGGTCGCACGCGAGCTTGACGATGCGATCCTGCATCTGCGCATCAACGAGCTCGGGATCGCGATGCTGGTGTTCAAGTCGCATGGCGACCCCGCCGGCATCGTCGCCTGCGACGCCTTCCTCGAAGCCAACAAGGCGCACTGGCTGGTCAACGAGATCAGGCATTACTGGAAGCGCGTGCTCAAGCGCATCGACGTCACCTCGCGCACGCTGGTGACGCTGGTCGAGCCCGGCTCCTGCTTTGCCGGCACGCTGGCCGAACTCGTGTTCGCCGCCGACCGCTCCTACATGCTGATCGGCTCGCGGCAGGGCGACAACCGGCCGCCGCCGGCGATCCAGTTGACCGCGATGAATTTCGGTCCCTATCCGATGAGCCACGGCCTGACGCGGCTGCAGTCGCGCTTCCAGGCCGATCCCACCGATCTGGAGCGCGCCGAAGCCACCATCGGCACCACGCTCGATGCGGAAGAGGCCGAAGAACTCGGCCTCGTCACCTTCGCGCTCGACGACATCGATTGGGACGACGAGGTGCGGGTGTTCCTGGAGGAGCGCACGTCCTTCTCGCCCGACGGCCTCACCGGCATGGAAGCCAATCTGCGCTTTGTCGGCCCGGAGACCATGGAATCGAAAATCTTCTCGCGCCTCACGGCGTGGCAGAACTGGATCTTCCAGCGCCCCAACGCGGTCGGCGAAGACGGCGCGCTGCGCCGTTACGGCACCGGCCAGAAGGCGCAGTTCGATATGACGAGGGTTTGATTTCGTGTCCCGGGCGCACTGCGGCACGCAAGTGACGCATTGCAGAACCGGGACCCATCAACAGGTCCCGGCTCTGCGTCGCACCGCTTCGCGTCGCACCGCGTCCGGAACACGAGAGCGAGCAAGGAGCACGCCATGAATTTCATGAACGTCGACTACAGCACAAAAATTCCCAACAACGTGAATCTCAGCGAGGACCGCCAGGTGCTCAAGGCGCTGGAGGGCTGGCATCCCGGCTACATGGACTGGTGGGGCGACATGGGGCCGGAAGGCTTCCAGCAGTCGCTGGTGTACCTGCGCACCGCCTATTCGGTCGATCCGCGCGGCTGGGCCAAGTTCGATTACGTCAAGATGCCGGAATACCGCTGGGGCATTCTCCTTGCTCCCCAGGAGGAAAACCGCGTCATTCCCTTCGGCGAGCATTACGGCAAGCCGGCCTGGCAGGAAGTCCCCGGCGAATACCGCGCCATGCTGCGCCGCCTGATCGTGATCCAGGGCGACACCGAGCCGGCTTCCGTCGAGCAGCAGCGCCACCTCGGCAAGACCGCGCCCTCGCTGTATGACCTGCGCAACCTGTTCCAGGTCAATGTCGAGGAAGGCCGCCATCTCTGGGCGATGGTGTATCTCCTGCAGAAATATTTCGGCCGCGACGGCCGCGAGGAGGCGGATGATCTGCTGCGCCGCCGCTCCGGCGATGCGGACAGCCCGCGCATGCTCGGGGCCTTCAACGAGGCGACGCCGGACTGGCTGTCGTTCTTCATGTTCACCTATTTCACCGACCGCGACGGCAAGATGCAGCTGCATTCGCTGGCGCAGTCCGGTTTCGATCCGCTGTCGCGCACCTGCCGCTTCATGCTGACCGAAGAGGCGCATCACATGTTCGTCGGCGAGACCGGCATCAGCCGCGTCGTGCAGCGCACCTGCGAGGCGATGCGGGAAGCCGGCATCACCGATCCGACCGATATCGCCAGGGTGCGCGCACTCGGCGTGATCGACCTGCCGACCATCCAGAAGAAGCTGAACCTGCATTATTCGCTGTCGCTTGATCTGTTCGGCTCAGAGGTTTCGACCAACGCCGCCAACGCCTTCAATTCCGGCATCAAGGGCCGCTACAAGGAGACGCAGATCGACGACGACCATCAGCTCAAGCACGCCACCTATCCGGTGCTCAAGCTGGTCGACGGCGTGATCAAGCGGGTCGACGAGCCGGCGCTGACCGCGCTCAACATGCGGCTGCGCGACGACTACACGCAGGACTGCGTCAAGGGCATGCTGCGGTGGAACAAGGTGATTTCGACCGCCGGCTACCAGTTCAAGCTGACGCTGCCGAACGTCGCCTTCCACCGCCAGATCGGCGAGTTCAAGGATATCCACGCCACGCCCGACGGCGTGCTGATCGACGACGCCACCTGGAACCAGCGCAGGAGCGAATGGCTGCCGTCGACCGACGACGGCGACTTCATCGCCTCGCTGATGAAGCCGGTAACGGAGATCGGCGCCTACGCCCCCTGGATCTCGCCGCCGAAAGTCGGCATCGACAACAAGCCCGGCGATTTCGAGTATGTGAAGATCGAGACGTGAGGGAATAGGGGAATGGCGAGTAGCGAATGGTGAGTGGCGAATGGAGAAGAAGCCTCCATTCGCCATTCGCTGCTCGCTATTCGCGCCGCCTCACCCCGCGATCTCCAGCCCCGCGTTCGCGTACACCACGCCGCCGTCGACCGCGATGGTGTTGCCGACGACGTAGTCGCCGGCGCGCGAGGCGAGGTAGATCGCAATCCCCGCCATGTCCTCGTCGGTTCCGATGCGCTGCGACGGAATGCGCCTGGCGACTTCGTCCGAGTGGTCGCGCGCGGCCCGGTTCATGTCCGACTTGAACGCGCCGGGCGCAATCGCGGTGACGTTGATGTGGTCCTTGATCAGCTTGGTGGCCATGCGCCGCGTCAGATGGATCACGGCGGCCTTGCTCGCGGCATAGGAATAGGTCTCGCCGGGGTTGACGAAGATGCCGTCGACGGAGGCGATGTTGATCACCTTGGCGGGCCGTTCGTGGCTCGCCGCCGCGCGCAGCGGCTTCGCCAGCGCCTTGGTCAGGAAGAACAGCGACTTGACGTTGAGGTCCATGACCTTGTCCCAGCCGCTCTCCGGGAATTCGTCGAACTCGGCGCCCCACGCCGCGCCGGCATTGTTGACGAGGATGTCGAGCTTCGGCTCCAGCTTGATGATCTCAGCCGCGAGCTGCTCGCAGCCCGCCACCGTCGAGATGTCGATCGGCAGCGCGATGCATTCGCCGCCATAGGCGGCGGTAAGTTCCTTCGCGGTCGCCTCGCAGGGACCGGCCTTGCGCGCGGTGATGTAGACCTTTGCCGCGCCCTGCGCGAGAAAGCCGGCCGCGATCATCTTGCCGATGCCGCGCGAGCCGCCCGTGACCAGCGCGATGCGCCCGTTGAGCGAAAACAGATCCTTGAACATCCTTGTTCCTCCCTTGTCTTGCCGCCGGTTTTGGGCGGGGGAGGGCGATGAGTCAAGGAAGCTGCTCCTGTCGCCGCTTTTGCATCCCGATTCTTCTCGGAAGGTGCGCGGCCGCGGCCGTCTCGGGGCGGCTTTTTATGGTAGGGGCCGGATTGTGGGTGGCGCTCGAGGTCGCGGCCACCACAGTCGCGGAGCCGGTGAAGACAACCGGCCGGGCCACCGGCAGCGGCGGCTGCGTGACCGCCGCGACCGGCGCATCACGGGTGGGGTGGCTGTGGAGGCCTAGATAATAAGACCCCAACGCCGTGGCCCCAAGCAGAACGAGTAGCGCTTTTGCCCGCATACTCGCACCGCTGCCTTTAGCCGGTCTTTCGAGAATTCATGGCGCGCGACCTCGTCGGCTGGTTGCTCCAGGTGCCGCGCCAACCGGTCGAACATTTCGCGCTTCGCCTTGTCCAGGTCCCCGGCAAGCGCGCATTCGGCCGCGTCTCTGCGCAGCTTCTCCAAATGGGATCGATAATCCTGCATCGTCCCCCGCCAATCTTAACATTCGATGATGGCAGGAGGAAAAATGGGCGCCATAACAAATGTCAGGCCCGCCTCTTCCCGCGAGTGGAGAAGCGAGGTAACGACCGCGCCGTCGAAAGATCCTAGGCCGCGTCGATGCGGCGGAAGCCGTTCCACATCGCGGTGGCGGCGCCGGAAGTCAGGACCGGGATGATGCGGGCATCCTGGTAGTTGCCGTTGAGGGAAACGCGTTGCAGCGCGGTCAGGTGGTCGGCGCTTTCCGGGAAGATCATGCCGGGCCGCGTCGTCACCGCCGTCTTGAACCCCGCCACCTTCGCCAGCGCGAATTCGCGCCGCCCCGCCGCGATCCGGTCGCCATAGGGATAGGCGAGGTGCAGCACCGGACGCTGCAGCGCGGCTTCGATCCGCGTCCGGCTCTCGGTCAGTTCGCGCAAGGCGGCCGCTTCGCTCTGGCGCGCCAGGTTGCAATGCGTGATCGTGTGCGCGCCGATCGTCACCAGCGGGTCGCCGGCGAATGCCTTCAATTCGTCCCAGGACAGGCAGAACTCGCGGGCGATCGAAGCTTCGTCCACCTCGTGCCGCGTGCACAGCGCGGAGATTTCGCGCTGCAGGTCGTGCTCGGTCGGCATCTGGCGCAACCAGTCATGCAAGCGGTCGAAGGTGGCCTGCTTGGCTTCCGGGGTCGAGGTGTCGAGCCGAACCCTGGTGCCGCCGATCGGGACTTCGATCGAGTTGGCCCCGGCGATCGCCCGCTCCAGCGCGACCCACCACAACCGTCCGGTGCCTTCGGCGAAATCACTCGTCACGTAGACGGCAAGCGGCGCGTCAAACTCGCGCATCACGGGGAGCGCGAAATCGCGGTTGTCGCGATAGCCGTCGTCGAGGGTGAAGCAGGCGAAGCGCCGCGTGAAATCGCGCGCCTGCAGCCGCTGATGCGCCTCGTCCATGGTGATGATGTCGATGTCGAGCGCGCGCAGGTGCGCCAGCATGGCCCGCAGGAACTCCGGCTCGACCTCGAGATGGTGGTTCGGCTGAAACTCGCCGTCGCGGCGCGGACGGACGTGGTGCAGCATGAAGATGACGCCGACACCTGCGAAGATTGGTCGCAGCAGGTAATGCGCGCCAGAGAAGTACAGCGCTTCCAGTCCGGCGCGAATGACGGTGTTGCGAAGCAGTTTCATCGGGATGTCGGGGCTGCCCGGTTATTTACGGGGTCGAAATTAACGAAACACCGCTGAACAAACAGTTAGCCTGACCCGTTCCGGAGCGCTCCGGCCGCTGCGACATTTCGTGTTTGACAGTCCCGCAAGGGTTTGTTTTCTCTCCGTTTCGGACCCTGCGGGAACTCGGATGCACGGACTTTTCAGGTGGAGTAGCAAATGGTGGCCGGGCGTCATTCCATTGGTCATCTTTTGGGCTTTCGCGGCCTGGACGAGCACTGAGCCGCTGGAAGCCGACCTGGCGCAGCGCTCGGCGGCGGCCCTCAAGGACAGCGTCCTCGACAAAAGGCGGATTTCGGTCGCCGGCCGCGACGTGACGCTGGCGGCGGATGCGTTCTCGGAAGGCGGCCGGCAGAGTGCGGTGACCTCGGTCGAGGCCGTTCCGGGCGTACGCCTGGTTGACGATGAAACCCGGCTCGTTCCCGAGGCCAAGCCGTTCGTCTGGTCGGCGGAACGCGACGTCGTCCGGGTGACCCTGTCGGGCAGTTCGCCCTTGCCGGCGATCAAGGGCCGGTTGATGGAAGCGGCCAAGGCCAATCTCGGCGGCGTCGAGGTGGTCGACCGGATGAATCTGGCGCGCGGGGCGCCACCGCGTTTCGATCATGCCGCGCTGCTGCTGCTCGATCAGATAGGCAAGCTGAAGGAAGGCAAGATCACGCTGTCGGATACCGGCGTCAGCCTGTCCGGCATGGCGCGCGAACTGGGCGGCCGCGAGGCCATCGCTGCCGCGCTGAAAAACCTGCCCGAGGGATTTACGGTCGCGGCCAACGACGTCAAGGCGCCGCCCTACATTTTCCAGGCCTATAAGGACCCGGTCGCGGTGACGCTGACACTGACCGGCAACGTGCCGGACAAGGAGGTCCATGAGGCGCTGGTGGCGGCTGCCGGACGCAAGTTCTTCAATGAGAAGGTCGTCGACAATCTGAAGGAGAGCATCGGTGCGCCACAGCGCTTCGCTGCCGTGGTGGTGCCCGCGCTCGGCGCGCTGTCCCGGCTGTCGACCGGCACGCTCGTGGTTACCGACCGGGAGGTCAAGCTGTCCGGCGACGCGCTCTATGATGCCGCGGCGGGGCAGATCCGCGCCGGCCTCGGCAAGGACTTTCCGCAGGGCTGGCAGTTCAAGCCGGAAATTTCGGTCAAGCCGGCCGCGGCGCCGGTGGACGCGACGGTCTGCCAGCAATTGTTCACCGAACTGCTCGGCAAGGCCCGGATTCGTTTCGAATCCGGCAAGTCCGACATCGTCGCTGATTCCGCCGGCCTGCTCGATCGACTGATCGAGACTGCGCTGCGCTGTCCGACCGCCAATATCGAGATTTCAGGGCATACCGACAGCGACGGCGATGAGGCGGCCAACCAGGCATTGTCGGAGAAGCGCGCGCAGGCGGTCGCCGACTATCTGGTCAAGGCCGGCTTGCCGGAGAGCCGCTTCAGCGCGGCCGGCTATGGTGCGACGCAGCCGATTGCAGGCAATGATACCGACCAGGGCAAGGCGCAGAACCGTCGCATCGATTTCGTGGTGAAGTGAGCATGGCGCATCTGACCGCATTCTACTGGGGCTGGCTGCTGGCGTCGGTATTGCTGGGCTTCGGCATGGGCTGGATATCGGTGGTTCAGCGCGGCGACGGGGTCTCGTGGAAGCTGCGCTGGTGGCTTTCGGCCCTGGTCGCGGGATTGATTGCCGCAGCCCTGGCGCGCGTCGTGCCCGGCCGTTTCGGCTACTGGCTCGATCTCGGGTTGCTCATGTTCGCACTCTATCTTTGCGGCTGCGCGGTCGGGGCGTTGTTGCGCGGCTGGGTGGTCTCACGCAGCGCGCCGCCGGCCTGAGCGGGATCATGCGCCGGGTAGCCGTACCGTCGTCATTGTCACGGGTTGTTGACCGCCCGCTTCTATGGTCCGGAACCGGCGGAGGACGCCGGGAATGCAAAAAAACAGTACTGCCGCCAGTATCAGTTGCCTCTAATATCTTGAAGCAGCGCGTTTTATCGTCGTCAGGCGAATTCCACTGCGGCTCAAAACGCGCTACTGGAGAGGCAAGGGAGCGTATCGTCAGCGGCGGGGTTCATGCCGTGGCCGTCGTCGCAGAAACGCAATTCGAGGTCTAGATGCTGGAAGCAATACGCAGGGCGATCTCGTTTCTGCGCCAGAAGCAGGTCCTGCACAAGCTCGGGGTCTTGATCAGCATCACGGTGATCGCCGTTGCGTGCTACGTGCTCTATCACATGCTTCGCGGCATCGACACCAACGAGGTGATCGACGCCATCAAGAGCACCGAGCCGAGACAGGTCGTGCTGGCCGCCCTGTTCGTCGCTGCGGGGTATTTCACGCTCACCTTCTATGACTGGTTCGCGGTCCGCGCCATCGGCCAGCGCCATGTGCCCTATCGCATCAACGCGCTGGCCGCCTTCACCTCCTATTCGATCGGGCACAATGTCGGCGCCAGCGTCTTCACCGGCGGCGCGGTTCGCTACCGGATCTATTCGGCCTGGGGGCTGAATGCGATCGATGTCGCCAAGATCTGCTTTCTCGCCGGCCTGACCTTCTGGCTCGGCAATGCCGCGGTGCTTGGTCTCGGGATCGCCTACCATCCGGAGGCCGCCGCCTCGATCGACCAGCTCCCGCCCTGGCTCAACCGTATCGCGGCGTTCGGCATCATCATCGGACTGATCGGATATGTGTTCTGGGTCTCGGCCCAGCCGCGCCGCGTCGGCCGTGGGCCATGGACGGTGACGCTGCCGGGCGGGCCGCTGACGCTGCTGCAGATCGCCATCGGCATCGTCGATCTCGGCTTCTGCGCGCTGGCGATGTACATGCTGGTGCCGGACGAGCCGCAGATCGGCTTCGTCGTGGTCGCCGTGATCTTCGTTTCGGCGACGCTTCTGGGGTTCGCCAGCCATTCGCCGGGCGGGCTCGGCGTGTTCGATGCCGCCATGCTGGTCGGCCTCTGGCAGATGGACCGCGAGGAACTGCTCGCCGGCATGCTGCTGTTCCGGGTCCTCTATTATATCGGGCCGTTTGTCATTTCTGTAATCTTGCTGACGCTTCGGGAGATTATCATCGGCGCCCGATCGAAGCGCTTGCGCCATCTGGCGGCCGCCGCCGACCCCGGGCCGAGGCACGAGGCCGCCGTCTATGTACGCGAGCGCAAGGAAACGGGCACCTGACGATGCGGCGGGCGCCTCACCAGTAGCGGATGAAAGCCTGCGCCATGGCGATTGAAGATTCCCATTCGTCTTCCTTCTTCGGCCCGTGGCCGGACCGGCTCAGGCATTCGGCCATCATCCTGCTGGCGGCCGCTTTTGCGCTGTGCGCGCTGGTGCTGCTGGCCGACCTGTCGCCGGCGCGCGGGGTCGCCGCTTTCATCTGCATCGCGGCGGCCGCGCTGGTGCCGTGGCGGCTGCACGACGCCGTCAGTTCCCGCGAGGAAGTCGGTTCGGTCCGTCCCGTCGAGGCCGCCGCCGTCAGCGCCGTCGTCGCCGGCATACCGGATCCCGCGGTGCTGCTCGACCGCGCCGGGCGCGTCATTCACCTCAATGCGGCCGCCGCCCAGCTCGCGCCCGCGCTGCGCAAGAACGAACTCGCGCAGTTCGCGCTGCGCTCGCCCGAGATCGTCACCGCGCTGCGCGAGGCCATCGCGACCTCCGAATCGCGCCGGGCGAGCTATCTCGACCAGGGGCTGGTCGACCGCTGGATGGAACTGGTGGTCACGCCGGTGCCGATGCCGACGCTGTTCGGCGGCACCGAGAAATGCATGCTGCTGACCTTCCACGACCAGACGCCGCTGCGGCGGGTCGAGGAGATGCGCGCCGATTTCGTCGCCAATGCCAGCCATGAATTGCGCACGCCGCTCGCCGCCTTGTCCGGCTTCATCGATACCCTGCAAGGGCCGGCCAAGGAGGACGCCAAGGCGCGCGAGCGATTTCTCTCGATCATGCATGCGCAGGCGACGCGGATGGCGCGGCTGATCGACGATCTGCTGTCGCTGTCGCGGGTCGAATTGTCGGCGCATGTCCGACCCGAATCCTCGGTCGATATCGTGCCGATCATCCGCCAGGTCGCCGACGGGCTGGAGCCGCTGGCCAGGGAGCGCCAGGTCGAGATCGAGATCGACCTGCCGACCGCACCGGTGACCATCCCGGGCGATCGCGAGGAGTTGTTGCGGCTGTTCGAAAACCTGATCGAGAATGCGCTCAAATATGGCGCGTCCGGCGGGCGGGTGATCGTTTCCCTGAAGGAGGCCGCAAGCGCCGACGGCGCGCCGGAAATCCGCGTCATGGTCCGCGATTTCGGCCCCGGCATCGCACCGGAGCACCTGCCGCGGCTGACCGAACGCTTCTACCGGGTCGACGTCGGCGACAGCCGCCAGCAGGGCGGAACCGGGCTCGGTTTATCCCTTGTGAAACATATTCTTAACCGCCATCGCGGCCGGCTTTTGATCGAAAGCGTGCCGCGCAACGGGGCGACCTTTACCGCCTGTTTTCCCCAGGCGAAATCGCCGATTTCGGCGTAAATGCAAGCAATTTCAGTTGCTTGTTGGTGTCATCCAACTGTCATTCAACCTTCGTAAAAGCTCTATCGACCGTCCCTACACGGGCGGGGTGAGCGCGATCGGGCGCACCGGGCGCTTCGTTCACCAAGATGGAGACAATCAATGAATTTCATCAGGACAATCGTCGCCGCCGGCCTGGTCGTCGCGTCGACGTCAGCCTTTGCGGCCGACATCACCGGCGCAGGCGCGACCTTCCCGTTCCCGATCTATTCGAAGTGGGCCGACGCCTACAAGAAGGAGACCGGCAACGGCCTGAACTACCAGTCGATCGGCTCCGGCGCCGGCATCAAGCAGATCCAGGCCAAGACCGTGACCTTCGGCGCCACCGACGCCCCGCTCAAGCACGAGCAGCTCGAAAAGGACGGCCTGGTGCAGTGGCCGATGGTGATGGGCGCGATCGTGCCGGTAGTGAACCTCGAGGGCATCAAGCCGGGTGAACTGGTGCTGTCGGGCGAGGTGCTCGGCGACATCTATCTCGGCAAGATCAAGAAGTGGGACGATGCCGCGATCGCCAAGCTCAATCCGAAGCTGAAGCTGCCCGCTGACGCGATCACCGTGGTCCGCCGCTCCGACGGCTCCGGCACCACCTTCAACTTCACCGACTACCTCTCGAAGTCGAACGCTGAATGGAAAGCCAAGGTCGGCTCCGGCACCGCGGTCGAATGGCCGACCGGCGTCGGCGCCAAGGGCAATGAAGGCGTTGCCGGCAATGTCGGCCAGACCAAGAACGCGATCGGTTACGTCGAATATGCCTACGCCAAGCAGAACAAGCTGACCTTTGCGGCGATGACCAACAAGGCCGGCAAGACCGTGCAGCCGACCATTGAGGCGTTCCAGGCGGCCGCCTCCAACGCCGACTGGGCCAAGGCGCCCGGCTACTACGTGATCCTCACCGACCAGCCCGGCGACGCGTCGTGGCCGATCACCGCGGCGACCTTCATCCTGATGCACAAGGATGCGACCGACAAGAAAGCCTCGCAGGAAGCCATCAAGTTCTTCAAGTGGTCGTTCGAGAAGGGCGACAAGATGGCCGAAGAGCTCGACTACATCCCGATGCCCGATGCGGTCGTCAAGCTGATCGAGAAGACCTGGACGGCCGAGATCAAGAGCTGATCGGCTGCTGCTTGCAAATGCGATTGCTCAACCCGGGTCATCCCGGGTTGAGCACCCCTCTCGGGACGAGAGGGCAAGAACAATGCGCGAGCCGAAAAAGCCGTGCACCGAAGTCCGGGTCATTGGGCTATAGTAAAGGGGATTGGGCGTGGCAGAAATGGCGGTTGAAAGCGACGTAATGGACGCTGCCGGACCTTACGATCGCGCGCGGGCCCTCAGCGCGTTCAAGTTCGGCGACGTCGCCTTCTACTGGATCACGCGCCTCTGCGCGATCTCGGTCCTGCTCATCCTCGGCGGCATCATCCTCTCGCTGATCGTCGGCGCCTGGCCGGCGTTGCGCGAATACGGCCTTGCATTTCTCACGACGCAGCGCTGGGCGCCGTCGGCCGATCCGCCGGTGCTGGGCGCGCTCGGGCCGATCTACGGCACGCTGGTCACCTCAGTCATCGCGATGATGATTGCGATCCCGGTCGGCCTCGGCATTGCGGTGTTCCTCACTGAAATCTGTCCGCTTTGGCTGCGCCGCCCGATCGGCCTTGCGATCGAGCTGCTCGCCGGGATTCCCTCGATCATCTACGGCATGTGGGGCTTCTTTGTGCTCGGCCCGTTCCTGGCCAACACCTTCCAGCCCTTCATGATCAACCTGTTCGACGGCGTGCCGGTGCTGGGCGCGATCTTCGGCGGGCCCCCGTCCTATCTCAGCCTGTTCAACGCCTCGCTGATCCTCGCCATCATGGTGCTGCCCTTCATCACCTCGATCTCGGTCGACGTGTTCAAGACGGTGCCGCCGGTCCTGAAGGAGGCGGCCTACGGCGTCGGCTGCACCACCTGGGAAGTCGTTCGCAACGTCGTCATCCCCTATACCCGCGTCGGCGTGATCGGCGGCGTCATGCTGGCGCTCGGCCGCGCGCTCGGCGAGACCATGGCGGTGACCTTCATCATCGGCAACTCGTTCAAGATCCAGTCCTCGATCTTCGCGCCGGGCACCACGATCTCGGCGGCGATCGCCTCCGAATTCGCCGAGAGCGACGGCCTGCACCAATCCGGCCTGATCCTGCTCGGCCTGCTGCTGTTCATTCTGACGTTCTTCGTTCTGGCTGCCGCGCGGCTGATGCTGATGCATCTGGAAAAGAAGGCGGGCAACTGACATGAACGCGATCTACGCTTCCCGCCGCCGCAAGAACATCGTCGTCAAGTTCCTGTGCCTGGGCGCCGCCGCGTTCGGCGTCACCTGGCTGGCGCTGATCCTGTTCACGCTGTTCTACAACGGCCTTTCCGGGATCAATCTCGCCGTCTTCACCCAGGACACGCCGCCGCCCGGATCGACCGAAGGCGGGCTGCGCAACGCCATCATCGGCTCGATCATGATGACCGTGATCGGGGTCGGCGTCGGCGGGCCGCTCGGCCTGTTTGCCGGCACCTACCTGGCCGAATACGGCAAGCACGACAAGCTCGCGCCCGTCATCCGCTTCATCAACGACATCCTGCTCTCCGCGCCCTCGATCATCATCGGCCTGTTCATCTATGGCGCGATCGTGGTGCCGATGCGCGGCTTCTCCGCCATTGCCGGCTGCCTGGCACTCGCCGTGATCGTGATCCCCGTGGTGGTGCGCACCACCGAGGACATGCTGGGTTTGGTGCCCAATCCCTTGCGTGAGGCGGCGTCTGCGCTCGGCATGCCGCGCTCGCTGGTGATCCGGCGCATCGCCTACCGCGCCGCGCGCGCCGGCCTGATCACCGGCGTGCTGCTCGCCACCGCCCGCGTCGCCGGCGAAACCGCGCCGCTGCTGTTCACCGCGCTGTCGAACCAGTTCTTCAGCCTCGACCTCACCAAGACGATGGCGAACCTGCCGGTCACCATCAACAACTTCGTGCAGAGCCCCTATGCCTACTGGAAGCAACTGGCCTGGGCCGGTGCCCTGCTGATCACGCTTGCCGTATTGGCCCTGAATGTTGGCGCGCGCATCCTCGGCGCCGAGAGGACATCCAAATGAACGAACTCTCCGTATCCGTGAGTACCCCAGGCAGCACCATGCAGGTGCCGCTGCCGGAAGCCGCGCCGAAGGTGACGGTGCGCGGGCTCAACTTCTACTATGGCGAGCACCACGCGCTGAAGAACATCAACCTGACGCTCGGCACCAACCGCGTCACCGCCTTCATCGGCCCGTCCGGCTGCGGCAAGTCCACGCTGCTGCGCATCTTCAACCGGATGTATGATCTTTATCCCGGCCAGCGCGCCACCGGGCAGTTGCTGCTCGACCAGACCAACATCCTCGATCCCAATCTCGACCTCAATCTGCTGCGCGCCCGCGTCGGCATGGTGTTCCAGAAGCCGACGCCGTTCCCGATGACGATCTACGA
>NZ_DAINNI010000124.1:0-13500 GCF_036735945.1 Bradyrhizobium sp. | reverse complement strand
GCCAGCGTCCCTTCAAAAGTCGACGTATCACTCAGCTATGATTCCGGGTACTAGTTGAAGCTGAGCAGCTTGAAGAGCGGCGTCAGGTAGCTGAGTTCCTGGCCGGAGGTCGTCGTGGTGCGGCTGATGAAGTCGAAGATCTTACCATCCTGCAGGCCGTAATTGGCGAGCCGCGTCACCTGGCGGTTCTTGTCGAAATAGATCGCGATCACGCGCTGGTCGACGACCTTCTGATTCATGAACGCGACTTTGCGCTCGGAGCGCTGCGAGATGTAATAAAACACCTCGCCGTTCAGGGTCGCCACCGTCGACGGCGTTCCCATCACGATCAGCACCTGATCCTGGCTGGCGCCGATCGGGATCTGCTCGAGCGCGTTGGGCGGCAGGATATAGCCTTTCTGGAATTGCTCGCCGGTGCATCCGCCGAGCGCCGCGCAAATCAATGCCGCGGCCGCGACCGCCCGAAAAGCGCGCCGGCGCGTGGTCATACGGCGCGGCGAGGGCGCGCAGGTGCTCAGCTGGCTCATCTCGGTCATATCAGGAATCAGCCCGTCCTCTTGCATCGCGCGGTGCGTTGACGTACCGGGCAGCACACTGGATTGCAACACGCGTGGCCCGGGAGGGCTCGCTCGCGGAACCCACAATGCTTTGGCCGTTCAACCACTTCAGGAAATCCCGGCCGCCGTTGCGCGGCACCATCGAAGCCATCTATGGCATGATCGTGACGCAGGCGCGAGAACCGTTGTTTTATCGGGACTTGGCGGTTCCCGACACGGTTAATGGCCGTTTTGACCTGCTTCTGCTGCATTTGTGGCTGGTGCTGCGGCGCCTGAAATCGGTGGAGGGCGGCGCAGCCCTGTCACAGGGGCTGTTCGACCATTTTTGCGGTGATATGGACGATAATCTGCGTGAAATGGGGACCAGCGACCTCAAGGTGCCCAAGCGCATGCAGGCCTTCGGCGAAGCCTTTTATGGCCGGACCGCGGCCTACGACATGGCGCTGACGGAGAGCCGCGAGGCGCTGGCGCAGGCGATCTGCAAGAATATCCTGAATGGCGAGCACATCGAACAGGCCCGCCTGCTGGCGGCCTATGCCGAGGCGGCGATGACGACACTGGATGGCATCGACGACGCGACGCTGATGAGCGGTTCGGCCAGGTTTCCGATGCCGGAGAGGGCGCAGTCATGAGCAAGACCGGCATGATCGAGAAACCCGATCCCTGGCGCGTTCCCGTCACGGTCGCGCAGATCCCGGAGACCGGGCTGCATCGCGAGATCGAGGCCGACCAGACCATCCGCCATGCGATGGCCGAAATGGGCGGCTTGCGCGAGGTGTTGTCGGCAAACGCTTCATTCGACGTGATGCCAAAGAGCGGCGGCCGCTTCCACGTCATCGGTCACGTGCGGGCGCGGATCGGACAGACCTGCGTGGTCACGCTGGAAGAGATCGAGAACGACATCGACGAGCAGGTCGACCTGATCTTCGCGCCGTCAGAACAGGTTCCGCAGATGGCCGCACTGGTCGATGAGGCCGAGGAAAGCGACGAGGAAACGCCCGACCCGCTGGAGCCGATCGAGAACGGCATGATCGATCTCGGCAAACTCGCTACCGATGCCCTGTATCTCGCGGTCGATCCATATCCGCGAAAACCCGGTGCCGTATTTGAACGGATGGTTGAAGCCGCCGATCCCGAGGATCATCCGTTCGCGGCACTAAAGGCGCTGAAGGCGGAGCCGAAAAAGCCGCGAGCCAGGAAGCCCAAAGGCAAGTAGACGCCGGTCAAAAGTGGCTGATGAAGCTGCCGGCGGCCCTGGATGGTTGCGGCGTGCTCCCAGCATCTCGGTCAAGATATTGAATTATAACGGGATATTGCATATCCTTGGATTTCCGGCCACAGCGCTCCGCTTTCGCCAAAAGACCGGGGTCAAGAGGTTGTGTAAGGGCGGGGACGCGCTATTGTCGCGGCCCGGCGGAGGCGCGGAGTTGCGTTCTGCCAGCACCGCCAACGGTGTATTCCAGC
Organism: Bradyrhizobium sp.; assembly: GCF_036735945.1. Classification (GTDB taxonomy): domain Bacteria; phylum Pseudomonadota; class Alphaproteobacteria; order Rhizobiales; family Xanthobacteraceae; genus Bradyrhizobium. The sequence continues at coordinate 11,479 of NZ_DAINNI010000124.1, read as the reverse complement.
GTGCGGCCGCGCTCCACGAGGGCCGCAAGAGATCAGGTTTCCGGAACATTCATGCCGCAAAAGGTTCGAATCGCGCTTGACGCCATGGGCGGCGATTTCGGTGCATCGGTCGTCATTCCCGGCGCCGCTATCTCTTTGCAGCGGCATCCCGACAGCGAATTCCTGTTCTATGGCGACAGCAGGCTGATCGACGAGCAACTGGCGAAATATCCGGCGCTGAAAAAGGCCTCGCAGGTGACTCATACCGACGTCACCGTCAGCGCACACGACAAGCCGAGCCAGGCGCTGCGCCGCGGTCGCAAGAATTCGTCGATGTGGCTTGCGATCGATGCGGTGAAGAAGGGCGAGGCCGACGTGGCGGTTTCCGCCGGCAATACCGGCGCGCTGATGGCGATGGCTCGATTCCATCTGCACACCATGCCGGGCATCGACCGTCCGGCGATTGCCGCGGTCTGGCCGACGGCGCGCGGCGATTCTGTCGTGCTCGACCTCGGCGCCAGCATCGGCGGCGATGCCAACCATCTGGTGGCATTGGCCGTCATGGGCAGCGCGATGGCAAGCGTGCTCTTCAACCTCGATCGCCCGACGGTTGGGCTGCTCAACATCGGCGTCGAGGAGATCAAGGGCCACGAGGAAATCCGCGAGGCCGGCGAAAGACTGCGCGCCATGAACCTTCCGCAGTTCAACTATATCGGGTTCGTCGAGGGCGACGGCATCGGCAGCGGCGCGGCCGATGTCATCGTGTCGGAAGGTTTCAGCGGCAACATCGCCCTGAAAGCTGCCGAAGGCACGGCGCGCCAGATGGCGGATTTTCTGCGCAACGCGATGGCCAGCAACTGGCAGTCCAAGCTCGGCTATCTCTTCGCCCGCAAGGCCTTCAAGGCGCTTCGCGACAAGCTCGATCCGAACAAATCCAATGGTGGCGTTCTGCTCGGGCTAAAAGGTGTGGTTGTCAAAAGCCATGGCGGAACCAGCGCCGAAGGCTTTGCCTACGCGGTCGATGTTGGCTATGAGACGGTCCGCTGCGATCTCCTCACCAAGATCAATCAGATGATGAATAGCGACGGCGGTGCGTTGGCACAGACCGCGCAGGAGGCTGTCACGTGACTGCGAAACGTTCGGTCGTACTGGGTTGCGGCTCCTATCTGCCGCAGAAGGTGCTGACCAATGCGGAATTGGCCTCCCGGCTCGATACGTCCGACGAGTGGATCGTTCAGCGCACCGGAATCCGCGAGCGTCATATCGCGGCCGAAGGCGAGTTCACCTCGCACCTCGCAATGAACGCGGCGCGCGCAGCGCTCGAACATGCCGGTATCGACGCGCAGGCGATCGACCTGATCGTGCTGGCGACCTCGACGCCCGACAATACGTTTCCGGCGACGGCGGTCGCGGTCCAGAACGGGCTCGGCATCCATCACGGCGCGGCCTTCGATCTGCAGGCGGTGTGCTCCGGCTTCGTGTTCGCGCTCGCGACCGCCGATAATTTCCTGCGCTCCGGCGCCTACAAGCGTGCGCTGGTGATCGGCGCCGAGACGTTCTCGCGTATTCTCGACTGGAACGACCGCGGCACCTGCGTACTGTTCGGCGACGGCGCCGGCGCCATCGTGCTCGAGGCGCAGGACCAGCCCGGCAAACCTTCCGATCGCGGCGTGCTGACGACGCATCTGCGCTCCGACGGCCGGCACAAGGCGAAGCTGTTCGTCGACGGCGGTCCTTCCACGACGCAGACCGTCGGCCATCTGCGGATGGAGGGACGGGAGGTATTCAAGCACGCCGTCGGCATGATCACTGACGTGATCGTGGATGCCTTCAATGCCACGGGCGCCACCGCCGAGGACATCGACTGGTTCATCCCCCACCAGGCCAACAAGCGAATCATCGACGCTTCAGCGCACAAGCTTCATATTGCACCGCAGAAAGTGGTGCTGACCGTCGACCAGCACGGCAATACCTCGGCGGCGTCGATTCCGCTGGCGCTCAACGTCGCGGTCAAGGACGGGCGGGTGAGGAAGGGCGATCTGGTGCTATTTGAAGCCATGGGCGGCGGCTTCACCTGGGGATCCGCACTCGTGCGCTGGTAAGCGCCGCGTAACGGGAACAGTTAAAATTGTGGAGGGCTTTCATGCGTCTGCATGATGCTCGCTGTTGACCATTGCATGCTAACCTCCTAATTTCAGGGAATAAATTGTTCGCCGAGAGTGCGGGGCAGGCGATGACCAACGGGACCGGAAAAACAGTCACACGCGTCGATTTGTGCGAGGCGGTCTACCAGAAGGTGGGTCTGTCGCGGACGGAATCTTCAGCGTTTGTCGAACTCGTTCTGAAAGAGATCACCGATTGCCTGGAGAAGGGCGAGACGGTGAAGCTGTCGTCGTTCGGCTCTTTCATGGTGCGCAAGAAGGGTCAGCGTATCGGACGTAACCCGAAGACCGGTACCGAAGTGCCGATCTCGCCGCGTCGTGTCATGGTGTTCAAGCCATCAGCCATTCTGAAGCAGCGGATCAACGGACACGCGCCTACGAACGGCGAAGGCAAGGCCGAGTAGCGCGATCGCGCGACCACGACCGCGTAGCAGTCAAGTACCGCGTCTTCACCAACGAAACGAGTTGAGAGGAGCTGGCATTTGGACAAGGCGCCGGATGCGTTCCGCACCATCAGCGAAGTCGCTGAAGAACTCGATATTCCCCAGCACGTGCTGCGATTCTGGGAGACGCGCTTCGCCCAGATCAAGCCGATGAAGCGAAGCGGCGGGCGGCGCTACTACCGTCCCGATGACGTCGACCTGCTCAAGGGCATCCGCCGCCTGTTGTACGGCGAGGGCTACACGATCCGCGGCGTGCAGCGGATCCTGAAGGAGCACGGCATCAAATCGGTGCAGGGGCTCGCCGACCAGACCTCGGCCGTGACATTCGGTGCGGTTGAGGAGGCTGTCGGTCTCAGCCTGCAGGAGCCCGACGAGGGCGAGCTGCCGGTCGCTGTCGAGGCCGAAGAGGAAGAGGACGAGGACTTCGAGACCGAAGACAAGGAAATCGACTACCGCTTTGCCGATACCGACGATGACGGGATCCTGCTGCCCTTCGTCAAGGGCAAGGCAGGACCATCGGACGCCGACCGCGAGCGCCTGGAGCGGGTCGTGCAGGATCTGATCGCCTGCCGGCAATTGCTTGATAATGCGATGAAGGACAACTGAGCGGGGCGGGCGGAACCGGGCCGATTCGATGGCGCCGCAATGCGGCCGCTCTCGCGCCTTGCGCCGGGCCCTGATCGCAGCTAATGGAACGGCATCGGAGCGTGGCGCAGCCCGGTTAGCGCACTAGTCTGGGAGACTAGGGGTCGGAGGTTCAAATCCTCTCGCTCCGACCATTTTTCTCGTTACATTCAATGGCGATTTCGCGTCTCCGGTTTACGGGCAATCGCCTGGTTACAGGCGGTTTGCAATTTTCGTTCTCCCGTCGTTCCAGCGCCCCGGATTCTTGCGAGGTCTACGGCAGGGAACCCTTGACCGTTCCATTGGTTAGGTCAGCACTCGATAGCGTAACGCAAGGGCATGTGCATGACCACACCAAGCCATCAGGCAACCGAGGCACAACGGGAAAGCTTCCTTGAGGCCGCGCAAAAAGAGATGATCGCTTTCGAGAGAAAAGAACGAGAGTTTCGGAAGCAGGCAAAGCAGGAAGAGGCTCTGCAGCTTCGACTGCCCCTGCTATCGTAGCAGTAGCTTCGCGCGCACGACAAACTGTCATAACGACGCGATACGTTGCTGTTCACGGCTGCTCGCAAGCCCCTGCGGCTGCCGGCGCTTGGCGACCTTGCACGCTACCTCCAACCAGGCGAGCCCGTCGCGTCCTCCCGCGGCGGGCTGCCTCGTTATCATAGGGCTGAAATTGAATTGGTCCGGAGTAGTTGCAGTTGCATGCCGCCCCGGACGGGACCCGCCGTTTTAGGGGCGGGTATCAGTCTCGGCGCTGCTTGCAGATGACAACAAGCTGCAATGAGGAAGGCCCTGGATCAAACCAGGGCCTTTGTCTTTTACGGGAAGCACTCAAGGGGCTGGCGGAAACTACGGACAGATGTCCCAGAAACCCGACCGCCGGGACCAGTCAGTGTAATACCAGCACAACCCGGCTCGCGGAGGAGGACCGGCCCATGTCGCCGCACTGGCCGCCAGGAATCCCAGTGCAGCCCCAGCCGCGATCGCGCCACCTGGACGCCATGTATACCGGCCGGGACGAGCCCAACCCCGATGAGGTGGCCGATGAACACCCGGCCGATGAGCACCCGGGGGACGTGGACGATGCGCGCCCGGCGGACGTGCAGCCGGAGGACGTGGACGATGCGCGCCAGGGGGGCGGTGGGCTCCCGGCCGCTGACCGCGCCTGTTCTGCGCGCTCAAGTCGGTCGCAACCGCCGCATTCGCCGAAGAGACCGCAGCAAAATCACCCACCGGCCATGCCAGCGCAACGACGGCCAGCACGGCGGCGCCAAGTAGTCTACGAGCCATTTGTCCTCCTACATTTCTTGGGTCAGTGGACCCCAACCGCGTCGATGACTTTTGGTTCCATTTCCGGAACGTTACGCGCGACTTCCCGGCGCTCACCCACGATAAACCCGCCATTAACCATAGGCCGGTACGATCATATTCGGGGCCTAAATGGAGCCGAGCTTATGCCCATCGAGATGCTGTCGTACGCCGAACTGGGCGAAAGACTCAAGATTTCGCCGGAGGCTGCGCGTGCCTTGGTGAAGCGACATCGCTGGCCGCGTACCCGCGCCAACGATGGCAAGGCGCTTGTCCAGGTTGATCTCACCGAAATCAGCCATTCCCCAATATCCCGCCCGCCGCAGGCGCAGACCAATCAACAGCTGGTCACCGCCCTCAAGCAGCAGATCGAGACGTTGCAGACCGAGCTGGCGGAGATGAAGGTCATCGCCACCGGCTATCGGGGCGATTTCGAACGGGAATGCGAGCGCACCAACAAGCTGTTGGCCGAGTTGCTTAAAGCAACCACCGACACCATGGGAGCCCGCGAAAAGGCGGCGTTGCTCGAAGGCAAGCTCTCGATGATGACGCAGCCCTGGCGGCGTCGGCTGGCCGATGCTTTCACCCTTGCCCTGCCGCAGGTCGCTTCCAGCCCGCGCGAGAGCACGGCCGCTCCGTCGACGAATTCAGCCGCCGCCTAGATGCCGAGGGCCCAGACGGCGAGGATGGTGGCGAGCACTGCCGCTCCGCTTATCGTCCATCCCGTCAGGTAAGTCGCGCCGTCGTCTTCCGGCTGATCGACCATGGTATCGCGCCAGTGGCTCATGTCCGGCCTCCCTTACGCTGATAGTGCCTCCAGAAGGTATGTCTCCGCGGAAGGGCGCAGGTTCATCCACTGCTCGTTGATGGGCAGCGTTTCCGGTACGCTGCCGTGCCAATTCCGCAACTGGTTCGCTGTGCCATCCTTGGCTAGGCTCGTGATGCTCAAGCGGGGAGACACCCGCGGGGCAGGGCAGGCAAACAGCGAGGCAGGTCATGAAAGTGCGCCCCACAGGCGTGATACCGCCGATGACGACGCCGTTCCGGAAAGACGGCGTGATCGATTTCAAACTCGTGGCACCACAGGTCGACTGGCTGATCGGCGCCGGCAGCCACGGGATGGCTGCCGGCGGCTCGACCGGCGAGGGCCACACGCTCGACCATGAGGAATATCGCGACCTGGTGGCCGCGACGGTGGAGGCCGCGAAAGGGCGCGCGCCTGTCATCGCCGGCATCATCGTCGATTCCACCCGCGACGCGATCCGGCGCGGCAGGCTGGTGCGCGACATCGACGTCGCGGCGCTGCAGGTGACGCCGGTGCACTATCTGTTCAAGCCGGACGAGCAGGCGATGGTCGATCACTTCCGGCGCATGGCTGACGAAACCGGCATGCCGATCATCATCTACAATGTCGTGCCGTGGTCGTACCTTTCGCCGGCGCTGTTGACGCGGATCATGAACGAGGTGCCGCTCGTCGTCGGCGTCAAGCAGAGCGCGGGCGACCTGAAACTGTTTGCCGATCTCATGATGATGGCGCCGGACAAACTGATCTACAGCGCCGTCGACGCGCTGATGTATCCGTCGTACACACTCGGCGCGCATGGTTCGATCGCCGCGATCCTGAGCGCCGCACCGCATGCTTCCGTCGAGCTCTGGAACGCGGTCAGGGACGGCAACCATGCCGCCGCGCTCGAACTGCACAAGAAGCTGCTGACGCTGTGGAACGCGATCATCGCCGACAATCTGCCGGCCTGCACCCGCTACGCGCAGATGCTGCAGGGAATGCCCGCGACGTTCTCGCGCGCGCCGATGCCGGAGGCTTCTCCCGCGCAACAAGCCGCCATCAGGACGGCGCTGGAGGCATTGGGCGCGCTTCGCCCTTCGCGTGAGGCGGCGGAGTAAATTCCGCAGCGCGAAAACGACGCGAGACAAGCGAGCCGCCGCATCACCGGCGGCTTTACCCGCGACTGCCCTCTGTTACTGTCGTGTTCGCACGGCTCCGTTGTCATGAGGGCCCCAATTCAAGAACTGAAAATCGAGGTAACAGTCGCAATGAAGGATTTTGCCGGAAAGTTCGCCGTGATCACGGGTGGCGGCACGGGCATGGGCCGCGAGCTCGCGCGCCAGCTCGTCGCCGAAGGCTGCAATGTCGCGATGTGCGACGTCTCGCTGGAAGCGATGGCGGAGACCAGGCGGCTGTGCGAGGCGGAAAAGCTGCCACAGGGGCTGCGCGTCACCACCCATGTCGCCGACGTCTCGATCGAGGCGCACCTGCAGCGCTTCCGCGACGAGCTGATCGAGCAGCAGGCCACCGACAGGATCCATCTCTTGTTCAACAACGCCGGCATCGGCGGCGGCGGCAGCCTGTTCACCAACACGCGCGAGCAGTGGGAACGTACCTTCAACATCTGCTGGGGCGGCGTCTATCTCGGCGTCCGTACCTTCCTGCCGCTGATGATGAAGGCGGACGAGGCCCACATCGTCAACACCTCGAGCGTCAACGGCTTCTGGGCATCGGTCGGCCTCGGCGTGCCGCACACCGCCTACAGCGCCGCCAAGTTTGCGGTGAAGGGCTTTACCGAAGCGCTGATGACCGATCTGCGGCTCAACGCACCCCATATCAAATGCTCCGTCGTGATGCCCGGCCATATCGGCACCTCGATCGTTTCCAATTCGCGCAAGATCCAGAGCGGCACGGATTCCGACGAGCTCAGCCCGAACGAAATCGCGGCGACGCGGCAGCGCCTGAAGGGCATGGGCATCGACACCGCGGCGATGTCGGACGCCGATATTCAGCAGGTCGCACTCGACCGCGCGCGCACCTTCCACGACGAGGCCCCGACCACAGCGGCCGCCGCGGCAAAGATCATCCTCGACGGCGTCAAGGCCGAGCGCTGGCGGATTCTCGTCGGCGACGATGCGCACAAACTCGACGAGCGGGTGCGGCAGGCCCCCGAGAAGGCCTACACGCCGGAATTCTACAAGAGCTTTACGGAAGAGGTCGGCTGGCGGTTGGGTTAGCGGGCAGTCGGTTCTGACCGAGATCAGAACCGACGCCCTCGCTTTCTCCCGTCGCGTTCCAGGAGCCGTCAAACCTTGCGCGCCATCATCCGCGCGAGATGCGGTGGCGCGTGCCCGGACGATAGGCGAGGCGGGTGTGTCCGGAACAATAGGGCAAGCCCTCCACCGGAGTGTTGCCGCAGAAGCAGAAATCTTCGGCGCCCGGTGTGCTGATCGGCCAGCGGCATCGCTGGTTGCTGAGTTCGAGCAGCGAGCAGCGGCGGTCGCTCACGATCGGATCTTCCTGCAGCGGCTGCGGGCTTTCGTAGACGGCCTGCAGTATCTGATACTGCAGCCTGGGGACGGATTTTCTGGATCGCTCTCTGGCAGCCTTGGTTGGACGCGGTTCGGCGCGGGCGGGGCCGCGCGTCAATTGCAGGCGAGCTAGTTTGCCGATCACCGCATTGCGGCTGACGCCGATGCTGGCCGCGATCTCGCGGCAGGTGAGGCCGGCCTCGAAATGACTCTTCAATTGTTCAACGCGATCGGTGGTCCAGGTCGGTAGATTCGTAAGCATTTTCTCGGTTCCACATTCTGTGAAAACCGCCGCAATTCCCGTCAGGATGGCCGGCCGTTGTCGCGGATCGCAAGCAGCCCGTCCTTGATGGCGAGCCGAATGCCTTCCTCGATCAAAGTCCTGGCAACGCCTGGAACACTAGTGCCGTGGGTGCCCTGTCTCACCAATCTCTCCATGTAAGCGATGGTCGAGAGCGCCAAGGTCACGGGAACGCGGTCGGTTTCGGCTTTTTCTGTAGCCATGGGGAACGCTAACTTTTAAACGATGTACTGAAAAGTTACTATTTCGACTCTATTTAGTTTTGCACACATGAGTCAAACGACTTGTGGATAGCTTCCTATCCAATTGAGAAACAATATTAAAATCTGAGGCCCCAGCTGTGGACGGGCTGCGAGGCTGTTACTCGGCGCGTGCACCCGGCCCGAACGGCCCCATTGCTGCGGCGAAACGATCCAGTTCTGCGACGATTTCCCGATTGCCTCGCCCTTGCTGCAATGAAGAAATGGCTGTTGAAGGCGGCAGCGGGGCGCGATGACGGTTGCGAACGGGCTCTACACGATCCAGATCGAGATGTTGGATGGCGGGCACGGCCGCGCCCGCGGCATCATCGTGCTGCGCGACGGCAAGATCGCCGGCGGCGATTCGTATTTCTATTACACCGGCTCCTACACCGGCGACCGCGGCAAATGGCGCGGCGAACTCGTCACTCACGAGCACACGAAATCAGCCGGCACCTTGCCGCTGTTTGGCGGCCGCGAGGTGACCTGCGGTTTTACCGGTTCGTATTCGGCCGATGGCGCGCAAGTGCAGGGCACGGCGCTGGTCGGAAAGACCAGCGTGCTGTTTCATGCCAGGCTCCAGCTTCAATCGGAGTTCTGACGCCGGCGTCAGCCGTGCACGGCGGATTTCGCGATCATGCAGTGAATGCCCTTGGAGCCGTTGACGGTCTGCGTCACCCGCAGATCGGCGGCGAGGCTGCAGAGCGTGTAGGCGTCCTCGCGCGACAGGTTGCGTTTCTCGCCGAGCAGCACGATCATGTCGCGCAGCGCGCGCACCACGCACTGGTCGAGATCTGGATCCATCGCCATCGTCATGTAGTGATCGGATGTTTCCGCGCGCGGATAGTCGAGGCGGAGATCCTTGCGCAGGGTCAGGCGGAAGCGGCCCTGCAGCGCGGTTTCGATCGCGGTGACGCAGACCTCGCCGTCGCCCTGCACGCCGTGACCGTCGCCGCAGGAGAACAGCGCGCCCGGCACGAACACCGGCAGATACAGTTTTCCGCCGGCGCCCAATTCCTTGTTGTCGAGATTGCCGCCCATCGCGCGCGGGATCAGCGAGGTGATGCGGCCCCAGGCGGGCGGCGGTGCGACCCCCATCACGCCGAAGAACGGCTTCAGCGGCAGGTCCAGCCCCCACGGCAGCCGGCCGACCATCCGCTCACGGTCGAGCGGAATGTTCAGGATTCGCGCCTCGTGGAAGTCATCGGGCAGGGTGCCCGCCAGCGGGCGGATCAAATTCCAGCCCCAGTCCTGGCGGAGCCGAACGTCGAGAATGTCGATCTCCAGCACGTCGCCGGGTTGCGCGCCTTCGATCGCGACCGGGCCGGTCAGGATATGGCCCTGCAGCAGCCGCTCGCATCGTGCATGCACCTCGTCGAGTTCGGGCGGAACGTGAAACTGGCTTCGGTCGGGCACCACCTCGGGGCCACCGCTGACGGTGTCGATGGTGACCTCATCGCCGCTGGCGATGGTCAGGACCGGTTTCAGCGTCGCATCGAAATAGCCCCAGTGGCAGGTTTCGGGGCTGGAATGCAGGTGATGATGGGCCATGGAGGGCTTTCTTGCAGGAAATGTCGGAGCAGTTTGTCATTGTCGGGATTTTTTGAACAGGGCTGTTGCGAACAAGGATGGATACGCGCCGCAAGCCCGCGTATGACGAATTCGCTTGTCCATGAGGCTTCCCCTTGTTTTTCGTTCTCTCCAAGACGCTCGGCGTCCTGATGCTGCCGACGAACTTTCTGATCGGCATCGGCTTCGTCGGCGCGATCCTGATGTTCACGCGCTTTGCATCGCTCGGCCGCAAGCTGGTGATCGCAGCCGTCCTGCTGCTCGTGATCTGCGGGCTGTCGCCGCTGGGGAACCTGCTGCTCTACCCGCTGGAGCAGCGCTTTCCGCCATGGGACGCATCGCGCGGTGCGCCCGACGGCATCATCGTGCTCGGCGCCTCAATCGAAGCCGACCTTTCCACCGCGCACGGCACGCCGGTGGTGCGCAGTTCGCCCGACCGCCTGATCGCGGCTGCCGCGCTGGCACACCGCTACCCCAACGCGCGCGTCGCATTCTCCGGCGGCAGTGCGAACCTGATTTCGAACGACGCCAGGGAAGCCGATTTCGCCGGCGCCATTTTCGAGAGTCTTGGCATCGACAAGTCGCGGCTGGTCATGGAACGCGCCTCGCGCAACACGCAGGAGAATGCCGAATTCTCCAAGGCATTGCTTGCGCCCAAGGATGGCGAACGCTGGCTGCTGGTGACGTCGGCCTTCCACATGCCGCGATCGGTCGGCCTGTTCCGGAAGGCGGGTTTTGCGGTCGAGCCCTATCCGGTCGACTGGCGGGTCGGCGGCCGCGGCGACATCTTCAATTTCACCAACGTCGCGATCGACGGGCTGGGGCGGACCGATCTTGCCGTACGCGAATGGATGGGCCTGATCGCCTACCGCGCCACCGGCAAGATCGACGAGGTGCTGCCGGGCCCGTCCAAGGGCCCGTCCAAGTAGCAGCGGACGGCGGGCCGGGCTACAATCCAACAACAGGCGCCGTCCAGCGCGCCGCATTGGGAGCTATCGCCATGCAACAGCAGACGCCGCCGGAAGCGTTCGATTTGGTCGGCATGGTGGCCGATCTCAACAGCCTGCTCAGGCTGAAGACGACGGTCATCGGCATCAAGATGTTCGCGCGCACCGAGGAGATGATGGCGATCCCGAAGATCCGGCGGCCTTCGGCGGTGCATACCACCGATCAGATCGTCAGCATGGCATCAAGGCTCGGATGGACCGTCGGCATAACAGGCGAAGATCTCGTCGGCGCGCAATGCCGCGCCGTGATTGGCCTCGCGCCTCAGGACGAGAAATGGCTCGCCGGGGAAAACTATGTCGGCGTCTGGCACGGCACCGCCGAAGACGCGCGCAAGCGCCAGGAAGCGCTCGACGTCGTGCCGTTCGGTCAATATCAGGCGATGGCGGTGAGCCCGCTCACCAGCGGCCGGCTCGATCCGCCGGATATCTGTCTGGTCTACGCGACGCCCGGGCAGATGATCATCCTGATCAACGGCCTGCAATATACCGGCTACAAGAAGTTCGAATGGGGCGTGGTCGGCGAGACCGC
>NZ_DAINNI010000123.1:0-13943 GCF_036735945.1 Bradyrhizobium sp. | reverse complement strand
GAGGAAATCGCGGCCCGCTTCGGCGTCACCGCGCATGTGGTGAAGCAGCGGCTTCGGCTCGGCGCGGTCAGCCCGAGGCTGATGCAAGTCTATCGTGACGGCGGCTTGACGCTCGACCAGTTGAGGGCCTTCGCCATCACCGAGGATCACGCCCGGCAGGAGCAGGTTTACGAGAACCTGTCCTATAACCGCGATCCGTCCTTCATCCGCCGCGACATCATGAAGACCCACATTCCGGCAACGGATCGGCGCGCGATCTTCATCGGTGCGGAAGTCTACACGGAAGCAGGCGGCAACATTGTCCGCGATCTGTTCACGGAGGATCGTGGCGGCTTCTATGAAGACGCCGCGCTATTGGAGCGGCTTGTCATCGAGAAACTGGAAGGCATCGCCGCGCAGGTTCAGGAGGCGGAAGGCTGGAAGTGGGTTTCGGTTCATATCGATTATCCCCACGCCCACGGCCTGCCGCGCACCTATCCGCATCCGGTGAAGCTTTCCGAGGAAGACGAAGCCGCCTGCGCTGTCGCACAGGAGGAATATGACCGCCTGTCGTCGGAGTATGAAGGCGCGGAGGAGCTTCCCGACGACGTGGACCAACGGTTCGGGGAGCTTGAAGCCGAGATCGAGCGCATCGACGCCAAGCGTCATGCTTACGATCCTGACGAGATCGCGCGCGGTGGCGTCTTTGTCGTGCTGTCGCCGGACGGAGAAGCCCGCATCGAGCGCGGTTTCATCCGTCCAGAGGACGAGAAGCCCGAAGCGGAGGAAGCCAGCGATGGCGAAACCGTCATCGATGGCGTGCGCGTCAACGGTGATGGCGAGATCATCGAGGACGGCGACGATGCAGCCGCACATAACGCCGACGACGAGGACGCAGGGGATGACGGCACGCCGCTGTCCGACCTTCTCGTCCGCGAGCTGACCACGCATCGCACCCTTGGCCTGCGGGTCGCCCTTGGCGAGCAGCCGGACATGGCCTTAATCGCCGTCACCCATGCGCTCGCCGCGCAGAGCTTCTATCGCGGCGGTGACGCCCATTGCCTCGACATCCGCACCGTCAGTCCACCCCTTGGCGGACACGCGGACGGCATCGAGGATACGGCGGCGGCAAAGGCGCTCGCGGATCGTCACGCCGGATGGGCGGCGGACATGCCGCGCGACGTGGCGGACCTGTGGGGCTTCATCACCGGGCTGGACCATGCAAGCGTCATGGCGCTGTTCGCGCATTGCGCCTCGCAGACCGTTAACGCGGTGAAAGTGCCTTGGGAGCGCAAGCCGCGCGCGCTTGAGACGGCTGACAAGCTGGCAAGCGCACTTGCGCTCGACATGACCGCGCACTGGACGCCGACGGTGCGAACCTATCTCGGCCGCGTGACGAAGGCGCTCATCCTCGATGCTGTACGAGAGGCCGTCAGCGGTGAGGCGGCGGATCGCATCGCCAGCATGAAGAAGCAGCCGATGGCAGAAGCCGCCGAGCAGCTTCTTGCCGGGACGGGATGGCTGCCGCCGCTGATGCGCACCGCGCCGGTTGCGGAAGCGTCGGGTGGGTCTGTCGAGGACATCGGCGCGACCGAGGCAAGCGAAGGCTTCCCCGAAGCCGCCGAGTGAGCCGCCGCGGCCGGGGTCGCATCGCGCGGCCCCGGCCAGCTTTCTGACATCGCTCGAGAATGTTCCGGCCGCGCCTGACCGGCGCGGCCGGAGACCTCGACCGCACGACAGCAGGACACGAGACCATGAAGACCGATGCAAAACAGCGGGCGACACTGACCCGCATGGAGACGGCGCACGCCGAGACCGCGCGCCACCTTGCCGTCATCGAGCGGCAGGTTGAAGCGCGCGCCGAACGCATGACGACGAGCAGCCGCGTCAAGGCTCGCCAGTTTGGCCGTGCCTCCGCCACCTGGAGCCGCGCCGACGAGCGCGACGTTCAGGCTAACGTCGCGGCGCTGCGCTTTGCGCGGCGCGGCGAGATCGATGCGCTGTCCCAAAAGCTGGCGCGGCAGGCCGGAGCCATCGCGGCACACTGCGTTCGCTGCCGGATCAACGAACCGGCAGGGGAGGGCGTGTCATGATGCCGCGCTTTCCCCGCACCGAAGCCCTGATCCCCGACGAACTGCTGGCCAAGCTGATCGAGAACGGCCGCACCAGCGAGGAGCGTGACGGCTTCGATCCGTTCCCGGTCGTGAAGCTGTTCACGCCTGATGGTGCCGCGACATGGCTCATCACGGAAGCCTGTCCCGAAGGCGAGGACGTTCGCCTGTTCGGCCTGTGTGACCTTGGCATGGGCAGTCCCGAACTCGGCTACCTGATGCTCAGCGAGATCGAGGACGTGCGCGGCAAGCTCGGCCTGCCGGCCGAGCGCGACCTCTATTTCAAGGCCGAACACCGGCTCAGCACCTACGTCAAGCTCGCGTGCCATGCCGGGATGATTGTCGCTTGAAATCGCGATCCGGCGCGTGGTCGTGACGCGCCGCATCGTCTCCATCATAACGGAGGCACCGACATGATCGCGCTAATCGCCGTCATCGTCATGCTGATCGGCATGATGTGTGTCCTCGCCTACACGCTGGCGATTTACGCGCTGCCCTTTATGCTCGCGCTCGCGGCGATGCGCTTCGCCTACGGCACCGGAGCTGGATGGATCGGCGCCGGTATCGTCGGCATTGTCGCTGGCGTTGCATCCTTCGGCATTCTGACCCTTCTGTTTGCCATGCTGCGCGCCCCGATCCTGCGGGTCGCATTGGCGCTCATATTCGCCACGCCTGCCGCCGTGGCGGGATATGCGCTCGTGCATGGCGTCACCGGCGAGGCCGTTCCACCGCTGGTGTGGCGGCAAATCGTCTGCCTCGCAGGGGGCGCATGTGTCGGCGTGGCCGCCGTGATACGGTTGGCAACATCCGCTAGTCCGCAATCCTGAGCCGGTTCGTTGAACGCGGAAGTTATCGGCGCACAAAATATTCCGTGCCGCCCCTGAGCGTGGGCGTCGCCCTGCGGGCCGGGCTCTATGCGCTGCTGCGGCGGCTTCCGAAGCCCCTTGCGGGTCTTCGCCTTCGGTCACGATCCTTGACGCGAAGAGAGGCGGCGGACATTCGCCGGTCGCCCCCGGCTCGCGTCAGCATCGCGTTTGGCGGTCCTAGCCAGCAGCGGAGCGGCAGACGTTCGTCAGATAGAGTTACACCCTGACCTTCGCGCTGGACCATGGTGTCGATCGAGGCCGGGAGCGAGTCGCAGCGGCTTGTGCTGGGAGGGCGCCATTACCTTTGTTGGCGTTTTCTTGCCGTGCCGAACACGATGGCGATGCGAGTGACGGGCGGATGGCCCGGACCTTTCGATTGTCGTCGATGACGGCGACATTCAGGACATCATCGTCTTGCCGTTGAGGTTCGGGTCCGTTCTTGATGGAGCCGAGATAGCCGTGTGCGGCGCGAAGCGAGAAAGTGTGCCTCCGATCGCCATCGCCAGATCGCGGTTTCCTCTGACTGTCCTTTTCAAGCCGCTCCCACGGGCGTCCTCGATTGGTTTGGTCTGACCGAAGACCGGCGACGAAAGCGTCGCCTCGATCTTGAACCTGCAACGTCCGCCGCCAGCTTTTTTCCGCCGCCTTCGGCTTTGCATCGCGAGCCAAAAAAGCTGTCGCCGGCCGCCCTCCACGTTGTTTCGGCCCCAAGGGTGCAGGCCGATCGTCCCCGGTCCGTCGACCATCATCGAGGTCGCGATGGGCGCGGCCCGACCAGCAGAAGGAAACCACGACATGGCTACGATCGGCACTTTCTCCCGCACCGAGAACGGCTACAGCGGCTCGGTCAAGACACTCACCCTCAACGTCAAGTCGGTGAAGTTCGTCGCCGCCGAAGGCGACAACGAGAAGGGTCCGGACTACCGCGTCATCGCCGCTGGAACGGAGTTCGGGGCGGCGTGGAAGAAGACGTCCGACAAGGGCAACGACTACCTCTCCGTCAAGCTCGACGACCCGTCGTTCCCGGCTCCAATCTATGCGAGCCTGGTGGAGAGCGAAAGCGAGGATCTGGCGCTCATCTGGTCGCGCCGTCGCGCCGCCGACTGAGACCGGCCACCAGCGAGGCCCCGCGCAAGCGGGGCTTCGTCATGCTCATATCCGCCACCGCAAGATAAGGAATACGGCGAGCTGCGCTCGCATTGTTCCGATCGGCTGCGGCTGAAGCCCTTGCCGATCGAGTGGGGAACCAAGGGGTCTTACCCCTTGCTCCCCGCAAATGCCGCCTGTTGCGGAGCAGGGCCGCGGCCTCGCAGAACGGCCGATCACCACGTCGGCATCACATCGTCATCCGCTCCGCTCGCCTCGCAGCCTGGCCCCCGCGCGCCGGCATGTGCCCCCTCCATCCCCGCGCGCTCACGCGCCCCCGGAAGGCATGTCGGGGGACATGCCTTCGGCATTAACGGGAAAGGACAGGACAATGAACTTCATCAGCAGCAGCCAGACCCCGCAGGCAGTGAATAGCGGTTTCCGCGTGGACATCTCGCGCGGGCAGCGGATCGGCCGTGTGTCGTCGGAATGGTTCTCTCGCCCGAACGATCAGCGTTATTTGTCGCTCACAGAGCTTTACGATGCCGTGAAGATGCGCGCGGATCGTGCGAAGACCCGCACCGTCGAAAGCCGCGCCGTTCGCGTTGAGGCGAGCAGGGACAACGCCGAGCGGCTTTCGCTGATCGTCCCCGGACAGGACCAGCCGATTTCCCCGACGCATTGGAGCTTTGGGCAGTTGTGCAGCCTTGTCGGCGCACCCGCAACCTATATGCGCCAGCTTGCCGCGCCGCTCGCAGGCATCAACTTACAGCATGGCTTGCTGTCGCATCGCGCCGAGCTTGTGAAGACGCTGGAAGCGGAAGACGGACGCATTGAACTGCGCGCCGTGACCGGACCGGACTACGGCCGCATCTGGGACCATGAGCTTGTCGCCGCCGTGATGAAGATCGCGGGCAACGGCACGGGCGATACCATGTGGAAAGTGCCGGGCGTTTTGGATTGGGCGACCATGACGCACAATCCGTTCGTGGATATCACCAAGGACACCACCACGCTTTACGCCAGCGACCGCGATGTTTTCCTTTTCCTTGTGGACGACACGCACCCCATCGAGGCCGGACGCCTGCCGAACGGCGAGCCGGATCTGTATTTCCGGGGCTTCTATTGCTGGAATAGCGAAGTCGGCAGCAAGACACTTGGTATTGCGTCTTTCTATCTCCGCGCCGTTTGCATGAACCGCAATTTGTGGGGCGTGGAAGGGTTCGAGGAAATCAGCATCCGGCACAGCAAGTTTGCCGCGCAACGCTTCGCCCAAGAGGCGGCACCGGCATTGACCAGCTTCGCCCATTCCTCGCCCGCGCCATTCGTCGACGGGATCAAGGCGGCGCGCGAACATATTGTTGCCCGCACCGATGAGGACCGCGAAACCTTCCTGCGCAAGCGCGGGTTCAGCAAGGCCGAAACCGGCAGGATCATAGAGACCGTGCTTTCGGAAGAAGGCCGCCCGCCCGAAAGCATCTTTGACTTTGTGCAGGGCATGACGGCGCATGCCCGCACCAAGGCGCATCAGGACACGCGCCTGGAACTGGAGGGGAAGGCAAAGACCCTGCTGGAGAAGGCGATATAATCAGCGAAGGCCGCGCCGGTTGCGCGGCTCTCCGCCTTTCAGGCTTTGCACCTTCGGAAAATTTCGCGCCGATCCAGCGTTGCAGATCGGCGGCGCGGCCGTGCGCAGAACACGGCCGCCGCTCGCCGGACTGCGCCCGGCTCGCGATTCACGCACCGACCGGCTAAGGGACGATGACGGCTCGTCGAATACCTAGTATATTGGGTGGAAGTATATTAGGTAGCCGGTGACTCCTCCCGCATGAACTTACGGGAGAGAGTCGCAAGGAACCTGCGTCGGCTGAGACAGGAGAAATCTGTCTCGCAGGAGGAGCTTGCCCATCTTGCCCAGGTCAACCGCAATTACGTCGGCATGTTGGAACGCGAAGAATATGCCGCCTCCATCGATATGCTGGAGAAACTCGCCCTCGCGCTCGACATCGACCCGATCGAGTTTCTGCGCGCCGATACCTGATAACGCGCAGACATCACCGCCCGCCTGCAAAAAAAGAAGATCGTCCTGGATACGGCAATGCCCGCCGCTGGCACGAAAGCGTCAAGTTGTCAGACTATTTATCGCATCTGCGGCATAACATTATTCCGCGTCTGGAGAAGGAATGTCGCCGAAAGTTCGATTGCGGGGGTAACCGGATAATCCAGTTTGAATCTAAAGCGCATAAGTCAGAGGCACGTCGATGACAAAGCCTAACTTCAAGGACAGTCCGCCGCTGACCGATCGGGTGAACGCATATGATGAGGCGCACCTTGCTACCTATCTGCGTCTGTTGGACGCCGCCGAGGAAGGTGCCGATTGGCGCGAGGTTGTCAAAATCGTATTCGGCTTTGACGTGACATCCGATCCCGAACGCGCCAAGCGGATTCATGACAGCCATTTGGCTCGAGCGCGCTGGATGACCGAGAACGGCTACCGTCACCTGCTTGAACCCCGCATGCAGTAAGTTCCGCGACGTCTCTCATCACGACAGCCAAAGTGAATTTGTTGTCCGGTCGAAGAACCCTCTGCATTCCGATTATCTGTCTTGCCGTTTTCCCGGTCTTCGCCATAGACGGAATCATCCCGAAGCCAACGACTGAGGGGGAGGTCGCGTCATGGAGCCGCTGCAAGACTGGCGCTCACCGCAATTCGAGGAACAGTTGAGCCGGCTCGACCGTGGCGGCATCACGTTCGAGTTCCTGCGCCGCAACAAGCAATATCGCAAAGACTATCATGCCGTGGCGGAAGCCGTCGTCTCGGGAAGGCTTGAGAAGCGTGAGGCGATAGCGCGCCTTTCACGCCGCTGGGGGCTGGCCTTTCGCGGCGGACCCCGCTGCATCGGCTTTGGTCGTGCAGCCGATATGGCTGCCGCAGCTCAACCCTGCCACGCTCATTGTCACGGCCGCGCCGGAAGGCTTTGCCGCGCGTTCCTTACCTGACCCCGCAACGCTATCCATTCGCGGAGAACCGAGCAGCGACGGATTGCATGGTGTCGTCGAAGACGTACAAGGCGATCTCGGCGTCTGGCTTCCGAGCGGTGATACGGTCGTACAGGCAGGCGTTTTTCTGCCGTTCGACGAGCATTTCCATTGGCGCAGGAAAAATGCGCTTCGACTCTACCGGCACATCAGTGGCGAGCGATCCGGACCTCCGCCGCGCGAGGAACGCCTGACCCGTTTCCAGCTTCACCGGGCCGCGCTGATGCTGCGCGTATGGGACGGCGTGGAATCCGGCGAGCCGCGTCGTTTGATTGCGAGTATCCTGATCAACGAGAAGGTCAGGACGTTGCGCGCGCTCGACTGGAAGAACGCGCCGGAGCGACGGCGGCTGGCCCGCATTCTTGCCGCCGCCCGTGAACGCATCGAAGGCGGATATCTGCGCTGGCTCGCTCCCCGGGCGAGACACCAGCGGCACAATGTTGATCGCAAGACCTGACACGTCATCCCGATCCTGATGCGCAGCGGCCCGGCCATCGGCACCCACGCATGTCGCGCCAGGCGGGAAGGGGGGACACTTCTGTTAACGGCTACGAATTTCGTCACTCCTCCGAGCCGCGAATTTTTCGCCATCGTCGCACCCGACTCGCCGCCGTGATGGCGGCTGCGACGGAGGTCCGCAATGCTGGAGAAGACCGATAAGAATTGGCCGCGTTTCGTGCGAACGCCCGAGGCTGCGCGCTTGCTCGATCTGTCTCCTCGCACGTTGGAGAAACACCGCTGCGACGGCACCGGGCCGGTCTATCACAAGCTCGGCGGCCGCGTGGTCTACGCCGTCGCCGATCTTGAGGCATGGGTTGACGGTTGCGCGCGGCAGTCTACTTCGGAATCCGCGGCTGGTCATGCGGCCGGCACTGCGCGCTGAGCATCGCTATGTCGGCGAGCCGCTCATACGACAGTCAGCAACTCGAACTCTTCCGGGCGCGCGCCGGTGACATCGCTGCCCGCGACGCGCAGGACTTGATGTCCTGGCCGTTCTTTTCCCTCGCCAAAGTGCGTCGTGTGACGCCGATCGACTTCCGCATGGGCGAGGTATCGATCCGCGTCGAAGCGACCGCGGAGCACGGCATGGCCACGATCTGGGACGCCGACGTGCTGATCTGGGCCGCCAGCCAGATCGTCGACGCGCGCGACCGCGGGCTGCGCACGTCGCGCCTGATGGCCGCCACACCGTATGAGATCCTCACCTTCGTCGGCCGCAGCGATTCCGGCCTGAGCTACGACCGCCTGAAGGCGGCGCTCGACCGGCTGCAATCCACCACCGTCGTCACCTCGATCCGCCAGCCGTCCGAGCGGCGGCGGCACCGCTTCTCGTGGATCAACGAATGGAAAGAACGTCTCGACGCGACCGGCCGACCGCTCGGGATCGAATTGATCCTGCCGGACTGGTTCTATGCCGGCGTTCTCGACGACGCGCTGATCCTCACCATTGACCGTGCCTATTTCCACCTGACCGGCGGGCTCGAGCGCTGGCTGTATCGCCTCGTGCGCAAGCATGGCGGCCGGCAGACGCACGGCTGGAGCTTCGATCTCCCGCACCTGCATCTGAAGTCCGGCAGCCTGTCGCCGCTGCGCCGTTTCCGGTTCGAGCTGCGCGCCATCGTCCAGCGCCAGCCGTTGCCCGGCTACCACCTGACACTGATCGACGATCCCGACGGCCGGCAGCGCCTGATCTTCCGGCCCGCGGGTTCCGACTGCACCGTTGCGCCGCTCCAGCGGCAGGGAGGCGTGCGATGAACATGGCACGCGCCGGTGCAAAAGGTGTGGATGGACCCGTACTATTGGGAACGCCGACACCCGTACTATCAGGAACGCGAGTCCCGTACTATTGGGAACGCGCGCGCCTCTTAACTGTCTGGCGCGACAAGGCGGATTTGTCCCCCTCTAACTTTCCTAACTCAAAGTCCTTCGGACTTTTGCTAACGCGGCACGCCACCTCGCGGAATTGTGGACGCGGGACTATCGCACGTCCGATCGGTTGCGACTGCCTTAACATCATCGTGTCGCGCTTCGTCCGAGGGTTGCGGCCATGACGGCAGACCTGCGCGCGAGCGGACCAACCGACCACACGCTGGTCGAACTGACGTGGCGCGAAAAGCGCATCGAGCACCGTATCCGCTTCGGGCACATCGTCGACGAACAGCGTCTCGACCGCCATCGACGCATCGTCAGTTTCGTGCCCGGAAGTATCTTCGCCTTCGTCCGTTGGGCGGCCAATGAATACGGCACGATCATCTCGCGGATCGACATCCTGCGCACCGTGACGACCGGCGAGCCGTATCAGACGCTGCCGTTCGTGCGCCCCGGCGGCGACATCCTGTTGCGGATCAGCGGATGGCCGAAGGTGCAGCGCGTGCTGGCCGCGATCGACGCGATCGAAGCGCTCGATATCGATCCCGCTGACGTTGCGCCAGAACACTGGCGGCATCTCAACCATCGCATCAGCGTCAACGAACCGTTCCGCATCTACAGCCCCGAGCAGCACCGCGCCTGGCTGTTGCGGCGCGAGGTTTCGCCATGATCTGGCGCCACATGACGTTGCTGTCGATGCTTGCTGGCGCAGCTTTGATCGTCGTGCCGGCCTGGAGCCGGCCGGACATCCGGTTCATCTGGAACGCATCCACGAGCGTGCCGATCGGGCTCTACCGCATCGTTCCCGGCGACCAGGTCGACGTCACCGATCTCGCCGTCGTCATGCCGCCCGCGGAGCTGGCGGCATTTCTCGACGAACGTCGCTATCTGCCGCGCGGCCTGCCTCTCATCAAGCGGGTCCTGGCGCTCGGCGGCACGACGATCTGCCGGCGCGGCAGCGCCATCATCGCCTATGACGGAATCTACGGACAGGCGCTCGCGCGCGACACGCGCGGCCGACCGCTGCCCGACTGGCAAGGCTGCCGCACGCTTCATGACGGCGAAGCCTTTTTCATGAATTGGGACAGCTCCGACAGCTTCGACAGCCGCTACTTCGGGCCGCTTCCCATCACCACCATCATCGGTCGCGCCATTCCCGTCTGGACCACCGGTGCCGCCGATCCGGCCGCGGAATTCCTCCGTGCGCCGGTCTCCGACGAGCCGTAATGGCTCGCTTCTCCAACCAGATGAGGATCATTGCAATGACTCAGATTGGAGCGTTCACCCGCAAGGAAGATGGCTTCTTCGGCCGCGTACGCACACTCGTTTTCGACGCCGAGGTGTCCATTCTTCCGATCGATGAATCCGACACCGAGAATGCGCCAAACCATCGCGTCTTCTGTAACGGCATGGAAGTTGGCGCGGCCTGGGATCGCACCGGCGACCGTGCCGGTGCGTACCTCTCCGTAACCATCGACGATCCGATCTTGAACCAACCCATCCGCGCTCGCCTGTTCGAGTCCGACACCAAGAAAGATGTGTGGAACCTGCTCTGGACGCGGCGGAAGAAACAGGAAGGCGAGGGGTGACGGCTATGCGGTGCCGGCGCTCGCGCGACCGTTCTCCTGCAATCCCCTTGATCGATCGAGCGCCCATCAATCCCCTCGACCCGATCGCTCACAGCGCGGCCGTCGCGCGCAGCGCAGGTCAGGGGCGTCGGTCAGTTTTCCGGGTGCGCGGCATGTCGTCGGACGATGCCCGTCCGGAAAACGCCAGCCGGCGGCGCAGCCTTGCCCTTGAGCGAAGCGAGCACGATGGCAAGCTGATGGCGGTTCGGGACGGCGGCTTTCGCGCCACGCTGTCGTCGATCATCGTCATGCTGTCCGCATGTTCCGTGATCGCGTGCTCGACAGCGGACGCGACTGCGGAGCCGCCGTTTGCGTCTCCTGCGACGCGCGTAAAGTCCGCTGCTCCATCGCGCGATCCGTGGGCCGCGCACATCGCCGAGGCGGCCAAACGCTTCGCCATTCCCGAGCGCTGGATACGCGCGGTCATGGCCGTCGAAAGCACGGGGAATAGGACCGCACGATCGCCCAAGGGCGCGATGGGCCTGATGCAGATCATGCCGAAGACATGGAACGAGCTGCGCAGGCGTTACGGTCTCGGCCACGACCCTTGGCAGCCGCGCGCCAACATTCTGGCCGGCGCGGCCTATCTCCGCGAAATGCACGATCGCTATGGCTCGATGGCCGCGATGCTCGCCGCTTATAACGCAGGTCCGAGGCGCTATGATGCGCACCTTGCGAGCGGCCGCGCACTGCCGGCCGAGACTGTCGCTTACGTCGCGAAGATCGCGGCGATGATCGACGGCAAGGTCCCTGTGATGCGCTTGGCCGGCGCCGCCTCGCGCAAATCCTGGTCGCTTGGGCCGATCTTCGTCGTGCGATCTAGTGTCCACCATGATGGCGAGTTCGGGGCGGTCGATCGTCCTTCCGGTCGACCATCGAGCGCGCCTTCGATCGTCGATCTGTCGGCGCTCATGCCACCGTCCGATGGCCTCTTCGTGCGAAGACTGCGCGCAGATGGAGAACAGCGATGAGCATCGAGTTTCCACGCTTCACGGCGTGCGCAATCGTAGAGATGGCGGAGGGCAGCGGGTCAGGCCAGGCAACAACTGTGGGAAGGCAAGATAAAAAGCCGCACATCGCGGCTTGGACGGTCGGTTGTTTTGCTTCTGCTTTTTCCGATTTTTTGCACATCGTGGATCGTCGTCACGATGTGCGCGTCTTTATTTTCGCGAATGATTTCAGTGAATATCGCACATCGCGAGTTCAGCTATGACACGCGATGACGATTTCCATGTTCGCCCAGGGCGCATCCGCTCATCGCGAGCGCAGCGCGCCTTGCCTTTTGTCGCTCAGGCGCTCGCCGCCGCGCAGAGGGCCGGCGGCCGCATCTCGCGCTCCGGCAAGATCACCGCGGGCCGCGGCCCGCATTTCGCGCGCGGCCGCGTCGCAAGCATCCGCGCCAATCGCTTCATCACCAGCCGCACGCGATTCTGCACCGTCAAGGCGCTCGTGGTCCGCAACAAGAGTCCGCGCGGTCCGCTCGCCCGTCATCTCAACTATCTCCGCCGTGATGGCGTCACCCGTGACGGCGAGCGCGCGAAGATGTTCGGCCCGGAGACCGACGACGCCAACGTCAAGGAGTTCACCGAGCGCTGCAAGGACGACCGGCACCACTTCCGCTTCATCGTCTCGCCCGAAGACGCGAGCGATATGGAGGATCTGAAGCGGTTCACCCGCGAACTGATGGCGCAGGCCGAAAAGGATCTCGGCACGAAACTCGAATGGGTTGCGGTCGATCACTGGAACACCGACAACCCCCACGTCCATGTCATCGTGCGCGGCCGCGCCGATGATGGTCGCGACCTCGTGATCGACCGCGACTACATCAAGAGCGGGATGCGCGATCGTGCGCAGGATCTCATCACCCAGGAACTTGGACCGCGCACCGATCTCGACATCAGCCGCGCGCTGAGCCGTCAGGTCGAGGCCGAGCGCTGGACCCAGCTTGACCGCCAGCTTGTCCGCGACGCCAACGAGCAGGGCGTCATCGACGTGGCGCCGTCACCGGACCGGCAGCCCGACGCATACCTGACGCAAAAGGTCGGACGCCTGCGCCACCTCGAACACCTCGGCCTTGCCGAGACCATCGGCTCCGGTCAGTGGATCATCGCCAAGGAGGCGGAATCGACGTTGCGCGACCTCGGCCAGCGCAACGACATCATCAAGCGGATGCACCGCGCCCTCGACGAGCAGGGCATCGCACGTGGCGCGGCCGACTATGTCCTGGCCGGCGAGGCGCATGGCGCCCCGATCATCGGCCGGCTGGTCGAACGCGGCCTCGACAACGAATTGGTTGGGACGGCCTATGCCGTGGTGGACGGCGTCGACGGCCGCACCCACCACATCAAGCTCCAGGACATCGAGTCGGCCGGCGACAGCGCGCCGGGCTCGATCGTGGAATTGCGATCCTTCGAGGACGCGAAAGGCGAGCGCCGTGTCGCACTGGCGGTCCGATCCGACCTCTCCATCGAGGCGCAGGCGACGGCGAACGGCGCGACCTGGCTCGACCGCCAGCTAGTCGCTCGCGACCCCGTTGATCTTGGCGGCGGCTTCGGTCTGGAGGTGAAGCAGACGATGGAGGCCCGCGCCGCACATCTGATTCAGGATGGCATGGCGCGGCGCGATGGCGAGCGCATCCTATTCAACCGGAACCTGATCGGTACGCTCCGGCAACGCGAGCTGGACGCGCTCGGCGACACGCTCGCGGCCGAGACCGGTATGCCATTCCAGAAATCTGCTGAAGGTGAATTTGTCGCCGGCACGTACAGCCGGCGCTTTGCACTCGCGTCTGGCCGCTTCGCCATGATCGACGACGGCCTCGGCTTCAAGCTGGTGCCATGGACCCCGTCGATCGAGAAACATATCGGGCGGCATATTTCCGGGGTGGCCCGCGCCGATGGCGGCGTCGATTGGTCGTTTGGTCGCAAACGGGGGCTCGGGCTGTGAAGGCTAGGGTGCGCGGACCCGTGGCGGATGGGCATGGTCGCTGCCCAGCGGTTTGATCTTGAAATCCAGACTGGCCTGGCCTATGTAGGTACTTGCCTACATGGAGGTGCGTCGTGACCATCACCACTCTTTCCAGCCGCGAGCTGAATCATGACGTCAGCAGCGCCAAGAAGGCCGCACAAGACGGCCCGGTCGTCATCACCGACCGGGGCAAGCCCTCCCATGTGCTGATGACTTATGACGAGTTCTGCCGCCTCAGCGGCAAGCGCTGCCGTTTGACCCAAGCCCTCGCCATGCCGGGCCTGTCGGACATCGACTTTGATCCGCCGCGTGTCGAGATCGCGCCGCGCGGGGTCGATCTGTCTTGAATTATCTGCTCGACACCAACGTGGTTTCTGAACTGCGCAAGATCGGCGACG
>NZ_DAINNI010000122.1:0-13948 GCF_036735945.1 Bradyrhizobium sp. | reverse complement strand
GGCGGCTGATCGTCAGCGCCTGGAATCCGGCCGACGTCGACAAGATGGCGCTGCCTCCCTGTCACTGCCTGTTCCAGTTCTACGTCGCGAACGGCAAGCTTTCCTGCCAGCTCTATCAGCGCTCCGCCGACGTGTTTCTCGGCGTGCCCTTCAACATCGCGTCCTATGCGTTGCTGACCATGATGGTGGCGCAGGTGACCGGATTGAAGCCGGGCGATTTCGTGCATTCGTTGGGCGACGCGCATCTCTACTCCAACCACCTCGAACAGGCGCGGCTGCAACTGACACGGCCGACGCGGCCATTGCCTGTCATGAAGATCAATCCTGCCGTGAAGGATATCTTCGCGTTCCGCTACGAGGATTTCGCGCTCGAAGGCTACGATCCGCACCCGCATATCAAGGCCGAGGTTGCGGTGTGAGGGATTGATGTCTCTCGATATCCGCCGCGCGCGCCCCGGCGAGGCAGGCCTCGTCCTGTCATTCGTCCGCGAACTCGCCGAATACGAAAAGCTGCTGCACGAGGTCGAGGCGACCGAGGCCGGCATCGACGCCGCGCTGTTCGGCGACAATCCGCGGCTGTTCTGCGACATCGCCGAATGGGATGGCGCGCCGGCCGGCTTCGCGGTCTGGTTCGTCAATTTCTCGACCTTCAGCGGCCGCTCCGGAATCTATCTGGAGGATCTGTTCGTCCGTCCGGCGCTGCGCGGCAAGGGTATCGGCAAGGCGCTGCTGGCGCATCTTGCAAAAGAGTGTGTGGCTAACGGCTGGTCGCGATTGCAATGGTCCGTGCTCGACTGGAACACGCCGTCGATCGAATTCTACAAATCGCTCGGCGCCGAGCTGATGGATGAGTGGACGACCTGCCGCGTCGGCGGTCCGGCGCTGACGGCTCTGGCACAAGGGACGCGCTGATGGAAATCGTTTTCGTCGCCGCAATTGCGGAGAATGGCGTGATCGGCGCGCGGGGCGGCATGCCGTGGCGGCTGAAATCCGACTTGGCGCGCCTCAAGGCGCTGACGACAGGCAAGCCCGTGGTGATGGGACGCAAGACTTTCGTCTCGATCGGCCGGCCGCTTCCCGGGCGGACCAATATCGTCGTGACCCGCGATGCGGCCTTTCGCGCCGACGGCGTCGTGGTTACCCATTCCTTCACCGACGCGAAGGCGATCGCCACGGGCGATGCGCTGCGGCGTTTCGCCACTGAAATCGCGGTGATCGGCGGCGCCGAAATCTACGCGCAATGGATGGATGACGCCGATCGCCTGGAGATTACCGAGGTGCATGCCCGGCCCGACGGCGACACGCATTTCCCGGCCATCGACGCTGCCGTGTGGGAGGAGGTGGCGCGGGTGCGGAATCCGGCCGGACCGCACGACAGTGCCGAGTTTTCCTATGTGACATATCGTCGGCGCAGTAAGCCTTAATTGGCGCGTTAACCTCGCTAACCGATGTTTGCATTGACAATTATGGCTGCGAGCATAGCTGCTTCGAGCGGTAAGCTTGCGTTGTAAGGGACCTAGCGGTCCCCTATAAAGCCGACCGGATATGCGAGGCCCAGGCTTTCAGCCCCACCGGTGGGGCCGGGCCCCCGCAGAGGAGAGTTTACATGCCGTGGAAGAATCAAGGCGGAGGACCGTGGGGCCAGGGTCCCAAGGGACCGTGGGGCGGCGGGGGCCCGCAATCGGTCGGGCCAAGGCCGCCGGATCTCGAGGACCTCCTGCGGCGCGGCCAGGACAAGCTGCAGCAGCTTCTGCCGGGCGGCCATTTCAGCGGCATGGGCATCGCGCTCGTGCTGGTCGGTGCGCTGGCGATCTGGGGTTTGTCCGGATTCTTCCGCGTGCAGTCGGAAGAACTCGGCGTCGTGCTGCGTTTCGGCAAGCATGTGCGCACCGTGGAGCCCGGCCTGAACTATCATCTGCCGTATCCGATTGAAACCGTGCTGCTGCCGAAGGCGCTGCGCGTCTCCACGCTCTCGATCGGCATGTCGCTGATCGACGACCCCGCCCGGCGCGGCCGCACCATGCGCGACGTGCCGGAAGAAAGCCTGATGCTGACCGGCGACGAAAACATCGTCGACGTCGATTTCACGGTGCTGTGGCGGATCAAGCCGAATGGCGTCGGCGATTTCCTGTTCAACATCCAGAATCCCGAGGGCACCGTGAAGGCGGTGGCCGAAAGCGCGATGCGCGAGGTGATCGGGCGTTCGCAGATCCAGCCGATCCTGACCGGTGCCCGCAACACCACCGAGCAGGCCGTTCATGAACTGATGCAGAAGACGCTGGACAGCTACGGCTCCGGCGTTCAGATCACGCAGGTGCAGATGCAGAAGGTCGACCCGCCCGCGCAGGTGATCGACGCGTTCCGCGACGTGCAGGCTGCGCGCGCCGACTTCGAGCGGCTGCAGAACGAGGCGCAGACCTACGCCAACCGCGTCATTCCCGACGCCCGCGGTCGCGCCGCGCAGATACTGCAGGTCGCAGAAGGTTACAGGGAACAGGCGGTCGCCGAGGCCAAGGGCCAGAGCGCGCGCTTTACGAAGGTCTACGACGAATACAAGAAGGCGCCCGACGTGACGCGGCAGCGAATTTACCTGGAGACGATGGAGCGGATTCTCGGCGGGTCCGAGAAGCTGGTCTATGACGGAGGCAATTCGGCACAGAGCGTCGTGCCGTATCTGCCGCTCAGCGAATTGACGCCGCGCCGGCCGCCGCCGACGACGGGTCAGCAGCAGCCGAGCGGAGGCACGCGATGAGGTCTCCGATCGCAGGTATTGTCACCCTGATCCTTTTGTTCATCGTGGTGATCGTGGGTTACAGTTCGATCTTCACGGTGTCGCAGACCGAGCAGGCGCTCGTGGTCCGGCTCGGCCGGCCGGTCGACGTCGTGTCCCAGCCGGGCCTGAACTTCAAGGCGCCGTTCATCGACACCGTCATCAGCATCGACAAGCGCATCCTCGATCTGGAAAACCCGTCGCAGGAAGTCATCGCGTCCGACCAGAAGCGGCTCGTCGTCGACGCCTTCGCGCGCTACCGGATCAAGAACCCGCTGCGCTTCTATCAGAGCATCGGCTCGATCCAGGCCGCCAACATCCAGCTCACCACGCTGTTGAACGCAGCGCTGCGCCGCGTGCTGGGCGAGGTCTCCTTCATCAACGTGGTGCGTGACGAACGCGAGACCCTGATGACGCGCATCCGCGAGCAACTCGACCGGGAGGCCGACCAGTACGGCATCGAGGTGGTCGACGTGCGGATCCGCCGCGCCGATCTGCCGGAGCAGAACAGCCAGGCGGTCTACAAGCGCATGCAGACCGAACGTGAGCGCGAGGCCCAGGAGTTCCGCGCGCAAGGCGGCCAGAAGGCGCAGGAGATCCGCTCCAAGGCCGACCGCGAGGCGACCGTCATCGTCGCCGAGGCCAATTCGACCGCCGAGCAGACGCGCGGCGCGGGCGACGCCGAGCGCAACCGTCTGTTCGCCGAGGCCTACGGCCGCGATCCGGATTTCTTCGCCTTTTATCGCTCGATGACGGCGTATGAGACCGGGCTGCGTTCCAACGACACCCGTTTCCTGCTGCGGCCGGATTCCGAGTTCTTCCGCTTCTTTGCCAATCCGTCCGGCCATCCGCCGGCGGCGCCTTCGGCGTCGGCGGCACCGAAGCAGTAAGGCCTCCGGCGAGGAACACCTACGACGGCGAAGCGGAGGACGCTTCGCCGGCAAAAAAACAAGAAGCGCTCGATTAGCTGGGGGAAGCCAACCGTGAGGTCCATAGCGTTCGCCGACTTCCTCATCGGTGTCGGCATCCTGTTCGTGCTCGAAGGCCTGATGTTCGCCGCCAGCCCGGCCTGGATGCGCCGGGCGATGAAGAGTGCGCTGGCAACGCCGGACAATATTCTGCGGACCGTCGGCATCGTCTCGGCGGTGATCGGCCTGCTTCTGATCTGGTTCGTGCGGCGGTAGGGAATTTACCGCCGGACGACCTTAAGCACGAACTCTGGAACTTTCGGCCTTCACCGGCGTGTAATTGCCCGTCGAGGTGAATACAGCTTCTGGCTCGTTTCGCGTCCCGTAATGCCTGCGGCGCCGCCGACGAAAAACGCCTGCTGCGCCAACGTAATCGTGAGCCGGCCCGGCCCGGTTTTCCGGCGGAATACCGGTTCCAGATGCTTGCGCCTCGGACCCGTTCGGGCGCACTGTGGAGCCAAATACGACTCTTTGGAGACAAGCCGATATGACTGGTGCCAGACCCACCATGACGAGGCGCCTGCGCCTGATGGGGATTGCGATCTCGCTCAGTGCCGCCAGCTTGCTGGCCCCGGTGTCGGCCAGCGCGCGCGGCCCGGACGGTATCGCCGACATCGCCGAGAAGGTGATCGATTCCGTCGTCAACATCTCGACCTCGCAGAGCGTCGAGGCCAAGGGTGGCCGGACCGAGATGCCGCAACTGCCGCCGGGCTCGCCGTTCGAGGAGTTCTTCGACGACTTCTTCAAGAATCGCCGCGGCGGATCGCCCAAGGGTGGCGACAAGAGCGGCGAGATGCCGACGCCGCGCAAGACCAATTCGCTCGGCTCCGGCTTCATCATCGATGCCTCCGGCGTCGTCGTCACCAACAATCACGTCATCGCGGATGCCGACGAGATCAACGTGATCATGAACGACGGCACCAAGATCAGGGCCGAGCTGGTCGGCGTCGACAAGAAGACCGACATCGCGGTGCTGAAGTTCAAGCCGGTGAAGCCGGTCAACGCGGTGAAGTTCGGCGATTCCGACAAGCTGCGGCTCGGCGAATGGGTGATAGCGATCGGCAACCCGTTCAGCCTCGGTGGCTCCGTCACCGCCGGCATCGTGTCGGCGCGCAACCGCGACATCAGCCAGGGACCGTACGACAACTACATCCAGACCGACGCCTCCATCAACCGCGGCAATTCCGGCGGACCGTTGTTCAACCTCGAGGGCGAAGTGGTCGGCGTCAACACGCTGATCATCTCGCCGACCGGCGGCTCGATCGGGCTCGGTTTCGCGGTGCCGTCGAAGACGGTGGCCGGCGTCGTCGACCAGCTCCGGCAGTTCGGCGAACTGCGCCGCGGCTGGCTCGGCGTGCGCATCCAGCAGGTCACGGACGAGATCGCCGAAAGCCTCAGCATCAAGCCTGCCCGCGGCGCGCTGGTGGCCGGCGTCGACGACAAGGGTCCGGCGAAGCCCGCCGGCATCGAGCCCGGCGACGTCGTCGTCAAGTTCGACGGCAAGGACGTCAAGGACCCGAAGGATCTCTCGCGCGTCGTTGCCGACACCGCGGTCGGCAAGGAGGTCGACGTCGTCATCATCCGCAAGGGCAAGGAGGAGAGCCGCAAGGTCACGCTCGGGCGCCTGGAGGACAATGACAAGGTGCAGCAGGCCGCCGCCAAGACCAAGGACGAGCCAACTGAGAAGCCGGTGACGCAAAAGGCGCTCGGCCTCGACCTTGCTGCGCTGAGCAAGGATCTGCGAACGAAGTACAAAATCAAGGAGAGCGTCAAGGGCGTCATCATCACCGGCGTCGATGGCACCTCGGACGCCGCCGAGAAGCGGCTCTCCGCCGGCGACGTCATCGTCGAGGTGGCGCAGGAAGCCGTCACCAGTGCCGCCGACATCAAGAAGCGGGTCGACCAGCTCAAGAAGGACGGCAAGAAGTCGGTGCTGCTGCTGGTGTCGAACGGCGAGGGCGAACTGCGGTTCGTGGCGCTGAGCGTGCAGTAGGGCGACCCGAACAACGCTGTCGTCCCTGCGAACGCAGGGACCCATACGCCGCGGCACTAATTGTTTTGGAAGACGTCAGCCATCTGGCTTTGATCGATAGGACAACGCGGTATGGGTCCCTGCGTTCGCAGGGACGACGCCAAATTCTTATCCCTCCACAAACTCCTCGCGCCGATATCCCTGCGCATAGAGCAGCGCCGTGAGGTCGCCATGGTCGATCCGTGCGGCGGCGGCGGTCGCTACCGCCGGCTTGGCGTGGTAGGCGACGCCGAGTCCCGCCGCCTGGATCATGCCGAGGTCGTTGGCGCCGTCGCCGGTGACCAGCGTATCGATCTCGTCGAGGTCGAAGGATTCGCGAAGCTCGATCAGCGTCGCCAGCTTGGCGGCGCGGCCGAGGATCGGCTCGGCCACCTCGCCGGTGAATTTGCCGTCGCGTAGCTGCAGCACGTTGGCGCGGTTTTCCTGAAAGCCGATCTTCGCCGCGACCGCGTTGGTGAACGGCGTGAAGCCGCCCGAGATCAGGCAGGTGTAGGCGCCGTTGGCGCGCATGGTCATGACCAGCTCGCGGCCGCCCGGTGTCAACGTGATGTGCCTGGCCAGCACCTCGTCGACGACGCCGACCGGGAGATCCTTCAACAGCGCGACGCGCTCGCGCAGCGCCGGCTCGAACTCGATTTCGCCGCGCATCGCGCGCTCGGTGATGGCTGCCACATGCGCCTTCAGCCCGGCGAAGTCGGCCAGCTCGTCGATGCATTCCTGGCCGATCATGGTGGAATCCATGTCGGCCAGAAAAAGCTTCTTGCGCCTGAAGGCCGCAGGCTGCACGACAATGTCGATCGGAAAATCGCCGCGCGCCTGCTGCAGGCGGGTTTCGATCGCCTTGATCTCGTCCGGGCTCTTGACCTGATGGTCGAAGGGAATGTCGACTGCCACTTCGTTGAACAGCCATTCCGCCGTGCCGGGCGAGGGGAGCACGGCCAGCGCGCCGTCGACGATGGTGCTGTCGAGCGCGGGATTGGCCGGGTTGCAGATGAGGGTGGCGACGAGGGACATGCAGGCGTATCGGCTCGATTTGAACAAGGCCGTGCTTATCGCAGGGCCGACCGCCAGCGGCAAGTCGGCCCTGGCGCTCGAACTGGCGCAAAAGACCGGCGGAATCGTCATCAATACCGATTCCATGCAGGTCTACCGCGATCTGCGCATCATCACGGCGCGGCCGACGGTGGCGGAGGAGGCGCGTGCGCCGCACCGGCTCTATGGTCACGTCGATGCATCCGTCAATTTCTCGGCCGGCGCCTGGGTGGCGGATGCCGAAAAGGTGCTGGCCGAGGCGCGGGCGGCAAAGCGGCTGCCGATCTTCATCGGCGGTTCCGGCCTCTATTTCAAGGCGCTGACGCGGGGCCTGTCGGCGGTGCCGCCGATCCGACCCGAGATCCGCGAGGACGTGCGCGCCCGGCTGGAGCGCTGTGGTGTCGAGGCGCTGCATGCCGAACTGGCGCGGCGCGATCCGGTCTCCGCCGAGCGGCTCAAGCCCCGCGATCGTACCCGGATTGCGCGGGCGCTGGAGGTGATCGAGGCGACCGGCCGCGCGCTGCCGGACTGGCACCGCGAAGGCCTGCCGCCGCTATTGCCGCCGGGGGATTTCACGGCGCTGTTCCTGGCACCCGAACGGGACCAGCTCTACGCGCAGATCGATGCGCGGTTCGATACGATGCTCGAGGCCGGCGCACTGGAGGAGGTCGCAGCGCTTGCCGCGCGCAAGCTCGATCCGCTGCTGCCGGCGATGAAGGCCCACGGCGTGCCGGCGTTGATCCGCTATCTGAGCAGCGAGGTCACGCGCGATCAGGCCGCCGAGACCGGCCGCGCCGACACCCGCCATTACGCCAAGCGGCAATTCACCTGGTTCCGGCATCAACTGCCGGAATTTGAATGGGTGACGCCAGAGGCGGCGAGGGGATCGCTCAGCCTGGGTTGACCTCGAAGCGATGCTGCATAGCTGCACCGCGTGAAATTCCCCCTCGCCGAACGTCCGGAACGCAGTTACACTGACTAAATCGGGCCGAAAGCGTCCTATCCCTTGACTTCCGGGGAACGGGCGGTATAACCCGCGCAATCTTTGGGAAGTCCGAGCCGCAAAATGCGTAATATTATTACCAAACTTGCCCTTATCGTAGTCGTACCCAGGCGCACCGCCGGGGGTGGCTGACGGCCACCCACATTCAGGCGGTGTGCATGGGCCTCTCGGGCCCTTTTTTATTTCCCGAAACAGACCAAAAGCCGCTGGCAACAGCGCATCCGGAGCAGACCATGACCGACCAGAGCAACGACCCCAATCAGATGACCGGCGCCGCGATGATCGTTCGCGCGCTCATCGATCATGGCGTCCAGCACCTCTTCGGCTATCCCGGCGGCGCGGTGCTTCCGATCTATGACGAGATTTTCCAGCAGAGCGAGGTCGAGCACATCCTGGTGCGGCACGAGCAGGGCGCGGGCCATGCGGCCGAGGGCTATGCGCGCTCGACCGGCAAGCCCGGCGTGGTGCTGGTGACGTCGGGCCCCGGCGCCACCAACATGGTGACGCCGCTGACGGACGCGCTGATGGATTCGATCCCGCTGGTCTGCATCACCGGACAGGTTCCCACTCACCTGATCGGCAATGACGCGTTCCAGGAATGCGACACCGTCGGCATCACCCGTCCCTGCACCAAGCACAACTGGCTGGTCCGCGACGTCAACGATCTGGCGAAGGTGCTGCATGAGGCGTTCTACGTCGCGACCTCGGGCCGTCCCGGCCCGGTGCTGGTCGATGTGCCCAAGGACGTGCAATTCGCAACCGGCACCTATCATCCGCCGCGCAAGTCCGACGTGCACGTTTCCTACGCCCCGCGCCTGAAGGGCGATGCGCAGCTGATCCGCAAGGCGGTGGCGTTATTGGCTTCCGCCAAGCGGCCGGTGATCTATTCCGGCGGCGGCGTCATCAATTCCGGAACCGAAGCGTCCAGGCTGTTGCGCGAGCTGGTCGAAGTTACCGGCTTCCCGATCACCTCGACGCTGATGGGGCTGGGCGCCTATCCGGCATCCGGCAAGAACTGGCTCGGCATGCTCGGCATGCACGGCACCTACGAAGCCAACATGGCGATGCATGATTGCGACGTCATGCTGTGCATCGGCGCGCGCTTCGACGACCGCATCACCGGCCGCACCGACGCGTTCTCGCCGGGCTCGAAGAAGATCCACATCGACATCGATCCGTCCTCGATCAACAAGAACATCCGCGTCGACGTGCCGATCATCGGCGATGCCGCCAACGTGCTCGGCGACCTCTTGCAGGTGTTCAAGGCGGAAGCGAAGAAGCCCGACATCAAGGCCTGGTGGCAGGAGATCGCCAAGTGGCGCGCGCGCAACTCGCTGTCCTACAAGAAGAACAATGAGATCATCCTGCCGCAATACGCCATCCAGAAGCTGTTCGAGGCGACGCAGGGCCACGACACCTACATCACGACCGAGGTCGGCCAGCACCAGATGTGGGCGGCGCAGTTCTTCGGCTTCGAGGAGCCGCATCGCTGGATGACGTCGGGCGGGCTCGGCACCATGGGCTACGGCCTGCCGGCCGCGCTCGGCGTGCAGGTCGCGCATCCCGACAGCCTCGTGATCGACATCGCGGGCGATGCCTCGGTGCAGATGACCATGCAGGAGATGTCGACGGCGGTTCAGTATGAACTGCCGATCAAGATTTTCATCCTGAACAACCAGTACATGGGCATGGTGCGGCAGTGGCAGCAACTGCTGCACGGCAACCGCCTGTCGCACTCCTATTCGGAGGCGCTGCCTGATTTCGTCAAGCTGGCGGATGCGTTCGGCTGCGTCGGCCTGCAGGCGATCAAGCCCGGCGATCTCGACGGCGCGCTCAGGGAGATGATCAAGGTCAAGCGCCCGGTGCTGTTCGATTGCCGCGTCGCCGCGCTGGAAAACTGCTTCCCGATGATTCCGTCCGGCAAGGCGCACAATGAAATGCTGCTGCCGGTGGAAGCCACCGACGAGGCAACGGCCGCGGCCTTCGCCGGCGGCAAGGCGCTGGTGTGAGGATGTTAAGCACAAACTCCACTGTCATCGCCCGGCTCGACCGGGCGATCCAGTACGCTGCGGCGTCTCGGTCTTATTCGACCGCCTCTGGAATACTGGATCCCCGCCTTCGCGGGGATGACAAGCGTGCGAGAGGATCGAGAAGTGTTTGACCTCGCCGAACTCGAATGCGCGCATGAGATCGTGGGGCAGGCGGTGCCGGCGACGCCGGCGCACGCCTGGCCGCTGCTGGCCGAGCGGCTCGGCACGCAGGTCGTCGTCAAGCATGAGAACCACACGCCGATCGGCGCGTTCAAGGTGCGCGGCGGACTGGTCTATCTCGACCGCCTGAAGCGCGAGCGGGCGAACATTCCGGGCATCATTTCGGCGACGCGCGGCAATCACGGCCAGAGCCTGGCTTTCGCCGCCGGCCGCCACGGCGTTCGCGCGGTCATCTATGTGCCGAAAGGCAATTCGGTCGAGAAGAACCGCGCCATGCGCGCGTTCGGCGCCGAGCTCGTCGAACATGGCGAGGATTTTCAGGCGGCGGCCGAAGAGGCGCAACGCCGCGCCCAGTTCGACGGCCTGCACATGGTGCCGTCGTTCCATCCGGACCTCGTGCTCGGGGTTGCGACCTACGCGCTCGAACTGCTGCGCGCGGCGCCCGATCTCGACGTGCTCTATGTGCCGATCGGGCAGGGCTCCGGCATCTGCGGCTGCATCATGGCGCGCGACCTGCTCGGCCGCAAAACCGAGATCGTCGGCGTGCAGTCGACCGAGGCGCCGTCCTACGCGCTGTCGTTTGCCGCTGGCAAGGTCGTGACGACGGAGACCAGCAACACGCTGGCCGACGGCATGGCGACCCGCGTTCCCGTCGCCGATGCGCTCGCGGTGATCCGCAAGGGCGCCTCGCACATCGTGCAGGTCACGGACGACGAGGTCGCAGCAGCCGTGCGCGCCTACTGGACCGATACGCATAATCTCGCCGAGGGCGCCGGCGCGGCCGCGCTCGCCGCGGCCCTGCAGGAAAGGCCAAAGCTCGCCGGCAAGCGCGTCGGCCTGGTCCTGTCGGGCGGCAATATCGATTTTGATCTGTTCCGCAACTGGGTCGGGACGGAGGTCACTTCCACCGGTAAGCGCGCCGTGGCGTGACGAGAAAGCATTCAAGGGGACGACCATGAACCAGCCCGCATCCGCCTACTTCCTGGAAGATCGCCACGATCCGAACGAGACGCACACGCTCTCGGTGCTGGTGCAGAACGAGCCCGGCGTGCTCGCGCGCGTGATCGGCCTGTTCTCGGGACGCGGCTACAACATCGACAGTCTCACCGTGTCGGAGACCGAGAGCCAGAAGCATCTCTCACGCATCACCATCGTCACCACGGGCACGCCGATGGTGATCGAGCAGATCAAGCATCAGCTCGACCGCATGATCCCGGTCTACCGCGTCGTCGATATGACGATCATGGGCCGTTCGATCGAGCGCGAGCTTGCGATGGTGAAGGTGCGCGGCAGCGGCGACCACCGGGTCGAGGCGCTGCGGCTGGCGGACGCATTCCGCGCCCGCGTCATCGACGCGACGATCGAGAGTTTTGTGTTCGAGATCACAGGCAATTCGGCAAAAATCAGCCAATTCATCGACCTGATGCGCCCGCTCGGCCTTGTCGAGGTGTCGCGTACCGGGGTTGCGGCGATCGGGCGCGGACCCGAAGGGATGTGAACCATGCTGGCGCGGGACTGGTATTACACTGAACGACGGCGGCTCGGGCTCGATTCCGCGGTTGCCTCGATCTACGACCGGCATGACGACAATGACGAGCGTGCGCGGGCGGCGCTGAACATGCTCGGCGTGCAGCGCGGCTGGCGGGTGGCCGATATCGGTTGCGGCAACGGCGTGCTGGCCTGCGAGGCGGCGCTGATGGGCGCCGAGGTCGACGCCATAGACATTTCGCCGGCGATGCTGGCGCTCGCCAACATCTACGCGCGCGACCGCAAGGCGGCGATCCGCACCCAGCCGGCCGGCATGCTCAGCTTCGCCTACCAGCCGAACTCCTATGACCTGATCGTCAGCGAGTTCACGCTGCATCACCTGCCTGACTTCTGGAAGGCGGTGGCGCTGGCGCGCATCTTCGCCGCACTGAAGCCCGGTGCGAATTTCTATCTGCGCGACATCGTGTTCGTCAGCATGCCCGACGGCGTCGAGCGCGACGTCGAGCAGTGGGCCGAGTTCACCATCAAGAACCACGAGTTCCAGCGCGAGGGCGTCGTCGCCCATATGCGCGACGAATACTCGACGTTCGGCTGGGTGATCGAGCGCATGCTGACCGATATCGGCTTCACCATCGAATCGGTCGATTATCACGCGCCGATGCACGGCACCTATCTCCTGCGCAAACCGAAGCCGGATCAACAGAGCTAGAAAAAAATGAAACCGGCCGATGTTGGCATCGCCGTGCTCGTTGCGGTGATCTGGGGGCTCGCCTTTGTCGCCAGCCGGATCGCGCTGAACGAGTTTTCGCCGGAACTGATGACGACGCTGCGCTTCGCCATCGCCGCCTTGCCCTGCCTGTTCGTGGCGCGGCCGAAGGTTTCATTTGTGGTGCTGGCCGCGATCAGTTCCACGCTGTTCCTCGGGCAGTTTCTGGCGCAGGCGTTTGCCATCGCGCATGGGGTCCCGGTCGGCCTTTCCAGCGTGATCGTGCAGAGCCAGGCGCTGTTCACCATCGGCTTTGCCGCGCTGCTGTTCCGCGAGCGGCCGGGGGTGTGGCAGACCGTCGGCATTGCCATTGCCACCGTAGGCCTGCTGATGATCTGCGGCACCGTCGGCTACGATTTCAGCGTCGGCGCCTTCGCGATCCTGATGATCTCGCCGCTGAGTTTTGCGGCCGGCAACCTGTTGCTGCGCCGCGCGCAGGATGTGCCGATGTTCGACCTGTTCGCATGGCTCTGCCTGGTCGCCGCTGTGCCGCTGTTCGTGCTGACGCTGATCACCAACGGCCCGCAGCCGACCTGGCAAGCGCTGACCCACATGTCGCTGACAGGCCTGTTGTGCGTGATCGGGCTTGGCAGCGTCTCGACCAGCATCGCGTACTGGCTGTGGGGCAGGCTGCTGCGGGACTACCCGGCGGCGCAGGTGGTGCCGTTCGCGCTATTGGTGCCCTTCGTCGGCTCGGCTGCGTCGAGCGTTACGTTCGGCGAAACCTTCGGGCCTCTGCGGCTGGCCGGCATGGTCACCGTGGTCGGCGGCATCGCCGTCATGCTGCTGTCGAAGCGTGCTCAGGCTTCAGAAAAACAAGCGCTGCCAAAGATCGCATGAGGCCCCGATGTCGAATTCCCTGCTGATCGCCTTCGTGCTGTTCGCCACCGTGATGTTTTTCACGCCGGGGCCGAACAACATCATGCTGCTGTCCTCGGGCCTCACTTACGGCTTCCGCCCGACCATCCCGCACATCATGGGCATCACCGTGGGGTTTGCCTTCATGATCGGCGCGGTCGGGATCGGGCTCGGCACCATCTTCATCGCCTATCCGGTGCTGCAGACCATCCTGAAATATGCCGGGGCGGCCTATTTGATCTACCTGGCCTGGGCGATCGCGATGTCTGAGCCGCCGTCGGCGGAGGAGGACAGGAGCCGGGGACGGCCGATGACGTTCTGGGGCGCCGCCATGTTCCAGTGGGTCAACGCCAAGGGCTGGGTCATGGTGATCGGCACCATCACCGCCTATGCCGCCATCGCGACCTACCCCTGGAACATCGCGATCCAGGTCGGCCTCAGCCTCATTCTGGGCATCCTGTCCTGCACCGCCTGGGCCCTGTTCGGATCGGCGCTGCGGCCGGTCCTGACCTCGCGGCTGGCGGTACGGGCCTTCAATGTCGTGATGGCGGTATTGCTGCTGGCCTCGCTCTATCCGGTCTTCATGAACGCATGATGCCGCACCGCGCCATGCAGAAACGGGTTTCCTTTGAGACGGAAAATGCTCTAGACAACGCCGGAAATTCGCGGGCGACCGGCGGTCACCACCCACTCAAATGCCTGATTAACCGGCCGATTTTGGCCATCGATTGAGGAAACGACCATGCGTGTTTATTACGATCGTGATGCCGACCTGAACCTGATCAAGGGCAAGAAGGTCGCCATCGTCGGCTACGGCAGCC
>NZ_DAINNI010000121.1:0-14319 GCF_036735945.1 Bradyrhizobium sp. | reverse complement strand
ACCGAGCGCGCCTGCTTGGGATCGCAGGCATCGTCGCCGACCTGCAGCGCGAGCTTCCTGCCGAGCACGCCGCCGGCGGCGTTGATGTCGGCCACTGCCTGTTCGGCGCCGTTCTTCATCTGCCGGCCGAACGCGGATTCGCCGCCCGTCATCGGGCCGGCCACTGCGATAGAGATGTCCTGCGCCAGCGCCGTTGTCGACAGCGCCAACGATGCGCCCAAGGCCAGGCCGATAAGTTTCAGAGATTTCATGAGAGATCCTCGCAGGTCAGTCGATTTCGGGAAATACCCGGCGGGCCCGGGTACGAAAATCCCGCCCATTGTCGGCTGATTTTATGACGAAGTCATCGGCAATTTTCGGGCAAATCCACGGCCGGCTCGCAGCATCTTGCCGCAGCGTGCAGGGCGGGCGGGCCAGCCGTTACTCCCGCCGGCCGCCTTCGAGATAGGCGGCACGGATTTCCGGGCGCTGCAGCAGTTCGCTGCCGGTTCCTGACAAGGTGATCAGGCCATTGACCATGACGTAGCCGCGGTGGGCCAGCTTCAGCGCGTGGTTGGCGTTCTGTTCGACGATCAGGACTGTCAGCCCGTCCTGCCGGTTCAGCGTCCTGATCGCATCGAAAATCTGCCGCGCGATCAGGGGCGCGAGCCCAAGCGACGGCTCGTCCAGCATCAGAAGGCGCGGCCGGCTCATCAAAGCGCGGCCGATCGCCAGCATCTGCTGCTCGCCGCCGGAGAGCGTGCCGCCGCGCTGGGTCATGCGTTCCTTCAGGCGCGGGAACAGCGCGAAGACGCGCTCCAGCCCGTTCGCCCGGTCGGCCTCGCTGGAGTCGGTGGCATCGGCGCCCATCTGAAGGTTTTCCGCCACGCTCATGCGCGGGAAGATGCGGCGACCCTCGGGCGATTGCGCAATGCGCAGCCGCGCGATCTCATGCGTCGGCACGGCGGTAATGTCCTTGCCGTCGAACTCGATGCGTCCGGAGCGGGCGCGCGGCCGGCCGAAGATCGTCATCATCAGCGTCGACTTGCCGGCGCCATTGGCCCCGATCAGCGCGACGATCTCTCCCGCGTTGATAACGATATCGACGCCCTTCAGCGCCTCGATCTTGCCATAGGCCGCGCGCAGCGAGCGGATCGCGAGCAGGGGAGTTGCAGGCGACGCGCTCACGTGCCGCTCTCCATCACCGCGATGGCTTCTTCCTCGTCGGTGCCGAGATAGGCGGCGATCACCTTGGGGTCGTCGCGGATCTGCTTCGGCGTGCCCTCTGATATCTTCACGCCATGGTCCATCACCACGACATGGTCGGAGATTTCCATCACCACGCTCATGTCGTGCTCGATCAGGAGGATCGAGGTGCCCCGGTCGGCGCGGATCGAAAGCAGCAATTCGCTCAACGCCGCGCTCTCGCGCGCATTGAGGCCGGCGGCCGGCTCGTCGAGGCAGAGCAGCGCCGGCTCGGTGCACATCGCGCGCGCGATCTCCAGCCGCCGCTGGTCGCCGTAGGGCAGGTTGCCGGCGGCGTCGTCGGCGCGATCGAGCAGCCCGATGCGGTCGAGCCAGGTGCGCGCAAGATCGATCGCGGCCCGTTCGGCCTGGCGCCAGGACGGCGCGCCGATCAGGCCGAGGAACGTCAGGCCGGAGGCGCGCATCAGCGCGTTGTGCTGCGCCACCATCAGGTTCTCCAGCGCCGTCATGCCGGGAAACAGGCGGATGTTCTGGAAGGTGCGGGCGACGCGGGCGAGCTTGGCGATCCGGAAATCGTTGAGACGTTCGAGCCGTGTCACATGGCCGTCGTCCTGCGTCAGGCGGATGGCGCCGGAGGTCGGCTTGTAGAAGCCGGTGATGCAGTTGAAGACGGTGGTCTTGCCGGCGCCGTTCGGGCCGATCAATGCGGTGATCCTGCGCCGCTCGGCATTGAAGGAAAGCTCGTTGACGGCGACGATGCCGCCGAAGCGCATCGACAGGCGATCGACGGAGAGGATCGGAGCGTCGCTCATCCGTGGCCCTCCTTGACGAGGTCGGACGAGATCGCTTGCTGGCGCTTGAGGAACACGGTCGGCGCGCGATGGCCGATCAGGCCGCGCGGCCGCCAGATCATCAACAGCACCATCGCCATGCCGAACACCAGCATGCGGTACTGGTCGAGCCCGCGGAACAGCTCGAAGCCGCCAATCATCGTGAGCGCGGCGAGCGCGACGCCGAGCTGCGAGCCCATGCCGCCCAGGACCACGATCGCCAGCACCAGCGCCGATTCCTGGAAGGTGAAGGACTCAGGGCTGATGAAGCCCTGCCTCGTTGCGAAGAACGCGCCGGCAAAGCCGCCGAACATCGCCCCGGTCGCAAACGCCGTCAGCTTGGTCGTGGTGGTGTTGATGCCGAGCGCGCGGCAGGCGACTTCGTCCTCGCGCAGCGCCTCCCAGGCGCGGCCGATCGGCAACCGGCGCAACCGGATCGTGACCCAGTTGGTGACGAGCGCCAGCGCCAGGATCAGATAGAACAGGAACACGATGCGGTGGGTCGGCGAGAATTCGATGCCGAGCAGCGCCGCCAGCCCATCGTCGCCCGGCGTGAGCGGAATACCGAACAGGGTCGGCCGCGGAATGCCGGTGACGCCGTTCGGTCCGCCGGTCAGGCTCTGCCAGTTGATGATGACGAGGCGGATGATCTCGCCGAAGGCCAGCGTGACGATGGCGAGATAGTCGCCGCGCAGCCGCAGCACGGGAAAGCCGAGCAGCACGCCCCAGAACGCTGCGAGAATGCCGGCGAGCGGCAGGCAGACCCAGAACGACAGGCCGAAATTGGTGGCGAGCAGCGCGTAGGAATAGGCACCGACCGCGTAGAACGCGACATAGCCGAGGTCGAGCAGGCCGGCGAGGCCGACCACCACATTCAGCCCCCATCCGAGCATGACGTAGGTGAGCACGAGGATGCCGAGGTCGAGAATGTAGCGCTGGTCGTAGAACAGCACCGGCACCAGGAAGGTGAACACCAAGAGCACCGGGGCGACGAAGCGTCCGGCGAGCGAGACGGCGTTCTGCACCGGGGCAGGGACGACCCGTGCGGTATCGACCGGTCCCCACCATTGCCGCAGCAGCTCGATGACGATGCTGCCGCCGAACACCGCCGCGACGATGGCGGCGAGGTCGCCGAAGCGCGTCCAGTAGGTCAACTGTCCGTCCGATCCCGCTTCGGTGCGGATACCGATCATCAGCGAGAACAGCACCAGCGCAACCAGCGCGCTGATCAGCGACTTCTTGAGGATGAAGGCGGCGCCGGGAGCGCGCGAGGTGGGGGCGGGGTTTGCGCTCACGCTATCGCCCGTCAGACTTTTTCGACTTCAGGCCGGCCGAGCAGGCCGGTCGGAAGGAAGATCAGGACCACGATCAGGATCGAGAACGCGGCGACGTCCTTGTACTCGACCGAGAAATAGGCCGACCACAGCGTCTCGATCAGCCCGATCAGAAGTCCGCCCAGCATCGCGCCGGGCAGCGAACCGATGCCGCCGAGCACGGCAGCGGTGAACGCCTTGATGCCGGCGACGAAGCCCATGAAGAAATCGACCAGCCCGTAATAGAGCAGGTACATCATGCCGGCGACCGCCGCGAGCGCCGCCCCGATCACGAAGGTCATGGAGATGGTGCGGTCGACGTCGACGCCGAGCAGCGAGGCCATGGTCTGGTCCTGCTCGCAGGCGCGCATGTCGCGCCCGAGCCGCGTGCGCGACACCAGCCAGGTGAACAGCGCGAGCAGCACCACGGTCGTGACCACGACGACGATCTGAATGTTGGAGAGCTGCACATTGAAGCCATCGGCGCCCTCATGCAGGGTGTGGCCGCCGGTGATGATCGGCGGCACCGGTTTTACGCGCGCGCCCTGGGCGACCTGCGAATAATTGGTCAGCACGAAAGACATGCCGATGGCGGAGAGCATCGGCGCCAGGCGGAATGAATGCCGCAGCGGCCGGTAGGCGATGCGCTCCACCGTCCAGCCATAGAGCGCGGTGATCGCCATCGACACCAGCAGCATGACCAGCAGGATCAGCGGAATGGCGGTGAGCCCGAACGAGATGAGGATCAGGAAGGTGATCAGGGCGATGAAGCCGCCGATCATGAAGATATCGCCATGGGCGAAATTGATCATGCCGACGATGCCGTAGACCATCGTGTAGCCGATGGCGATCAGGCCGTAGATCGAACCGAGCACGAGGCCGTTGATCAGTTGCTGGGCGAAATAATCCATGCGCTGCCGTTTTTGTCCGGGGACGCGGCGAGAGCTCCGGCAGCCCATGACGACGCGTCGTGGCGTTTTCTAACAGGTGGGAACCGGGGGCGGCA
Source organism: Bradyrhizobium sp. (assembly GCF_036735945.1). Lineage (GTDB taxonomy): Bacteria > Pseudomonadota > Alphaproteobacteria > Rhizobiales > Xanthobacteraceae > Bradyrhizobium. The sequence goes on along the minus strand of NZ_DAINNI010000121.1, from coordinate 9,985 downwards.
ACAGCGCGGGGGGCGGCTTTATCGGCTTGTACAGAGCTTGTTCGGCAAGTGCGGTTCCAGCGCCACGGTCCGGCCATGCCTTTGCCTTGCGATCATCGCGACCGGAACCGCTGTTCCCCCGCAACCATCCCGGCGGCGCTTCGCGCCGCGTCCGGGACACGAGGGTTCGGCATCGGGGAAGCTAGGTCTTCAACATAGCTAGTTCGGCGATGATCGCGCCCGCTTCCTTGACCGCATGGTTGGCCGCCGGCACGCCGCAATAGATCGCCTGCTGCAGCAGGATTTCCTTGATGTCGTCGGGCGTGAAGCCGCCCTCGGCCAGCGCCGCACGCACATGCAGGCGGAATTCATCCCATTGCCCGAGCGCCACCATGGTGCCGATTACGAGCACGCGGCGGGTGCGGTGGTCGAAATGCGGCCGGGTCCAGATGTCGCCCCAGGCATAGCGGGTGATCAGGTCCTGGAAATCGGTGTTGAACGCGTTGCGGTTCTTGATCGACTTGTCGACCCATTCATTGCCGAGCACTCTTCGGCGCTGCGCCATGCCGTCGTCGCGGCGTTGCTTGTCGTCCATTGGTTCTCCTCCCGTCATTGCGAGGAGCGAAGCGACGAAGCAATCCATGTTTCCGCAAGCCGTGAGATGGATTGCTTCGCTTCGCTCGCAATGACATCCGTGGTTGCTAGCGTTGCGTCAGAAATCCGATCACCGCATCGGTGAAGGCGTGCGGCTGCTCGACATTGGAAATATGGGCGGCGTCGAGGATGGTCATGCTCGCACCGGGAATCCGGCTGCGCATGAATTCTCCGTCCGCGATCGTCGTCGACATGTCGTGACGTCCGGCAATGATCAGCGTCGGGTTCTTGATTTTAGGAAGAAGCTCGCGCTGGTCCAACGTCGACAGCGCCTCGCAGCAGGCGATGTAGCCCTCGACCGGCGTCGTCAGCATCATCGCCTTCATGCTGGCTGCGACCTGCGGCTGCCGCTCGCGGAAATCCGCCGTCAGCCAACCCGCCAGCACGGCGTCGGCGACCGCGGCAATGCCGCCTTCCTTCACCGCCCTGATGCGGTCGTTCCAGCGCGTCGGGTCCGGGTAATAGCAGGTGGTGTTGGCGAGGATGATCTTGCCGAACCGGTCGGGCGCGTTGGCGCCAAGCCATTGCCCGATCATGCCGCCCATCGACAGGCCGCACCAGTGCGCCTTCGCGATATTGAGATCGTCGAGGATCGCCAGCACGTCGCGGCCGAAGCGTTCCAGCGAGTAGGGGCCCGGCGGCACGCTCGACTTGCCATGGCCGCGGCGGTCGTAGCGGACGACGCGGAACACCTGCGTCAGCGCCTTCATCTGCGGCTCCCACATCTGCATGGTCGAGCCCAAGGAATTCGACAGCATCAGCGTCGGTCCGCCGTCGCGGCCTTCGACGGATACGTTGAGCAGGCAGCCGTCGGCGTCGATCATCGGCATGGGAGGTCTCCGGTGTCTTATCGGTCTTCCAGGGAAGCGAGCAGGCGGTCGATCAGGGCCTGCGAAGCGCCCTGATAGGCCATCGGCTCGAACAGTTTTGCAATCTCTTCAGTGCCGAGCTGCGCCGTGACCTTGGCATCCGCCTGCAGCACGTTGCGCAGATGCGACCTGTCCTTGACCGCCTTCTTGCTGGCGGCCTCGACCAGGTGATGCGCATCGCTCTTGCCGATCTTCCCGGCCAGCCGCATCGCCACCGCTTCGGCCATGATCAGCCCATGGGTGGCGTCGAGGTTTTGCCGCATGCGTTCGGCGTCGACTTCCAGCCCTTCCGCGATATCGACGATCGCCGCCAATCCGCCTGACGTCACCAGCAGCAGCGTCGGTAGTGTCGGCCATTCCGCGTGCCAGGGGCCGGCGCTGCGCTCGTGCTCCTGCACCTGCGCCGCAAAGATCGTCGCGGCGAGGTTGGGCGCCATGGTCGCCGCGGCCAGCGCACCGGCGGCCGCCACCGGATTGCGCTTGTGCGGCATGGTGGAGGAGCCGCCGCGGCCTTCCCCTGATGGTTCGAAGGCTTCGCCGACATCGGTCTGCATCATCAGCGAAACGTCGCGCGCTATCTTGCCGCAGGTGCCGGCAAGGATGGCGAATACCGAGGCCGCTTCCGCGATGCGGTCGCGGTGGGTGTGCCAGGGCGCATCGGGCAGGGGCAGTTTCAATTCGCCGGCCAGCCGTTCGGCGACCTGCAATCCCTTGTCGCCGAGCGCGGCAAGCGTACCGGCGGCGCCACCGAATTGCAGCGCCAGCGTCTCGCTGGGCAGGCGCCTCAGTCGCACGCGCGAGCGGTGGAGGGCCGCGGCATATTCGGCAAGCTTCAGTCCGAACGGCATCGGCAGCGCATGTTGCAGCCAGGTCCGGGCGACCACCGCCGTATCGCGGTGCCGGCGTGCCAGTCCGGCAAAGCCCGCGATCGCACGATCGATATCCGCGAGCAGGGCATCGATCCCGGCGCGCAGGCCGAGCATGGTGCCGGTATCGATCACGTCCTGGCTGGTCGCCCCCCAATGGACGTAGCGCGCGGCATCGGCATCCGCCCTGGCGACGCTGGAGGTCAGCGCCTTGACGAGGGGGATGGCGAGGTTACCGGACCTCGTCGCGGCATCGGCCAGCGCGGCGATATCGAATGATTCGGCCTTGCACGCTTTCGTGATCGACCCCGCGGCACTCTCCGGAATCACCCCGACGGCGGCCTCGGCACGCGCCAGCGCCGCCTCGAAATCCAGCATGTTCTGCAGGGTCGCGGCATCGTCGCAGACCGCGCGCATCGCAGCGCTCGACAGCATCGGGGCAAGCAGCGGGGAGAGGGGCGTACTCATCTGCGGGCGACCTAACCATCCCGGCCTCCCCATGCCAATGCCCTTGTCGCCCTGCACTTGTTGCAGGTGCGAATTTGCATTGCTTATCGCCCTTCCTTTTGCCCCGGGCGTGCTTTACTTGGGGAAATCAAGTTAAGTGTGGATCTCGGGAGGCACCCCCATGGCGATGACGATGAATGGCGAAGTCCAGCTTGCGGCGTCGCGCGAGGCGGTGTGGGCCAAGCTGAACGATCCGGAAGTGCTGAAGGCCTGCATCCCCGGCTGCGAGGAGTTGGAAAGGACCGAGGACAACGGCTTCCGCGCGACCGCCAAGATGAAGGTCGGCCCGGTCTCGGCCCGCTTCAAGGGCAAGGTCATGCTGAGCGACCTCGACCCGCCCAACGGCTACAAGATCTCGGGCGAGGGCGAGGGCGGCGTCGCCGGCTTTGCCAAGGGGGGCGCCACGGTGGCGCTGTCGGAGAAGGATGGCGGCACGCTTCTCAGCTACAATGTCGAGGCGCAGATCGGCGGCAAGCTGGCCCAGCTCGGACAGCGGCTGATCAACGGCGCGGCCAAGAAGCTGGCCGACGAATTCTTCGCCAATTTCGGCAAGGCAGTGCAGGGCTAATTTTGATCCAGAGGCTGCCCCGAGGCTGATTCCTGCGCTGCCGGCCCTGCCGAACCGGCCCCGTCAAGTCACTCAGGCCATGCTCCAGGCGAGGGGCTCCTGAGGTTGCTCATTACCGGGATGGCCCATATTATGGGCTTTGGAATGACTATAAAAACGCCTGCGCGGCTGATATGCGACTGTGCAGCCCAAGAGAGTGCTGATGGCCAAGATTTCCCTGATCGTGAACGGTAATCCCGTAAACGCCAATATCGATCCCCGTACCCTGCTGGTCCAGTTTCTGCGAGAGAATCTCCGGCTGACGGGCACCCATGTCGGCTGCGACACCTCGCAATGCGGCGCCTGCGTCGTGCATCTCGACGGCAAGGCGGTGAAGTCCTGCACCACGCTGGCGGTGATGGCCGACGGACATGAGGTCCGCACCATCGAGGGGCTGGCCGCCGACGGCGCGCCGCTGCACCCGATGCAGGAAGCCTTCCGCGAGCATCACGGCTTGCAGTGCGGCTTCTGCACCCCCGGCATGATCATGACCGCGGTGGATCTGGTTCATCGCAAGGGCAACGACCTCTCCGACCAGGTCATTCGCGAAGAGCTCGAAGGCAACCTCTGCCGCTGCACCGGCTACCAGAACATCGTTACCTCGATCGCAGCCGGCGCCAAGGCGATGGCCAAATCCGATCTCGCTTAATCGATTTTCATCGCGACCCGCGATCAGGAAGTTCTCATGTACGAATTCAAATATCATCGTCCGGCGACCGTGCGGCAGGCCGCCAATCTGCTGGTGAAGAACGAAGACGCCAAGGTGATCGCCGGCGGCCACACGTTGGTGCCGGTCATGAAGCAAAGGCTCGCCAGCCCGCCGCATCTGGTCGACCTCTCCCATATCGAAGGGCTCGACACCATCGAAATGAAGGGCCGTTCGCTGGTGATCGGCGCGACGGCGAAGCATGCCAGTGTCGCGACGTCGGCGATCGTCGGCGAAGCCATTCCGGCGCTTGCCGAACTCGCCGGCCAGATCGGCGATCCCGCGGTGCGCCATAAGGGCACGATCGGGGGCTCGCTCGCCAACAACGACCCGACCGCGGATTATCCGGCCGCCGTGCTTGCGCTCGGCGCTACCATCGTCACCAACAAGCGCCGCCTCAAGGCGGAGGAATTCTTCCAGGGCCTGTTCACGACCGCGCTCGAGAGCGACGAGATCATCACCAAGGTGATGTTCCCGCTGCCGAAGAAGGCGGCCTACATCAAGTTCCGCAACCAGGCCTCGCGCTATGCGCTGGTCGGCGTGTTCGTCGCCAAGCGGCCGTCCGACGTGCGGGTGGCGGTGACGGGCGCGGGCTCGGACGGCGTGTTCCGCGCGACTGCGTTCGAGGAAGCCCTGAAGAAGCGCTTCTCGCACAAGGTGCTGGACGGCATTTCGGTTCCGGCGGAAGGGCTCAACAGCGACCTGCATGGCAGCGCCGAATACCGCGCGCACCTGATCGGCGTGCTGACGCGGCGCGCGGTCGAAGCGGCGACGGCGAAGTAGTTGCCGATTACTGGCGCATCAAGATTGGCTGTCTCATGAGTGCATCGGCGCTGCCCAAATCCGTCGATGGGATGCTTGAGCTTCTCAACGCGCGCGGCTATTTCGCGGAGCGGTCGCTGGCGACGGTGGCCTATCTGTCGCTGCGCATGGGCCGGCCGCTGTTCCTCGAAGGCGAGGCCGGCGTCGGCAAGACCGAAATCGCAAAAGTGCTGTCGGCGGCGCTCGGGCGCAAGCTGATCCGCCTGCAATGCTATGAGGGCCTCGACGTCGCCTCCGCCGTCTACGAGTGGAGCAGCGCCGCGCAGATGATCGCGATCCGGCTTGCGGAAGCTGCCGGCGATACCGATCGCGAGCAGTTGTCTTCGGACATCTTCGCCGAACGCTTTCTGATCAAGCGCCCGCTGTTGCAGGCGCTGGAGCCTGACGTCGCCGGCGCGCCGGTGCTGCTGATCGACGAACTCGACCGCGCCGACGAGGCGTTCGAGGCGTATCTTCTGGAAATCCTCAGCGACTTCCAGGTGACGATCCCCGAATTCGGCACCATCAAGGCACCGCAGCCGCCGATCGTCATCATCACCTCGAACCGCACCCGCGAGATCCACGACGCGCTGAAGCGCCGCTGCCTCTATCACTGGGTGGATTATCCCGAGGCCGAGCGCGAGCTTGCGATCGTCAAGTCGCGGGTACCGGGCATTTCCGCAAAGCTGTCGCAGCAGGTCGTCCGCTTCGTGCAGGCGCTGCGCGACCAGGATTTCTACAAGTCGCCTGGTGTCGCCGAAACCATCGACTGGGCCACCGCGCTGACCGAGCTCGACGCCCGCTCGCTGACCCCGCAACTGGTCGGCGACACGCTGGGCGCGCTGCTGAAATACCAGGACGACATCGCGCGGATGCAGGGCGACACGCTGCAGAAGGTTTTGAAGGACGCGACGAGCGAGGGGTAGCCCTTGCCGTCATTCCGGGGCACGCGAAGCGTGAACCCGGAATCTCGAGATTCCGGGTTCGATGCTGACGCATCGCCTCGGAATGACGGGGGAGTTAGTTTTGCTATGACGGACATCGATCACCTCAACCCGCCGACCGGGCACATGGCGAACAACGTCGTCGGCTTCGCCCGCGCCTTGCGCGCGGCCGGGATGCCGGTCGGCCCGGGCTCGGTGATCGATGCGCTGAACGCGCTGCAGCTGATCGAGATCGGCCACCGCGCCGATGTCTACACCACGCTCGAAGCGATCTTCGTCAAGCGTCACGAGCATACGCTGATCTTCGAGCAGGCCTTCGACCTGTTCTTCCGCGCCGCCGAAGACTGGAAGCACATGCTGGATTCGGTGCCGCTGCCGGACCACGCCAGGAAGAAGCCGCCGCCGGCCTCCCGCCGCGTGCAGGAGGCGATGGCGCAGCCCTCGATGCGCGACGAGCAGCAGGAAGTCCAGCAGGAGGAGTTGCGGCTGTCGGTCTCCGACAAGGAGATCCTGCAGAAGAAGGATTTTGCGCAGATGAGCGCGGCGGAGATCGCCGAGGTCACCCGCGCCATTGCCAATATGAGGCTGCCGCAGGCCGAACTGCGCACCCGCCGCTACCAGCCCGACGCCAGGGGCCTGCGCCTCGACATGCGCCGCACCTTGCGCAGCAGCCTTCGCACCGGCGGCGAGATCATCGATATCCGAAAACTCGGCCGGATCGACAAGCCGGCGCCGATCGTGGCGCTGCTCGATATATCGGGATCGATGAGCGAATACACCCGCCTGTTCCTGCACTTCCTCCACGCCATCACCGACGCCCGCAAGCGCGTCTCGGTGTTCCTGTTCGGCACGCGGCTGACCAACGTGACGCGCGCGCTGCGGGCAAAGGACCCGGACGAGGCGCTGGCGAGCTGTTCGTCGTCGGTGGAGGACTGGGCCGGCGGTACCCGGATCGCCACCTCGCTGCACTCCTTCAACAAATTATGGGGCCGCCGCGTGCTGGGGCAGGGCGCCATCGTGCTCCTGATCTCGGACGGGCTGGAGCGCGAGGCCGACGCCAAGCTCGCCTTCGAGATGGACCGGCTGCACCGCTCCTGCCGCCGCCTGATCTGGCTCAATCCCCTGCTGCGCTACAGCGGTTTCGAGGCCAAGGCGCAGGGCATCAAAATGATGCTGCCGCACGTTGACGAATTCCGCCCGGTGCATAACTTGACGTCGATGGAAGGGCTGATCGAGGCGCTTTCGGCGCCACCCCCGCCGCACCACATGAGCCGCATCCGCTCGGCCGCCTGAAGGAGGGTCTTACATGCTCAACCGCGACGAAGACATTCTGCAGGCCGCCGAGAACTGGCAGAAGGCCGGCCACGGCGTGGCGCTTGCCACCGTGGTCGAGACCTGGGGCTCGGCGCCGCGACCGGCCGGCTCCAGCCTCGTCATCAATGATGACGGCACGTTCCTGGGCTCGGTTTCCGGCGGCTGCGTCGAGGGCGCTGTCGTTACCGAGGCGCTGGACGTGATCGCCAGCGGCAAGCCCAAAATGCTTGAATTCGGCGTCGCCGACGAGACCGCCTGGAATGTCGGGCTGTCCTGCGGCGGCACCATCCGCGTGTTCGTCGAGAAGGTGGGGCAATCGTGAGGCTGGAAACTCTTGCGCAAGTCAATATCGAGCGCGCCGCACGCCACCCGGTCATCGTGGTCACCGATGTCGCCAATGGCGATCAACGGCTGGTGAAGGCCAGGGACATCGCCACCGACCCGCTGAGTGCCGAACTTTCCAAACAGCTCCGGATGGGCAAGAGCGGCATGGTCGAAAGCGGCGGCAAGAAGCTGTTCCTCAACGTCTACGCGCCGACCGCGAAGCTCGTCATCGTCGGCGCGGTCCATATTAGCCAGGCGCTGGCGCCGCTGGCGCGCTCGCTCGATTACGACGTCACCGTGGTCGATCCGCGCACCGCCTTTGCCAGCCCCGAGCGCTTTCCCGATGTGCCGCTGATCGCCGAATGGCCTGACGTGGCGCTGCCGCCGCTCAACATCGATCACTACACCGCCTTCGTCGCCGTGACGCATGATCCCAAGATCGACGACCCCGCGCTGCTGCACGCTTTCGAGCGCGACTGCTTCTACATCGGCGCGCTCGGGTCGCGAAAGACCCATGCCAAGCGCGCCGACCGGCTGAAGGCGCAGGGCGCGTCCGACGCCGACATCGCGCGCATCCATGCGCCGATCGGGCTTTCGATCGGCGCGGTATCGCCGTCGGAGATCGCGGTCTCGATCATGGCCGAGATCACCGCCGAGCTGCGGCTGCCGAAAGAATCCGCCAAGGTGCAGGCAGCATGAAGTTCGGTCCCGCCAGTCCGGCCGACGCGATGGGCGGCGTCACCGTGCATACGTTGCGGCAGGGCGCGCTGGTGCTCAAGAAGGGCACCACGATCGGACCTGCCGAGGTCGAGGCGCTCAACAAGGCCGGGGTCAAGGAAATCGTCGTGGTGCGGCTGGAAGCGGGCGACGTCTCCGAGGACGAAGCCGCCGCCGGCATCGCGCAGGCGGTTGCCGGCGAGGGCGTCAATGTCGAGCGCGCCTTTACCGGCCGCGCCAATCTGTTTGCGGCGGAGGCCGGCGTGCTGGTGGTGGACCGATCCGCGGTCGATCGCATCAACGGCGTCGATGAGGCCATCACCTTTGCGACGCTCGCCGCCTTCAAGCCGGTGGTCGAAGGCGAGATGATCGCGACCGTCAAGCTGATCCCGTTCGGGGTCGAGGCGAAACTCCGCGACGCCGCGGTGGCTGTTGCAGGCAAGGGCACGCTGCGGATCGCGCCCTATGTGATCAAGCGCGTCGGCGTGGTTTCGACACTGCTGCCGGGGCTTGCGACCAAGGTGATCGACAAGACCTTGCGCGTGACCGCGGAGCGGCTGGCGCCTGCGGGTGCGAGCATCATCGCCGAGCGGCGCGTGCTGCATGACGAGGCGGTGCTGGCCGCCTCGATCAGGGAACTGCTCGGCCTCGGCGCCGAACTCGTGATCGTGTTCGGGGCGTCCGCGATCGCCGACCGCCGCGACGTCATCCCGGCCGCGATCACCGAGATCGGCGGCCGGATCGAACATTTCGGCATGCCGGTCGATCCCGGCAATCTGCTGCTGATCGGCAATGCCGGCAATGTGCCGGTGCTGGGCGCGCCGGGCTGCGCGCGCTCGCCGGTGGAAAACGGATTCGACTGGGTCTTGATGCGGCTGCTCGCCGGCCTGAAGGTCACGCGCGCGGAATTGACCGGCATGGGCGTCGGCGGCCTGCTGATGGAAATCGTGACCCGGCCGCAGCCGCGCACCCATATCGACGCGGAGGCCAACCGCAACGTCACCGCCATCGTGCTCGCGGCCGGCCGCTCGACGCGGATGGGCGGCCCCAACAAGCTGCTCGCCGAAATCGACGGCAAGAAGCTGGTGCGGATAGCCGCCGAGCAGGCGCTGGCCTCGAAGGCGTCCAGCGTCATCGTCGTCACCGGCCATCAGGCCGACCTGGTCGAGCAGGCCCTGGCGGGCCTCAACGTCAAATTCGCCCGCAATCCGGATTTTGCCGGCGGCCTCGCGTCCTCGGTCAAGGCCGGCATCGCGGCGGTGCCTGAGAATGCCGACGGTGCGATCGTCTGCCTCGGCGACATGCCGCTGATCTCCGCGAAGCTGATCGACCACCTCATCGAAACCTTCGCGCCGGACCGCGGCCATCTGATCGCGGTGCCCGTCAGCGAAGGCCGTCGCGGTAATCCGGTGCTGTGGTCGCGGCGCTTCTTCAAGGAATTGATGACGCTCGACGGCGATGTCGGCGCTCGCCATCTGATCGCCAAGCACGCCGAGGCGGTCGCCGAAGTTCCCGTCGACGGCCAGAGCGCCTTCCTCGACATCGATACGCCGCAGGCGCTGGAAGCCGCCCGAGGAACGTGAGGCATTCACCGCTGTCGTCCCGGCCTTAAGACCCTACAAATGTACCACGCACTCTGTCAGACCTCATCCTGAGAGGGGGAGAATGTTTCGCTCTCGCCCGGAGAATTTTACATT
>NZ_DAINNI010000120.1:0-14320 GCF_036735945.1 Bradyrhizobium sp. | reverse complement strand
GGCTGCGTCAGCTTGCCGTAGACGCCCTCTTCCTGCTGCCAGATCACCTTCTCGATCGGCGTCGCGCCGCGCCCGCCATATTCCTTCGGCCAGTGCAGACAGGCCCAGCCACCCTCGGCCTTCTTCTTCTGCCAGGCCTTGCCGACGTCGACGATCTCTTCCTTCTCCAGGCGGATGCGCCCGAGCGAGGATTTCGACAGCTCCGCCTCATATTGCTTCGGCGCATTGGCGGCGATCCATTTGCGGGCGGTAGCGCGGAATTCCGCTTCCTGCGGGGTATCGTCGAAGTTCATGGCGGCTCCTTCTTTCTTGTCATTCCGGGGCGCGCATCGCGCGAACCCGGAATCTAGAGGTTATGTTGCTCGAGGTTCCGGGTTCGCCGCTGCGCGCCGCCCCGGAACGACACTTACGCCCGTCCCTTGGTCGGGATCTTGTTGAACGGCACGTCCTTGTCGACCCTGATATCGCCGGGCAAGCCAAGCACGCGTTCGGCGATGATGTTGCGCATGATCTCGTCGGTGCCGCCTTCGACGCGGGTGCCCGGCGCGCGCAGCAGCATCGCCTGGAATTTTCCCGCGACCTCGGCGTCTTCGGCTCCGCTCAACACGCCGGCGGCGCCCTGCAGATCGAGCGCATACATCGCGACCTCCTGCACCATCGAGCCCGCGACCAGCTTGCCGATGGAATTTTCCGGTCCGGGCCGTTCGCCCTTCGACAGCGCCGAGATCGCGCGCATGCTGGTGTATCGGAGGCCGCTGGCCTTCACCGCATAGTTCGCAAGCCGGGAGCGGACGCCGCGATCCTCGATCGCGGGGCCGTCCTCCAGCATCAGACTGTTGCAGAAGTCGAACAGTTCGGGGAAGCCGGTCGAAACGCCGGCGCCGATCGACATCCGCTCGTTCATCAGCGTGGTCAGCGAGACGTTCCAGCCGTCATTGACGGCACCGAGCCGCTGCGAATCCGGGATCTTCACGTCAGTGAAGTAGACCTCGTTGAAATCCGACTGGCCGCTGGCCTGCTTGATCGGCCGCACCTCAACGCCCGGGCTCTTCATGTCCAGGAAGAACATGGTGAGGCCCTTGTGCTTGGCGACATCAGGATCGGTGCGCGTCAGCAGGATGCCGTAATCCGAATAATGCGCGCCCGAGGTCCAGATCTTCTGGCCGTTGACGATCCAGTCGTCGCCCTTTTTCTCGGCGCGGGTGCGCAGGCCCGCGACGTCGGAGCCGCCGGCGGGTTCGGAGAACAATTGACACCAGACCTTTTCGCCTGATGCCAGCGGCGGCAGGTATTTCCGCTTCTGCTCCTCGCCGGCGAACGCCATCATGGTCGGCCCGCACATGCCGTGGCCGATGATGAACATGCCGCTAAGCTTGCCGAACGGCCCCTCTTCCTGCTGCCAGATCACGCGCTCGATCGGCGACGAGCCGCGACCGCCATATTCCTTGGGCCAGTGCAGGCAGGCCCAGCCGGCATCGGCCTTCTTCTTCTGCCAGGCTTTTGCAACCTCGAGCATGTTGGCGCCCTTCAGCCCGGAGCGGCCGAGCGAGGTCTTGCGCAGTTCTTCCTCATATTGCTTCGGCGCGTTGGCCTGGATCCACGCTTTTGCCTCGGCGCGGAACGCGGCTTCCTGCGGGGTGTCGTCGAAGTTCATGGTCTCAATCCTCTCGTCCGTCATTCCGGACGAACCGCGAAGCGGGTCGATCCGGAATTTCGAGATTCCGGGCTCGATGCTTCGCATCGCCCCGGAATGACGTTCATTCGTTACGCCGCGTTCTTCTTGCGCATGCGATCGATCAACTGATCTTCCCAGTACGACAGGCTGCCGAGCGTCAGCGCCGTGGCGTTGGCGCGGCGGTAGTACATGTGGCAGTCGAACTCCCAGGTGAAGCCCATGCCGCCGTGAACCTGGATGTTGTTCTTGGAGCAGTGCTGGAACGCCTGCGTCGCGCTGACGCGCGCAGCCGCAGCGGCTTCCGGCAATTCGCCGGCGTTGGTGGAGAGCGCCCAGGCGCCGTAGTAACAATTCGAGCGCGCCAGCGTCGCCGAGACGTACATGTCGGCCAGCATGTGCTTGACCGCCTGGAACGAGCCGATCGGCCGGCCGAAGGCGATGCGGTCGAGCGCGTAGTCGCGGCCCATTTCCAGCGCGCGGTCGGAACCGCCGACCTGCTCGAACGCCAGCAGCACGGCTGCGCGGTCGAGCACCTGGCTCAGAATGCTCCAGCCCTCGCTGGTGGCTCCAAGCGGTTCGGCCTTGGCGTTCTTGAAGGTGAGTTCGGCCTGGCCACGGGTCGGATCGAGATTGGTCAGCGCTCTGGCTTCAACGCCGCCGGCCTTGAGGTCGACCAGGAACAACGAGATATCGCCATCGCGCCCGGTCGAGCCGGTGCGCGCGGCAACAACAGCGAAATCGGCAATCGCGCCATCCGGCACCGGTTTCTTCAGGCCCGACAGCGTGCCGCCGGAGGCCTGCAGCTTGATCGCTTTCGGCGACGGGTTGCCCTTGCCCTCGAACAGCGCCAGCGTGCCGATCGCCTCACCGGAGGCGATCTTCGGCAGCCATTTCTGCTTCTGCGCGTCGGAGCCAGCGATCAGCAGCGCCTCGGCCGCGAGATAGACGGTGGAGGAGAACGGCACCGGCGCATTGGCGCGGCCCATTTCTTCCGCGATCACGCAGAGTTCGAGATGGCCAGCGCCCGCACCGCCGAACTCCTCGGGGATCGCGACGCCGAGGAAACCCATCTCGGCGAGGCCCTTCCACAACTCCTTGTCGTAGGTCGCCTTGCCGTCGAGCACTTCACGCACCGCCTTCGGCGGGCACTTCTCGGCGAGGAACTTCCTCGCCTCGTCGCGCATCTGCTTTTGTTCGTCGGAGAAATCGAAGTTCATGGCGTGTTACTCGGGTTGATGTCGGTTTCGTAGGATGGGTGGAGCGAAGCGATACCCATCGATGGCTTGGTCGGGTCTGATGGGTTTCGCTGCGCTCTACCCATCCTACGGTCAGTTCAGAATTATTACGTTCTCTCCCGGTATGGCGGCGTAGAGCTTCTCCACCAGCGCGGCGCGGCGTTCGAGGCCGGCGCGCTGGTTGATGTAGCCCTTGTCGGTGAGTTCGTTGCCGTCGATCGAGGGCGGCTCGGCCATCAGCATCGCACGCGCTATTCGCATGCTGCTGCCGGTGGCGGAAGCGTTGTGCGCTTCCAGTCCGCGCCTGAAGCAGGCGATCACCTCGGGATGCCTGATGACGTCTTCGAAACTCGCGTCGGCGTTGCCGACGATCTGGCGGCAGGCGTGCAGGTTGGGCCAGGCGAGCAGCCCGATGAATTCCCGATCCTGTCCCGCAACCAGCGCGTCGTGCACCACGGGCGACGCGGCCGCGATGGCGTCGGTACGGAGCGAGCCGACATGGACGAAGGTACCGGTCGTGAGCTTGAAATCCTCGACCACGCGGCCGGCGAAGATGATGCCCTGCAGCGGATCGTTCTCGTCGACGAACACGCCGGCATCGCCGATGCAGTAATAGCCTTCCTCATCGAACATCTTCTTCGTGAGGTCAGGCTGGCCGAAATAGCCCGGCGTGACGTTGACGCCGCGCAGCCGCAGTTCGTATTTCGCGCCGCACGGCACCAGCTTCAATTCCACGCCGGGGAACGGCAGGCCGATCAGGCCGACGCGCTCGGTGTCCCAATAGGTGCCGGTCGAGGTCGGCGCGGTCTCGGTCGAGCCCCAGCCGGTGTAGAACACGATGCGCTCGCCGGTGGTCTTCACCGCCAGCGCCTGCATGCGGTCGTAGAGATCGTCAGGCAGTCGCGCGCCGCCATAGGCCATGATGGAGAGGTTCTTGAAGAAGCTGCGGCACAGCGCGTCGTCCTTCTCCATCGCGGCGGCCAGCGCCGCGTAGCCGGCGGGCACGTTGGCATAATAGGTCGGAGACACCTCACGCAGATTCCTGATGGTCTCCTCGAGCTGGCCCGGCATCGGCCGGCCGTCGTCGATATAGAGCGTGCCGCCATCGACCAGGATCGGATGGAACGCGGCATTGCCGCCCATGGTGTGATTCCAGGGCATCCAGTCCAGCACGGTAGAGACCGGCCCGTCCGGATCGCGCGGGCGCACCTGCATCATCATCGCCGCATTGGCGCACATCATCTCCTGCGTGTTGATGACGGCCTTGGGCATGCCGGTCGAGCCCGACGTGAACAGCAGCTTGCCGATCGTGTCAGGCGTGATCTTCGCAATCGAATCCTCGACATCCGAAGTCACCGGCGTTGCCGCGAGATCGGCAAAGGACACGCTCTTGACGCCCTCGCAGGGCCGCAGCACGTGAACGACGGTGATCCCGGTGAGATCGAGCGCCTTCAACGCCTTCTCGAAGGTCGGGCCGTCCTGCACCATCACGACCGCAGGCTTGATCAGATTGAAGAGGTATTTGAGCTTGAGGTGATCCTGGCTCATCAGCGAATAGGCCGGCGACACCGGCGCGGCGGGAGAGCGCGCCTGCATCGCGGCCTGCGTCATCAGCGCATGCTCGATCGAATTGCCCGAGAGGATCGTCACGGGACGGCCTTCCAGGCCGAGGTTGAGCAATCCTTGCGTCAGCCCATCAACGGTGCGCTTGGCTTCACCGTAGGAGACCTTCCGCCATTGCCTGTCGGCGCCGCCGCGCTGCGCGAGCCAGGTGCGTTCGGGCGCTTCCTTTGCCCATTTCGCCAGCGACGCCGGGATGTGCTTTTCGTAAGGCTGCAGCGGAATGCGCGACTTCAGGACGATGACGCCGTCAGGACGACGCTCGATCGCAATGTCGCGCGCCAGCCACTCGATCTTGCGAAAGACTGGCTTGGTCAACACGGCGGCGGCACTCCCACTCATATTGCGTCTCCCGGAATTCGTCCTTTGCGGATCTCTTCAGCCTTGTTTTCTACCGCCTGATATAGACAGGCTTTCGTTTCTCAAGGAAGGCCCTGATGCCTTCGTTGAAATCTTCGGAGCGACTGCACAACACCTGATTGCGGTCTTCCATCGCGATCACGGCCTCGATCGAGCCGGCATCGACGCTCATGTTGATGCATTCCTTCGAGAGCCTCAGGCCCACCGGCGAGGCCGTCATCATCGCGTCGACGTAAGGTTCGGCCGCGGCATCGAGGCCACCCTCCTCGACGAGTTCGGAGACGAGGCCGACGGCAAGCGCGCGTTCGGCGCCGATGAAGCGGCCGGTGAGAATCAGTTCGGATGCTACGGAGACGCCGACCAGGCGCGGCAGGAAATAGGAGGTGCCGATATCGCAGCCGCCGAGGCCGAGCTTGATGAAGGCGCAGTTCATCCGCGCCGACTTGGTGGCGATGCGGATATCGGCGGCGAGTGCCAGCGCGAAGCCGCCGCCGGCCGCCGCGCCCTGGATCAGCGCGATGATCGGCTGCGGGCAGCGCCGCATCAGCATCACGATGTCGGCGATGCGGCGCTGCGAGTCCAGCGACTCCGTTACCCCGGGCGGCTCCTCCTGCCCGGCGCGACGCTTCATCGCATGTTTCAGATCAAGCCCGGCGCAGAACGAGGCGCCCGCACCCTTCAGCACCACGACACGGGTCGAACGGTTGCGCTGCAGGCCTTCGAAATAGGTATTCAACGCGTCGATCAGCGAGGGATCGAGCGCGTTGAGGCTGTCGGGCCGGTTCAGCGTGACCCAATCGACGCCGTCATGATGTGCAATCAAAAGCGGGCTTGTCACGCAGATCTCCCAATGCCGCGAAATGGGTCCCGGCTCTGCGGTGCACCGTGAAGAACGCTGCACCGCGTCCGCGACACATTCCCCGGACGCTGCGCAGCACGAAGTGATGCGCCGCTGATCCGGGGTCCATTCTTGTTCTTGCTCCGCCCTACCGCGGTGCCATGCGGATGGCGCCGTCGAGGCGGATGGTCTCGCCGTTGAGCATCGGGTTCTCGACGATGTGAACCGCGAGGTTGCCGTATTCCGAGGCGTCGCCGAGGCGGGCCGGATGCGGCACCTGCGCGCCGAGGCTCTTGCGGGCCTCTTCGTTCAGCCCCATCAGCAGCGGCGTCAGGAACAGGCCGGGCGCGATGGTGTTGACGCGGATCTTCAGGCTGGCGAGGTCGCGCGCGGCCGGCAGCGTGAGGCCGACGACGCCGCCCTTCGATGCCGAATAGGCGATCTGGCCGATCTGGCCCTCATAGGCTGCGACCGACGCGGTGTTGATCGCGACGCCGCGTTCCTCGCCGATCGGCGGCGCGGTGGCGAGGCGCTCCGCAAACAGGCGCAGCACGTTGAAGGTGCCGATCAGGTTGACGTTGATGATGCGGACGAACTTCGCCAGCGGATAGACGCCGTCCTTGCCGACGGTACGCTGCGATCCGCCGATGCCGGCGCAGTTCATCAAAACGCGGGCGATGCCGTGCGCGGCTTCGGCCTTGGCGATCGCCGCCTTGATCGCTTCTTCGTCGGTGACGTCGGCATGAAGGGCAACGCCCTTCACTTCGGCCGCGACCTTTTCGGCATTTTCCTTGTTCTGGTCGATCACGCCGATTTTCGCGCCCTTGGCAGCCATGGCGCGGGCGGTCGCGGCGCCCAGGCCCGAGCCACCGCCGGTGATGAGAACGGCTACGTCTTGCAACTGCATTGTGATTACCTTTCCTTGGAGTGTTTCTTTTCTAGACTTGGCGAATGGCGAATAGGGAGTAGCGAATGGAAATACATTCGCTATTCGCCATTCGCCATTTGCCCATTCAGCATGCCGCCGAAGATCAGCGCTTCCATATGATTGATATAGTCGCGGCAGACTTCGTCGGTGACCGGC
Organism: Bradyrhizobium sp.; assembly: GCF_036735945.1. GTDB lineage: Bacteria > Pseudomonadota > Alphaproteobacteria > Rhizobiales > Xanthobacteraceae > Bradyrhizobium. The sequence goes on along the minus strand of NZ_DAINNI010000120.1, from coordinate 7,508 downwards.
CCGACCCCGGTCGCCCGCGACATCGCCTGACGGCCGAAGAACAGGTGATCGCAGGCGCCGATCAGGCTGGTGTAGAACAGCACGGGGTCGATATCGCGGAACTCGCCGGCCTTGACGCCCTCGGTGAGCAGACGGCGGTGAAAGTCCAGCAAGGGCGCGACGAAGAATTGCGAGACCTCGTCTGCGGCCTCCATGCTGCTCTCATGCAGGAGATAGTGGATCAGCCGGTTCATATAGGGGAACTGGTGATAGGCGCGGATGATGCCGCCGATATGCAGGCGCAGCTTCGCGGACGGCGTGATCTGCTGGCTGATCAAATATTCGAGCTGCGACATCTCGGTGGCGGCGTCGCGCGCCAGAAGCGCCAGCAACAGCCCGTCCTTGTTGCCGAAATGGTATTTCACCAGCGCGGCGTTGACGCCCGACTTCTGCGCAATATCGGACAGCGAGACCTCGATCGAGGCGCGCTCGATCATCAGCTCGCTCGCCGCGACAAGCAGCTTCTCGGCGGTGGCATTTCGGCCGCCCGGAAGCCTGGTCGGTACGCTGGTATTCAACTGAGATCCCGTCACTGCCTGAGGGGAGGAAAAATCTGGCCGCACATAAGCGCATGCCGCGCCTGCACTCAAGAGTTAATTGATTGATTGACTAAATCGCACCGCATCCCTTAAATCCGGCCCGACTTTTCCAACAGACAACAATGTTCAGGGAGAACAGACATGGCTGAGGCCTATATCGTCGCCGCCGCGCGCACCGCCGGCGGCCGCAAGGGGGGACGTCTGGCGGGCTGGCATCCGGCCGATCTCGCCGCCTCCGTGCTGAACTCGCTGGTCGACCGCTCCGGCGTCGATCCCGCCCAGGTCGAAGACGTGATCATGGGCTGCGTGATGCAGGCCGGCGAACAGTCCAACAACATCGCCCGCAACGCGGTGATGGCCTCGAAGCTGCCCGAAAGCGTGCCCGCCACCTCGGTCGACCGCCAGTGCGGCTCGTCGCAGCAGGCGCTGCACTTCGCGGCGCAGGCGGTGATGGCCGGCAGCATGGACATCGTGATTGCCGCCGGCGTGGAGTCGATGACGCGCGTGCCGATGGGCCTTGCGTCGTCGCTGCCCGCCAAGAACGGCTTCGGCCACTACAAGAGCCCGGGCATCGAGAAGAAGTACCCGAACATCATGTTCAGCCAGTTCACCGGCGCGGAGATGATGGCGGAGAAGTACGGGCTCTCCAAGGACCAGCTCGACGAGTACTCCTACAACAGCCACCAGCGCGCGATTGCCGCCACGCAAGCCGGCAAGTTCAAGGACGAGATCGTTTCGCTGCAGATCACCCGCGCCGACAACTCGACCGACACCCACCATATCGACGAAGGCATCCGCTTCGACGCCAGCCTCGACGGCATCAAGGGCGTCAAGCTGATCGCCGAGAACGGCAAGCACACCGCCGCCAGCGCCAGCCAGATCTGCGACGGCGCCTCCGGCGTGATGGTCGTCAATGAAAAGGGCCTCAAGTCGCTCGGCGTGAAGCCGCTGGCCCGCATCCATCACTTGACCATGATGGGCGGCGATCCCGTGATCATGCTCGATGCGCCGCTGCACGCCACCAAGCGGGCGCTGGAGAAGGCCGGCATGTCGATCAACGACATCGACCTGTTCGAGGTCAACGAGGCCTTCGCCGCCGTTCCCGTGGCGTGGCTCAAGACCACCGGCGCCGATCCGGAACGGCTGAACGTCAATGGCGGCGCGATCGCGCTCGGCCATCCACTCGGCGGCTCCGGCACCAAGCTGATGACGACGCTGGTCAATGCGCTGAAGCAGCGCAACAAGCGCTACGGCCTGCAGACCATGTGCGAAGGCGGCGGCATGGCCAACGTCACCATCGTCGAGCGGCTGTAAGAACGAGAAAAGCGAATAGCGGGTGGCGAATAGCGAATGGTGAATGGGCGAAGGAAATCCTCCTTTCTCCCCATTCGCTACTCGCTACTCGCCATTCGCGCGTCGAGGAAACACCCATGACCCATCCGTCCGTTCACGCCCGCAATACACCGAACAAGATCGCCTACCAGATGGCCGGCACCGGCAAGGCGATCACCTATCGCGAGCTCGATGCGCTCTCGAACCAGGGCGCGCATCTGTTCCGTTCGCTCGGGCTGAAGGCCGGCGACCACATCGCACTGCTGATGGAAAACCGCCTCGCCTTCATGGAAATCTGCTGGGCGGCGCAGCGCGCGGGCCTCTACTACACCGCGATCAGCCGCTATCTGACGCAGGACGAGATCGCCTACATCGTCAGGGATTGCGGCGCGAAGGTCTTCATCACCACGCCGAAATGCTGCGAGCAGGTCAAGGGCCTGGTCGGCCAGGTCGGCGGTCCGCTGCTCTACATGATGGACGAGCCCGAGCCCTACTTCCGCTCCTATGACAAGGAAGCCGCCGTGCAGCCGACGACGCCGATCGCGGACGAGGTGGCCGGTTACGACATGCTCTACTCTTCCGGCACCACCGGGCGGCCCAAGGGCATCAAGAAGGGGTTCGAGGGCAAGCCGATCGACGAGCCGAACCCGCTCCTGAAGATTCTCTGCGCCGACATGTGCGGCATGTCGTCCGACAGCATCTATCTTTCGCCGGCGCCGCTCTATCACGCGGCTCCCTTGCGCTTCAACATGATGGCGGTCACGCTCGGCGGCACCTCCATCATCATGGAGCATTTCGACGCCGAGGAATTCCTGCGGCTGGTCGAGAAGTACGAGGTCACGCAGTCGCAGCTGGTGCCGACCATGTTCGTGCGCATGCTGAAGCTGCCGGACGAGGTGCGGGCGCGCTACAACGTCTCGACGCTGAAGGGCGCGATCCACGCGGCGGCGCCCTGCCCGGTCGACGTCAAGGCGAAGATGATCGAGTGGTGGGGGCCGATCCTGATCGAATATTACGCGGGATCCGAGGGCAACGGCGTCACGGTCTCGACCTCGCAGCAATGGCTGACCCATCGCGGCACCGTCGGCCGCGCCGTGGTCGGCAAGGTGAAGATCCTGGACGAGAACGACGAGGAGCGGCCGACTGGCGAGATCGGCACGGTCTATTTCGCCGACGCGCCCGTATTCACCTATCACAACGATCCCGAAAAGACGAAGAAGGCCTACAACGACAAGGGCTGGTCGACGCTCGGCGACGTCGGCTATCTCGACGCCGAAGGCTATCTCTATCTCACCGACCGCAAGAGCTACATGATCATCTCCGGCGGCGTGAACATCTACCCGCAGGAGACCGAGGACGTCCTGATCACCCACCCCGCGGTTTCCGACGTCGCGGTGTTCGGCGTGCCGAACGAGGAAATGGGCGAGGAGGTCAAGGCCGTGGTGCAGCCGCACGACATGGCCAGGGCCGGCAAGGAGCTCGAAGCCGAGCTGATGGTGTTCTGCCGCCAGCATCTGTCGCCGATCAAATGCCCGAAGAGCATCGATTTCGAAGCGGAATTGCCACGCACGCCGACGGGGAAACTGGTGAAGCGTCACCTGCGCGACAGGTATTGGCCGAAGGCGCCGGCGAAGGCGTAATCTCTCCCTTGTCGTCCCGGCGAACGCCGGGACCCATGACCACTGCTGTTGATCGCTTTACAAAGCTGGGGCTACAGCCTTTTATCGCATCGACATTTGTGGTTATGGGTCCCGGATCGCGCTCGCTACGCTCGCTTGTCCGGGACGACAAGGGTTGCGCCAGATGAACACAACAACGTCCCTCCCCGACATCCCGCTCCCCTCCACCATCCGCTCCCGCCATGTCGATGGCATCAACGGCCTGCGCATGCATGTGCTCGAAGCCGGCTTCGAGACGCGCGGCCGTCCCTGCGTGCTGCTGCTGCACGGCTTTCCCGAACTCGCTTTTTCCTGGCGCAAGGTGATGCCGGCGCTGGCGGAGGCCGGCTATCACGTGATCGCACCGGACCAGCGCGGCTACGGCCGTACCACGGGCTGGGATAGGGATTATGACGGTGACCTTGCATCTTTCCGTTTCCCCAATCTGGTGCGCGATGCGCTCGGACTGGTGTCGGCGCTCGGCTACAGGAGCGTTGACGCTGTCATCGGGCATGATTTCGGCTCGCCGGTCGCGGCATGGTGCGCGCTGATCCGGCCCGACGTGTTTCGCTCCGTCGTCATGATGAGCGCGCCGTTCGGTGGGCCGCCGTCGCTACCGTTCAACACCGTGGACGGCCCGGCGAAGTCGTATGACGATCCGATCCACCGCGATCTCGCTGGCCTGCCACGACCGCGCAAGCACTATCAATGGTACTACTCGACGCGCGAGGCTGATAACGACATGCACCGCCCGCCGCAGGGCGTGCACGATTTCATGCGCGCCTACTACCACCACAAGAGCGCCGACTGGAAAGACAACAGGCCCTATCCGCTGAAATCCTGGACCGCGGACGAGATCGCCAAACTGCCGACCTATTACGTGATGGACCTCGCCAGGGGCATGGCCGCAACCGTTGCGGAAGAGATGCCCTCGCCCGCCGAGATCGCCGCCAACACATGGCTGCCGGACAGCGAGCTTGCCTTCTACAGCGCCGAGTATGAGCGCAACGGCTTCCAGGGCGGCCTGCAATGGTATCGCTGCGGCACATCGGGCGCGTTCATGGCGGAATTGCAGACATGGTCCGGCCGCACCATCGACATTCCCTCGGCCTTCATCTCCGGCAGGCAGGATTGGGGCACGTATCAGCGGCCCGGCGTGCTCCAGGCGATGCAGACAAAGGCCTGCACCAGCATGATCGGCTGCCATCTCGTCGATGGCGCGGGCCACTGGGTGCAGCAGGAGCAGCCGGAGCAGGTGAGCCGGTTGCTGGTGCAGTTCCTGCATGACGCGAAGTCGACGGCGAAGTAAGGCACGGGCCAGCAATTGACCGTGGCAGGCGCTAATATTAGAATAATTCTAAAGTAAGAAAAGGCGCGTGCCGTGAAGAATTTCGCCGACCTGACCGAGCGCGAGGTGCTGGCCGTTGCGATCTCCTCGGAAGAGGAGGACAGCCGCATCTACATGACCTTCGCGGAAGACCTCTCCGAGCGCTATCCCGATTCGGCCAAGGTGTTCGAGGAGATGGCCGAGGAGGAACGCGGCCATCGGCATCGCCTGCTCGAACTGTATGAGAAGCGCTTTGGGCCGCATCTCCCGCCGATCCGCCGCGATGACGTCAGGGGCTTCCTGAAACGGCGTCCGATCTGGCTGACCAAGAACCTGCCGCTCGACACCATCCGGAAAGAAGTCGAGACGATGGAGCTCGAGGCCGAGCGCTTTTACGTCAGGGCCAGCGAGCAGGCCGAGGATGTTGGCGTCAGGCGCCTGCTCGGCGACCTCGCCGAGGAGGAGAAGCACCACGAGCAGCTCGCGGTCAGGCTGACCGACGAGATCCTGAAGCCCGACGTGCGCGCGGAAGAGGACAAGACGCGGCGGCGCATGTTCGTGCTGCAATATGTGCAGCCGGGTCTGGCCGGGTTGATGGACGGCTCGGTCTCGACGCTGGCGCCGCTGTTCGCGGCGGCCTTCGCCACCCACCAGAACTGGCAGACGTTCCTGGTCGGGCTCGCCGCCTCGATCGGCGCCGGCATCAGCATGGGCTTTGCCGAAGCGCTGTCGGACGACGGCTCGCTGACGGGGCGCGGTTCGCCCTGGCTGCGCGGCATCACCTGCGGGCTGATGACGACGCTCGGAGGACTCGGCCACACCTTTCCCTATCTGGTGCCGGATTCGTGGCCGAACGCGTTCTGGATCGCCACCGCGATCGCCTGCGTCGTCGTGTTCTTCGAGCTCTGGGCGATCGCCTTCATCCGCGCCCGCTACATGGACACGCCGTTCCTGCAGGCGGTGTTCCAGATCGTGCTGGGCGGCGCCATCGTGCTTGCGGTCGGGATATTGATCGGCGCGGCCTGAAGACCGATCAACTTCCGTTCAGCCCGCCGATCTCCGGGAAGAACATATCCTTCCACGACGCCGGCTCGTGCTTGATGGTGCCGACCCGGCGCATGAATCTTGCAAACTTCATCGTCGCGGCCGGCGTCATCGTCCACTCGACATTGGGCCCGGTCACCACCTTGGTCACCATCTCCAGCGGCAGCTTGGAATTGCTGTCATTGATCCAGCTTTGCGCGGTGCCCTTCGGGTCCGCCGCGATAATCGCGGTCGCTTCCTTCACGGCATCGAGGAACGCCGCATAGAGCTCCGGATTTTCCTTGCGGAACCGCGCCGAGGTCCAGGCCACCGTGAAGGTATGCGGCCCCAGCACGTCGAATGACGACAGCACGGTGCGGATGTTGCTCTGTTCGAGCTGCTGGAACTGGAACGGCGGCACGCTGAACACCGAGTTGACGCCGCCTGCACCGCCGAGCATCGCAATCGTCGCGTCCGGCGGCGACATCGAAACCGTCAGCGGGTCGAGCTTGCCGTAGTTTTCCTCGCCATAGGCATTGGCCGCCGCCATCTGCAGCAACACCGCCTGCACCGAGACCTTGATCGAGGGCACCGCGATGCGGTCGCGATCGGTGAAATCCTTGATCGACTTGATCGCGGGATTGGCGGTGTTGAGCAGGAACGGCTGCGAGCTCAGCGCGCAGATGCCCTTGACCTCGAACGACGTGCCCTGGGTCTTGTCCCACAGCGTGATCAAGCCGGGCACGCCGCCGCTGACGATGTCGGTCGAATTCGACAGCAGCGCCTCGTTCATCGCCACCGGCCCGTTGAAGCGCTGCCAGGAGACCTTGAAATCCTTCAGACCGCGTTGCGTCGCGTATTTCTCGATAAGCTTGTCGCGCTTCATGACGTTGAATTGCAGGTAGCCCATCGAGAACTGCTCGGCCAACCTGATTTCCGTGGCGCGAACCATTGTCGCACCGGCGATTGTGATGGCCATCACGGCGCCCGCCATCCACGCCAATCTCATCGCTCTCTCCCCTGTTCTCGTTTCTTGTTGGCCGGGAGACTAGCGCGCAAAGCTCGGTTTCGCCAAGGCGCCAGCCATAGTATGTCTACCACTGTACAGCTATTGCTCTTGCCGCACGCGATCAAACTGAGCATCATCCGCGCCGTTTCGAAATCAGCGCGGGGAGTACGCCTTGGCCAGATCGCAATGGAGCTTCAAGACCGCCGTCGAATTGTCGGCCGCACTGGCGGCAAAAAAAGTTTCGGCGGTCGAACTCGCCGAGGACGCCATCGGCCGCATCGAGCGGCATGATAGGAAAATCAACGCGATCTGCGTTCGCGATTTCGAACGTGCCCTTGCCGCCGCCCGCACAGCCGACGCCGAATTGGCGCGCGGCGCGAACAGGCCGCTGCTCGGGATTCCCCTGACGGTGAAGGAATCCTACAATGTCGCGGGGCTGCCGACGACCTGGGGCATTCCGGCGCATAAGGATTTCCGGCCGGCGGAGGATGCGCTGTCGATCTCGCGCGTCAAGGACGCCGGCGGCGTCATCCTCGGCAAGACCAACGTGCCGCTCGGGCTCGGCGACTGGCAGAGCTACA
>NZ_DAINNI010000119.1:0-14669 GCF_036735945.1 Bradyrhizobium sp. | reverse complement strand
GGTATCATCCCGATGTTGAATCATGACTCACTTCCCAGGGAAAGTGGGTACTAGGCCCCGGTAAGACCTGACTCACGCTGTTCCGTGACACGGAAATCCTGCGCCAAGTCGCGCGCTTGCTCTCTGCACGCACGATGCCTAGGGTCCCTGCCAACAAGAGTCAAAGCAGGGAGCGAACTTGTGACGATTAAAGCTATTTCTCGCCGCCACGTATTGACTGCAGCCGCGGGCGTTTCCGCCGCAGCGATTTTGCCGCGCTCGAGCCTCGGCTCCGACTGGCGGCCGACCGAGACCGTGCGTCTCATCGTGCCGGCGGCGGCCGGCGGCAGCACCGACGTGATGGGGCGGCTGCTGGCCGCGCATCTGCAGACAGCGTGGGGCCAGTCGGCGGTCGTGGAAAACCGTTCCGGCGGCGGCGGCACGATCGGCGCCGCCGAGGTCGTGCGTGCCAAGCCGGATGGCCATGTCATTCTGGTTGGCAATCCCGGTCCGAATGCGATCGCCTACAGCATCTTCCGCAACCTGACCTACAAGCCCGACCAGTTGCAGCCGGTCAGCAACATGATCCGGATTCCGAACATCGTGTCGGCGCACCCATCGACCGGCATCAAGTCGATCCCCGAATTGATCGCCTACATCAAGGCCAATCCGGACAAGCTGAACTACGCCTCCTCCGGCGTCGGCCAGAGCCCTCACCTGACCGGTGCCTGGTTCCTGCAACTCACCGGCCTGAAGATGGTGCATGTGCCGTTCCGCGGCGCAGGTCCCGCGCTGCAGGCGGCGCTGGCGGGCGATATCCAGATCCTGTTCGACAATCTCTATCCGTCGCTGCCGCAGACGCAGGAGGGCAAGCTCACCGCGCTCTGCGTGACCACGCCCGAGCGCAGCCCGGCGGCGCCGAACATCCCGACCATGCGCGAGGGCGGACCCGAACTTTCGAAGTTCGACGTCTCCTCCTGGTTCGGCATCTTCCTGCCGAAGGCCACGCCCGCTCCGGTCGTCGAGGCGCTGAACAAGGAGATCAAGGCGGCGCTGGCGCGCGATGACGTCAAGAAGACCCTCGGCAGCATGGGCGCCACCGCCGACTGGGGCACGCCGCAGCAATTCTCCGACTTCGTGCAGGCGGAAACCACAAAGTTCGCCGAGATCATCAAGCGCGAAGGCCTGCAGATGGATGTGAATTGAGAGGGCATTTTCCGTAGCCCAAATCAAAAACCCCGCGGCTCGCACCGCGGGGTTTTCTTTTCGATCGGCTTCTCGCCGGCTCAGTGCGCCAGGATCGCCAGCAGCAGCAGCGCCACGATGTTGGTGATCTTGATCATCGGGTTCACCGCCGGACCCGCCGTATCCTTGTAGGGATCGCCGACGGTGTCACCGGTCACCGCCGCCTTGTGCGCATCGGAGCCCTTGCCGCCGAAATGGCCGTCCTCGATGTATTTCTTGGCGTTGTCCCAGGCGCCGCCGCCCGAGGTCATCGAGATCGCGACGAACAGGCCCGTCACGATCACGCCGAGCAGCATGGCGCCGACCGCCGAGAACGCCGCCGACTTGCCGGCCGCGCCGCCGCCCGCGATCACGTAGATCGCGAAGTAGACGAAGATCGGTGACAGCACCGGCAGCAGCGACGGAATGATCATTTCCTTGATCGCCGCCTTGGTCAGCAGGTCGACCGCCTTGCCGTAGTCCGGCTTGTCGGTGCCCTGCATGATGCCCGGCTTCTCGCGGAACTGGCGCCGCACTTCCTCGACGATCGCGCCGGCTGCACGGCCCACCGCGGTCATGCCCATCGCGCCGAACAGATACGGCAGCAGGCCGCCGAACAGGAGGCCGACCACGACGTAGGGGTTGTTCAGCGAAAAGTCCGGAGCGACGCCCTGGAAGTAGACGTTCTTGGACGAGTTGGCGATGAAGAACTTGAGGTCTTCATTGTAGGCCGCGAACAGCACCAGCGCGCCGAGACCGGCGGAGCCGATCGCGTAGCCCTTGGTGACGGCCTTGGTGGTGTTGCCGACCGCGTCGAGCGCGTCGGTCGACTTGCGGACTTCCTTCGGCAGGCCGGCCATTTCGGCGATGCCGCCGGCATTGTCCGTAACCGGGCCGAAGGCGTCGAGCGCGACGATCATGCCGGCCAGCGCCAGCATCGTCGTGGTCGCGATCGCGATGCCGAACAGGCCGGCAAGGCTGTAGGTGATCAGGATGCCGGCGATGATGACGATCGCGGGCAGCGCGGTCGCTTCCATCGAGATCGCCAGACCCTGGATCACGTTGGTGCCGTGACCGGTGACCGAGGACGAGGCGATCGACTTCACCGGGCGATAGTCGGTGCCGGTGTAGTATTCGGTGATCCAGATGATCAGGCCGGTGACGGCAAGGCCGACGACGCCGCACAGGAACAGCGACATGCCGGTGAACTTCACGCCCGCCAGCGGACCGAAACCGATCAGCCAGTTGATGACGGCGGCAACGCCGACCAGCGACAGCACGCCGGTCGCGATCAGGCCCTTGTACAGCGCGCCCATGATGGACTGGCTGGCGCCGAGCTTGACGAAGAAGGTGCCGATGATCGAGGTGATGATGCAGACGCCGCCGATGGCGAGCGGGAGCGTCATCATGTTGACCAGCAGCGGCGAATTCGCGAAGAAGATCGCGGCCAGCACCATGGTGGCGACCGCGGTCACCGCATAGGTCTCGAACAGGTCGGCCGCCATGCCGGCGCAGTCACCGACATTGTCGCCGACGTTGTCGGCGATGGTCGCCGGATTGCGCGGATCGTCCTCGGGAATGCCGGCTTCGACCTTGCCGACGAGGTCGCCGCCGACGTCGGCGCCCTTGGTGAAGATGCCGCCGCCGAGACGGGCGAAGATCGAGATCAGCGAGGCGCCGAAGCCGAGCGCCACCAGCGCGTCGACGACGACGCGGTCATTGGCCTTCAGCCCCATGATCTGTGTGAGATAGGCGAAATAGAGGGTGACGCCGAGCAGCGCGAGACCGGCCACCAGCAGACCCGTGATCGCGCCCGCCTTGAAGGCGAGTTCGAGGCCACCGGCGAGCGAGGTGGTCGCCGCCTGCGCCGTGCGCACGTTGGCGCGCACCGAGACGTTCATGCCGATGAAGCCGGCGGCGCCCGACAGCACCGCGCCGACCAGGAAGCCGACCGCAACCAGCATGCCGAGGAAGTAGGCCAGCAGCGCGAAGATCACCACGCCGACGATGGCGATGGTGGTGTACTGGCGGCGCAGGTAGGCCTGCGCGCCTTCGGCCACGGCTGCCGCGATCTCCTGCATGCGCGCGTTGCCGGCGTCGGCCTTCAGTACGGACGACGTCGCCCAGATGGCGTAAAGAATCGAAAGCGCTCCGCAGAGCACAATCACCCATAATGCTGTCATTGAAGTTGCCTCAGATGCTGTTTTCCGCCCCACGCCATCCCGCGAACGCGGCCGGCGCTTATTGAGGAGGCCTTCCCTGCCCAAAAGGGGGGCCTCAAATCGGCGGGACCATGCCAAAATCGTCCCCCCGGCGCAACGCCACGGAAGCCAGAATTCGTCGATTTTTGAAAGGATTCACCGGTAAGCGGCCCGGTGATTGGCCGCCTGGCGCTCACCCCGCCCGAAATACAAGAGCCCGCTCAACCCCAGCGGGATCGAGCGGGCTCACGAGCCATTCCAGTACATCCGTGAAACGACCGTTTCGAGGCCTTTAGGCGAGCGACAGGTTTTCCGCGCTCACCTTGCCCCGCATCTTGTCGGTCTTGAGTTCGAACTGAACCTTCTGACCCTCGGCCAGCCCACTAAGGCCGGCGCGCTCGACGGCGGAAATGTGCACGAACACATCCTTGCTGCCGTCGCTCGGCTCAATGAAACCGAACCCCTTTTGACCGTTGAACCACTTCACTGTTCCCGTAGGCATTCTCTTCTCCAAAGCACGTGGGCTTTTCATTCCGCGCGGCGATCGCGCGGATTCAAATCCAATCTCGACGATGTCTCTGGGAAGAAGCCCCTTGGGGAGCGCGTTCAAAAAGGCACGGCGGCAATCGAATAGCACTACACGTATAGGTTTTCCGCCGGATTGCAATGGTGCAGAGCGAATAAATACCGGCAAGGTTAGCGCGCCGCCTTCAGAAATGGCTGTAGGACAGCCGCTCCAGCGCGATCTCGATGCCCTGGCTGTCGATGAACCTCGGCCCGGCGCTTCCTGCAACCACCGTACCGATGGAACTGACGGCAACGCCGGCGACCCACGCCGCCTGCGTGAACGGCCCGACCCGGTCCTCGGCCATCGTGCACAGGATCTCGTAGTCGTCGCCGCCGACGATCAGTGTCTCCCGCCCCACAACCCCGCGCGACACCAGGTCCCACGTCGCAGCGGACAGCGGAACCTGCTCCAGCTCAATCACGGCCGAGACGCCGGAGGCACCGCAGAGCTTGGTGAGGTCGCCGGCGAGGCCATCAGACACATCCATCGCCGCACTGGCGTGGTCTCTGACGATCCCGGCCAGCGCCACGCGCGGTTGCGGAACACGGTAGCGGCCGACCAGCGCCTCGCGCGCGGCCTTGTCGGTCGCCGCGGCGTGGACCTTTCCGCCCTTGAGGACTGCGAGTCCCAGCGCGGCGTCGCCGATCGTGCCTGTCACCATCACGCGCTCGCCGGCTTTGGCGCCGCTGCGATGAACCATCTTGCCCGGCGGCACCCGGCCGAACGCGGTGACCGAGACCATCAGCGGACCCGGCGTCGATACGGTATCGCCTCCCAATAGCGGACAGGCGAACTGCGCGGCATCCTCGCCAAGCGCGGCCGCAAACGGCTTCAGCCAGGCCTCCTCGGCGCTGCGCAAGGCCAGTGTCAGCACAAAGCCGGCGGGAATGGCCCCTTTTGCCGCGAGATCGCTGAGGTTCACCCGCAGCGCCTTGCGGGCGATGGTATCGGGGGGATCGTCGGAGAGGAAATGCACGCCTTCGACGATGGCATCCGTCGTCACCACGATGTCAGCGCCATCGGGCTTCAACGCGGCAGCGTCGTCGTCGAGGCCGAGTGCGCCGGGATCGGTCGCAAGCGGCCGGAAATAGCGCGCGATCAGCGAGTCCTCGCCGGACGCGGGCTTGCCGCTAGCCACGCGCGAACTCGTCGGCGCGGAACTGGCGCGCGATCTGGTCGAGCACCGCATTCACCATGCCGGTCTCGTCCTTTTCGACGAAGGCATGCGCGACGTCGACATATTCCGACACCACGACGCGCCCGGGAACGTCCTTGCGGTGCTCCAGCTCGTAGGAGCCGGCCCGCAGCACCGCACGCAAAATCGCGTCGATCCGCTTCAAGGGCCAGCCCTTCGAGAGCGCATCGTCGATCAGGGGATCGAGCCTTGCCTGGTCGCGGACCACGCCGGACACCACGTCACGGAAGAATGCAGCTTCGGCCGGCAGATATTTCTCGCCCTCGACCTCGTTGCCGAGCCAGTGGCTCTCGAACTCTGCGAAGATGTCGTTGATCCCGGCGCCGGCGATGTCCATCTGATACAGCGCCTGCACGGCCGCGAGCCGCGCCGCGCCACGGCGGTTGGCTTTCCGTTCGGGACTCCTGGCTGGCTTCTTCTGATCCGCCATCGTCTAAGCCTTCGTCAGCCGCCGCTTGATCCGCAGCATCGCCAGCGCCGCGCGCGCGGCGTCGCCACCCTTGTTGAGTTCGCTGGCCCGCGCCCGTGCCCAGGCCTGCGCGTCGGTATTGACTGTAATGATGCCGTTGCCGAGCGGAATTTTCCGCGCGACCGAAAGGTCCATCAGCGCGCGCGAGGATTCGATCGAGACGATCTCGAAATGGATGGTGTCGCCGCGCACTACGCAGCCGAGCGCGATGGCCGCGTCATACGGCTTGCCGTTGTTTTCGGCCGCATCGAGCGCGATCGCGATCGCCGCCGGAATTTCCAGCGCGCCGGGCACGGTGAGGAGGTCGTGCGTCACTCCGGCGACCTTCAGCTCGGCGACGGCGCCTTCCAGCAGCGCGTCCTGGATATCGTCATAGAACCGCGCCTCGACGATCAGCGCGCGCGCCCCCGAGATGTCGGTCTGGTCCTTCAGCGGTGCGCGCCGTGCGTCTGCCATTGTTCAATCCGTTTCACTCTGGTACCGGCGCGTTATGTAGTCGCCGCGGGTGGCTAAGCCAAGCACGAATAGGCAACGTTATTCAGGATGACGGCTTGCGCTGTCACTTCATTTCCGACAGCCGCGCCGCATAGCGGGCCATCAGGTCGACCTCGATATTGACCTCGCTGCCGGCGGCCCACAAGCTGAGCGTGGTCACGCTGAGCGTATGCGGGATGATCAGCACCGAAAATGCGACATCCTCGACCGTGTTCACAGTCAGCGACACGCCATCCAGCGTCACCGAGCCCTTGGCGGCGATGAAGCGAGCGAGCTCGCGCGTGGTGCGCAGCTCGAATCGCGCCATGTCGGGCAGGTCGTCACGCTTGACGATGGTGACGATGCCGTCGGCATGTCCGGCGACGATGTGACCGCCGAGTTCGTCGCCGATCTTCAGCGCGCGCTCGAGATTGAGCCTGGTGCCCTTGGTCCAGTGCTTCGCCGTGGTCATGCCGAGCGTTTCGGCGGCGGCATCGACATCGAACCAGGTCTTGCCGCCTTCGACACCGGAGGCGACCACGGTCAGGCAGACGCCGTTACAGGCGATGGACGCACCATCAGCAATCGTCGTCCGGTCGTAGCGGCAGGCGATCCGCATGCGGTGCAGCTGCCCCTGCGCGGTTGGCGTGAAGCCGACGATCTCGCCGATATCGGTGACAATTCCGGTAAACATTACGCGCGCTCGTACACGGTCAGAGTGTCCTTATCCAGGCTCTCGCTAGCACGGGCCCTGTACGCCGGCGAGCCGGTGATTGACGAGAGCGGCAATGCGTCCAGCGCGGGAATGCCGTCCGCGCCGATGGTGCCGGGGCCGCGCAGCAGCCAGATTTCATCGACAAGGCCGCTTGCGACAAAGGACGAGGCGACCCGCGAGCCACCCTCCACCATCAGCCGCGTGACGCCCTTGTCGGACAGCGCCCGCAACACCGCCGCCAGATCGAGCCCCGGCGGGTTCGCCGTCGCCGCAATGCGCAGCACCTGCGCGCCGGCCGCGCCAAGTTTCATGGCCGCCGGCGCCTCGGCGATATCAGACGTCATTACCCAGAGCTGCGTCTCGCGGGCGGAACGGACCAGCCTGCTCGCACCCGGCAGGCGCAGCGCGCGATCCAGCACCACCCGCACCGGCGACCGCGCTTCCATTCCGGGCAGACGGCAGGTCAGCAGCGGATCGTCGGCCAGCACGGTGCCGATGCCGACCAGGACGGCGTCGCACTGCGCGCGCAACAGATGCACCTGCGTTCGGGCCGCTTCGCCCGTAATCGCGACCGGCTTGTGGCCGGCGTCGGCGATCCTGTCGTCGGCGGATACCGCGAGCTTCAGGATCACATGTGGGCGCTTGTCGCGGATCCGGCGAAAGTGCCCGGCGTGGTCGCGCGCGGCCTGCTCCGCGCCGAGACCGACATCGACCGCGATCCCGGCCGCGCGCAGTTTCGCATGCCCCTGCCCGGCCACTTCCGGATTGGGGTCCTCGATCGCCGACACCACGCGTGCAATCCCGGCGGCAATCACGGCGTCGACACAGGGCGGCGACTTGCCGAAATGCGAGCAGGGCTCGAGCGTCACATAGAGCGTGGCGCCCCGCGCCGCCTCGCCGGCCCGCTTCAGCGCCTCGGGCTCGGCATGGGGCCGGCCGCCCGGCTGCGTCCAGCCACGGCCGACGATGACGCCGTCCCTGACCACGACAGCGCCGACGGCCGGATTGGGCCAGGTGCGCCCCAGCCCGCGCCGGCCGAGCGCCAGCGCCAGCTGCATGAAGCGCTGGTCCGCCGCCCGCGCCGCTTCCTTGGCTTGCTTGAGCTTCTGCCCGTACTGGTCTTCCAGGATGCGGAAGATCATTTGCGCAACGTGGCGACCCGCGCTTCGTCCTCGCCCGAGAGTTCGCCGAGCACGGCCTCGAAATCCTTGGCCTCGCGGAAATTGCGATAGACGGAGGCGAAGCGCACATAGGCGACGTCGTCGAGCTGGCGCAGGTGCTCCATCACGATCTCGCCGATCGCCTCGGATGAGACTTCCGCCTCGCCGCCGCTTTCGAGTTCGCGCACGATCGACGAGACCATCTTCTCGACTCTTTCAGGATCGACCGGCCGCTTGCGCAGGGAAATCTGCACCGAGCGCATCAGCTTGTCGCGGTCGAACGGCACCCGGCGGCCGTTGCGCTTGATGATGGTCAGTTCGCGGAGCTGCACCCGCTCGAAGGTGGTGAAGCGGAAGTTGCAGGCAATGCACACGCGCCGCCGCCGGATCACGGCCGAATCCTCGGTCGGCCGTGAATCCTTCACCTGCGTATCGAGACTGTTGCAGCTCGGACAGCGCATCCACCCGCGTCCTTTACTGGTAGATCGGGAAGCGGTCGGTCAGGGCCTTCACGCGCTCCTTGATCGCGGCTTCCACCAGCGGCGCCTTGCCGTCCGGCGATTGCGCCAGCGCGTTCAGCACCTCGGCGATCATGCCGCCGACCTGCTTGAACTCGGCGACGCCGAATCCGCGCGTGGTCGCCGCCGGCGTGCCGAGACGCAGGCCAGAGGTGACGAACGGCTTTTCGGGATCGAAGGGAATGCCGTTCTTGTTGCAGGTGATGGCGGCGCGCACCAGCGCCTTCTCCGAGACGTTGCCCTTCAGCCCCTTCGGCCTGAGATCGACCAGCATCAGGTGGTTGTCGGTGCCGCCGGAGACGATGTCGAGGCCGTGACCGCGCAGCGTTTCCGCCAGCGCCTTGGCGTTCTCGACGACGTTCCTGGCGTAGACCTTGAAGTCCGGCCGCAGCGCCTCGGCGAACGCCACCGCCTTGGCGGCGATGACATGCATCAGCGGACCGCCCTGCAGGCCCGGGAAGATCGCCGAATTCAGTTTCTTGGCGATCGCTTCGTCGTTCGACAGGATCAGGCCGCCACGCGGGCCGCGCAGCGACTTGTGCGTCGTCGTCGTCGTGACGTGGGCATGCGGCACCGGCGAGGCATGGACGCCGCCGGCGACGAGGCCGGCGAAATGCGCCATGTCGACCAAGAGATAGGCGCCGACACTATCGGCGATCTCGCGGAAACGCTTGAAATCCCAGGCGCGCGAATAGGCCGACCCGCCGGCGATGATCAGCTTGGGGCGGACCTGCTCGGCTTGCCTCGCCACTTCGTCCATGTCGATGATCTGGTCGTCGCGCCGCACGGTGTAGTGCGAGGCCTTGAACCACTTGCCGGACATGTTGACCGGCGAGCCGTGGGTGAGATGGCCGCCGGCGGCGAGGTCGAGGCCCATGAAAGTGTCGCCGGGCTGCAGCAGCGCCAGAAACACCGCCTGGTTCATCTGACTGCCGGAGTTCGGCTGTACATTGGCAAACCCGGCGCCGAACAGCTTCTTGGCACGCTCGATCGCCAGCGTCTCGGCGACGTCGACCCATTCGCAACCGCCATAGTAGCGGGCGCCCGGATAGCCCTCCGCATACTTGTTGGTCATCACCGAACCCTGCGCTTCCAGAACGGCCCGGCTGACGATGTTTTCGGAGGCGATCAGCTCGATCTCATGCCGCTGGCGGCCGAGTTCGCCCTTGATCGCGGCGGCGATTTCCGGGTCGGCCTCGGCCAGCGTGGCCGTGAAGAACGAGTCGGGCGCGGAGGCGGTCTTGGCGCTGGTCGGCGATGAGGTCATGGGGCGAAATATCTCCACCGCCGCAGGCCCTTATGGGCGAAGCGGACGGGTCTGGTGTGGCGGTCGAAAGAAGCGCCTGCGAGATACCACATCCGGGCCACAATGGCCAAGCCTTTGCGGTATCCGGCTGATATTTATGCAAGATATGGTGGGGAGGAAGCCCTTCCCGTCGTCGCCCCGGCCTTGAGCCGGGGCCCATGGCCACCGGCAGTATTTGCGGAAGCGGGAAGTCTGCCAGGGTGCCCCTTCCCTGCCGCCGCGGCGTATGGGTCCCGGCGTTCGCCGGGACGACATTGGGGGCTTTACGCAAAGCGGTACGGACCGCCCTTCTCGATAGAGCGCTGGAATGCCGGGCGGGCGTGCATGCGCCCCAGCCAAGCTGCCAGGTTCCGGTACGGGGCGAGCTTGTCGAACACCTCAGCCATTTCAGCGACAAAGCTCATCTGGATATCGGCCCCCGTCAGCGACGGGCCGACGAAGAAGTCGCGGCCATCGAGCGCGCCGTCGACATAGCCGAGGTGGTTGGCCAGTTCGCTGTCGATGCGCGGATGCAGCGGCGCCCCCGCCTCCTTCAGCCGGCCGACATAGAGGTTCAACATCAGCGGCAGCATCGCCGAGCCTTCCGAATAGTGCAGCCACTCGTTGTAGGCCTCGTAATCCGCGCTGCCGGCGGCGGGCATCATCGCCCCCTTGCCGTAGCGGCGGATGATGTAATCGACGATGGCACCGGACTCCGCGACCGTCCGGTCGCCGTCGGTAATCACAGGCGACTTGCCGAGCGGATGAACCTCCTTCAACTCCGGCGGCGCCAGCCGCGTCTCGACATTGCGCTGGTAGCGCTTCATCTCATAGGGCGTGCCGAGTTCCTCGAGCAGCCACAGAATTCGCTGCGAGCGGGAGTCGTTGAGGTGATGAAAGATGAGCATGGGGCTTCCTCAGCTTATCGTTGGCCACTCGGTGCGCGAGAGTGTCATTGGCGGCGAAACGAGGCAATGCCGCACCCACGGCTGTCATCCTCCGCGCAAAGCGGAGGATCCAGTACGCTGCGGCTTGTCGGTTCAATCATTGGCGTCTCTGGAATACCGGGTCACCCGCCCCCGTGCGCAATTGCGCACAAGGCGGGTGACGACAATTGAATATGACGAAGCGTTCTCGCGACACGAACTGCCCGAGGCTTGCATCTTGTCTATCGCCCTCTCCAATCTGAGGGCGCAGGGAAGACCGGGTGCGCGCCGCACCCGCGGTCTCGTGTGCTGTTGCGCATGGCAAGAGATGCACACGAGCATACAGGTTCGGCGGGAGCATCCCGGCCTTCCCTGCGCAATGGCTTTACGGCTTACTTCGTGCTCTCCCTGGCGAACGGCTCTTTTGCCACCATCGCCCGAGAAAATCTGTCTCCCGGACTTAACGCCAGCACCGCGGCGTCCAGACCACACGACTTCACCGTACGCCTCCGGCGCGCTACGTCTATCGCGCCATCGGCGTCCATCGCATCTCACTGCACGCTGGTGACGATGGCCGACGCCCCTCATCTGCGGTGAGACGAGCGGGATTATCCGCTGATTTGGGGTGAGAACGGAAGCGGAATGTTTTTATTTCCGGGGCTTGACTCGGATTCTGAAAACCAGAAGTGAGTTGCCCGTCGGGCGGCAGACGCGGTCAAAAGCTCACAACCCCGTATAGCCCGCCTTCACCGGATCGGTGCTGCCGTCGAGCTGGCGCAGATAGGTCAGCCCGCACACGGTCAGCCGATGCGTATCCTTCTCGCCGGCCTCGACCAGCGTGTTGAGATAGGCGGTCACCTTGGCGCGTGCCTCGTCGCTTGCCGCGGCGCTGCAGTTCAGCAGCAGGTCATAGGTGTGCATGATCCGGTCGATCGCGGCTTCCATCAAACTCTCCTGATGCGGGTGATGCTGATTGGTCCGGTCAGGCCGGCATGCGCGCCTCGAATTCGGCGATCGCCAAGTTCGCGAGCCTGAGCCTGTTGCATTCGCCGCGTTGAAACAACTTCACGATGATTTCGACGAGAGGCTCGTTGGGGACCTCGCTGTCGGCAATGGCGCCGCTTCCGCGGAGGTAATTCGAGGCTATCGCGTAGGCATCGCCCACGACCTCAAAGCCCAGTACGTGCATTCCGCGTTCGACCAGCATGTCCTCACCCGTTAATGACCGGGCTATAATTCGCCGGTGCGAGCAAGGTTCCAACGCGGGCGCGGGCGATTTCTGCAAGAATGGCGTCAGTTGCCGGATGCAGGCAGGATTTCCGACAAAACAAAGCGCACCGGTGCCGGAAGACCGGCGCCGATGCGCTTCGGGCAAGGCTTACTGTCTTGCCAGTTCATGCTCCGCCTGATCGCCTCCGGTCTTCTCGATGCAGCCGGCTCGGCTAAAAGGCGGACTGAAGATCGATCCGGACGCGTTCGATGACGCGCCCCCACGCGTCACAGAACGCCGCCGGAAGTTCTCAGAGGCGGTACAGGATCTGGTCGGTCCAGAACCGCTCGAGGCGGTGCAGCGACTTGTTCAGCGTCGCGAACTCCTCGTTCGAGATGCCGCCGACCTGCTCCACCGTCTTGACGTGCTTCTGATAGAGCGCGTCGACGATCTTGCGGATCTCCTGGCCCTGCGCGGTCAGGCGGATGCGGACCGAGCGGCGGTCAACGCGCGAGCGCTGATGATCGAGGAAGCCGAGCTCGACGAGCTTCTTCAGGTTGTAGGAGACGTTGGAGCCGAGATAGTAACCGCGCGTGCGCAGTTCGCCCGCGGTCAGCTCCTTGTCGCCGATGTTATAGAGCAGCAAAGCCTGCACCGAATTGATGTCGGCGCGGCCGCGGCGATCGAACTCGTCCTTGATGACGTCGAGCAGACGGCGATGAAGCCGCTCCACCAGCGTCAACGCTTCGAGATAGAGCGGCTGCACGGGTGCTTGGCCGGCAGTACGTTCAGCGGTATCCACCGCCGTCGCAACGGCTTTGATCATGACACTTCCCCTGTTCGTCGTTTTTCGACTTTATTCGACGAAACTTCTGTCCCGCCTGATAGGTTCAACTTAAGGGGGCGGATTGAACATCCGCTTAAATAAGACAATAAAGAGATCATGAATTTAACAGAGTGAATTGTGGATTAAGGCCTGTAGATCAAGGCCTTTTGCAATGTTTCGTTGACGCTGGAAGCGCGATGTTCACGCTTCGTCTTGGGCCCCTGTCGCATTCGGAAACAGGTCGGCCGGAAATGGCAACGCTCGCGTAACAGGTGTGGTGGAACCTTTACGGCCCTTAACGATGAGCGAAATGTTAACGGCAGGGTTTTTGGAAAATTGTACGGGACGGCGTCGGGATTTCTGCACGTGGATGGATTATGGCGGAAAACTGACGCGTCGAAACGGCGCCTTACGGCGGGCGTTCGCGCGCGGCCATCCAGGCCAGTGCGAGATAGGCGCCGAGCATCACGGCTTCCACCGCGACGATCGTCAGGCTGCCGCCATAGATTCCCGGAAACATCAGCTCGATCACCGCCATCGACACGACGGTGGTGAGCCACACCACCGCGCCCCAGGGCGTGGCGAGCCAGAGGCCCACGGCGGCGACGAGTTCGATCACCGCGAAGTAGACG
The DNA here is from genome assembly GCF_036735945.1 of Bradyrhizobium sp. Taxonomy (GTDB): domain Bacteria; phylum Pseudomonadota; class Alphaproteobacteria; order Rhizobiales; family Xanthobacteraceae; genus Bradyrhizobium. Next base: position 1,287 of record NZ_DAINNI010000119.1, on the reverse strand, counting down.
GTCGCGGTCTGCCAGGCCATCGACTGGTTCTCGAACGCCTCTTCCTCGCCGCCGATGAAGCCGGTGACCTGCGCCCAGTGATACAGGCCCTTCATGATCGAGATCACGGCCATGACGCGCAGGAACATCACCAGGCGGCGCGTCCACACATTGTCGTCGGACTCGATCCGCTCCGACGACATGCCCGCCATGGACATCGCGCCGTCCCGCTCCCTGGCCTTGTCCCGCGTCGCATCGCGCGCCGATACGTCAGACATGGCGGCCATCCTGGCGGCCGGCCACGAAATCGGGGCGCAACAAGTGCTGGAATCTCCTCATGGCCCGATGTCTTGGCCCGGCGGGACGGCAAAATCAATTGCCGATGAGATGGATCAAGGCGCGGTGACGGGGCCGGGGCAAGATGCTAGAATTGGAACAAATCGAAGCTTTCCCGCGCTTTCAGGAGTATCCATCACATGGCGATCAAATTCGGGCGTCCGATCGAGATGCGCGACGCACCGCGGCGGCCGGCCGCGCTGGCCCCCACCCCGCTCGACCTGGCGATCCGCCCCCGCCGCAACCGCAAGGCGGAATGGGCGCGGCGCCTGGTGCGGGAAAACGTGCTGACCACGGACGACCTGATCTGGCCACTGTTCGTGGTCGGCGGGCAGAACACCCGCACGCCGGTGGCCTCGATGCCCGGCGTCGACCGCCTCACCGTCGACCAGGTGGTGCGCGACGCCGAACGCGCGGCGAAGCTGAATATCCCCTGCATCGCGCTGTTTCCCTACACCGAGCCGTCCTTGCGCGACGAGACCGGCTCCGAGGCGCTCAACCCGAACAACCTGGTCTGCCAGGCGGTGCGCGCCATCAAGAAGGAATTCCCCGATATCGGCGTGCTCTGCGACGTCGCGCTCGATCCCTTCACCAGCCACGGCCATGACGGGCTGATCGAGGACGGCAGGATCCTCAACGACGAGACGGTCGCGGTGCTGGTGCAGCAGGCGCTGGTGCAGGCCGAAGCCGGCTGCGACGTCATCGCGCCCTCGGACATGATGGACGGCCGCGTCGGCGCGATCCGCGACGCGCTGGATGACAACGGCTTTGGCGACGTGCAGATCATGTCCTATGCGGCCAAATACGCCTCCGCCTTCTACGGCCCGTTCCGCGACGCCATCGGCTCGGCCAAGACGCTGACCGGCGACAAGCGCACCTACCAGATGGACAGCGCCAATTCGGATGAGGCCCTGCGAGAGGTCGAACTCGACATCGCCGAAGGCGCGGACATGGTGATGGTGAAGCCCGGCA
>NZ_DAINNI010000118.1:2089-14778 GCF_036735945.1 Bradyrhizobium sp. | reverse complement strand
GTTGCGGCGGCCCTTGGCGTCGTATTCGGCCTTCACCTTCTGGAAGGTGACGCCGATCAGCTTGCCGGCCACGTGCTTGAAGGCGACCGGGACCATGAAATTGAGGATCGGAATGTCCTCGTGAAGGGCGTCTTCCTTTTCCCAGGGGCTCGCCTTCATCTCCTCGAAACCGGAGCGGACGACCACCTTGACGTCCTCGCCGCCGAGGCGGCGCGCGGTGCGGCAGCAATCCATCGCGGTGTTGCCGCCGCCGAGCACGATCACGCGGCGGCCGATCTTCTCGACATGGCCGAACGAAACCGACGCCAGCCATTCGATGCCGATATGGATGTTGGCGGCGGCCTCCTTGCGGCCGGGGACATCAAGCTCGCGGCCGCGCGGTGCGCCGGAACCAACGAAGATCGCGTCGTAATTCTCGCCTAGCAGCTTCTTCAGGCTGTCGATGCGCTGGCCGCCCCTGAACTCGACGCCGAGGCCAAGGATGTAACCTGTCTCCTCGTCGATCACGGAATCGGGCAGGCGGAATTTCGGAATCTGGCTCCGCATCATGCCGCCCGCCTTCGGATCGGAATCGAACACGGTGCAGTGATAGCCGAGCGGCGCAAGGTCGCGCGCCACCGCAAGCGAGGCGGGACCGCCGCCGACCAGCGCGATGCGCTTGCCGTTCTTCGCGGCCGGCCGCGGCATGCGATGCTTGACGTCGTCCTTGAAGTCGGCCGCGACGCGCTTCAGGCGGCAGATCGCGACCGGATTTTCCTCGACGCGGCCGCGTCGGCATGCCGGCTCGCATGGACGATCGCAGGTGCGTCCCAGGATTCCGGGAAACACATTCGATTTCCAGTTGATCATGTAGGCGTCGCTATAACGCCCCTCGGCAATCAGACGGATATATTCGGGAACTGGCGTGTGTGCGGGGCAGGCCCATTGGCAATCGACCACCTTGTGAAAGTAGTCCGGCGCCGAGATATCAGTCGGTTTCATTCCTACCTTGCCCGCGCCGACAACCGCAACGCGGCCCTGTTTTGCCTTGCGAACGCTTAGGTAGCGTTCTTGTGGTTTTTGAATAGGATCATAGACTTATCTTATTAGAGCCATTCCATATCGGGCACAAAGGCAATTTTGCGCGATCTCCCGCTTTCAATTGCATGGGGGCGTGATTTAGCGTCGCAGCGTTAATTGCGGCGGTGCAGTATGTGCAGTGCACATCGATGCACAAAAATGGTGAGCGCATCACATGGATTTGCACGCAGGTGAGGCGAGCTGCTCAGATCAATCGCAGCATTGCGCCAGTTGCCGCGAGCAGGACGACGACGATCCAGGGCGGCAGTTTCCAGACCGTCAGCAGCAGGAAACCTGCCAGCGCCACTGCGAAATCGCGCGGGCTGAGCACCGCGCTGGTCCACACCGGATTGTAGAGCGCGGCGCCGAGAATGCCGACGACGGCGGCATTGGTGCCGCGCATGGCGGCCTGCGCGGCTGGCCGCAGGCGTAGCGCGTCCCAGAACGGCAGCATGCCGTAGACCAGCAGCAGCCCCGGCAGCGACAACGCGACGAGCGCGATCGCAGCACCGGCGAGACCGTTGGGAGCAGGCCCGGAAACGGCGCCGAGATAGGCGGCGAAGGTGAAGAGCGGACCCGGCACCGCCTGCGCCATGCCATAACCGGCGAGGAAATCGGCATTGCTGACCCAGCCGGGCGTGACGACCTCCGCCTGCAGCAGCGGCAGCACGACATGACCGCCGCCGAACACCAGCGCGCCGGAACGATAGAAGGCGTCGAACAGCGCAAGTCCCTGGGAGCCGGTTCGGGCCGCGACCAGCGGCGTGACCAGAAACAGAACCGCGAACAGCACCAGCGCCACCATGCCGTGCCGACGCGACACCGAAAAGCCGAGTTGGCCGGTCGCGGTGGGGCCATTTCCGCGGCACAGCCAGAGCCCGGCCACGGCGCCGAGGGCGATGGCGCCGATCTGGCCGAACGATCCGCCGATGAAAACCACGATTGCGACGGCGGCGAGCGCAATCGCAGCCCGTTCACGGTCCGGCGTCAGGCTCCTGGTCATGCCCCAGATCGCCTGCGCGACCACCGCGACCGCGACCAGCTTGAGCCCATGGAGCACGCCGTCGGCGAGCGGGCCGCTGAAGGCCGTCGCCCCGAGGGCGAAGGCAAACAGGATGATCGCCGACGGCATGGTGAAGGCAGACCACGCCACCAGCCCGCCCAAGAAGCCGTTGCCGCGCAAAATGCCGAGCGTGAAGCCGACCTGGCTGGACGCCGGCCCCGGCAGGAACTGGCACAGCGCAACGATATCGGCATAGCTGCTTTCGCTCAGCCATTTCCGCCGCTCGACGAACTCGGTCCTGAAGTAGCCGAGATGCGCGATCGGGCCGCCGAACGAGGTGAGGCCCAGTTTGAGGAAGGCAGTGAAAATCTCGGCGACAGGGTTCGCGGATTTGTCCGCCATGTAGTTCGGCTCCATTGATTGATCCGAGAGACAGCATTAGCGACGTAATCAAAAGCGCTGTGAACAACTTCGGCGGAAGTTCTCATCCGCGCCGTCAAGCCATCGGCTGTTACGAGAGGAAGATTGGAGGGCGCCTGGCGCAAGCACTAATCGTGCGTATCAGCTCCGAACCGAGCGGCACTTGCCAGAACGCAAATGTCGGCCACCGCAGTACCCCACACCACGTTAACAGCACCTTCACCGGGTTTCTACGGGGCGATGTTGCCGGTTCGCGTTCAGGAGCGACGCCTAGCCGATATCGCCCTTCGCCAGATCCCACATCAGGCGGTAGGTCCCGCTCGAGACGATCAGCGGTTTCAGGGCGGTGTTGCCGGAAATACGCTGCATGGCCGCGCGCAACGCGGAGACGTCAGTCGCATCAACAAGCACGAACCAGTCGCCGGCACCCGGATTGGGCGCGGACGGATCGTCCGTGATCGGCTTCGACAGCGCCGGATCGCTCTCGATCAGGTGCAGGGAGATGATGCCGTCGAGCTTTTCGGGATCGAACTGCTCAGCCAGTGCGGCGCGCAGTCTGTCCTCGCCGCCGGCCGGACGCAGCCTGACGATGCCGAGTGCGGCGCCACGGCCGGTGCCGCGGCTGATCGTGATGCGCGCCACCGCCCGGATCATGTTCTGGAAGCGGGCGATATTGGCTTTCGACCATGCGGTCTGGTTTGCCAGCGCGGTGCGATAGGCCGGGCTGTCCAGCACCTCGAACGTTTCGGTGGAATAGAGGCTGAGGTATTTCGGATTGCCGTCGTGGGCGACATAGCGGCGGGCTTCGAGGAAGCCGTCGATCGCGACGCGCTCCTCAAGATGCTCGCGGTCGTACCAGCGATTGAACTCGGCTTCATGCGCCGCATCGATGTTCATCGAGGTCAGCAGCATGCCTTTTCCGGCCATCGGCATGTTCTTGTTTCCTATTTCTCGATCCTGGATGCCAGGTCCGCGATCGCCTTCATCACGGCGTTGCGGACGCCCGGGTCGTACAGACTGTGGCCGGCGCCCTCGACGAAGCGGATTTCGGCCTCGCGCCACGCGGCCGCGAGCGCGTGCGAGATCGCGGGCGGACACAGCAGGTCGTAGCGGCCCTGCACGACAATGCCGGGGATGCCGGCGAGCCTGCCTGCTTCATTCAGCAACTGGTTCGGCCGCATGAAGCTGTCATGGGAAAAGTAGTGCGCTTCCATGAAAGGTGTCGCCGGCACGGCCCGCGACGAATTGAGCGCCGTCAGGTCCAGGCGCGTACGGTTTGGCGTGTGTTCGGAAAGAATGCGCTCGGTCTCGCCCCAGGCGCGCGCGGCCGGAATATTCACGTCGGGATTGGCATCGAGGATCCGGCGAAAGTAGGACCGGATCGGCTGCGCGCGTTCGTCTTCCGGCAGCACGCTGACGAAGTCGTTATAGAGGCCGGGATAAAGCCTTGGCAGCGTGCCCAGAAATCCGGTCTCGATTTCCTGCATCGTGCCGAGAAAGGTGGCGCGCAGCACGAGGCCGCTGACGCGCGCGGGATGGGCCTGTGCATAGGCAAGCGCCAGCGTCGCGCCCCAGGAGCCGCCGACGACCATCCAGCGTTCGAAGCCGAACCTCTGGCGGATCATTTCCATGTCCGCGATCAGATGGGGCAGGGTGTTGGCTTGCCGGCTGCCCTTGGGGCGGCTGCGGCCGGCGCCGCGCTGGTCGAACAGCACGGCGTGAAAGCGCTCGGGATCGAACAGACGGCGGTGGTCCGCCTGGCAGCCGCTGCCGGGCCCGCCATGCAGATAGATCGCGGGAATGCCGCCGAGGCGGCCGACGCTCTCGACATGGATGTCGTGGCCGTCGCCGACCGCCAGCTGCTCCGAGGTCAGCGGCGCAAACGGATCGTCGCGCTTGATGGATTTGCCGGCGTCGGCATCAGGCGCCATGCTCGCCTTCCGTCTCCAGCGTGCCGCCGGCGAAATTGCGGTAGAGGAAACGGTCCTCGTGCGCGGCGGCCTCGCGTTCGGCGGTCTTGAAGATATCTTCATGCCGCGGCGACAGCGTGCAGGCCGGGTCGGTATTGCCGGCGTCGCCGGTCAGGGCAAAAGCCTGGCAGCGGCAGCCGCCGAAATCGACCTCGCGGAATTCGCAGCTCTTGCATGGCTCGGGCATCCAGCCGGTGCCGCGGTAGCGGTTGAAGGCCGCGGAATTCTGCCAGATCCAGGCGATCGAATGGTTCGAGCGCACGGATTCGAATTCGAGCCCGGTGATGCTCTCGGCGGCATGGCAGGGCAGCACCTTGCCGGCGGGCGAGATGTTGAAGAACTGCCGGCCCCAGCCGCCCATGCACTTCTTCGGCCGCAGCGCGTAATAATCCGGCACCACGTAGTCGATGGCGAGAATGCCCTTCAGGCGCGTCACGGCTTCCTCGACGATGCGGCTGGTCTCCTCGATCTGTTCGAGGGTTGGCATCAGGGCGGCGCGGTTCTTCAGGGCCCAGCCGTAATACTGCACGTTGGCGACCTCGAGCCGGTCGGCGTCGAGGTCGACCGCCATCTGGATGATGTCGGGAAGCTGATGCAGGTTCTGGCGGTGCATCACCGCGTTCACCGTCAGCGGCAGGTCGAGTTCGCGCGTCCATTTAGCGACTTCAAGCTTTTTCTCATGCGCGTTTTTCAGCCCGGCGACGCGATCGGCCACGCCGGGCTCATTGCCCTGAAAACTGATCTGCACATGGCACAGCCCGGCATCGGCGAGAGCCGAAAGCCGTTCCTTTGTCAGCAGTACCGCCGATGTGATGAGATTGCTGTACAGCCCGACATCGCTCGCGTGCTGCACCAGTTCCACCAGGTCCTTGCGCGCGGTGGGCTCGCCGCCGGAGAAATGGATCTGCAGCACGCCGATTTCGGCGAGCTCGCTCAGCACCTTCTTCCATTCTTCCGTGGTCAATTCGCTGCTGCCGCGGTCGAGCTCGACCGGGTTGGAGCAATAGGGGCATTGCAGCGGGCAGCGATGCGTCAGCTCGGCGAGCACGGCTAAGGGGATGCCGAACGTCTCCGCGGTCGAGCGCTGCGATTCGAGCACGGCGAGCCCGTCGCTGGGTGCTGCGGCGCCGGTCGTCTTGCTATCGGTGAGAATGTCGCTCATGACGTCTTCTCGCGCGCTTCAGTCAGAAAGCCCTTGTCGGCGAGATCCTGCAGCATCCCGATCACGTCGGTCAAAATCGCTTCGCGCGGCGCGGCGTACTTCGCCGCAAGCTGGTCGGCCATCTCGCCGACGCTGCGCTCCCCGTCGCAAAGCTGCAGCACCTCGACCGCGATCTCGTCCGGCGCCAGCACGCGCTCCGGCGCCAGGATCACCCAGACCTGCCGCGTCTCATCGAATTTCAGCTTGGCGTGCCGCGGCAATTTCGGCCGGCTCGCCTCGCTGACACTGATGTTGCGGCTCAACGCCATTGTTAGTCCCCTTGGCTAGTTCCTTGGATTTGGCTAGTTCCTTTTGATGGCTAATCCCCTTTGGGCACGAACGCGCCCGGCGGAATGTGGCCGTCGACATAGGCATGATACAGCGCGTCGAGCTGAACCCATAGCACATTGGTCTTGAAGATCAGCGCGTTGGCGACTGCCTCGCGCTTCGCCGGCGTCTTTGCGTGCCTCTTGACATAGTCCAGCGCGAATCCCGCGTCGCGCGGCGCCTGGGTCAGGCGGCGGCTGAAATAGCTCATGATGTCAGGATTGACGAAGTTGTAATGCTGCAACATCCCGGAGATGCGCTCCTCATGCAGGTTCGGCGCAAACAGCTCCGTGAGCGAGGAGGCGATCGCCTCCAGCGGCGTGCGATCACGGCAGAAATGCACATAGGCCTCCACCGCAAACCGCGTGGCGGGGAGAATGCCTTCGGTCGATTCCACATAGGCGGTGTCGAGCCCGAGACCCTCGGTCAGTTTCAGCCAGCGTTCGATGCCGCCTTCGCTGCCGATATCGCCGTCATGGTCCTCGATGCGGTGCCGCCATTCGACCCTGGTGGCGCGGTCGCGGAAGCGCGAGATCACCATCGCGTCCTTGAGCGGGATCGTGCTCTGGTAGAAATAGCGGTTCAGCGCCCAGGCCTGCACCTGGCCCCTGTTGAGCTTGCCGCCATGCAGCAGGCGGTGAAACGGGTGCAGATTGTGGTAACGCGTCGCGCCGATGTGGCGGAGCATCGCCTCGAGTTCCTCGGCATTGTTGAGCGTAACGCCCTTGCCGATCGACAATGCGGTCATCCCGCCGGTAGGCACGACATTCACAGCGTAATCTCCATTCCATCGGCTGGAATCCGCCAGCCGGCCTGTTCCAGCGCCTGTCGCTCGTCCGAGCCGGAGAGCAGGGCAGGGTTGGAGTTGTTGATATGCAGGAACATCTTGCGGCCGACGTCGAGGCCGGCAAGGCTTTCGATCGCCCCGTGTTCTCCCGACATCGCAATATGGCCCATGCTCTGTCCCGTCTTGGTGCCGAGGCCCTGCGCGATCAGTTCGTCGTCGCGCCACACCGTGCCGTCGAAGAAGACCAGCGCGGCGCCCGAAAGCCGCGACTTGAGGTCGTCGGTCATTCGCGCGCAGGCGGCCAGGAAATAGAAATACCTGCCGCTCGTCTTGTCCAGGACGCGAAGCCCAAGCGTATCGCCCGCGGCATCACCGCCTTCCGGATGCGCCTTGCCTTCGAGGTACCATGCGCCCTTGCCGGGCACCGCGAAGGGGAGGATTTCGATGCCGGAGGGCGAGCCGTCGGGCAAAGCGGGCTCGAACGCGACATCCACCGCGATCGGGCACCGCTCTACATCTTGTTCGCCCAGCACATTGAAGATGCTGTTGGATCGCAAAATCGCAAGTACCCGCTCATGCGCATAGAGCGTAAAGGGCGAGCCCTCGCGCATCGACAGTAGTCCCGCGACCGCATCGACTTCGCCATTGGTCAGGATCACGCCGGCGATCGGGCTGTGACGTAGCCGGCCGGCCCCGGGATAAAGCTGCGGCGTCGAAATGAGCTGCTGACGGAGGTCGGGGGAGGCGTTGACGAGGTACCAGTGCTCGTTGTCGGCACTGACGGCAATCGATGCCTGGGTGCTCCGCACTTCCGGATTTTCGCTTCGCGCTTTCCGGCACACCGGACATCCGCAGTTCCACTGCGGAACACCGCCGCCCGCCGCGGCGCCCAGGACGACGACGCGAAGCATGATCCGTCCCCCGGTAACTCTTAGAACCAAACGAAACAAACCCGGGTGCCAAGCCCGGGAAAACGACACGAGGTGGACTCCTGGCGAAGCGCCTTCCCGTTCGGGAAAGCATCGACCCGGCGGTCCACCTGCGTGAAAAGTGAAGTTGCGCTACCGCTTACTTGCGGGTGGCGCACATATACATGTTGATTTCCATGCCGACCGACACTTCGACGATCTTCGGTGCTTTCCAGGCCATCTGGTTCTCCCTTTTGCTACCGGACGAATTCCGCCCTCGCGAGCTAAGGTAGCGCGGATCGAAAAGTTCGCCAGTGAAATCTTTTGCCTGGAACCTGCATTTGTTTATGCTGCATCGCACAGGGCCTCACGGAGTTGTGCGGAGAACGGCGGTCAAAACAACGTGGGACCAACGCTTTCGCGGTTGTTCCTGCCATCGCGAATGACAATTCTGGGCAGAAGGGACGGAGCGCCGCAGGCTCCAAATGAGTGTGTCAATCAGTCTGGCCTCCGGTCGTGGAGGCCTCAACCGGAGCCATGTTTGAGCCGATGCCGCGATATTATTTCAACACCCGTATCGGCGACGAGCTGATTTCCGATCCCGATGGTGAAGTCCTCCGCGATCCGGACCGCGCCTGGGAAATGGCTCGCGCCATGATCCGCGAGCTGCTCAAGACCGATGGCGCCGAGGGAGCATTGCTGAGCGCGACCATCGAGGTGACCGATGACGACGGCGAGATCGTGCTGGAGTTTCCGTTCTCCGAAGCGATCCTCGACGCGCCCGGCGGTCCCATCACAAGACACTGACGGATCCCCGCCGGGCGACTGCTTCCGTCCATGTTGGGTGCAACGTGCGGACGCGCTGTTTTCCGATTGCACACCGGTAGACAAATATGGAGAGTGCCGGCCGGGAAAGCCTCCGGCGCCGGCATCATGTGACCCTGCGCGACGAGAAGGGCTTCCTCCAGGGAGAACGCCCATGCCGAACTTCGTATCCGTGCCGCGCAGCCTGTTGCTATCAGGCGCATTCCTGACTGCCTTTATGCTGAGCGCCGCAGCGCAGCAGGCCGCCGATCCGCCGGCTGCTGCTCCCGCCGCGCCGCCGCCGGCCGCTGCCGCGCCACCGGCTGCCGCGACGCCGCTTCCTCCCGGCTCGCCCCTGATCGGACGTCCCGCGGGCGAGGCTGCGGCCAAGCTCGCGCCGGTCGCGCCACCCCCGATCGCGGCCGCGCCGGACAAGCTGCCGACCGCGAAGCTGAAGGTTCCGGCCGGCTTCAATATCGAGGTCTATGCTGCCGGCATGGCGAACGCCCGCTCGCTCGCGCTCGGCGACAAGGGCACCGTGTTCGTCGGCAGCCGCCTGGTCGACAAGGTCTATGCCATCGTCAACAAGGACGGCAAGCGCGAGGTCAAGGTGCTGGCCTCCGGCCTCTATCGTCCGAACGGCCTCGCCTTCAAGGACGGCACACTCTACATCGCCGAACTTTCCAAGGTCTCCAAGATCGAGAAGGTGGAAGATAACCTGGACAATCCGCCGAAGCCGACGGTGATCTTCGACAAGTTGCCCAAGGACGAGGCCCATGGCTGGAAGTTCATCGGCATCGGTCCCGACAACAAGCTCTACGTTCCGGTCGGTCAGCCCGGCAACAACGTGCTGCACGACGACGAGCACGGCCTGATCCGGCGGATGAACCTCGACGGCTCCGGCGCCGAAGTGATCGCGCGCGGCGTGCGCAATACGGTCGGCTTCGACTGGCATCCGGAGAGCAAGCAGCTCTACTTCACCGACAACGGCCGCGACTGGATGTCGGAAGACGTGCCGGAGGACGAACTCAACCGCATCACCAAGGTCGGCGAGCATTTCGGCGCGCCCTACTGCCTGCAGGGCAACATCGTCGATCCCGAATTCGGCTGGGGCAAGTCCTGCAGCGAGTTCACGGCGCCGGTCGGCCTGTTGGGACCGCATTCCGCGTCGCTCGGCATGCGCTTCTACACCGGCAACATGTTCCCGAAGACCTACAAGAACGTGGCGATCATCGCACGGCACGGCTCCTGGAACCGCTCCAGGAAAGTTGGCGGCGATCTCATGGTCGCCAGGTTCAACAAGGACGGCACCATGAAGTCGCTGGAGCCGTTCCTGACCGGCTTCCTGGACGACAACAAGTACATCGGCCGCCCGGTCGACGTGCTGCAGATGAAGGACGGCTCACTGCTGGTCTCCGACGACTGGAACGGCGCGGTCTACCGCATCACCTATGGCAAGCAGAAGGTGGCGGGGAAGTAGTCGTCTCAGCCGTCATCGTGAGTGACAGTCATTCCGGGATGGTGCGTTAGCACCAGACCCGGAATCTCGAGGTTCCGGGTTCGATGCTTCGCATCGCCCCGGAACGACGAAATGTCGGGAATGGCCGATGCGTAAAACAATTGCGATGCTGGCGTTCGCTTGGGTCGTAGCCTCGGCCAACGCCCAAACCATCGAACAGCGCATCGCGCCATGCCTCGCCTGCCACGGCGAGAAAGGCCAATCCCAGCTCGAGAATACGCCGTCGCTCGGCGGCCAGCAGGCGCCATATGCGCTGATCCAGCTCTTCATGTTCCGCGAGAAGCTGCGCGTCTTCGAGCCAATGAACGGGATGGCGAAGCCGCTGACCGACGACGATCTTCGCCTGTTCTCCGACTTCATCGCCAAGATGCCGAAGCCGGCGCCGCCCGCGGAAGCGGGCGATCCCGCGCGGATGCAACTCGGTCAGGCGCTGGTGCGGCAGCACCGCTGCGACACCTGCCACAATCCGGATCTGTCGGGTAAGGAAAACGTTCCCCGCATTGCCAACCAGCGCGAGGACTACCTCGCCAAGACCCTGGCCGAGTACAAGAGCAACACCCGCCACGGCTACGATGCCAGCATGGCCGACGTGATGGCGCCGATCGCGGCAGAACAGATCGGCGATCTCGCTTATTTCATCGCCCGCATGCGCTAAATCCGGGGCGCTCCCCGCTGGCATGGCGTGGATTTTGATCTAACGCGTTTTCTTGGCGCGAACCGGTTTCCACTTCGCCCGAAAACGCTCTAAAAGGGCGGCAATCGGATGGAGTGTTGCATGCAGGATCTATGGCGCCTGTCGGCCGCGGAAATGGCCTCGCTGATCAAGTCGAAGAAAGTCTCGGCCAAGGAGGCGGCGACCGCCGCCCTGGCGCGGCTCGACGCGGTCAATCCGAAAATCAACGCCGTTGTCGATCACCGGCCGGAGGACGTGCTGGCGCAGGCTGCCGCCGTCGATGCCGCGATCGGGCGCGGCGAGGATGTTGGCCTGCTCGGCGGCGTGCCTGTGACGGTCAAGGTCAATATCGACCAGCAGGGCTATGCCACCACAAACGGCCTGAAGCTGCAGCGCGACGCCATCGCCAAGACCAACAGCCCGGTCATCGACAATCTGCGCAAGGCCGGCGCCGTCATTCTCGGGCGCACCAACTGCCCGGCCTTCTCCTATCGCTGGTTCACGTCCAACCTGATCCATGGCGATACCAAGAACCCGCGCGATCCCGCGATCACCCCGGGCGGCTCGTCCGGCGGCGCCGGCGCCGCAGTCGCCGCCGGCATCGGCCATATCGCGCACGGCACTGATATTGCCGGATCGATCCGCTATCCCGCCTATGCCTGCGGCGTGCATGGCTTGCGGCCAACCATGGGCCGCATCGCGGCATTCAATGCGGCGCTGCCCGAGCGTCCGATCGGGCCGCAGATCAGCGCCGTCTCGGGTCCGCTCGCCCGCACCATCGGCGACATCAGGATCGCGCTGGCCGCGATGTCGGCAAAGGATTATCGCGATCCCTGGTGGGTGCCGGCGCCGCTCGAGGGACCGCCGATGCCGAAGCGCGTCGCGATGTGCCTCAACCCTGACGGCCTCGATCCCGTGCCGGAGGTGAAGGCCGCGGTCGCCGACGCCGGCAAGCGGCTGCAGCGCGCGGGCTGGATTGTCGAGGAGATCGCCGACACGCCGCCGCTGCGCGAGGCCGCCGATCTCCAGACCAAGCTCTGGCTCGGCGACGGCTACGAGGCGCAGCTTGAAGCCGCCGAGCGCGAAGGCGATCCCGGCGCGCTGGCCTGCCTGCGCGGCAACCGCGCCAAGGTGCATCCGTTCGACCTGTCGAAGGCGCTGACGCGACGAGCGACGTTGACGCGCGAATGGCTTTCGCTGTTCGAAAACTACGCCGTGCTGCTGATGCCGGTATCGGGCGAATTGCCGTTCCCCGATCAACTCGATCGCAAGGACGAGGCGTCGTTTGCGCGCGTCTGGCATGCGCAATTGCCGCAGATCGCCATTCCCTTCATGGGGCTGCCCGGGCTAACGGTGTCGAGCGGACTGGTCGGGCGTATTCCCGTCGGCGTGCAACTGGTTTCCGGGCGTTATCGCGAGGATCTGTGCCTTGCCGCGGGCGAGGCGATCGAAGCCGGCGGGACGCCGTCGGCGGCGATCGACCCAGTGGGCTGAGCAGAGAGGACCATGCCAGGCGTTTATGATTTCACGGCGCAGTCGCTCGCGGGCGACGACGTCCCGCTGAAGCGGTTCGAGGGGCAGGCGCTCCTGATCGTCAATACCGCGAGCGCTTGCGGATTCACGCCGCAATACAAGGGTCTGGAGCAACTGCATCGTGATTTCGCGCCGCGCGGATTTGCGGTGCTCGGCTTTCCCTGCAACCAGTTCGGCGGGCAGGAGCCGGGCGACGCCAGGCAGATCGCGGAGTTCTGCACGAGCAAGTATGACGTGACGTTTCCGATGTTCGCCAAGATCGAGGTCAACGGTGCCCGGGCGCATCCGTTGTTCAACCATCTGAAGAGCGCGAAATCGGGCTTGTTGGGTCCGTCGATCAAATGGAATTTCACCAAATTCCTGGTCGACCGGATGGGCACGGCGGTGGCGCGTTAAGTGCCGGCCGCCACTCCCGCAGGGATGAGAAGAGATATTCCGGCACTGCTGTGTACGAGTAAGACAAAACGATAAAAGATTGGTAGAGC
>NZ_DAINNI010000118.1:0-2079 GCF_036735945.1 Bradyrhizobium sp. | reverse complement strand
GGGGGGGGGGGGGGGGGGGCGTCTCCCGCGCCGCCCGCCACTCCCGAAGGATTGAGAAGAGATATCGAGGCACTGCTGTGAGCGAGAACGACAAAGCGATGAACGACCAGTTTCCCGACCGCCTTTCGGTCGATCCGAACAGCCCGTACTACAACGCCGACATCCTATCGCGCGACGTCGGCATCCGCTTCAAGGGCGTCGAGAAGACCAACGTCGAGGAATACTGCATCAGCGAGGGCTGGGTGCGCGTCACCGCCGGCAGCGCCAAGGACCGCCACGGCAATCCGCTGACGATCAAGGTACACGGGGCAGTCGAGCCGTACTTCCGGGATACAAAGTAGACGTTGAAGCGATCCCTCTCAGCCGTCATTGCGAGCGGAGCGAAGCAATCCACATCTCGGAACGGGATAAATGGATTGCTTCGTCGCTTCGCTCCTCGCAATGACGGCATAGTTCGAAAGCGAAACACCCATGTCCGTCCGTATCGTCGATGTCTGCGAAATCACGAAGCCGATCTCCTCGCCGATCCGTAACGCCTATATCGACTTCACCAGGATGACGACGAGCCTCGTCGCCGTCGTCACCGACGTGGTGCGCGACGGTAGGCGCGTCGTCGGTTACGGCTTCAATTCCAACGGCCGCTACGGGCAGGGCGGGCTGATCCGCGAACGCTTTGCGCCGCGCCTGAAGGAGGCCGATCCGAACAGCCTGCTCGATATCTCCGGCAGCAATCTCGATCCCGACAAGGTCTGGGCCGCGATGATGGCGAACGAAAAGCCGGGCGGCCATGGCGAGCGTTCGGTCGCGGTCGGCACCATCGACATGGCGGTGTGGGATGCGGTGGCGAAGATCGCGGGCAAGCCGCTGTTTCGCCTGCTTGCCGAGCGGCGCGGCCTGCAGGCCAATCCGCGCGTGTTCGTCTATGCCGCCGGCGGCTACTATTATCCCGGCAAGGATCTGGCCGCGCTGCGCGGCGAGATGCGCGGCTATCTCGACCGCGGCTACAACGTCGTGAAGATGAAGATCGGCGGCGCGCCGATCGCGGAGGACCGCGAGCGCATCGAGGCGGTGCTGAAGGAAGTCGGCAAGGACGCGCAACTCGCCGTCGACGCCAACGGCCGCTTCGACCTGGAGACCGCGATCGCCTACGCCAGGATGCTGCGGGAATATCCGCTGTTCTGGTACGAGGAAGCCGGCGATCCCCTCGACTATTCGCTGCAGGCCGCGCTCGCCGAATTCTATCCGGCGCCGATGGCGACGGGCGAGAATCTGTTCAGCCATCAGGACGCGCGAAACCTGATCCGCTATGGCGGCATGCGGCCGGACCGCGACTGGCTGCAGTTCGATTGCGCGCTGTCCTATGGTCTGTGCGAATACCAGCGCACGCTCGCGGTACTGGAGACGCACGGCTGGTCGCCGAGCCGCTGCATTCCGCATGGCGGCCACCAGATGTCGCTCAACATCGCGGCCGGCCTCGGCCTTGGCGGCAATGAGAGCTATCCCGATCTGTTCCAGCCATATGGCGGTT
The DNA here is from genome assembly GCF_036735945.1 of Bradyrhizobium sp. Classification (GTDB taxonomy): domain Bacteria; phylum Pseudomonadota; class Alphaproteobacteria; order Rhizobiales; family Xanthobacteraceae; genus Bradyrhizobium. The sequence goes on along the minus strand of NZ_DAINNI010000118.1, from coordinate 551 downwards.
TCCCGGACGGCGTCAGGGTCGAGAACGGGCATATCACCATGCCTGACATCCCCGGCATCGGCTTCGAGGGGAAATCCGATCTCTACAAGGAAATGAAGGCGCTGGCGGCATAGGGCCGGAATTTCCGGTCGCTGCCCGTTTACCGCTCATCCATCGCTGAAGGACACCGCCATCGTGGCCACTACGCTTCCCCAACTCTCGCTCGCAAAGGACAAGATCCGCGTCTTGCTCCTCGAAGGCGTCAACGACAGCGCCGCTGAGATGATCGGGGCTGCCGGCTATTCCAACATGACGCGGCTGTCCAGGGCGCTCGAGGGCGATGCGCTCAAAGAAGCGATCAAGGGCGTGCATCTGCTCGGCATCCGCTCGCGTACGCAGATCACCACGGATGTTCTCGAAGCCGCGGATCGCCTGATCGCGGTCGGATGTTTCAGCGTCGGCACCAACCAGGTGGACCTCGAGGCGACGCGCCGCAGTGGCATTCCGGTGTTCAACGCGCCGTTCTCCAACACGCGCAGCGTGGCCGAACTCGTGATCGGCGAGATCGTCAT
>NZ_DAINNI010000117.1:0-14823 GCF_036735945.1 Bradyrhizobium sp. | reverse complement strand
CTTCCTGCTGCAGCGTCGAGGTGGTGAAGGGCGCCTGCGGATTGCGCCGCGCGGGTTTTGCCTCGACGGTCAAGACCGTGAAGTTGGCGGCCTCGATCGCCTTCTTGAGGTCTTCGGCTTCCGCGCCCGAGCCGATGTCGAGCCGCTGGATCTTCTTGCCGTCGGCGCCGACGAGGCGCGCCTCGAAACTGTCGCCGCGCGGCGTGATCAGCGTCGCCACCAGCGACCAGTATTCGCGCGGCACGAATTTCTCGATCTCGAGTTCGCGATCGCAGACCAGCCGCAGCGCGACCGACTGCACGCGTCCGGCCGAGCGCGCGCCCGGCAGCTTGCGCCAGAGCACGGGCGAGAGCGTAAAGCCGACCAGATAATCCAGCGCGCGGCGCGCCATATAGGCGTCGACCAGCGCGCCGTCGATCTGGCGCGGGGCCTTCATCGCGTCCGTCACGGCCTGCTTGGTGATGGCGTTGAATACCACGCGCTCGATCTTCTGATCCTTCAGCGCGCGCTTCTCCTTCATCACCTCCAGCACGTGCCAGGAGATCGCCTCGCCCTCGCGATCGGGGTCGGTTGCGAGAATCAGGCGGTCCGCCCCCTTCAGCGCCTTGGCGATGTCGTTCAGTCGGCTCGCCGCCTTCGGATCCACCTCCCAGATCATCTGGAAATTGGCCTCGGGGTCGACGGAACCATTCTTGGCGGGGAGGTCGCGGACATGGCCGAACGAGGCCAGAACCTCGTAGGAGGCGCCCAAATACTTATTGATCGTCTTGGCTTTCGCCGGCGACTCCACGATGACGATATTCATGTAATTCCAAGGGCTTATGGGAAAAGATAAGGGCGGGTTCCACCAGACTCGCGGCCCGCCGCGTCGACCCGAACATGGGTGGTGAGGCGGCCCCTGTCAAATCAGCAAATGCCGATCGGGAACTTTTCGGCCCGACTTATTATCTAGTGAGTTGCGAATTGCGCCCTAGAGTTGCGCCATCAAAGTGGTTATTTCTCGGTCATACTTTGTGTCGTTTGGGATGCAGATTATTTTGAGCAAGGCTGCGGGCGGCCGGAAGCGAAAGGCTTCAGGCAAGAAACCGGTGTCGCCAACCGAAGATCGTGAACGAGGTGGGGAAGGCGGCCCCGACGAGGCCGTGGCCTTCATTGCGGAGACCGTTGCTGAACTGGTCAAGCTGGCGGAACGCCACCGGCTCGAGGTCCTCGCTCATTTGCTCGGCATGGCGCACCTCGAAGCGGAGGAGCGCTTGCGCACACGGAGCAAGCACAAGCTGTCGTGAGGGATTAATGCGCTTACTTTCGCGACTTTTCCTCAAAACTCACACCAGCTCCATTCGCAAGTGACGCCCTACGGCCTGCGCCGCGCGGGCAAGCGTACCCAATGTGACGGATTCATTCTCCGGATCGAGAAGGCGGTCGAGTTGCGCCCGGCTTGTGTTCATGCGGCTCGCGAACTCCGTCTTCGAAATCTTGTCGCGCTTCATCAAATCGCCGAGTTGGCGGGCGAGAACGCGCTTGATGGCGCGTGCCGTTACCTCTTCGTAGCTCCCGTCCTCCCTCAAAAAGTCATCCAGGGACGATCCGATGGAGCCAGTCTTCTTTTTCCTGGCCATTTTGGTCATAGGATCTCCCTCATTCGCTTCAGAGCCAACCCCACATCAGCCGGCGGCGTTTTCTGCGTTTTCTTGATGAAGGCATGCAGGAGAATCATCATGCCTCTATGCTCACAAAACAACACGCGTGCGATGCCGCCCTGCGTAAGCGAACAGCGGACTTCCCATAAGCCTCGCCCCAACGAGCGGCAAAGTGGCATGCCGATCGGCCATGCGAACTCGACATCCTTGATGTCCTCTCCGACAATCCTGCGATCGTCCTGTGAAAGGTCGCGGAGCCATTCTCGCACGGCTCCCGGCCCGACGGCAAAGCGTAGAAAAAGGCCGGAAGTCGTTTCACATTCGCTGCTGTTTAGCATGTATCATTTTTGGTACACTTTGCAAGCCCCGTTCCAGGCCCAGCGGCCCGGTGGCATTCTTTTGAATCGATAGACTATCGGAAATGCTCCGGGCTTTGGCTAAGCGGCCGGCTCCTATAGGCTCGCGGCATGTCCATTCATGTTGAACGAACCGGCGGTCCGCCCGATCTGCCAGCCGCTTTCGCGCGCTTTGTCGTCCGGCATCTTGGCGGGCGGTCGCTGGATGACCAGAAGGACGAAGAAGCCAAGCTCGGGAAATTCCCGGACTTTGCCTGCTATCGGGATCTCGTCCTGATCGAGATGAAGCATCTCGAGGTCGAGCAAAACGAAAGGATCAACGCAACCTACAAGAGCCGCGTTCGCGCCGACGAGGAGCCGATGTTTTATGGCACGAGGCGCCTTGACGTGAGCACCTTCAGCAACGGGGACGAGATCGCATCGGCCATCCTCAGCAAGCTCGCCCAGACCATCGAAACGCAACTCCGTAAGGCCAATCACCAGTTCGAGAAGTACCGCGAGCGCAATCCGCGCAAGAATTCTCTGTCGATTTGCCTGCTCCTCAACTCAAAGATCGATGAATTCAGCCCGGACGTCGTGATGCGTGCAGTGCAGGGAAAGATGAAGCCGACCTCCGCGGGGGTGCGGTTCCCTCACATCGACGCGGTCCTCTACATATCCGAGAAGCATGTTCAGCAGCTTCCCGATGGCCGCGTGGCCTTTGCCCTCGTTCAGGTTATCGGCCTCCCTGCCGAAGAGCAGAGTTGGAAAATGGAGGTGATCGAGCGCGTCATGCAACGCTGGTCAGAGTTTCGAACTGGCGGCGCCGCTGCTGCCGGTCGTTCCAATCAATTCGAGAGCATCTTCGATGTGCCACCCAAGATGGCGCATTGCGAGGCCTGGAAGCTTGCCTACCGCCGTAATCCCTATTTGCGTGGACTAACGAACCAGCAGCTCAAAATTTATTTTCACCGGTGCGTCGGCTTCTGCGCATTGCTGATGGACGGTAACTGGCCGAAGCCATCGCAGGGACAGCACTTGGGCTATGTGAGGCAGTTTGGCGACGCAATCGAGGAGATCAATCACCGTCAGATCGATCTGCGGCGGTTCGCTCACTGCGATCTATCCGCCCAAGAACGCGCCGAGGCCTATTCCGGCCTGCCCCAGGAACTCATCGACGTGCTCTCGGGCAGAATTCAGTAGTCGGGCCTGTCGCCGCGCCCGACGTTCTGCCGCTCGTTTTTGCCGTAGGATAAATTTTGGGGTCACCTCGAGGACTAGGTGAAATCGGCGCCTCAAGTCGCCCAACCCCCGTAAGAATGACGTGAGAAGGGGGGAAGGGGAAAATAGTCAGCTCACGCCGTCGCCCGCTTGCCCACCGGCCGCGGCTTCAGCGTGATGTCTTCCGCGCCCAATAACCTGCCGTCCTGCGAATGGAGTTCGAGCTTGCGAACCGGGCGTCCTTTTTCCCTGTCGACCAGGATAGTGGCGATCTCCTGCGGGCGCGCGTCGAACTCCTCGCTCCATTGCCGCAAGGCGACCAGGATCGGGAGGACGCCGCGCCCCTTCGGCGTCAGCAGGTATTCCTGATACGCGCTGCCGTCCGAGGCAGGCGCGGTCCTGAGGATACCCTGATCGACCAGCGCGCGCAGCCGCATCGTGAGGATGTTCCTGGCGAGCCCGAGCTTCTTCTGGAACTCGCCGAAGCGGCTGACGCCAAAGAACGCCTCGCGGATGATCAGCATCGACCACCAGTCGCCGAGCGCATCCAGCGAGCGCGCGATCGGGCAACCGTCATGCTCGAAGCTGGTCCGTTTCACCATTGGCAGGGCTCCCGTCGAATCCGATCACGGCCTCGTGTGGTTGCAATATTAAACCAAGTACCGTAGATCAGCAATCTAGTTTAATTATGCAACCATCGGAGAGGACCATGAGGCTTGCGAACAAGACGGCGTTGATCACAGGGGGCAATAGCGGCATCGGGCTTGCGACGGCCAAGCTGTTCGCGGCCGAGGGCGCAAAGGTCGTCATCACCGGACGAAACCGGGCGACGCTTGACGCCGCCGCGAAGGAGTTGGGTCCGAACGCGCTGGCCCTCGCGGCCGACGCGACCGATATCGCGGCTACCGCCGCCGCGATCGCGGAGGGGGCCGGCAAATTCGGCAAATACGACATCCTGTTCGCCAATGCCGGCATCGCCGGCGGCACGCCGCTGGGCGGCGCCACGGTCGAGACCTTCGAGAAGGTTATCAGCACCAATCTCACCGGCGTATTCTTCACCGTGCAATCGGCGCTGCCGCATCTCAACGACGGCGCCTCGATCGTGCTGAACGGCTCGGTGATCTCGGTGCTCGGCATTCCCGGCTATTCGGCCTATGGCGCGGCGAAGGCCGGCGTGCGGGCGATGGCGCGGATCATGGCCTCGGAGCTGTCGCCGCGCGGCATCCGCGTCAACGTCGTCGCGCCCGGTGCGATCCGCACCCCGATGTGGGGGACGGCGATTGCAACGCCGGAAGCCGAAAAGGCCTTTGAGAAGCGCATCGCGCTGTCGACGCCGCTCGGCCGCCTCGGCGAAACCGACCATGTCGCAAAGACGGTGCTGTTTTTGGCGTCAGACGATTCCGCCCACGTGCAGGGGCAGGAGCTGTTCGTCGATGGCGGCGCCACCGCCTCTCCGAGCGGCGCGCCGATCTATCGGAGCTAGGACCACCAGAAATTGACAGCCCGCCGATCCGCGCGCCCTGCGGCGGATTGGCGCTGGGCCGGAAGGGCGCATTGTGCGCCAGCCGGCACTACCGGACATTCGAGCAAAGGGAGTCTTTCGACCGAACAGAACTGGAGAACAGTCATGCCGAAAAGGGCCAGCGTCTCCGAGTCCGCCTTGCAGGATTCGGACAGCGCTCAATTTCCTTCAATCGTGCTGTTCTCCGGCGTCGGTCTGTTGATTTCCCTCATCGTCGTCATTTGCCGCATCCACGGTGTTTTCTAACAGCCGGAGACAGCCGCCGTCGCATTCACATGCTGCGACGGCAGCCGCATCAACTCAGGCCGCGTTGAGATTGCCGGCGGCCTGCAGCGCGCCCGCCACGGCCTTTTCACGATGCTCGGGACCGACCTGGATGCCGTCGGCCGAAATGAATTCCGGATTTCTGATCCCGATAAACCCGAACACCCAGCGCAAATAGGTTTCGAGATGCTCGCCGGCCGCGGCCGGCGTGTCCGCCCCGTAATAGCCGCCGCGCGAGATCGCGACGATGACGCGCTTGCTGCCGGCCAGCCCTTCGACGCCCTGCGCGCCATATTTGAAGGTCTTGCCCGCGACCAGGATGCGATCGATCCAGGCCTTGAGCTGGCTCGGGATGGTGAAGTTGTACATGGGCGCGCCGATCACGATGATGTCGGCGGCGAGAAACTCGTCCAGCACGGCTTGGCCGGCGGCGATGTCCTCCCGCAGCGAGGCCTCCGGGGCCGCGCCCTGACCGGCGGCGAGGTGGGAACCAGTGAGGTGCCCAAGCGGCGTCAGCGTGAGATCGCGATAGAGGATCTCAAGGCCGGGGGTGGACTGGCGCAGGCGGTCGACGATGGCCGCCGAAACCTGGCGGCTGACGGAATGGGGGCCGAGAACGCTGGAGTCGAGGTGCAGGAGTTTCATGGGAGGGGTCACCCTTTGGTATAGATTTGTAACTGGCGCTATATGAGTGACCATGCCAAAAGCCCGCAAGAACGCACATTTTTTACCCCCGAGCACACCCATGAGACCCGAGCACAAGAATGTGCCTGCCTTGCCGCCGAGCCCGCATGCCGACGGCAGTTGCCGCGCGGTGGCTTCCGTGCTGGCCCGCGTCGGCGACAAATGGAGCGTGTTCGTGATCATGATGCTGATCGACGGTCCGCAGCGCTTCAATGAACTCAAGCGCAAGATCAATGGGATCTCGCAGCGGATGCTGACGCTCACGTTGCGCGGGCTGGAGCGCGACGGGCTGGTCACGCGCACGATCTTTCCGACCATTCCGCCGCGGGTCGATTACGAGCTGACCGATCTCGGCCGCGGGCTGGCGCAGCCGGTGCAGGCGCTCGGCCAATGGGCGTTCGAGCATCTGCCGCAGATCGAGGTCGCGCGAACCAGCTTCGATGCGCGTAATCCGAAGGACTAGCTAGAGGCGATCAGGTTCAGCCGATCGCCTGGCTGCGCCAGCCGTCGCCGGCTACTTTGCATGGGGTTGTTTTTCGATATTTTGTTTGGGCGGTCGACGAAGCATCAGGCCGGAGCTGATCTCATGCTTTAGACCAGCGAAACCAGCCCGCCGCCATGGCGCTCCAGCCGCCCGGCAAGCTCGAGTTCCAGCAGCACGGTGCGCACCAGCGTGGCTGATAGCCCCGACATCCGGATCAGATCGTCGAGGCTGACCGGGCTCGGCCCGAGCAGCGCGACAATGCGCTCGCGCTGGTCCGGGTCGGTGTGGAAATCGAGCGGCTCGTCATCGCGTTCTCGCGCTTCCAGTATTGGCGGCCGCTCCATGATCGGGGCAATGGCGTTGATCACGTCGCTGGCCTCGGTGACCAGCGCCGCGCCCTGCTTGATCAGGTCGTTGGTGCCGGCGGCGCGCGGGTCGAGCGGAGAGCCCGGCACCGCGAATACTTCACGGCCCTGTTCGGCCGCCATCCGCGCCGTGATCAGCGAGCCCGAGCGGTGCGCGGCCTCGACCACGACGACGCCCAGCGACGCCCCGGAGATCAGGCGATTGCGGCGCGGAAAGTCGCGGGCGCGCGGCACGTGGCCGAATGGCATTTCCGAAATGGCGCCGCCGCGTTCGAGCAGGGCGGCCAGCAGGTCCTCGTGCTCCGGCGGATAGATCCGGTCATGGCCGCCGGCCAGCACCGCGACCGTCCCGCCCTCGATCGTTGCGCGATGCGCGGCCTGATCGATGCCGCGCGCCAGGCCCGAAATGACGACGAAGCCGGCGTCGCCGAGATCGCGCGCGAGTTTCCCGGCGAATTTCAGTCCGGCGCCGGAGGCGTTGCGCGAGCCGACAATGGCGATCATCGGCCGCGTCAGCGCATCGGCATGGCCGCGTATGCCGAGCAGCGGCGGCGGGTCTTCCAGCGTCGCCAGCCGCGGCGGGTAGGCGGCTTCCCCGGGCGTGACCAGCGCGACGCCGATCTTCTCGCTCGCGGCGATCTCGGCTCGCGCTTCTTCCTCGCTGCAGATGCGCCCTGAACGCGCGGCACCGCCGCGGCGCGCCAGATCGGGCAGTCGTTCCAGTGCTGCGCGCGCACTGCCGAAATGGCCGATAAGCGAGTTGAAGGTGCGCGGGCCGACATTGTCGGAGCGGATCAGCCGCAGCCGGTCGATCCGCTCGGCATCGGTGAGGTGAGGCGTTTGCTGTGTGCGGTCATGCATGCGGATGCAGCTTTGCCCAACCTGAGATTGTGATCAACTCTTTTTCAGGCGATCGTCATGGGCGGCTTGACCCGGCCATAAAGGCCTTCTCCAATGCTGCTGATCCGTAAGTCATCTCGCCTGGAAGCATGTCCCCATGATTTCACTCGCAGAACTGCAGCACCGCATCGATGCCGGCGATCTTTCCACTGAAGCCGCCCTGGCGCAGTCGCTGGAGGCGATCAACGCCAAGGACAAAGCCATCGGTGCGTTCGTCTGCCACGCCGACCATCTGCGCGCGACGAATGCCGGACCGCTGCGCGGCATCGCGGTCGGCATCAAGGACATCATGGATACGGCGGAGTTTCCGACCGAAATGGGCTCGCCGATCTACAGGGGATACCGGTCGCGCGGCGACGCTGCCGTGGTGATGATGCTGAAGCAGGCCGGCGCGACCATCGCCGGCAAGACCACGACGACGGCGTTCGCCTCCGTGGATCCGACGCCGACGCTCAATCCGCACAATCACGGCCATACGCCGGGTGGATCGTCATCGGGATCGGCGGCGGCGGTCGCGGCCGGAATGATTCCGCTGGCGCTGGGAACGCAGACCGGCGGTTCGGTGATCCGGCCGGCCTCGTTCTGCGGCGTCGCCGCGATCAAGCCGTCGTACCGCCTGCTGCCGACGGTCGGCGTCAAATGCTACTCGTGGACGCTCGACACGGTCGGCCTGTTCGCCGCCGGCGTCGATGACGTCGCGCGCGCGCTGTCGGCGATGACGGGCCGGCCCGAACTGCTGTTGCCGTCGGATATCCCGACACCGCGCATCGGCGTCGTGACCCAGGATTTCGCCGGTGCACCTGATACGTCAGGCGCGGAGGCGTTGCAGATCGCGACGCGGGCCGCCGAGAAAGCCGGAGCCTCGGTGCGCACGCTCAAATTGCCGGAGATCGTCGCTGACGCCTGGAGCGCCCAAGCAGTTGTGCAGGAGTTCGAGGCGCATCGTGCGCTCGCCTGGGAGTACCGCGAACATCACGACGCGATGGCGCCGTTGCTGCGCGCAAAGCTTGACGAGACCAGGGACACGACGCCCGCCGCCTACGACGCCGCGGTCGCAACCGCGCACCGCGCCAGACAGGCGCTGGAGACCGTGTTCGACGATGTCGACGTGCTGCTGGCCCTGTCGGCGCCGGGCGCCGCGCCGCAAGGGTTGGCTTCGACCGGCGACGCCCGCTACAACCGCCTCTGGACGCTGATGGGTGTGCCCTGCGTCAACGTTCCGGCCGTTGTGGCGGAAGGCAATCTGCCGGTCGGTGTGCAACTGATCGCAAGGTATGGCGCCGATGCCGGGGCGCTGGCGGCGGCGCGGTTTGTCGAGCAGGCGCTCGGGCGGTGACTTATCGCTTGCTCCCATAATGGGATCATGATAAACGTTATACGATGAGGATCATTGCCCGCCGAACATTACGAGAGATCGTTCAGGGGCTTTCGGGGAGGAAGGATCAGCAGGCCGTCAAAGCAGCATTGGATGCATGGTTCGACGAAGCGAGCAAGGCGTCTTGGAAGAGCACCGCGGACGTGAAGCGGCATTATGCGACGGCAAGTGTCGTCAGTGCGGAGCGGATCGTCTTCAACATCAAGGGCAATGATTATCGTCTTGTGGTGGCGGTCGATTTCGAGAAGCAGATCGTCTGGATCAAATGGATCGGGACCCATAAAGCCTATGACAAGATCGATGTAAGCGAGGTGCGGTATGGCGACTGAACTGAAACCTATCCGGACCAAGGCGGACTATAAGAACGCGCTTGTGGAAGTCGAGCGCCTGTGGGGCGCCAAGAGTGGCACGGCGAAGGGTGACCGGCTCGACGTGTTGGCGATCTTGATCGACGCTTACGAAGCGAAACACTACCCTATGGACCCACCCGATCCTATCGAGGCGATCCAGTTTCGGATGGAGCAGCAGGGTTTGAGCCGCCGGGACCTCGAACCTCTGATCGGAACGCGCGCGCGTGTGGCGGAGGTTATGAACCGGAGGCGGAGTCTTTCGATTGAGATGATCCGTCGTCTGCACGAGCGACTGGGGATTTCCGCTGAAATCCTAATTCGTCCGAGCCGTAATGATCAGGCGGCCTGACTGCCGTTACGGTTTACGGATAGGGAAGCTGTGGCCCGGATGTCGCCGCGCTGAAGCGAGCTACGACTCTCGAACGTCCTACTTCGCTCCGATCCGGCCTTCAGTTCCCGCCTGCAAGCGCCTGATGTTTTCGCTGTGCTTCCAGAACAGGAGCAGCGTCAGCACGACGAACAGCGATGCCAGCGCGGGGTGGCCGAACCACCACAGGAACAGCGGCGTGACGAAGGCGGCGACCAGCGCCGACAGCGACGAATAGCGCGAGGTGAACGCGGTCGCCAGCCAGATCAGGCAGAAGATCACGGCGGCCGGCCAGAACAGGCCGATCAGCACGCCGATATAGGTGGCGACCCCCTTGCCGCCGTGGAATTTCAGCCAGACCGGGAAGAGGTGGCCGAGGAACGCGCCGAGCGCGGCCAGCATCGCGGCGTTGGCGCCGCCAAAATAGCCCGCGATGATCACGGCGATCGTGCCCTTGAGCGCGTCGCCGATCAGCGTGGCCGCGGCGAGGCCCTTGCGGCCGGTGCGCAGCACGTTGGTGGCGCCGATATTGCCGGAGCCGATCGAGCGCAGGTCCTGGGTGCCGGCGAGCCTGGTCAGCACCAGGCCGAACGGGATCGAGCCGAGCAGATAGCCGATCAGAAAGGCGACGACGAGGAATGCATCGGACATCACGTGCTCCTACCGCGGCAGCGCGTCTCTGGACTCAGACGTGCTCATAGACGGTGCGCCCGCCCACGATAGTACGCACGACGCGTCCCGAGAAGCGGGCTTCGTCGAACGGCGTGTTCTTGCACTGCGATTTGAGGTCGGCGGGATCGACGATCCAGGGCGTGTCGGGATCGATGACGATGACGTCTGCCGGGGAACCGGCCCGCAGCGTGCCGCCGGGCAGGCCCAGCAGTTCCGCCGGCCGGGTCGACATCGCGCGGATCAGCGTCTTGAAATCGATCTCGCCACTGTGCATCAGCCGCAGCGCCGCCGGCAGCATGGTCTGCAGCCCGACCGCGCCGGAAGCGGCTTCCGCAAACGGCAGCCGCTTGACCTCGACGTCCTGCGGATTGTGGTCGGACATGATGACGTCTACCAGGCCGGAGGCGACGGCAGCGACCAGCGCGGCGCGATCCTCCTCGGTGCGCAGCGGCGGCGACAGCTTCAGGAAGGTGCGGTAGGGGCCGATGTCGTTTTCGTTCAGCGTGACATGGTTGATCGACACCGAGGCGCTGACATCGAGCCCGGCGTCGCGCGAGCGCTTGAGGATTTCCAGCGATTCCATCGACGACAGCGAGGCGGCATGATAGCGCCCGCCGGTCAGCGCCACGAGGCGCATGTCGCGCTCGAGGATGACGGCTTCGGCAGCATTGGGAATGCCGACGAGTCCGAGCCGCGCGGCGAACTCGCCTTCGTTCATCACGCCTTCGCCGACAAGGTCGGGGTCCTCGGTGTGGTGCACGATCAGCGCGTCGAAATCGCGCGCGTAGGTCAGCGCCCGGCGCATCACCTGCGCATTGGTCACGCTCCTGTCGCCGTCGGTGAAGGCCACCGCGCCGGCAGCCTTGAGCAGCCCGATCTCGGTCATCTCCTCGCCGCCCAGGCCCTTGGTCAGGGCCGCCATCGGATGGATGTTGACGATCGCGGTATCGCGGGCGCGGCGCAGCACGAAGTCGACGGTGGCCGAATTGTCGATGACGGGCGAGGTGTCCGGCTGGCAGATGATGGTGGTGATGCCGCCGGCGGCGGCCGCCTGGCTCGCGGACGCAAAGGTCTCGCGGTGGCTGGCGCCGGGCTCGCCGACGAAGGCGCGCATGTCGATCAGGCCGGGAGCGACGATCTTGCCGGCGCAATTGATGATGTCGGTGCCTTCGGGCACGCCGGCAGCCCCGATGCCGCGCTTTGAGTCGCGGATCGTGCCGTCGGCAATCAGCACGTCGCCGGGGCCGTCGAAATCCCTGGAGGGATCGATGACGCGGGCATTGGCCAGCAGGATCGGTCTGCGTTCGGTCAGCATGATTTACGCGTTCGGCAGGTTGCGGGCGAGCGCTTCCAGCACCGCCATCCGCACTGCCACTCCCATTTCGACTTGTTCACGGATCAGCGATTGCGCGCCGTCGGCCACCAGCGAGTCGATCTCGACGCCGCGGTTCATCGGACCCGGATGCATCACCAGCGCATCCGGCTTGGCGTAGGCCAGCTTCTTCTGGTCGAGGCCGAAATAGTGGAAGTACTCACCCGACGACGGCACGAAGGAGCCGTTCATGCGCTCGCGCTGCAGCCGCAGCATCATCACGATATCGGCGCCATTGAGGCCCTCGCGCATGTCGCGTGCGACCTCGACGCCCATCCGCTCGATGCCGCGCGGCAGCAGCGTGGAGGGGGCGACGACGCGGACGCGGGCGCCCATGGTGTTGAGCAGGAGGATATTGGAGCGCGCCACCCGCGAGTGCATCACGTCGCCGCAGATCGCGATGACGAGGCCCTCAAGCCGGCCCTTGTTGCGGCGGATGGTCAGCGCGTCCAGCAGCGCCTGCGTCGGATGTTCGTGGCTGCCGTCGCCGGCGTTGATCACGGAACCGTCGACCTTGCGTGCCAGCAGTTCCACCGCGCCGGAGGCGTGGTGCCGCACCACCAGGATGTCCGGGTGCATGGCGTTCAGCGTCACCGCGGTGTCGAGCAGCGTCTCGCCCTTGCGGATCGAGGACGAGGACACCGACATGTTCATGACGTCGGCGCCCAGCCGTTTGCCGGCCAGTTCGAACGAGGATTGGGTGCGGGTCGAAGCCTCGAAAAACAGGTTCACCTGGGTGCGACCGCGCAGCCTGGTGCGCTTCTTGTCCACCTGGCGGTTGAGCTCGACATATTCCTCGGAAAGGTCGAGCAGGCCGGTAATGTCGGCAGCGGAAAGCCCCTCGATTCCCAGCAGATGCCGGTGCCCGAGGACGAAGGTCGATTTCGATATAGGGGTCATTAAAGCCAGAGCTATAGGTGCAGATGCCGGGCAGGGCAAGCCTCAAATCCGCCCCCCGGACTTATCCACTAGCGCTTCGGCGGCAGGGTAAACGGCTGGCCGGCCAGTGTTCCCGGCACGTGGTTTTCGCTAGGGTGCCGGCGATGCATCGGGCCATGAACAACGTGCCACGTTTCCTCCGGATCACCTTGCGGATATTGGCGATAGCGGGCAGAGGCGCAGGAAGGCGGGCGGCACTTGCCGCGATCTGCGCAGCGGGCTGTATCGCAAGTGCCGCCGCGCAGGCGCAGAAGCTGCCGGGCGGGTTCGTCTATCTGCGCGACATCGATCCGACCATCATCCAGGATATCCGCTACGCCGGTTCGAACAACTTCGTCGGCCGGCGGCTTCGGGGTTATGACGCCGCCGAATGCGTGGTGAAGCGCGAGGTCGGCCTGTTGCTGAAGAGCGTGCAGGAAGAACTCGCGCTGCAGAACCTCTCGCTGAAGATGTTCGACTGCTACCGCCCGGCGCGCGCGGTCGCCGACATGGTAGCGTGGTCGCGCGACGGCAAGGAGACGCCGGCGCAGAAGCGCTACAATCCGGCGTTCAGCAAGGCCGACCTGTTCCGCCTCGGTTATATCGCCAGCCGTTCCGGCCACTCCACCGGCGCCGCGCTCGATCTCAGCCTGGTCGATCTGAAGGCCGATAATTCCGCTGCCTTCGATCCCGCCAGGGAGTACGGCGACTGCACCGCCAACGTGAACCTGCGCGCGCCCGATGGCAGCGTCGACATGGGCACCGGCTACGATTGCTCCGACGTCAAGTCACACGCCGCGGCGAAGTCGATCACAGCGGCCCAGCGCCGCTGGCGCGAGAAGCTGGTTACGGTGATGGCGAGGCGGGGATTTGTGAACTATTCGAAGGAATGGTGGCACTTTTCGCTGCCGGGAATAGGGGGGCAGGCCCATGATTTCCCGATCCAGAAGCCGCGATAGCGCGGGATTTCCTCAAATTTAAAGTATTTTCGCAAGACAAAGCTTGCCTTCGCAAGCGTGGCTCCGGGTGCATTCAACACTCTTTAATTGCCGACGCATGATGTGCCGGCAACACGGGAGCACAGCATTATGCGTCTCGCAGCTATTTTGATCATTGCCGTCGGCGCCGCCGGCCTTGCCGCCTATGACCAGTATGACAAGCGGGTCAATTTCAAGCGCGTCGAGGCGCGGATCAGCGCCGTCAGCGACCAGTGCTACATGGAAAAGGTCACGCGCGAGGTCATTACGAAGACGACGTCTACCTCCGACCTCCTGCGTTGCGAGCTTGCCCAGGTCCTGACGCGCGAGCATCCGAAGTGGCAGGGATATGCGATCAAGCACAAGATCGAGGTTCGCTTCGCCTTCGTCTCCCCGGTGGATGGAGCCACGCATACGTCGAGCCTTCAGATGTCGACTTTCCCCAATGGTCAGCCGCTGCGCGCGGGGGAAGTCCTTCCGGTCCTCGCGTCCAAGACCAAGGCCGAGAAGACGCGCGCGATCTGATCCGCGCTGCTGCCTTGCGGCTCGGGCGCCATGCACCTGATCATGACAGTATCCGGCACAAAGCGCTTTTTTCGCTGCCCTGCGCGGGCGGTCAGGCCTATGATTTCCCGACAACGCCGCGGAAGTGATTCAAGGTGCCAGGACCAGCCATGAGCCAGGTAATATTTGCCACCCACGAGGTTTTTAACCAGTCGCCGGCATTCGGGGATATCGATCTCTATGCGACCGACCTGCCGCTGGTCGAGGCGGTCGCGGCCAATGGCGGGACGCCGGCCGAGGCCGAACTGTCCGAATTCGGCAAGCATTGGGGAACGGCTGGCATGGCGGACCGCGGCCGCATCGCCAACGAGAACCCTCCGAAGCTGCGCACCTTCGATGCCAAGGGCAGCCGGCGCGACGAGGTCGAGTTTCACCCGGCCTATCATCAATTGATGGCGCTCTCGGCGCATGCCGGCGTCCACAATTCGACGTGGACCACCGATGGCAAGCCGGCCGGTGGCGCGTCGGAGGTGATACGCGCGGCCAAGTTCTACATGGCCGCGCAGGTCGAGACCGGTCATCTCTGCCCGATCACCATGACGCGGGCTTCCGTTGCCGCGCTGGCGGAGCAGCCCGACCTGTTGGCGAGGGTGATGCCGGTGCTGGGCACGCGAAGCTACGATCCGGCCTTTGCGCCGTGGTCGGGCAAGCGCGGCATGACGATCGGCATGGGCATGACCGAGAAGCAGGGCGGCACCGATGTGCGCTCCAACATGACCTGGGCAGAGCCTGACGGCAGCGCCTACCGGATCACCGGGCACAAATGGTTCATGTCGGCGCCGATGTGCGATGCCTTCCTGGTGCTGGCGCAGG
>NZ_DAINNI010000116.1:0-14939 GCF_036735945.1 Bradyrhizobium sp. | reverse complement strand
CGAAGCATCCGCACATGGCGGCGCGAAAAGTGTTCGTCGAGCGTCACGGCGTAACACAGCCCGCCCCCGCGCCGCGGTTCTCGCGGACGCCGTCGGCAATCAGGGAGCCGGAGAAGGTGGAACTGGCGGAATTGACGAGCGCGTGGAAGCGCTAGCCGCTGTCGTCCCGGCGGAGGCTTCGTGGGGTGGGTTAGCGAAGCGTAACCCACCATCTTCCCTCAAGGCGGTGGGTTACGCCTTCGGCTAACCCACCCTACGCAGCGAACTACGCCGCGTCATCCACCTTCAGCACGCCGCGCCGGATCTGATCCTCCTCGATCGATTCGAACAGCGCCTTGAAGTTGCCCTCGCCGAATCCATCGTCACCCTTGCGCTGGATGAACTCGAAGAAGATCGGCCCGATCGCATTGGCCGAAAATATCTGCAGCAGCACTTTGGTGTGGCCGCCGTCGACGACGCCCTCGCCGTCGATCAGAATGCCGTTGGCCTGCAGCCGCGCGACGTCCTCGCCATGCTGCGGCAGGCGGGTGTCGATCTTCTCGAAATAGGTATCCGGCGGCGAAGGCATGAACGGCAGGCCGGATGCGCGCAGGCCCTCGATGGTGCGATGGATGTCGCGGGCGCCGCAGGCGATATGCTGGATGCCCTCGCCGCGATAGATGTTGAGATACTCCTCGATCTGCCCGGAATCGCCGGCGTCCTCGTTGATCGGAATCCTGATCTTGCCGTCCGGGCTGGTCAGCGCGCGCGAGAACAGCCCTGACGCACGGCCCTCGATATCGAAGAAGCGGATCTGGCGGAAGTTGAACAGCTTTTCGTAGAAGCCGGTCCAGACATCCATGCGCCCGCGATGGACGTTGTGGGTGAGATGGTCGATGTAATAGAGCCCGGCGCCGGCGGGGCGCGGGTCCTTGACGCCGAGCCATTCGAACTCGAAATCATAGGCCGAGCCTTTGGCGCCGTAGCGGTCGACGAAATAGAGCAGGCTGCCGCCGATGCCCTTGATGGCGGGAACGTCGAGCGTCTTCTGCGCAGATGAAATATCCGCCGCCTCGGCGCCGAGCGACAGCGCCCGCTGATAGGCCTGCTGGGCATCGACCACGCGAAATGCCATCGACGGCGCGCACGGCCCGTGCGCGGCGACGAAACCGTGGCCATGGGTGCCGGGTTCCTCGTTGACGAGATAGTTGATGTCGCCCTGGCGGTAGACCGTGATTTTCTTGCTCTTGTGGCGGGCGAACGGGACGTAGCCCATCAGCCTGAACAGCGCGTGCAGTTCTGCCGGGTTCGGATGCGCATATTCGACGAATTCGAACCCGTCGGTGCCCATCGGATTGTCAGCGCTGATGGTGGCGGCCGGCGCGTCGTGCGGAAACGGACCCATTGGCAAAGACTCCCGAAAATTGATCTGGATCAATATCGGTCGAATCCCGCGCAAAGTGCATGCAAATGAAGCCGCCTTCGGCTATTCTCATGCATAATTCGTGCATTCTACGGATACTTTACGCATGATATCAATTGACGCCTTCGACCTCAAAATGCTGGCCGCGCTGCAGGACGACGGACGGCTGACCAACCAGCAGCTCGCCGATCTCGTCGGGCTCTCGGCGTCGCAATGTTCGCGGCGGCGGATGCGGCTGGAGGAGGAAAAGGTGATCGCGGGCTATCACGCCGACCTCGCCGGCGAGGCGCTCGGCTTCAATTTGATCGCCTTCGTCCACATCACGCTGGCGACGCATTCGCCCGACAATTCCAGGAAATTCCGCGCCCTCGTCAACCGCGTCGACGACATCCAGGAAGCCTATTCGCTGACCGGCGACGCCGACTATGTGCTGAAGGTGGTGCTGCGCGACCTCAAGGACCTCTCCGACCTCGTCAACAACGTGCTGATGCCGCACCAGAGCGTCGCGCATGTGCGCTCCTCGATCGTGCTCGATCGGCTGAAGGAAAGCAGCAAGCTGCCGCTGAAGGCGAAAGGATGAAGCATCCGGGCCGCATGGCGCAATTCGAGGGAAATTCGGCATTCGCGTTTTCCGGCCGATTTGCGATGATGCCTGAGCAATCAAACGACGAGACGACCATGGCGCTGCAACTCCGACCGAACTGCGAATATTGCGACAAGGACCTGCCGCCATCAGCGACGGATGCGCGGATCTGCTCCTACGAATGCACGTTCTGCGCCGATTGCGCGGATACCAGGCTGCACAATGTCTGCCCGAACTGCGGCGGCGGTTTTGAGCGGCGCCCGATCCGGCCCGCGACCGAGCGGCGGCCGGGCGTGTGCGTGACCAAGCAACTGCCTTCGGACAAGCGCGTGCATCTGAAATATCCGCTGGACGATATCGCCGCGCATTGTGCGAGCTTGCGGGATATTCCGCCGCAGGAGCGGTGAGCCATCCGCTGGTCATTCCGGGGCGCGCAAAGCGCGAACCCGGAATGACTACCTCTACCCCGCCGCCTGAATCGTCCCCTCGACCTCGCCAAACCCGACGCGGTAGCCGTCGCCCTGGCACCAGCCGCGCATGACGAGCGAATCGCCGTCTTCCAGAAACGAGCGCCTGACGCCGTCGGCCAGTTCGACCGGCTCGGTGCCGTTCCAACTTATTTCAAGGAGACTGCCGCGCTGGTCCTTCTCCGGGCCGGAGATGGTGCCGGACCCCAGGAGGTCGCCGACATTCATGGCGCAGCCGCTAGATGCGTGGTGCACGAGTTGCTGCACCGAGGACCAGTACATGTACTTGAAATTGGTGCGGCTGATGTTTTTCGGCGCGTTCATCGGCGCGGCGCGCAAATCGACCTCGAGCGCCATGTCGTAATTGTTCGGCTGCGTCTGCTGCAGATACGGCAGCGGCTGCGGCTGCTGCGCGGGGCCATGGAGGCGGAACGGCTGCAGCGCCTCGCGCGTCACCACCCACGGGCTGATCGAGGTCGCGAACACCTTGGCCTGGAACGGGCCGAGCGGCACATATTCCCACTGCTGGATGTCGCGCGCGCTCCAGTCGTTCAGGATCACGAAGCCGAAGATCATCTCTTCGGCCTGCTGCTCGGTGAGCATCTCGCCCATCGCGGATGGCTGGCCGACCACGACGCCCATCTCGAGCTCGAAATCGAGCCGCTTGCACGGGCCGAAGCTCGGCACGTCGGCCGTCGGCGGCTTCAACTGGCCGCGCGGCCGCGTGACCTTCGTGCCGCTGACGACCACCGTCGAGGCGCGTCCGTTGTAGCCGATCGGCATGTGCAGCCAGTTCGGCTGCAGCGCGTTGTCCTTGCCGCGGAACATCACGCCGACATTGGTGGCGTGCTCCTTCGAGGAATAGAAATCGGTGTAACCGGAAACCGCGAACGGCATGTGCAGCGTCACGTCTGCCATCGGCACCAGCGCGCGCTTGCGAAGCTCCTCATTGTCGCGCAGCTCCGGGTAATCCTGCCGCAACAGCTCGCTGATCCGCGCCCGCGTGCTCGACCAGACCTTTGGCCCGAGCGCCATGAACGGGTTGAGCCCTGAAGCTGCAAAGACCGCGGGCTCGACGACGTCGAAGCGGCAATCCTGCGCGAGCTGCCAGAGATCGAGCACGTAATCGCCGATCGCGACGCCGACGCGCGGGGCGAGGCCATCTTTGGCCGAGAACACGCCGTAGGGGAGATTCTGGATCGGGAAATGGGAATCCGGCGCGACGTCGATGAAGGAACGGAGCTTGGGGTCGTTCGGATGGGGCACAGTATTCCTCCGGGTTACGCACCGTCATGGCCGGGCTTGTCCCGACCATCCACGACTTGCTTTGGTTGCCGTAAGACGTGGATGCCCGGAACAAGCCCGGGCATGACGCCGCGCTCGAGCGCCGGGTTGGTCACGGCTTGTTGGGATCGAATCTTTTTTCCAGACCCTTCCAGCAATCGGCGTAGTCATCCTGCAAGGTGGACGTCGTCGCCGCGTGCTGTGTGACCCGCTGCGGAAAGCGCGTTTCGAACATGAAAGCCATGGTGCCGGTCAGCTTCACCGGCTTCAATTCGCCGTTGCTGGCGTGATCGAAGGCCTGGCGGTCGGGGCCGTGCGGCAGCATCATGTTGTGCAGGGACATGCCGCCGGGGACGAAGCCCTCGGGCCGCGCATCGTAGACGCCGTAGATCAGGCCCATGAACTCGCTCATGATGTTCATGTGATACCAGGGCGGCCGGAAGGTGTTCTCCGCCACCATCCAGCGCTCCGGGAAGATGACGAAATCGATATTCGCGGTGCCCGCCGTCTCGGACGGCGAGGTCAGCACCGTGAAGATCGATGGGTCCGGATGGTCGAAGCCGATGGCGCCGACCGGCGAGAAGGTGCGCAGGTCGTATTTGTACGGCGCGTAATTGCCGTGCCAGGCCACCACGTCGATCGGCGAATGCGGCAGCGTGGTCTTGAACAGCGCGCCGCCCCATTTCACGTAGAGTTCGGTCGGCGTGTCCTTGTCCTCATAGAAGGCGACCGGCGTCAGGAAGTCGCGCGAGTTCGCCAGGCAGTTGGCGCCGATCGGCCCCCGCTCCGGCAGCGTGAACGCGCCGCCGTAGTTTTCGCAGAGATAGCCGCGCGCGGCGCCTGACGGAACCTCGGCGCGGAATTTCACGCCGCGCGGGATCACCGCGATCTCGCCCGGCTCGATATCGATGCGGCCGAACTCGGTGACGAGGCGCAGATTGCCCTGCTGGGCCACGAACATTAGTTCGCCATCGGCATTGTAGAAATGCTGATCGACCATCGATTTGGTGATGAGGTAGACATGCGCGGCCATGCCTCCCTGCGTGTTGGCGTCGCCCGCGGTCGTCATGGTCTGCACGCCCTGCAGGAAGGTCACGTCCTCCTTCGGGATCGGCGCCGGACCCCAGCGGAGTTGCGCGATCGGCAGGTCATATTCATGGCACGGCGCGGTGCGCCAGAGCCCGGCATCCGCCTTCTCGAAGCGGCCGGAATGCTTCACCGACGGGCGGATGCGGTAGAGCCACGAACGCTCGTTGCTGCCGCGCGGCGCGGTGAACGGCGAGCCTGACAATTGCTCGGCATAGAGCCCGTAGCCGCAGCGCTGCGGCGAGTTGCGCCCCATCGGCAGCGCGCCGGGCAAAGCCTCGGTCTCAAAACTGTTGCCGAAGCCGGACATGTAGCCCGGCGTCAGTTGCGCAGAACTGCGAACGATCTGATCGGGCGAGGTGTTGATATTCATGACTATCCTCCTCCTTGCAGGGCGGCCCACATTTCGCGATCGCGCTTGTCGGTCCAGATCACGGGATCGTCGATCCCGGAGGCTTCGTCGAACGCGCGCGAGACATTGAACGGCAGGCAGTGCTCGTAAATCGCGAAGCTGGAAAACTTGGGGTCCATCACCTCGCGCGTGGCGGCAAAAGTCTCTTTCAGCGTGCGCCCCTTGGCGACCGAGCTTTCGGCCGCGCCATAGAGCGAGGTGACGAAATCGCGCGTCATCGCGATCGCGTCGCGCCCGGTCGAGAGACCCTTCAGCGCATCGCCGCGGCCGGGCGCAATCGCCTTGGGATTGAAGGCGCGGATTTCATTGAGCGTCGAAGGCCATTCGCGTAAGTGCGCGTCGCCGCAATAGCAGGCCGAGTGATATTCGATGAGATCGCCGGAGAACATCACTTCGGCATCCGGCACCCAGGCCACGATGTCGCCGGAGGTGTGCCCGGCGCCGAGCTGCATCAGCCGCACCTCGCGTTTGCCCAGGAAGATCGACATCTCGCCTTCGAAGGTCAGCGTCGGCCAGGTCAGGCCGGGAATGCTCTCGGCATCCTGGAACAGGCGCGGGAAGCGGCCGTATTCGGAATCCCAATCCTGCTGGCCGCGCTCCTCGATCAGCCGATAGGTTTCGGCCGATGCCACGATGCCCTGCGCCTTGTACGCGGAAGCGCCGAGCACGCGCACGGCATGGTAATGCGACAGCACGACATATTTGATCGGCTTGTCCGTCACGGTGCGGACGCGCTCGATCACCTTGTTCGCCATCGCCGGCGTCGATTGCGCGTCGAACACCAGGCAGCCGTCGTCGCCGACAATGATCGCGGAATTCGGGTCGCCCTCGGCGGTGAATGCGTAGAGGTCGGTGCCGATCTCGGAGAAGGTGATCTTCTTCTCCCCAAGATCCGTCGTCGAAGCAAAACCTTTTGCAGTGCTCTCGGCCATCAATCCAATCCCAGGTTCGTTTACTGTTGCTGTTGCTGCTGGCTGGCGTCGAGCATCCGCCGCTTGGCGAGTACGATCGCCTCGTTCAGCACCGCGATGTCGCCGATATGGTTGGCGAGCACCAGAACCAGCGCCGCATCGAGATCGGCGCTCTGTTCGTCGCTCAATCCGCGATGCGCCTCGACGATCGCGCGAAACGCGTCATCCGGCCTGGCGAAATTCGAAGCGGTCGATAGTGCCATAAGAACCTCAGTTGATGCCGGAAGCGCGCGCCAGCGCGGTAGCGAGCGCGGGACGGGTCGGGTGACGGAAGCGCGCCGCGACATAGCCGTCGGGACGCAGCAGGTAGGCGGTGCCGGGCTCGGCATCGTAGCGCTTGGCCGCGAGCCCCGCCGGGTCGGAGAGACCATCGCGGCCGCCGATGCGGATCGCGCCTACGCCTTCCGGCAATTGCGGTGCGGCGCCATTGCCGAACTCCAGCAGCGTGAATCCTGTTCCGGCGCCGATGAAGGCATCGGTGAGATACATCGGCGCGCCGCCCTGCCCCGTGACCGGCGCATCCGGCATCGAGGCGCCGGGAGACGGACCGCCGCGCCAGGAATCGCCGTCGGCGGTCGAGAGCGGCGTCTCATAGATCGACGGCGTCGAAAGGCGGCCGCCATTGACCATGCGCTTGCCGAACTCGGTTTCCCTGGCGAGCGACAGCACCGCCTTGCGCAGCCGCGCCTCCTGGTGCGAGTTCGGCGCCATGAAATCGGTCGAGCGGGTGGATTCGCGGATGTTCTCGTCGGCCGCGGCGCTGCGCTCGATGTGGTAGCTGTCGAGCAGCGCACTGGGTGACGTGCCGCGCAGCACGCGATCGAGCTTCCACGCCAAATTCTCGGCGTCCTCCAGCCCGGAATTGGCGCCGCGCGCGCCGAACGGCGAGACCTGGTGCGCGGCGTCGCCGGCGAAGATCACGCGGCCATGGACGAACTTGTTCATCCGCCGGCACTGGAACTTGTAGAGCGAGATCCATTCGAAATCGAATTTGTCGTGGCCGAGCATGCGCGCGATGCGCGGCCGCACATTCTCCGGCAGCTTCTCGACGGAGGGATCGGCAAAACGACTGAGCTGCAGGTCGATCCGCCAGATGTCGTCCGGCTGCTTGTGCAGCAGCGCGGAACGTCCGGCGTGAAATGGCGGGTCGAACCAGAACCAGCGCTCTGTCGGAAACGCCGCGGTCATCCTGACGTCGGCGATCAGGAACTGATCCTCGAACACCTGTCCGGCGAAGTCAGCACCCACCATGCCCCGCAGCGAGGATTTTGCGCCATCGCAGGCGATGACATATTGCGCGGCGAGCCGATAGGGACCGTCCGGCGTCTGCACCGTCAGCACCACATGATCGTTGCGCGGCTCGAGCCCTGTAACCTTGTTGCGCCAGCGCAGGTCGATCGCGGGCAATTCCTCGACGCGATCGACCAGATAGGCCTCGGCATAGAATTGCTGCAGGTTGATGAAGGCCGGCCGCTTGTGACCCTCCTCAGGCAACAGGTTGAACTGGTAGAGCAGGGAATCGCCGTGGAAGATCTTGCCGACGCTCCACACCACGCCCTTGTCGACCATGCGCTGGCCGATGCCCATCCGATCCCAGAATTCGAGTGACCGTTTCGAAAAGCAGATCGCGCGCGAGCCCTCGCCGATCCGGTCGGCATCGTCGAGCAGCACCACCGACTGTCCGCGCTGCGCCAGGTCGATCGCCAGCGACAGCCCCACCGGACCCGCGCCGACAACAACCACCGCATGCTCGGCGATATCGGCGCCCGCCCGATCCTGGTCGGGGTGACGACGATAGCCGAATTGGGTTTTAGTCGGCGCCATGCGGCTCAACCCTGTGACTAGCCAAGGGACAGCGGCCCTGTTAAATTAGTCTCATCTGCAACTATCCTAACTCCCGGGCCGGGCCGGGCGCAACTCAAATCGAGGCGATGCTTGCCGAAAGCGATGTCCACCGGGATGGCGGCCGATCCGCGGGAAGAGAGCGCATCAAAGAAGACCGCGCGGCTCGACCTGTTGCGCTTCGTGCCGTTCCAGCTCAACCGGCTGGCGGCGGAAGTCAGTTCCGCGCTCTCGGCCGAATATGCCACCCGCTACGGCCTCGATATTCCGGAATGGCGCGTGCTGGCGACGCTCGGCTTCCGCCATGAGCCGTGCAGCGCGCAGTATGTCGCCGATTGCACGCGCACCCACAAATCCACCATCAGCCGCGCGGTGACCTCGCTCTTGAAGCAGCAGATCATCGAGCGCGTCGAGAACGAAGACGACCGCCGCGAATTCCGCCTGCGCCTGACGCGCAAGGGCACGACGCTTTATGAGGAGCTGATCCCGCGCCTGCTGCGCCGGGAGCAGGAGATTCTGGCGTGTCTTTCCGCGCAGGAGCGCAAGGATTTCTCGCGGCTGCTCGGCAAGATCGAGTCGAGTCTCGATCTCGTGCAGACCAGCGAAGAAGCGGACGCAAAGGAAGCGTACTGAACCGCGCTCTCCCCGCGTCATTGCGAGCGCAGCGACGGCGAGGGACAGCCCGGCTACTTCGCAGCCGTCACCACGATTTCCACGATATGCGGCGGTTCGAGCTCGACGCCGAGGCAGGCGCGCATCGGCGGATTCTTCATGTCGACCCATTCGTCCCAGGCGCGGTTCATCTCGGCCTTTCGCTTGATGTCGGCGATGTAGACGATGGCCGAGAGGATCTTGCTCTTGTCCGTGCCGCATGCCGCGAGGTTCTCATCGAGCCGGGCGAGCGCCTTCACGCTCTGCTCGTACATCGAAGGACTGACCGGATCGGGCGCGACCGCCACCGTGAAAACCAGGTCGTCGTGGACGACGGCGCCGCTGCGGGTGGGCGTGTATCCGGGAAATCGAGTGATCATGGTTCAACTCCGGTTCAATCCGGGCCGCACTACGCCCGGTCGATATGCTTCGCGATCACAGGAAAATACGCATCGCCCGACCCGGCATCGATGGCTTCTTGCAACACCGCCCCGATCAGCTCCGCGCCGCGAATTCTGATGCCGGCATCAGACGCCAGCTCCAGCGCGTAGGACAGATCCTTCAACGCATATTCGGTCGAGAATGCGCGTTCGGGGAAAACGCCCGGCACGATCGCCTTCATGCCGTGATTGCGCAGCGCGAAGCTGTCGGCCGAGCCTTTTGACAGCGTATCGAGCAGCAGTTTTGGATCGACGCCATTGTGCCTGGCGACCGCGACCGCTTCGGCGAGCGCGTTGACGGTCTCGAACAGCACCATGTTGTTGAGGATCTTCGTCACCTGCCCGGCGCCGACGTCGCCGCAATGGGTGACGTCGGTGGCGAAGCAGCGGATCAGCGGCTCGATATCGGCATAGAGCGCGGGCGTCGTTCCGACCATCACGCTGAGCGTGCCGTCCTGCGCGGCCTGCCGTGTCCGCGCGATCGGCGCGTCGGCCCACATGGCGCCCTTGGCCTGCAACTGCCCGGCAAAGTCGCGGGTCTGGCTGACCGAGGACGTGCCGAGATCGACGACGACCTGCCCGCCCCTCGCGTTCTTGAGGATGCCGTCGCCCTCGAACACCGCACGAACATGCTTGGCGCTGGGCAGGCACAGGAACAGCAGTTCGCCCTGCCTGATGACGTCGGCAACGGACGCCGCGACGTCGGCGCCATCGGCACGCAACCGCGCCAATGGTTCTGCCGAGAGATCGAAGGCAAGCACGCGCTTGCCGCTCTTCTTCACGAGGTTGCGGCAAATCGGCTCGCCCATCACGCCGAGCCCGATGAAGCCGATGGTCTTGTAGTCCGGCATCGCTTTCCTGGACCTATTTTACGAAGGAGCGTGACGGCGCCAGATGCAACGCGAAAGCATCGACCTTGTCGCTGGCGCGCGGGTAGATCTCGCTCACGATCGGATCGTGGCCGGGGATGAAGCGGTCGGGGTGGCCGGCGAGGCGCTCGACGGTTTCCCAGCCCTGCGCCATGTCGCCGACATTATAGACGATTGGAAACGGGCTGCGCTTCTGCAGGTTGGCGTAGTAATGCGCCGCGTCCGATGCCAGCACCACCGGCCCGCGCGCGGTCTCGACGCGCACCACCTGCAGGCCGTCGGAATGGCCGCCGACGCGATGCACCGTCACGCCGGGCGCGATCTCGCCGTCGCCGGAATGGAAGGTGACGCGGTCGCCATAGACATGGCGCACCATCGTGGTGACGTGCTCGACCGAAAACGGATGCCGCAACATGCCGTTGCACATGCAGCGGCCGGTCGCGTAGCTCATCTCGCGTTCCTGCAGGTGAAACCGGGCGTTGGGGAAGCGATCGAGATTGCCGGCGTGGTCATAGTGCAGATGGGTGACGATCACGTCGCGGATCGTCTCGGCGGCGACGCCGAAATTCCTGAGCGCGTCGACCGGGTTGAGCGTGAGCTTGCGTGCGCGGGCTTTCGCCTCCTCGGCGTTGAAACCGGTGTCGACCAGGATGTCGCGGCCGCCGCCCCTGACAAGCCAGACGAAATAGTCGAGGTCCTGCGCCGTGGTCTCGTGCGGATCGGGGACCAGAAAATTCAGATGCGGGGTGCGGGGCGACATCGTCGCATAGCGCAGGGCGTAGATTTCGTAAGCGTTTCCCATCGGTGCCACGTTTTTCTTTCTTGAATGCCGATCCCGGCAACAAGCCATTGTCACCGGCAAAGGTCAAACGCGGCAGGCGAATGACGGCCGGATGACAGCGCAGAGCAATATGTGAGAGGTGTCACATTGCCGCCGGTGGTTGTTGCCGGCCGACGGATCATGTCACCTCGAGGCGCGCGGCCGGGTGGACGGCGGGATGTCCGCCCGGTCAGGGAACGCTGCCCGAATCCAGCCATACGCGGAGCGCGGCCATGCCGTTTATTCCCCCTCGCCGACGCGGCGCGGTCGCGGTGAATTGTCGCAATTAATGACGACATCGCAATCGGTTGACGGCGGTGCGGCACCGGTTTGATAATGCCGGACCCGTAGAGTATGGTCGCCCGCCGCGCGAGCTAGCATCGGCGCTGTTTTTGGCTGGGTTTGCCCGTGATCTGGACTGCCGTCATTATGAAAATCCGCCCTGCATTGCTCCTCGCCTTGCTTTTTGCGCTCGTCTCGGCCGCGCCGTCCCTGGCCGCCGGTGAGCGCTACGCCCTGGTGATCGGCAACGCAAAATATCCGGACGCCGAGGCGCCGCTGAAGGAGCCGATCAACGACGCGCGCGACATCGCGGACGAACTCAAGCGCGACGGCTTCAATGTCGATGTCGGCGAGAACCTGACCGGCGAGCAGATGCGCCGCGCCTTCGAGCGCCTTTATGGCAAGCTCAAGCCCGGATCGGTCGCGCTGGTGTTCTTTTCGGGCTTCGGCGTGCAGTCGAGCCGCCAGAGCTACATGATCCCGGTCGATGCGCAGATCTGGACCGAGGCCGACGTTCGCCGCGACGGTTTCAGCCTCGAGACCGTGCTGGGCGAGATCAACAGCCGCGGCGCCGGCGTCAAGGTCGCGCTGATCGACGCCTCCAGGCGCAACCCGTTCGAGCGCCGGTTTCGCAGCTTTTCGGCCGGCCTTGCGCCGGTGATCGCGCCGAACGGCACGCTGGTGATGTACTCGGCCGCGCTCTCGTCGGTCGTTCCCGACAATGGCAGCGATCGCAGCCTGTTCGTGCGGGAATTGCTGAAGGAAATCCGCACCCCCGACCTGACGGCGGAGGAAACGCTGAACCGGACCCGCGTCGGCGTCACCCGCGCCTCGCGCCAGGAGCAGGTGCCGTGGATTTCATCGTCGCTGGCCGAGGATTTCTCCTTTATCCCGAGCGGCAGTGGCCCGCGGCCGGCTAGCCCGCCGCCGGCTCCGGTCGCCGCCGCCCCGGCGCCGCCGCCCGCGCCTGCTCCTGCCCCAGTGACTGCTGCGCCCGCGCCCGCCCCGGTGGCTGCTGCGCCCGCGCCGCCGCCTCCCGCTCCCGGCCCCGCCGCAAAACCGGTTGAGGCCGCGATCCCGCCGCCCCCGCCACCGGCCAAGCCGCTTGAGAGCCCGAGCCCGACCGTGCTCGCGCTGGCCGACGATCCGACCATCAAGAGCCTGACCGTCAAGCTCAACGACAATCCGGATGACGCGGCGGCGCTGTACCGGCGCGGACAGGTCTATGCCAGCAAGGGCGCCTACGACCTCGCCATCAAGGACTTCAACAATTCGCTGCGGCTGAATCCGAAGGACGTCGAGGCCTACAACAACCGCTGCTGGGCCCGCACCGTGATCGGCGACCTGCAGGCGGCGCTGAAGGATTGCAACGAGGCGCTGCGGCTGCGCCCGAACTTCGTCGATGCGCTCGACAGCCGCGGCCTGCTCAACCTGAAGAACGGCCAGAACAAGAATGCAATTGCCGATTTCGACGCAGCCCTCAAGATCAACCCCAGATTGGCGTCGTCGCTGTACGGCCGCGGCCTTGCCAAGAAACGCAATGGCTCGATCTCGGAAGGCGATCTCGACATCAACAACGCCAAGGCGATGGACCCCAATATCGTCAAGGAATTCGCCGATTACGGGGTGCAATAGCTTTTTTTCGACAAAGGCGGGCGGGCGGCTCGAACCCTGTAGCGGGTGCCCCGACTAAAGAACGGCAGCCGGTGTGACCTAATGTCCGGCGGCGCGTTTGGATGGCACTTGGAACCGCGTGATCAGCCCGCAGGAGGGACAGTCAATGGCACAATTCTCGGCAACAAGAACAATTACCGCAATCGTTTCGGTTGCTGCGCTCGGCGCCGCCGTTTCCTTGAGTGCGGGAAGAGCCCTGGCTCAGGACAGGAGCGTTACCGAAGACCAGATCGTCCGCGCGCTCACGCCCGACAAGAAGCCGCTGACCCGCGGCCTTTCTGTCGGCCCGCAGCAGACCGTCGATCCGACCGCAGCCGCGGCCGAGAGCAAGCTTGTGCAGAAGTTCCGCGGCCGCTCCACGCGTTCGCTCTCGAGCTCCGAGCGTGAGGAAATCGCCGCCGCCGTCCAGGACAAGCCGAAGATCGATCTGGAAATCAATTTCGACTACAACTCCGCCGACATCAGCACGAAGTCGCTGCCGTCGGTTCAGGCGCTCGGCCGCGCGCTCACCAACAACGACCTGAAGGGCTCGACCTTCGTGGTCGCGGGCCATACCGATGCGGCCGGCGGCGACGCCTATAATCAGGACCTCTCCGAGCGCCGCGCCGACGCAATCAAGCGCTATCTCGTCGACAAATACGGCATCAACGGCACCGATCTCGTCACCGTCGGATATGGCAAGAGCAAGCTCAAGGACCCGAGCCAGCCGCTGGCGGAAGTGAACCGCCGCGTCCAGGTCGTGAACATGGAAAACAAGACCACGGCGTCGAACGCAGCCAAGTAAGGGCGTGCGCCGGGCTTTGTTTTGCGGCTACAATACGTCCCGCAGCAGCCGCGCGGGACGTATTCGTTTTGGGCGCCCATTGCCGGCCTGCGGCCGGCGAAATGCTCCCTGTTTGATTTGACTTGCAGTCTGGATTGATCCGGCGATGAAACTCTCCGAATACCTCAAACCTGCGCTGGGAACGGCCTTCGTTGTCGTTCTGGCGGTCGGCTACTACTGGTTCGAGCGCCGTCCTCGCGCCGAAGAAAAGGAAACGCCCGGCCAGGCGCTGGTGATCGTGACCAAATCCGCCAACGCCTGCTTCTCCGACATGGTGCGGGTAACGGGCTTCATCGTGCCGCGCCGCGAAGCCCAGGTCGGCGTCGACCAGGAAGGCTCGCGGGTCACCGACGTATTCGTCAAGGAAGGCGATACGGTCACTGAAAATCAGGAGCTGGCGCGCCTCACCGCGCCGCCACAAATCCCGGGCGCACCGGCCGGCAGGCCCGGCCCCATCACGCTTCGCGCGCCGGCGGCCGGCCTCGTCACCGAAGTCAGGACCGCGGTCGGCGCGCCGGCCTCGCCGCAGGCGGGCCCGATGTTCCGCATTTCCGTGAACAATGAAATCGAGCTCGAGGCCGAAGTGCCGAGCGTGCATCTGCTCAAGCTAAATCCCGGCGCGACGGTGCGCATCAGCCGCGACGATGCGCCCGATGTCGTCGGCAAGGTGCGCACGATCTCGCCGCAGATCGACCGCGCCACCCAGCTCGGCAAGGTCCGGATTTCGCTGAACAACAATCCCTCGCTCAAGGTCGGCATGTTTGCGCGCGCCAATATCGACGCCAAGCGCTCCTGCGGCGTCGCCGTGCCGCGCACCGCGATCGACCGCCTGACGCTGCAGGTGGTGAAGGGCAACACGATCGAGACGCGAAAGGTGCGGGTCGGCCTCACCTCGGAAACCTCGACTGAAATTCTTGAAGGCCTCGACGTCGGCGAAATCGTTGTGGCCGATGCTGGCACCTCGCTGCACGACGGCGACCAGATCAAGACCATGTTCGCCGACGAACTCGAACGCACGCGGGCACGCTAATGGCTTTGAATATCTCGGCTTGGTCGATCCGCAATCCGCTTCCGTCGATCGTCTTCTCCATCATTCTCCTGGTACTGGGCTGGGTCAGCTTCACCAAGCTCGCGGTGACACGGCTGCCGAGCGCGGACATTCCGGTGATTTCCGTCGCGGTCGCGCAGTTCGGCGCGGCGCCGTCCGAACTGGAAAGCCAGGTCACCAAGACCATCGAGGACGGCGTCTCCGGCGTCGAGGGCGTGCGGCATATTTCGTCGTCGATCACCGACGGCCTGTCGGTGACGACGATCCAGTTCGCGCTCGAGACCA
>NZ_DAINNI010000115.1:0-15109 GCF_036735945.1 Bradyrhizobium sp. | reverse complement strand
CATCCTCGAGTGGCTCGGTATCAAAACGTCAAAACCACTGTGATGAACCACTAGCCGGCATCGCTGTGCTTCGCCTGACACCTGGAGATTTCATGTCGACACTACGTTTCGCCGTTCTCGTGCTCGCCATTGGATGCTCCGCTCCAGTCATTGCCCAAAGCGGCGACAAGGGGCGCGGCGCCTGCAAGGCCGACTATGACAAATATTGCGCCGGTACGCCGCCCGGCGGCGGCATCGTCGCGTGCCTGAAGAAGCAGCTTCCCCAACTCAGCGACGCCTGCAAGCAGGCATTGGCCAGCCGGAAGAAACAGTAGGACGGGGCGACGGAGAGGCGCCGCTCAACGGGAACGAAGAATCAAGTCGCGGTGGCCACCGGCTCCGCGGGTGGCGGGGAAGGCGGCTCTGCAGCGGCATGGCCGCCCTTGTAGACCCGTGCGTAGCGCCGACCGAGGCTGGTCATCACTTCGTAGCCGATGGTGCCGAAGTGGTGGGCAAGCTCATCGACGGTGATGCCTTCGCCGATCAGCGTTGCCATGTGGCCGCGTCGCGCAGCGTTCTTGTCGAGATCGGTGATGTCGACGGCCATCAGGTCCATCGAAATCCGCCCCGCCACCGGGCAGCGTTTGCCGGCGATCACCACTTCGGCGCCGCGGGTGCCGTCATTGGCGCTGGCGGCACGGAAATAGCCGTCGGCGTAGCCTGCGGCGACGATCGCGATCCGCGTCGGGCGCCGCGCCGTCCAGGTGCCGCCGTAGCCGACGGTGTCGCCGCGTTCAATGTTGCGGATCTGCACGATGCGCGCCTTCAGTTCGACGACCGGCTGCATCGGATTGTCGGCCTCGGGCGTCGGATTGATGCCGTAAAGCGCGCAGCCCGGCCGCACCATGTCGAACTGGAATTGCGCGCCCAGGAAAATGCCGGACGAATTCGCCAGCGACGCCGGCACGCCGGAGAAAAGGCTCGCGATCTCGCGAAAGGCGTTGAGCTGCCTGGCATTGGCGGGATTGTTCAGGAGCTCGGCCGATGCGAGGTGGCTCATCACCAGCGTGATGCCGTGATCGCCGGCATTGATGCGCGGGATGATGCCCTGGGCCTCGGTGACGGTCATGCCGAGCCGGTTCATGCCGGTGTCGATGTGAATGGCTGCGCCGCCGGTCCAGCCGGAGCGGCGGCAGAACACGTCCCATTCGGCGAGTTCGTTGAGGTCGCCGATAACCGGCTTGCAGTCGATCTCCGCATAGGCAGGACCGGTGTTCTGAAGGAAGCCGCCAAGCACATAGAGCGCGGTCCCCGGCGCGGCGGCGCGGACCACGCGCGCTTCGTCAAGCGTCGCCACGAAGAACGTCTTGCAGCCGGCTCCGGCCAGGGCGCGCGCCACCTGCTCGGCGCCGCAGCCATAGGCATCCGCCTTGACGACGCCGGCGCATTCGGCCGGCACCGCCGTTTTCTCGAGCTTGCGCCAGTTGGCGACCACGGCATCAAGATCGACGGTGAGGATACCGGTGGCGGTCGGATGCGACGCCAGCAGGTTAGCCTCGGGCGAAAGCTGCGATTTCGGGTCGTGCGATTTTGGGTCAGCGGCGATGTTCATGCCACATTTGTACGCGCGACAGCGGAACCGTTCAACCGGATCACTCCGTCAGTAGTGGCGCTCCGGGACGTGACCGTCCTGCGCAAGATCGCCGAACCGGGTGACGCTGGCGTCGAAATGCAGTTCGACGGTGCCGGTCGGGCCATGACGCTGCTTGCCGATGATCACCTCGGCCTTGCCGAGCGCGCGGTCCATTTCCAGCTGCCACGTCGCATGTTCCTGCGTGCCTTCGCGCGGCTGCTTCATCGCGAGGTAGTATTCCTCGCGGTACACGAACATCACGACGTCGGCGTCCTGCTCGATCGAGCCGGATTCACGGAGGTCGGAGAGCTGAGGTCTTTTGTCCTCGCGGTTTTCGACCTGGCGCGAGAGCTGCGACAGCGCAATCACGGGAACGTTCAATTCCTTGGCCAGCGCCTTCAGGTTGGTGGTGATCTCGGTGATTTCCTGCACGCGGTTGTCATTGCCGCGCTTGCCCGAGCCCTGCAGCAGCTGGATGTAGTCGATGACGATCAGGTCGAGGCCCTTCTGCCGCTTGAGCCGGCGGGCGCGCGCGGTGAGCTGCGAGATCGAGAGACCGCCGGTTTCGTCGACATAGAACGGCAAGGAATCCAGTTCGATCGAGCAGTCGCGGATCTTGTCGAAGTCGGCATCGGTGATGCCGCCGCGGCGGATCATGCTGGAGGGGATGCCGGTACGCTCGGCGAGAATACGCGTGGCAAGCTGCTCGCCGGACATTTCGCAGGAGAAGAAGCCGACCGCCCCGCCATGGGCGGCCTTGACCGTGCCGTCCGCCTGCACCTCCGGCACATAGGCCTTGGCGATATTGTAGGCGATGTTGGTTGCCAACGACGTCTTGCCCATGCCGGGGCGGCCGGCGACGATGATGAGGTCGGAAGACTGCAGTCCGCCCATCTTGGCGTCGAGGTCGCGCAGGCCGGTCGAGATGCCCGACAATTTGCCGTCGCGCTGGAACGCCTTGGCCGCCATGTCGACGGCAACCGTGAGCGCCTGCGAGAAGCGCTGGAAGCCGCCGTCATAGCGGCCGGTTTCGGCAAGCGTGTAGAGCTGCCGCTCGGCGTCTTCGATCTGCGCGCGTGGAGCAAAATCGACCGGCGCGTCGAAGGCAACGTTGACGATGTCCTCGCCGATCCTGATCAGGTCGCGGCGCAGGCTGAGGTCGTAGACGGTACGACCGTAGTCCTGGGCGTTGATGATGGTGGTGGCCTCGGCGGCGAGGCGCGCGAGATATTGGCCCGGTGTCAGCCCGAGAATGTCGGCGTCGGCGGGCAGGAAGGTCTTGAGCGTGACTGGCGTTGCGACCTTGCCCATCCGGATCAGGCTGCCCGCGATCTCGTAGATCTGCTGATGGATGGCTTCGAAGAAGTGCTTCGGTTCCAGAAAGTCGGAGACGCGGTAGAACGCGTCGTTGTTGACCAGGATGGCGCCCAACAGGCTCTGTTCCGCCTCGATATTGTGCGGCGCGTTCCTGTAGACCGGAGTTCCCGCCTCGGGAGTGAGCTTGAGTACGTTCGAATCAGTCTGTGCCATCACGTCAGGTTATGCTTTTCGTTCTTCGGCGTTGCCAGCTTTTCCGCAAGGGCCGCGATAAAGCGCCCGTCCCGGCAAAAGCGGAAGCGAAAGCTGACCGCTATGCACTGTTCTTCAAAAATGTGGATGAATCCGGCGGGCGCGGGCTCCGAAGCTTGACGCCCATTCGGCTGAAAAATGCCGCGCGGGGGACGTGTTCCGGAAAATGCCAGGCAAAATCTTAAGCGAGCCTGAACCCTACCTCGACTTGGACAGACTTATTCTGGTGCGAGGGGGCTTCCGGGCGTCGGCCTTAAGCGTTGATCAAACCAGCATCAGGTAGACGAACGAAAACAGGGCGGAGCCGACCCCGACTGCGATCAAGGCATAGTCGATCCGGATGTCGGACTCGAACGGTGCTGGGTAGGTCTTCCGGCTCATGCCGGACGTTTACGACGGAACCGGCAAGGCCAAATGTGAAGTAGATCACATCATCTGTGATTTTCTTCGCCGCAGGATGGGATCGGTTACGGAATCGGGAACGGGCTGGCGGGCTTCGAGTTGCCAGTTGTAAGGGACCGGAAGGACGGGCGATGGGTCAGCAAGTTCAGGGATGGCGATCGGCGAGCGGCCAGCGCTTGTGGTTGTCCATGCTGATAGACACGATGGAAGAGATTTCGCGCCCCGAGCGGCGGGCTGCGTCGTGTGATTCCCAGTTACTTGCCGCCTTCCGCGCCCAGCTCGCCCGCCCTGCAATGCCGCGTGCGCCTTATCCCTCGGCCTACAGCCTGCGCAACTGAGCCGCGGCGGAGAAATCGATCTATCCGCCAGCTAGTTGCAGCCGCGGCGACCGCCTGAGTTCCATCCCGCGAAGCCTTGCTTCTTCCCGTGCGATATAGTCGCGCGTGATCGGCACGATTCCCTGGCGCTTGGTGAGCTGGATCTGGAGATTCATGAGGTTCTGCTTCCGGAACGACATTTCCGCCGCCGCCAGATAGAACTCCCACATCCGGGCAAATCGCTCGTCATAGAGGCGCACCGCCTCTTCGCGCCGCGCTATGAAGCGTTCGCGCCAGGCCTTCAGCGTTTCCGCGTAGTGCAATCGCAGGATTTCGATGTCGCAGACCAGAAGCCCCGCCTTCTCGATCGTCGGAAGGACCTCGGACAGGGCAGGGATATAGCCGCCCGGGAAGATGTATTTCGTGATCCACGGGCTCGACACGTCGGGTCCGGTGGAGCGCCCGATCGAATGCAGCACCATGATGCCGTCACCATCGAGGAGTTCGGCGCAGCGCCGGAAAAACGTCTCGTAAAAGTCGATTCCGACATGCTCGAACATGCCGACCGACACGATGCGGTCGAACGGTCCGGCAATGTCGCGGTAGTCGCTGAGCAGGAATCTTGCCGATCCGGCCAGGCTCCTTTCGGCAGCGCGGTCGTTCGACGCCTGTAGCTGTTCCGTGGAGAGCGTGATGCCGGTGACATCGGCGCCGGTCATCTCGGCGAGATATAGGCCAAGACCACCCCAGCCCGAGCCGATGTCGAGCACGCGGTAGCCGGGTTCAATCAGCAGCTTGGCTGTAAGGTGTCGCTTCTTGGCGAGCTGGGCGTCGTCGAGCGCGGTATCGGGCGCTTCGAAATAGGCGCAGCTATATTGCCTGTCGGCGTCGAGGAAGAGGGAATAGAGCCGCCCGTCGAGATCGTAGTGATGGGCGACATTCTGTTTCGACCGGCCGCGCCAGTTGAACTGGCGGAAGTGACGGCCGAAATAGCGCAGCCACCATTGCGGCTTGGCCCAGTTCGGCACCATTTCGGGCTGGTCGAGCAGGATCGCCAGCACGTCCGCGATGGTGCCGCCCTCGACGACGAACGTGCCGTCCATGAAGGCTTCGCCGAGCGCGAGTTCGGGATTGAGCAGAATGCGGCGCTGGGTCCGTTCGGTCCGGAACCGGGCCGCGACCAGCGGGCCGGTTCCGTCTCCGCAGGTAAACCTCGCTCCGCTCGCGGTCGTGAACGTAAGCGTACCGCGGCGAATGAACTGACTGAGGAAAGAACGCAGTAATCGATCCATCGAAGCTCCAATGGAACGCCCGTTACCCCGTACACACTTCGGAAGGTTTAGTTCCAGAAATGGATCGAATCTATGATAAGTACGATGATGCCTTTGTACTACTGCGTTGGAGTCAAAGCGGATATTCACAAATGTCACACTCACGCAGATGCGTACGGGGTGCGCTTCCATTCGCGCGATAATCGGATAAAAGGTGACCCCGCCGATGGCCATCCGGTGTGCCGCAGGCAGCGATTCGACGTCTGGAGAATGCTGGGAATGGTGAGCCGAGCGCTCAGTTTAGCGACGGTGACGCTCCTGATCGGCTGTTTCACAGCAGGTGTGGTGGCGGCCGAAAATCTCGACGCCGGCAAAAGCCCTTCCCAGATATTCTCGAGCACCTGCAGCGCCTGCCACAAGAGCCCGCGCGGGCTCTTGAAGAGCACGCCGGCATCGTCGTTGCCCGGCTTTCTGCGCCAGCACTACACAACGGGCACCGACATGGCTTCGGTGCTCTCTTCCTACCTGATTTCCAACGGCGCAGCCGATCCGCGCTATCAGGGCAAGGATCAGGCGAAGCAAAAGGATGCCAGGCAAAGGGATGCAAGGCCGGACAGCAGGCCGGACGTAAGATCGGATCAGCCCGAGCGGTCAGGCCGCCGGCCGCCGCCGGCTGCCGAGGCTTCCCGACCGGATGCCGAGAGCGCTGCGCCGCAGGGCGAGGGGACCCGTCGGGGACGAGACTCGAAGCGGTTCTCACGACGGCACACGGCGCCTGAAGCCGGGCCCGCCGACGAGCAGGCCCCGGTCCAGGCTGCGACCGACAGCAAGACGGGTACCCGGCACAAGCACGGCAAGCGCGCCAGGCCGATCGCGGAGGAAGCACCGAAAGCCGATCAGGCGGCCCGTGGCGATGCCGCAAAAGAAAAAGAAGACGTCTCGCAGGAGGCTGCCAAGCCGGAAGCTGTCCGGTCAGAACCTGGCAAGACCGAGCTTGGCAAGACCGAGCTTGGCAAGACCGAGAGCGCTACGCCCGATCCGGCCCGCAGCGATGCTCTCAAGGACGAGGGCGACAAACCGTCCGGCGAAGCCGCAAAACCTGTCGGCGAATCGTCGCGCGAAGTCAGATCCGACACCGCCAAGGTCGACGGCTCCAGGGAGAGCACCGGCAGCGAGCCGGCGCCGCTGCGGCCCGATCCAGTTACGCCGGCGGCTCCAACTGCAACGACGGCGCCCGAGCCGTCTTCCGCTCCGGCACCTGTGGCACCCCCGACGTCGACGGCCACCGCGCCGGCAGCGTCATCCGAAGCGCCTGCGTCTCCGAGTTCGCGCTGAGCCTTCCCAAGCTTCGACTGTCCATCCGCGCTGCGGTCACTTCATCCGCGCGCTCGCGGTTGATCGCCATGCTGAAGGAGAACGCAGCCGCCAGAATCCCAAGCCCGGCCTGACGGGCCGGGCTTGATCTCGCGATGGAGTGCTGAAACGAAGCGCGCGTTACTTTTCGGTAGCAGCCGACGCCGGCTCGTCGTCCTGCTGGGCTTCCGGATCGAAGAACTCGCCGGCGGCAGCGAGCGCCTCGGCGGCGGCATCCTGGTCTTCCTGGCGGGTCGAGATGTCCTCGCCGCGGTTGATGCGCTCGGCCTCGTCGGCGCTGCGCGCCACCGTGACGCTGACGGCGACTTCGACTTCCGGATGGACGGCGATGGCAATCTCGTGCTTGCCGATGGTCTTGATCGGCGCATCGAGCAGCACCTGGCTGCGGGTGATGGTGACGCCGTCGGCCTCGAACGAAGTGATGATGTCGCGCACGCTGACCGAGCCGAACAGCTGGCCGGTTTCGGAAGCCTGACGCAGCACGATCACGTTGCGGCCGTTGATCTTCTCCGCGACCTTGGTCGCTTCGCCCTTGGCCTGGAGGTTGTTGGCTTCGAGCTCGGCCTTCATGCCGTCGAACTTGGCGCGGTTGTCGGCGGTGGCACGCAGCGCCTTGCCGCGCTTGAGCAGAAAGTTTCGGGCGTAGCCGTCCCGGACGCGGACGACTTCGCCCATCTGACCAAGCTTGGCGACGCGTTCCAGCAAGATGACTTCCATTTTAGTTCTCCTTTTGATGTTCGTATTCGATCGGGTGGATGATTGAAGTTTCAGGCTGCGGGCAAAGGCGGCGGCTTTCCGCGCAGATAACGTTGACGCAATCCGAAAATTGCATCGGCAAGGCCCAGAACGGTCATCAGAATGATCGTCCACGGCAGCAGCACCAGGGCCCCATAGGTGCCGGTCAGCAGGAATGCGCGGCTGTTCGCGCGAAGCGTCAAGGTGTGAACGACGGCAAGTCCGACGAGCCCGTAAACCATGAGGAGCGCAGCAGCCATGATCTGCGCGGCGATCGAAACCGTGCCGCCCGCAAAGCAAAATGCCAATGTCACGCAGAGCGCGACGAGCGTCATCGGCGGCAGCTCGGTGCTCTTCAGATCCGGCCAGGGGCGACGCAACCGGCCCGAGGTCGCAGCTATCTTCGCGGCGAGCCACAGGTTGAGTGCAAGCGTCGTCACGACGAGCATTGTTGCCAGGGCCCGGAAGATCGCAACAAACGCGTCCGCCAAACGCTCGATGTCCCCCGACGTCAGGCCGTCGCGGGTAGAAAGTACTTTCGTCAGCCCGCTTCGCAGCGCCGCCGCGATGGAGGCGTCATCCTTGCCGATGACCAACCAGGACGCGAACGAGGACAGGATGGCAATGACGGCGATCCAAAGCAGGATGCGGCCGATTGGATACCATTCGATATTATCCTGGGCGGAAGGCGCGCGGCCGCCCGATTCGCGAGCGGGCACTGGACGTCCGAGCAACGCGAGATGGCCAAGCCACCAGGCCGGCAGCGCCACTGCAATCGCAAAGGCGATCCCGTAGCTCATACCGAAAATTGCGATGAAGCCGGAAGCCGCCGCGATGCCGCCGATGGTTGCGCTGAGCGGTCCCCAGCCAAGCGCTGCCAGCATCAGCGGCAACGGCGCCAGCATGGAGAGCACCAGCGAGATCAGTGCGCCCGACATGGTCGAGGCGAACATCAGCGCCGACGCGCAGCCGGCCGCAAGGCCAATGAGGATAATCGCGATCATCAGCTGTCCCGCCCCCTTCGAGCGGTTAGAGGCCGTCCGGGCCCCAACCATCGGCGACCGGACGACCCGGAAGCCTTATGAATAGTGAGGTCCGCGGGCGTGAACGCCGCGGACCAGGATGTCTTAGCGAATGACGTAGGGCAGCAGACCGAGGAAACGGGCGCGCTTGATGGCGCGCGCGAGTTCGCGCTGCTTCTTGGCGGAGACGGCAGTGATGCGGCTCGGCACGATCTTGCCGCGCTCGGAGACGTAACGCATCAACAGCTTGGAATCCTTGTAGTCGATCTTCGGCGCATTCGCACCCGTGAACGGGCAGGACTTGCGGCGACGGAAAAACGGACGGCGTGCTCCAGCTTCAGCCATGATTCTTACTCCTCTCCGGCCGCTTCAACAGCGTCTTCGCGCGGACGGCGCGGGCCACGGTCGCCACGGAAGCCACCGCCTTCGCGATCGCCACGGAAGCCGCCTTCGCGGTCACCACGGAAACCGCCGCCGCGATCGTCGCGCTCGCGGTCACGATCGGCCTTGCGCATCATCGCCGAGGGACCTTCCTCGTGCTCTTCGACGCGGACGGTGAGGTAACGGATGACGTCTTCAGAGATCCGCTCCTGACGCTCGATCTCGGTGACCGCAGCGGAGGGCGCATCGATGTTCATCAGCACGAAATGAGCCTTGCGGTTCTTGTTCATGCGGTAGGTGAGGGAGCGCACGCCCCAGTTCTCGGTCTTGGTGACCTTGCCGCCGAGCCCTTCGACGATGCCCGTCATCTGGGTGGTCAGCTCTTCGACCTGCTGGGTGCTCGCATCCTGGCGCGCGAGAAAAACATGCTCGTAAAGAGGCATGGGTGTCCTTTCCTGTGTTGGCGCATCTCCCGGCGGCAAGCCCTTCGAGACCTTCGGAAAGGACTCGATAATGCTCAGAAGGCGGGAGCACGGGACGACGGGCCGACTGGCCCTGCCACATCAAAAACGCCTGGATTAAGGAGTGATTGCTGAGACCGTCCGTTCAGCTCCCGGCCGGGATCTGCGGATGCGCGGTTTATAAGGATTTTCGCCGCGCTGGCAAGGCTTCCGGGAGGGAGAGCGGCTTTGGCCTTGATCTATTTGTTTGTATATCATACAAATAATGGATCGGAGGTAATATGGCCCCCAAATCCGTCCAGGCGCCCCCCGAGTTCCCTGCCGACGATCCCCGGCACGCCGCCCGCGCGACCCGGACTGCCGGCCGCGAGATGCGTTCCCGACTGCTCGATGCCGCCAGTCGGCTGTTCCGGGAGCGGGGCCTGGCCGGCACCGCGATCTCGGATATCGCGGCGGCGGCCGACGCCTTTCCCAGCCAGATCACCTATTACTTCCGCACCAAGGAGGCGCTGTTCGTCGAGGCCGCCTGCCGCGAGATACTCTATCTGGCGCGCACGACCGAACAGGCGGCGCTTCGGGCGCACACGCCCCGGGAATATACGCACGCGCTGGCGGAAACGGTGACGGCGACGGATTCCGTGGCCTTCTTCGCCGAGGCGCTGACCCTGACCAGGCGTCGCCAGGATCTCGCACCGCTGGTTGAGCGCACTATCGAACGTCTGCACAGCGAAGGTACGCGAGCCTATGCGAGCCAGGTTGCGCGGCACGGCTGGCGCTCACTCCGCGCGCCCGAGGAAAGCTCGCGGCGGTTCTGGGCGGTTGCGATCGGCGTCATGGTTGAGGGGCAGGCGATGGGGCGCTCGGCGGAGGATTTGTGCAGCGAGATGCTGCGCGTGCTGGGCGATCAGGCCACGACGCCATCCGGCGCCGACAGCGCCCGGCTGCGCCTGGTTGACGATGGCGACAAGCCGGACAGGGAGACCTCATCATGACCGCACTCCGGATGCGTGCCCGCGACTTTCTGAACGAGGATCAACTGATCGCCGTCCGTCAGCGCGTGACGTGGAAGGGCATAGCCCTGATCGCCCATGCCTGGGCGCTGATCCTGGGCTCGATCGCGCTGGTCGCGTGGTGGCCCAATCCGCTGACCTTTCTGCTAGCGGTCGGCGTCATCGGCTCGCGCCAGCTCGGGCTTGCCATCCTGATGCATGACGGCGCGCATGGATGCCTGTCGGCAGACGAGAAGCTCAACCTGACGCTCAGCCAATGGTTTTGCGCCTATCCGATCTTTGCGGAGACGCGCGCCTATCGCCGCTATCACCTGCAACACCATGCGCGCACGCAGCAGGAAGATGATCCGGACCTTATTTTGTCGGCGCCGTTTCCGATCACGAGGATGAGCTATCGCCGCAAGTTCTTCCGCGACATCACCGGGCAGACCGGTTACCAGCAGCGCAAGGCGCAGTTCCTCAATGCGCTTGGGCCGAAGGAATGGCCGCTGGCGCGGCGCGCCGCGCATTTCCGGGAAAAGCTCGGCCCGCAATGTGCCGTCAACGCCGCGCTGTTTGCGGGTCTTGCCGCAGCCGGCGTGTGGTGGGCCTATCCGTTGCTGTGGCTGTTGCCGCTGCTCACCTGGCAGATGGTGATCACCCGCATCCGCAACATCGCCGAACATGCCGTCGTCCCCGACTCGAACGATCCGTTGCGCAATACCCGCACCACGCGCGCGAACTTCCTGGAGCGGCTGTTCATCGCGCCGTATTACGTCAACTACCACCTTGAGCATCATCTGCTGTTCTACGTGCCGTGCTACAACTTGCCGCGCGTGCACCGCATCCTCAGCGACAGCCGCTATGCAGAACGGATGGAGGTCCAGCCGGGTTACGGCGCCGTGCTGCGGCTGGCGACCGGACGGCCCGACCACGAGGATCGCCCGGGCAGGTTGGCCAGTATCGCGCGCCGCGCTCGCGCCGGCGCCAAGGTCGGCGGCGATCAGGCGGCCGGCGGGTTCTAGATATCAAAGCAGGCCTGGCCCGCTGCGGTTGTTATCCCGCAGCGCGGCTTGACATCCCGGCCTCCGTCAGTGACTTACGGCCCCATTCTATTAAGGGAGCGCCGATGACGGCTGCATTTACGTTTCCGGGGCAGGGTTCCCAGGCGGTCGGCATGGGCAAGGCCCTGGCGGAGGCCTTTCCAGCCGCGCGGGCGGTATTCGACGAGGTTGATTCGGCGCTCGGCGAGAAGCTGACCGCCATCATCTGGGACGGCCCGGCCGAGACCCTCCAGCTCACCGAAAACGCCCAGCCGGCGCTGATGGCGGTATCGATCGCCACGTTGCGGGTCCTGGAGACCGAGGCTGGCTTTTCCGTCGGGCGGGATGCGGCATTCGTTGCCGGCCATTCGCTGGGCGAATATTCCGCGCTGGCCGCCGCCGGCAGCCTCAGCGTCAGCGACACCGCGCGCCTTTTGCGCACCCGTGGTCTTGCAATGCAAAAAGCCGTGCCGGTCGGCGCCGGTGCGATGGCGGCGCTGCTCGGGCTCGATTATGAGGCCGCGATGGCAGTTGCCAGCGAAGCCGCGCAGGGACAGGTCTGCCAAGCCGCCAACGACAATGGCGGCGGGCAGGTGGTGGTATCCGGCGACAAGGCGGCGGTCGATCGCGCCGTCGAGATCGCCAAGGCCAAGGGCGCCAAGCGCGCGATGCTGCTGCCGGTATCTGCGCCATTCCACTGCAAGCTGATGCAGCCCGCAGCCGACGCGATGGCGGAGGCGCTGGCCGGGGTAACGGTCAAGGTGCCGGCCGCGCCGCTGGTGTCGAACGTGCTCGCAGGCCCGATCACGGATCCGGATGAGATCCGCCGCCGTCTGATCGAGCAGGTCACTGGCACCGTGCGCTGGCGCGAATCGGTCGCCTACATGGCGGGGCATGGTGTTACGCGGTTCTTCGAGATCGGCGCCGGCAAGGTGCTGAGCGGGCTGGTCAAGCGCATCGCCGACGGCGCGGTCGGCGTGTCTGTTGGAGGACCCAACGACATCGCCGCCGCCAAGGACGCATTGGCGGCTTCGGCCTGAAGCTGCCGGAAGGAGACATCGATGTTCGATTTGACAGGCAGAACGGCGCTGGTCACCGGCGCGACCGGCGGTATTGGCGCTGCGATCGCGCAGGCGTTGCATGCGCAGGGGGCTACCTTGGCGATTTCAGGCACGCGCCGCGAAGTGCTGGACGCCTTTGCTGGCAAGCTTGGCGAGCGCGTCCATGTGCTGCCCTGCAATCTTTCCGACACCGCGCAAGTCGAGGGCCTGGTGCCCGCGGCGGAAGCTGCGATGGGACAGGTGGATATTCTGGTCGCCAATGCCGGCATCACCCGCGATAATCTTTTTGTGCAGTTGCGTGATGAGGATTGGGACGACGTCATCCAGGTCAACCTGACCGCGACCTTCCGTCTCGCCCGCGCGGCAACCAAGCTGATGATGCGCAAGCGCTTCGGCCGGATCATCGCGATCACCTCGATCGTCGGCGTGACCGGCAACCCCGGTCAGGCCAACTACACCGCGTCGAAGGCCGGCATCATCGGCCTGATCAAGACGCTGGGTGCCGAATATGCCAAGCGCAATGTGACCGCCAATTGCATCGCGCCGGGGTTCATCAAGACGCCGATGACCGACGCGCTCAACGACAAGCAGCGCGAAGCCATCCTGGCGAAGGTTCCTGCGGCGCGGCTGGGGACGCCGGAGGACATCGCCGCGGCGGCGGTCTATCTCGCCTCCAACGAGGCGGCCTACGTCACCGGCCAGACGATTCACGTCAACGGCGGAATGGCCATGATTTGAGCGAGTTATTGCCCCGATCGATGCGGCCAAAGGCCGTGCCGCGGGGGATGGGGGCTTGTAGTCAAGGCTGGGGAAGTATGGTAACCGAACCCCCGACGGATGGGCAAAGAAGGCCATTGCAGGAATTTGAAACCCTGTATATTGGCGTGGCAACGCCTGCCGTTCGCCGGGGCTTTGTCGGCTACCATCCCGCCGAACCAAGACTATGCGCGATAGCGAAGGAAGTTTAACGACCACGATAGCTCGTAGCGTCTTTTTAGCGTCTTGGGGTCGGGTCCAGAGGAACAAGCACGAGGTTGATGATGAGTGAGATTGGCGAGCGGGTTAAGAAGATTGTGGTCGAACACCTCGGTGTTGAGCCCGAAAAGGTTGTCGACGGCGCAAGTTTCATCGATGACCTCGGCGCCGACAGTCTCGACACCGTCGAGCTCGTGATGGCATTTGAAGAAGAGTTCGGTTGCGAGATTCCCGATGACGCCGCCGAGACGATTCTGACGGTCGGCGACGCGACGAAGTTTCTCGAGAAGAACGCGAAAAGCTGACGTCCCGGGCGGGTAGAGACAGAACCGGACGGGCCGTCGCTGCACGGTCCCCCGGTTTCTTGTTTTGGGCCACGGG
This sequence comes from Bradyrhizobium sp., assembly GCF_036735945.1. Classification (GTDB taxonomy): domain Bacteria; phylum Pseudomonadota; class Alphaproteobacteria; order Rhizobiales; family Xanthobacteraceae; genus Bradyrhizobium. The sequence continues at coordinate 1,516 of NZ_DAINNI010000115.1, read as the reverse complement.
TTTTCAGCCGGAGTTTTTGACATGAGGCGGGTTGTTGTCACGGGGCTGGGCATGGTTACGCCGCTCGGCTGCGGCGTTGACACAACGTGGACGCGAATCCTCAACGGCCAGAGCGGCGCCAGGAAGATCGACACCTTCGAAGTCGCCGATCTCGCGAGCCAGATCGCCTGCGTGATTCCGCGTGGCGACGGCAGCGATGGCACCTTCGATCCAGACCAGTGGATGGAGCCGAAGGAGCAGCGCAAGGTCGACGATTTCATCGTCTTTGCGATGGCCGCTGCGCGTCAGGCGCTCGACGATGCCAACTGGCATCCCTCGACCGAAGAGGACAAGTGCGCCACCGGCACGTTGATCGGCTCCGGCATCGGCGGCCTGTCGGGCATTGCCGAAACCTCGCTGGTGCTGAAGGAACGCGGGCCGCGCCGGGTATCGCCGTTCTTCATTCCGGGACGTCTGATCAATCTCGCTTCCGGCTATGTCTCGATCGAGCACGGCCTGAAGGGACCGAATCATTCGGTGGTGACGGCCTGCTCGACCGGCGCGCATGCGATCGGCGATGGCGCCCGCCTCATTGCGCTCGGCGACGCCGACGTGATGGTGGCCGGCGGAACGGAATCGCCGATCTGCCGGCTGGCGATGGCTGGGTTCTGCGCGGCGCGCGCGCTTTCGACCGGCTACAACGACGCACCGCAAAAGGCCTCGCGCCCCTATGACAAGGATCGCGATGGATTCGTGATGGGCGAGGGCGCCGGCGTCGTGGTGCTCGAGGAATATGAGCACGCCAAAAAGCGCGGCGCGCGCATCTATTGCGAAGTGGTAGGCTATGGCCTGTCGGGCGACGCCTATCACATCACGTCGCCGGCGCCGGATGGCGATGGCGGTTTCCGCAGCATGAGCGCAGCGATCAAGCGCGCCGGCATCGCGGTATCAGACCTCGACTACATCAACGCCCACGGAACTTCGACGCAGATCGGCGACGAGATCGAACTCGGCGCCGTGGAGCGGCTGCTCGGCAATGCCGCCTCCAAGGTATCGATGTCGTCGACGAAGTCGTCGACCGGTCATCTGCTCGGCGCTGCGGGTGCGATCGAAGCGATCTTCAGCATCCTTGCGATTCGCGATAACATCGCTCCACCGACCATCAATCTGGAAAATCCTTCGGTGGAAACTGCGATCGATCTGGTGCCGCAGACGGCGCGCAAGCGCGAGATCAACATCGCGCTGTCGAATTCCTTCGGTTTCGGTGGTACCAACGCCTCGGTCATCGTTCGGCGTGTGGCTGACTAGCAAGTGTTTATAACTACTCCACCGTTTTGCCGTATTCGGCGATGACTTCTACAAGTGGGCGTATGCTATTCGGTCAGGCAAGGGGATTGCCGGGCTGCGATTGAACCGGCAGGATTCAGGTTGCATCGATGAGTGAGAGGCCGCCCATTTCACCGCGAAGCCCGCGCGCTGCGCTGGAGCCCGAGCAGGTGCCGCCGCCGCCGAGGCGGTCGGAGCGCGCCCGCAATCC
>NZ_DAINNI010000114.1:0-15243 GCF_036735945.1 Bradyrhizobium sp. | reverse complement strand
GAGCGCGACCAGGGCGCCAATGTCTGGGTCGTGTTCGCGATCCGCGAGGGCAAGAACCGCGAGGTGCGCAACGTCATGGCCCATCTCGGCCTCGAGGTGAACCGCCTGATCCGCGTCTCCTACGGGCCGTTCCAGCTCGGTGAGCTGGCCGAGGGCCAGGTCGAGGAGGTCAAGACGCGGGTGCTGCGCGAGCAGCTCGGCGAGAAGATCGCAGCGCTTGCCGGCGCCGACTTCAACCGCCCGGCGCAGGACGACAGAGCGGCTGATGATGACGATGCGCCGCGCGGCAAGAAGCCGTTCAAGCCGGCCGGCAAGAGCGCGCTGATCGCCGACCGCAAGGGCCGCCGCGTGCTGGTGCAGCGTACCGGCAGCGAGGAATCCCGCGCGCGCAACGAGGACGAGGCCAACGGCTACGGCCCGCCGCGCCGCCCGAAGCGCGGCTATCACGGCAAGCGCGATCTGAAGCCGCGGGACGAGTAGCTGAAACATGCGTGTCGTCGGCGGAAGATTGAAGGGCCGCAACCTGGCCTCGCCCGCGACGCAGGCGATCCGCCCGACGGCCGACCGCCTGCGCGAGTCCGTATTCAACATCCTGATCCACGCCTATGACAACCCGATCGAGGGCGCGCGGGTGCTCGACCTGTTCGCCGGCACCGGTGCGCTCGGCATCGAGGCGGTGTCGCGCGGCGCGGCGTTCACGCTGTTCGTCGACAATGGCGCCGAAGCACGCGCGCTGTTGCGCAACAATGTCGAAGCGCTCGGTCTCGGCGGCGTCACCAAAGTCTACCGCCGCGACGCCACCGATCTCGGCCCGGCGCATCCGGTCGAGCCGTTCGCGCTGGCGTTTCTCGATCCGCCCTACGGCAAGGGTCTCGCGGAGCAGGCGCTGGTATCGCTGCGCGACGGCGGCTGGCTGACGCGTGAAGCGCTGGTCGTGGTGGAGGAAGCGAAGGCTGCGGCGTTCGCGGCGCCCGAAGGGTTCGAGGAGCTGGAGCGGCGCGCGTATGACGATACGGAGTTTGTGTTTTTGCGGAGCAGGTGAGCGCGCTGCTTCCGCAACGACGACTGTCATCGCACGGCTCGACCGGGCGATCCAGGACGCCGCGGGCTATCCGTTCAAACACTGATGTCTCTGGAATACTGGATCACCCGCTTCCGCGGGTGATGCAGTGCGGAGGCGGCTCACCTTCTTCCGAACAGCTTCTCGATATCGGCGAGCTTCAACTCGACATAGGTCGGGCGGCCGTGGTTGCACTGGCCGGAATTCGGCGTGTCTTCCATCTCGCGCAACAGCGCGTTCATCTCTTCCGGCTTGAGGCGGCGGCCGGCGCGGACCGAGCCGTGGCAGGCCATGGTGGCGGCGACATGCATCAGCCGGCGCTCCAAAGGTAAGGCTTCATCCCACTCGGCCATGTGCTCGGCGAGGTCGCGCAACAATCCGGCGGCGTTCGCCTTGCCGAGCAGCGACGGCGTCTCGCGCACCGCCACCGCGCCGGGGCCGAAGGATTCGATGGCAAGGCCGAACGATGCCAGCTCCTCGGCGCGGTCGAGCAGTTTCTCGACGGTTGCTTCGTCGAGTTCGACGATTTCCGGGATCAGCAGGATCTGACGCTGCACGCCGTTTCTCGCCAGCGACGCCTTCAGCTTCTCATAGACGATGCGCTCATGCGCGGCGTGCTGGTCCACGACGATGAGGCCGTCGCGGGTCTGCGAAACGATATAGGTCTCGTGGATCTGCGTGCGCGCGGCGCCGAGCGGCCGGTCGAGCATATCGGCTGTCGGCTGCGCCTCGAAGCGCACGTCGGCGGTCGGCGCGCCGACATCGAAGGCGGTCTGCCCGGCTTCGGCGAACACCGTTGCTGCCGCGCCCTCGAACGACGGCGCTGATCTGACCGGATAGGCCGGCGAGCTGCGCCAGTCCCAGTTGGTCGGGCGCGGCGCAAACGAGGGACGAAACGCCGACAGCGCCGCGCCGTCGGTATTGGCGGCGGTGCGGCGGCCTTCGCGGGCGAGGCCATCCTTCAGCGCATGCACGATCAGCGCGCGCACCAGGCCGGCGTTGCGGAACCGTACCTCGGTCTTGGCCGGATGCACGTTGGCGTCGACTTCCTGCGGCGGCAGCGTCACGAACAGCGCCACGACGGGATGGCGATCGCGCGGAAGGTAATCCGAATAGGCCGCACGCACCGCGCCGAGGATCAGCTTGTCGCGTACCGGTCGCCCATTGACGAACAGATATTGCCCGAGCGCATTGGCGCGCGTCAGCGACGGCGCGGCGGCAAATCCCTCGACCACGACGCCTTCGCGCTCGGCGCGCACTTCGATGGCGCATGAGCGGAAATCGCTTCCGAGGATATCGCCGAGCCGGGTCAGGCGGCCAGCCGCGCCGGGCAGCGCGGCGGCCCAGGTCACCGGGGCGCGCTCCTCGCCGGCGAGCGTGAAGGCGACGTCGGGCCGCGCCATCGCAAGACGCCGCACCACTTCGCGGATCGCCTCCGCCTCGGTGCGGTCGGTCTTGAGGAATTTCAGCCGGGCGGGGGTCGCGAAGAAGAGATCGCTGACCTCGACGCGGGTGCCTTGCGACAGCGCCGCCGGCATGATGTCCGATTTCACACCACCCTCGACCGAGAGCGACCAGGCATGCGGTTCGCCGGCGTGGCGTGTGGTGATGCCGAGTTTCGCCACCGCGCCGATCGAGGGCAGCGCCTCGCCGCGAAAGCCGAGCGTGCGAATGCGCAGCAGATCCTCGTCGTCGAGCTTGGAGGTGGCGTGACGGTCGACGGCGAGCGCGAGGTCGCCATGGGTCATGCCGCTGCCGTCATCGGTGATGCCGATCCGCCGCCGGCCGCCGCCGTCGGTGAAGATGTCGATTCGGCTGGCGCCGGCGTCGATGGCGTTTTCGACGAGTTCCTTCACCACGCTCGCGGGACGTTCGACCACCTCGCCGGCGGCGATGCGGTTGACGACCTGTTCGGGGAGCTGGCGGACGGGCATGTGGCGGGCTTAAACGTCGATTCGAGGTTGAGCCAGCATTTTAGGCGCCCGTGGCGGCAAAAGCATGGGGCCGTGGCCGAAACCATGCCCCGCTGGGGATGAAAGGCAACTATCGCCTTGAATATGCGGGGTTTCGTGCTCGACCTGCTGTTGCGGGTTGGGATTGTGAGGCGGCGTTGTCGGGTATATCGTTTAGAAAAATTATAATCTGACGGGAGGGACGCCATGTGCCATCTGTTCGCGCACCAGCCGCAGCGCGATTACGAATCGCAGACCCGGTCATTGCGGATGGACGGCCATTGCACCTCGATCCGGCTCGAAATGTCGTTCTGGGACACGCTGGAGGAGATTGCCGCGAAAGAAGGCATGACCCTGGCAAAGTTCCTCACCACGCTGCACAACGAGGTCCTTGACCACCATGGCGAGGTCAAGAATTTCGCCTCGCTGTTGCGCTGCTCCTGCCTGATCTACCGCGCCAAGAGTGCGGTCGCCGTGCCGGAGTTTCGCGGCGACGCCGGCGCCATCCTGGACGCGGCGGAATAGGCTCCATCCGGTCTGAATAGGAAAAGCGGCTCGATCCTGACGGGACCGGGCCGCTTTCGCTTTGCCGGAACTAGATGTCCTTGCGCTGCATCGCGCCGGCAATGTGATCCGCCTGCCGCATCGCAAGCGAGACGATCGTCAGCGTCGGATTGCAGGCGGCGCCGCTGGTGAACTGGCTGCCATCGGAGATGAACAGGTTCTTGACGTCGTGGGTCTGGCCGAACTTGTTCACCACGCCGTCCTTCGGCTTCTCGCTCATCCGGTTGGTGCCGAGATTATGCGTGCTCGGGTAGGGCGGGGTCGGATAGGTCACGGTGGCTCCGACGGCCTCGTAGACGGCGGCGCCTTGCTTGTAGGCGTGATTGCGCATCGCGACGTCATTGGGATGGTCGTCGAAATGCACGCTCGCCACCGGCATGCCGAACTTGTCCTTGGCTTTCGCGTCCAGCGTGATGCGGTTGCTTTCCTGCGGCATGTCCTCGCCGACCAGCCACATGCCGGCCATGCGCGGATAGGACTCCATCGCCGAGGTGAAGGGACGTCCCCATGCGCCGGGATTGAGGAACGCCGCCATGAACGGCACGCCGATCGACAGCGTCTCCATCTCGTAGCCGCCGACGAAGCCGCGCGACGGGTTATTCTTCGCTTCGTCCCTGATGATGCCGGCCATCGTGGTGCCGCGATACATGTGCACTGATTTCTCGAACGCCGCGTACACGCTGCCGGTCATGTGCCGCATGTAGTTGCGGCCGACCTGCCCGGACGAGTTGGCGAGGCCGTTCGGGAACATGTTCGAGGCGCTGTTGAGCAATAGCCGCGGGCTTTCGATCGAATTGCCGGCGACCGCCACCACGCGTGCCTTCTGGCGCTGCATCGCGCCGCTCTCGTCGGCATAGACCACGCCCGTCACCTTGCCGGATGCGTCGTGCTCGATCTTGATCACCATGCTGTTGGGACGCACCTCGAGATTGCCGGTCGCCTCGCCCTTGGGGATCTCGGTATAGAGCGTCGACCATTTCGCCCCCGACTTGCAGCCCTGGAAGCAGAAGCCGATCTGCTGGCAGGATCCGCGCCCGTCGCGTGGCTCGCTGTTGATCGCCATGTTGCCGGTGTGCACTTCCTTGTAGCCGAGCTTTTTCGCACCGGCTTCCAGCACCTTGAAATTGTTGTTGCCGGGGAGTCCCGGGATGCCGTTGGTGCGGGTGACGCCCATCTTGTCTTCGGCCTTGGCGTACCACGGCTCCATCTCGGCGAGCGTGATCGGCCAATCCATCAGGTTGGCGCCGGCCAAGTCGCCATAGGTGCTCTTGACCTTGAACTCATGCTCGTCGAAGCGCAGCGAGGCGCCGGCCCAGTGCGTCGTCGAACCGCCGACCGCCTTCACGATCCACGCCGGAAGGTTCGGAAAATCCCTGGCGACGCGCCAGCTTCCCGACGTGGTGCGCATGTCGGACCAGGCGAGCTGGCTGAAGCTCTCCCACTCATCGTTGACGAAGTCCTGAATCTCGATGCGCGAGCCGGCTTCTAGGATCACCACCTTGACTCCTTTTTGCGCGAGCTCGTTGCCCAGCGTTCCGCCGCCCGCGCCGGAGCCGACGATCACGACCACGCCGCTGTCATTCAGATCGAATTTTGCCATATGGGTTTCCTCCCCTGACTGTTCGGTGCCTTAAAGCTCTTCAAGCCTTCGGGAGCCAGTCGATGTCGGCGAAGCCGCGCTTGATGTAGCCGCCATGCTCGGCGGAGGAGCCCTCGTAGCCGAACTTCGGCCAGACCTCTTTCTGGTTGTAGAGGGAGACGATGAGGTCGCCGCGAATCTTCTGGAAGAAGGGCGTCGGCTCGATACGCTGCAGCAGCGCCACGCGATCGCTTTCCCAGGCCACCTGTGCGTAGGGAACCTTGTGGCGCTCATTGGCCGCCTGATCGAGCTGCGCGACGCCGTCGCTGAGCAGTGACTTCAAGGCGGGGTCCTTCGCCGCCTTGCCATCCCACGGCTTGATCGCGGTGATGTAATAACTGTCGCCAAGGAAATCGTGCGGATAGATATCGCGCGCCATCTTCACCAGCGTCTTCAGTGTCGCCGGTGGCAACGCAGCGGCGTCGTCGGCCCAGGCGTCGCTGACGCCGAGGCCCGCGCTGGTCGCGATCGCGACGGCCGGCACCGCCGTCGCCGCGCCCTTCAGGAAGACGCGACGGTCATACTTGCTTCGACGATCGACTTCTCTCATGGGTGTCCTCCGTTGAATTGCTTTTTTGATTGCGATTAACCAAAGCGGCCGCCACGCTGGATCACTTCGATCTTGTATCCGTCGGGATCGGAGACGAAGAAGAAGCGCGCCAGCGTCCTGCCGTCATGCTTGAAGTCGCGCAGCGGCCCGGGCGACAAGCTTTCACGCTCGAATCTCGCGTGCTCGGCGTCGATATCATCGACGACGACGGCAAGATGGCCGTAGCCGTCGCCGAGCGCATAGGGCTCCTTGCGATCGAAATTGATCGTCAGCTCGACCTCGAAGGGCGAGGAGGGGTGACGCAGATAGATCAGCGCGAAATCCGGAAATTTCAGGTGGTCGGCAACCTCAAGTCCGAAGGCGCGTGCGTAGAAGTCCAGCGACTTCGCCTCGTCGAACGCGCGGATCATCGAGTGAACGGGTTTGGCCATTCAGTTGAGCTCCTTGAGATAGGCGATGATGGCGGCGCGGGTTTCCGCCTTCGGCTGGCGATAGGCCATGACGGAGTTGGGGATCGTGCCCTGCGGATTGGTCAGGTAGGTGTCGAGCCTTGAGTCATCCCAGACGAAGTCCGCCTTCTCGAAGCCGGGCGAGTAACGGAAGCCATCCGCCTTGCCGGCCTGCCTGCCGACCACCTTGAACAGTGACGGTCCTTGCCGGACCGGATCGGATTGATTTGTGGTGTGACAGGTCGCGCATTGCTGCTTGAACAGCGTCGCGCCGTCGGGCGGCCTGGCGGCGGGCAGCGGCATTTGCGCTCCGGCCATCTGGACGCCAAGCATCGCGCCACAAAATCCGAGCCCAATCGCCCACGTCGCGCGCCGCTTTATCATATGCGTCACCGTTGCTGTGCACGAACTCTAGGTCGCGCCTCACAGGCGGTGGTAGTAGCGGGCTGTTTCACCGCAGAACAAAAAAGGCGCCGCACGCCTCGTAAGGGGAACTGCCGCATATGCGGTCGGCCCGTGGCCGAGGATTCGCAAAATGACCCCGAAATCCTTGCACGATCACCACATCGCGCGGGTTGCATGGCGCCCGCGCCGTTCGCGGACAAATGACTGATCGGCGATGAGCAGCTCGGCTGTGAACGGCGCTTCAAGGAACGGAATTGTTCATCGCTCGCCAAACCTGGGAGATATGGATGAAGCTAGTGAAAACCTCGGCGATCGCGGTTGCAATGTCGGCCCTGCTTGCCGGTCCGGTATTGGCGCAGGGCGCCTCATCCGACGCGCCGATCCGCGGCGGCGCGAAAGGTACGACCCAGATGCAGGACGACATGCCGGCCGGGGCAGGCAGCCACAAGGCGGGTGCGAAGCCCGGCATGAAGGGCACCGTTGGCGCCGCCGGCGGCGCGCCCAGAACCAGCGGTGCGCCGGCTACCCCTCCTGCAAGCGCAAGATAAGGGTCGGAGGAAGCGCCCCGTATTCCTCCATCGAGGCGCCCTCCAACAGAACTCCGGTCGCCTCGGCGCGGCCGGAGTTTTTTGTGTCCTTCGCCCTGATCCGCGAACCGAAAACCCGGCTGGACGGCTCTATGGGCGACAGAGCTCAATCGTCGAAGCGGACGTTGCGCTTGGCCTTGATGTCGCCGCGCCGCTTCTTGCCTTCCAGCCGCCGCTGCTTCGATCCGAAGGTCGGCTTGGTCGCCCGCCGCGGCGTCGGGCGGATCAGCGCCTCGCGCAGCAATTCGAGCAGGCGGTCGATGGCGTCGGCCCGGTTGCGCTCCTGGGTCCGGAAGCGCTGGGCGTGGATCACGATCACGCCCTCCTTGGTCATGCGCTGGCCGGCGAGGCGCTCAAGCCGCGCGGCCGCGTCCTCCGGCAGCGCGATCCTACGCGTGTCGAAGCGGAGCTGGGCCGCAGTCGCGAGCTTGTTGACGTTCTGCCCGCCCGGCCCTGAAGCGCGGACGAAGACGATCTCGATGTCGTCGTCGTTGATCGTGAGGTCGCGGGAGACCCGCAGCATGATGGCACCAAAAGTCGTCCCGGGCTTATACCCCGGGGTATCCACGTGCTATCAGCGTATAGAAAACGTGGATGGCCGGGACAAGCCCGGCCATAACGGCGCCTCTAGTTGGCCTTTGGCGCTGCCGCGGCGGGCTGGGCGGCGGCCTGCGGGGCGCGGCCGACGATCACGGTCAGCAGGCCCTGGCCCCACAGCTTCCTGGCCACCCGCCTGGCGTCGTCGAGCGTCACGGCGTCGACGATGGCGTTGCGCTTTTCGATGTAGTCGATCGGCAGCTTGTCGAGCTGGTATTGCAGCAGCGCCTGCGCGAGCTTCGAGGAGGTGTCGAGCGCCAGCATCTGCGAGCCCTTCAGATAGGACTTTGCCTCGTCCAGTTCCTTCTGGGTCGGGCCTTCCTCGGCGATGCGGCGGATTTCCTTCTCGATGGCGTCGACGGTCTCGCCGGCGCGGTCGGCGCGGGTGCCGGTGTTGCCGATGAACAGGGCGGAGCGATCCATCCACAACAGGGATTCGTAGACGGAGTAGGCGAGGCCGCGCTTCTCGCGCACCTCCTTGTAGAGCCGCGACGACAGGCCGCCGCCGCCGAGGATGTGGTTCACGACATAGGCGGTCATGAAATCAGGATCGTGGCGGCGTACGCCGGGGCCACCGAAGGTCACCACGGTCTGCGGCACGTCGAGCGGCACGAAGGCGCGCTGCGGCGGCCTGGTGGCCTCTACCTCGGCGACCGGCGTCAGGCTGGCCTTGGCCGGCAGGGTGCCGAACGTCTTGTCGAGGAGCTTGCCGAGCGTGTTGGCGTCGACATCGCCGACCACGGCGATGCGAAGCGTATCCTTGGCGAGTATGCGGCGGACGTAATCCTTCATGTCGGCGACATCGATCGTCGGCACGCTGTCGAGCGTACCGTTGCCCGGCCGGCCATACGGATGATCGCCGAAGGCGACTTCGAGGAATTTGCGGCTCGCCAGCGAGGTCGGGTTGGTGGTGTCGCGGCGCAGCCCGGAGAGCACCTGCGCGCGAATGCGCTCGACGTCGGCGGCGTCGAAACGCGGCGAGGTCAGCGCCATGTGCAGGAGGTCGAAGGCCTCGTCCTTGTTGTCCTTGAGCATGCGGAGCGAGCCACGGAAGGAATCACGGCTCGATGTGAAGCTCAGCTCGATGGCGCGGCGCTCCAGGCGCTCGTGGAAGGTCTTGGAATCGAGATCGCCGGAGCCCTCGTCGAGCAGGCCGGCAACCATGTTGCCGACACCGGGCTTGCCTGAAGGATCCTGGGCGGCGCCGCCGGCGAAGGCATATTCCATCGCGATCAGCGGCACGGTAGCGTCCTGGACGAACCACGCCTCGATGCCGCCGGGGGAGACCAGCCGCTGGATTTTTGCCGCGGCGTGCGATGGGCTCGCCGCCAGCACCAGCAGCACGAGGCCCGCGACGAGGTGAGAGGCGAGGCGCTGCGCGCCGATCGAAAGACGGATCACGAGCGCTTCTCCTCACGCTTCTGCGCGGTATCCTTGATGAGATAGCCGGTCACGGAACGTTTCTTGTCGAGCCATTTCTGCGCGGCGTCACGCACCTGCTCGGCGGTAACGGCGCGAATCCGCTCCGGCCAGCTCCTGATGTCGTCGATCGAGAGCCCCGTGGTCAGCGCGCCGCCATACCAGCGCGCCAGCGTGGCCTGATTGTCCTGGGCGTAGATCGCCTCCGCGATCAGTTGGGTCTTGACCCGCTCGAGGTCCTCGGCGCGGGCGGGGTTCTGGATGACCTCCGCGATCACGCCGTCGATCACCTGCTCGATTTGCGAAAACTCGACGCCGGGCTTCGGCGAGACCGAGATCGAGAACTGCGTGGGATCGAGCGCCGTGCCCTGATAGCCGGCGCCGGCGCTGATCGCGAGCTGACGGTCGACCACCAGCGCGCGGTAGAGGTAGGAGTTGGATCCGCCACCCATCAGTTGAGCCAGCACGTCGAGCGCCGGGCCTTCGCCGGCCGCCGCTGTCGTGGAGGAGGGGACGAGATAATGACGGCGCAGGCCGGGCTGCTCGACGCGGGGGTCGGCGAGCGTCACCGTGCGCGGTGCGGCGGGCACCGGCTCCTGCGGCCGGATGCGGTGTGCTGATATCGCCGGTTGGGAGGGAATGCCGCCATAGGCCTTTTCCACCATCGGGCGGACTTCCTTGGCATCGACATCGCCCGCGATCACCAGGATCGCATTGTTCGGTGCATAGAAGCGCTTGTAGAACGCCAACGCATCCTCGCGGTCCAGCTTCTCGATCTCCTGGCGCCAGCCGATGATCGGCCGGCCATAGGGATGATTGAGATACAGCGCCGCCATGATCTGTTCGTTCAGCCGCGCCTCCGGATTGTTGGCAACGCGCATGTTGAATTCCTCGAGTACGACATCGCGCTCGGGCAGCACGTTCTCGTCCTTGAGAATGAGGCCGGTCATCCGGTCGGCCTCGAACTCCATCATCTTCGCCAGTTGCTCGCGCGGCACGCGCTGGAAATAGCCGGTGTAGTCGAGCGAGGTGAAGGCGTTCTCGTTGCCGCCGACCCGCAGCACGGTCTGGGAAAACTCGCCGGCGGGGTGCTTGGCCGTGCCCTTGAACATCAGATGTTCGAGGAAGTGCGCCAGTCCGGATTTGCCCGGCGTCTCGTCGGCGGAGCCGACCTTGTACCAGATCATTTGCGTGACGACGGGCGTGCGGCGATCCGGGATCACCAGGACCTGGAGGCCGTTGTCGAGAGTGAAGCTGGCCGGACGCTCCGATGTGACCGTGGTCTGGGCGAATGCGCTGCCGGCGGAGAGAGCGAACGTCGAGATGAAAGCGGCTGCGAGAGAAACGGCAAAACGATGTGAGGACATCATGACCTATCTGGCGCCTGTCCCGCAAAACTGACTACCGGTTCTGCGGCGGGAATTCGCGCAAACGTTAGAAGTAACCCGACAAAACCGCTCGGGATCAAACCGCGGCATCGTACACCGCGGCGGCATCGTCCATCGTCACGAAGGCGAGAGATCGGCTTAACTATTCGCCATACTTAAACTATTCGCCATACTTGCCGGCGGCCGGATTGTATTCCTTGTTCAGCGATTCCTTCGGCCCGGTGCCGTAGGCAAAGTTCGAGGAAGGCGTCTGGTAGCCGGGCGGCGGCTGGGTCAGCGAATCCCGCGTCGGCTCGCCCTTGAACGGCGCCGTCTCGGTCTTGCTGCCGCCGAACAGGCCGCTCAAGCCGCCGGTATAGCCGAGCGCCGAAGGGCTCAGGACCGGATTGGAGTTCGTGCCGGGCTGTATCGGATCATTGCTGTTGCGCGAGGGCGCGGCGGTCTTGCCTGCCGCGAGTTCAGCCGGGCTGAGGACGCGGGCCGCTTCAATCGGATCCTTGTTCGCCTTCTTGCGCGCCGCGATGGCTGCCTTGCGGCGCTGCTCGTCGGGATCCTTGGGCCAGTTGGGCGCCTTGGTTTCGACCGCTGCCGCCGATGGGGGCGGCAAATCGAGCTTGGGCGGGACCACCAGCGGCGAGCGTTCGCGGTATTCGATGCCGCGGTCTTCCATGTTGGTGCCGCCGATGCCGCGCATGATGCCTTCGATGATCTTTTCCTCGAAGGTCTTGTCGTCCTCGTCCTCGTCGTCGGCGGCGCGCACCGGGCCTGCGGCCATCACCAGACCGACGCCGAGGGCAATGGCGGCGAACCGCAAAGCCCGGCTCAGCGAGCCGGTTTGCAGCATCCAGAAGCGGGCTTCGGTATCGCGCATCGCGCTGTTCCCATTCACAATTTCTGCAACATACGGAGGCCGTTTCGAGGGCGTCGTGGCCCCATACCGCAACGGTTCGTATCGACCGGGATCAGGGCGCTTTTGCGGCCGGTACCCCCAGGAACGAGTCATACAATAGGCCCGCCACCCCGGCAACAATGGCCACATCGGCCAGATTGAACACGTACCAATTGTAGGTTTTTCCCGCGATATCGATGTGGAACAGGGCGAAATCGACCACCGCGCCATGCAGGAAGCGGTCGATGCCATTGCCGACCGCGCCGCCGATGATCAGGCCGAGCGCCAGCGTCGCCAGCAGCGTGCTGGAGCGCGCCATCCAGATCCCGAGCACGATCACGGCAATCGCCTTGATCGCCATCAGCGCGATCTGGGCGAGCTGACTATCGCTCTGGAACCAGCCGAAGCTGATCCCGACATTCCATGCCAGCACGAGGTCGAAGAACGGCATGACCTTCACCACGCCGCGTTGGGCGAGGTCGAACCCATGGAGCAGCCAGAGCTTCGAGGCCTGGTCGACCACCAGCACTGCCACCGCCGCAATGACGCCGGCGCGCAAATGAGGGGTACGTGAGCCGTCGAGGCCAGACATTTATCTGGCCTTCTTTTTCTTCTTCTTGGCTTTTGCTGCCGGCGGCTTCTTTGCTGCTTTGCTGGCTGCTGCTTTCTTTTTCGCCTTCTTGGCGGCAGCCTTGGTCGCTGCCTTCTTGGCTCCCTTCGTCGCCGAAGCAGCCTTCCTGGATTTGGCGGCCTTGTTGGCCTTGGCCTTCTTGACTGCCGGCTTCCTGACCTTCGCCTTCTTTGGAGCGGCTTTCTTCGCCGTGGCTTTCTTTACCTTGGACTTCGTGGCGCCGGCCTTCCGGGCAGAGGGCTTGGCGGGTTCGGCTTCAACGGCCTTCTCGGTTTCAACCGCCTTCTTGGCCGCCGCAACCTTCTTGACCTTGACCGGTCTCTCGGCTGCCTCGGCCTGCGAGCTCTTGTTTGGCCTGGCAGCCGTCACGCTTTCGGAAGCGGTTTGCCCGGGCGCTTCCTTCTGCTGCGGAGCTTGTTCTGCGGCTGGCTGCTCGACCAGGGCGACCGGCCTAGCGATCTCTGCGACGGCATCGGCCGGTTTCTCGCCGGCGGCAAGCGCCTTCCATTCCCGCAAGGCCTGCGCGTCGCGCGGGGAGACGTCGGGATATTCGGGGTCTTCACCGACGGTGGGGAGGATCTTCCAGGAACGCGCGCATTTGGTGCCCACGGCCTTTTCGACCACGACCGCAACATCAGGCACGTCGGCCAGGGTGAACGCGCCGGCCGGCGCGTCGTCATTGGTCGCCATCGCGTTCGAGGTAATGCAGACTTCGGCAAGATCAACATCGAACAGCGTCGTGAAGATCTTCTTGTCCGACACGTAGACCAGCGGCGAGGCCTCCAGCGAGGAGCCGATGTTCTTGGCCGCGCGCTCGAGTTCGAGCGCGCCGGTGACGACGCGGCGGACATCGCGGATGGTTTCCCATTTGGCGGCGAGCGCGTCATCGCGGAACTGGTCGAACCCTTCCGGGAACAGCGTCAGATGCACCGAAGCTTCCGCGTTGGGCCGGTACATCCGCCAGGCCTCTTCACAGGTGAAGCTCAGCACCGGCGCCAGCCAGCGCAGGATCGCATCGCACATGGTGTCGATCGCGGTCAGCGCCGCCTTGCGCATGAGCGAGGACGGCGGGTCGCAATACAGCGTGTCCTTGCGGATGTCGAAATAGAACGCCGACAATTCACTGTTCATGAACGCGGCCAGCGTCGCCACCACCGTCTTGTAGTCGAACTCGGCATAGGCGTTGCGCACGATCGTGGCGCGCTTCGAAAGCTCGTGCAGCATCAGCCGTTCCAGCTCGGGCATGTCGGCATGCGCGACCGCGTCGGCCGGATCGAAATGATGCAGCGTGCCGAGCATCCAGCGGATCGAGTTGCGCAGCTTGCGATAGGTCTCGATGGTGTTCTTGAGGATCTCCGGGCCGATGCGCTGGTCGTCGGCATAGTCGGTGGCGCAGACCCAGAGGCGGAGAATGTCGGCGCCCGAATCCTTCATCACCTTTTGCGGCTCGACGGTGTTGCCGAGCGACTTCGACATCTTGCGGCCGTTCTCGTCCAGCGTGAAGCCGTGGGTCAGCACGATATCGAACGGCGCACGCCCACGGGTGCCGCAGCTTTCCAGCAGCGAAGACTGGAACCAGCCGCGGTGCTGGTCGGACCCTTCGAGATACATCACGGTATCGCGGCCACCATCGACCGTGCGCTTGATGCCGGCGAGGCCGGGGAAGTGCATGGCATCTTCCAGCACGAAGGCGTGCGTGGAGCCGGAATCGAACCAGACATCGCAGATGTCGTCGACTTTCTTCCACTCTTCATTGGCGAGCGAGCCGAGGAAGCGTTCGCGCGCCCCGTCCGTGTACCAGGCGTCGGCGCCCTCCTCTTCAAACGCATCGGCGATGCGCTTGTTGACATCAGCATCTTGCAGGATCTCGGCGGAGCCGTCGCCCTTCTCGCGCACGAACACAGCGATCGGCACGCCCCAGGCGCGCTGGCGCGAGATCACCCAGTCGGGCTTGCTATCGATCATGCCGTTGATGCGATTTCGGCCCGACTCGGGCACCCATTGCGTTACCGAAATCGATTTCAGAGCCCGGTTCCGCAGTGTGTCGTCGCCCGTCAGCGTCAAGGTATTTATGCCACCACCCCAAACCACTTTGTTTGGAGTAATTGCTTTGTCCATCGCGATGAACCATTGCGGCGTGTTGCGGAAGATCACCGGCTTCTTCGAGCGCCAGGAATGCGGATATTGGTGCTTGAGCCGGCCGCGCGCCAGAAGCTTGCCGGCCTCGACCAGCGCCTTGATCACGGCGTCGTTGGCGTCGCCCTTTTCGCCCTTGTCGTTGATCACGCGCTTTCCCGTGAAGCCGGGCGCATGGTCGGTGTAGGCGCCGTTCTCGTCGACGGTGTAGGGGATCGCGGTGTTGATGCCGCGCGCGTCGAGATCGCGCGTGTTCGCGGTCCAGACGTCGAAGTCCTCGCGGCCGTGGCCGGGTGCGGTATGGACGAACCCGGTGCCGGTGTCGTCGGTGACGTGATCGCCTGCGAGCAGTGGGACCTTAAACTCGTAACCACCGCTGAAACCATTCAACGGATGCGCGCATGACATGACGGCCAGATCGTCCGCTGGTACAGTGCGAATTCTCTCCCAAGCGGTTGCGCGGGCTTGCTTGAACACGCTTTCTGCAAGTGCATCGGCCAGGATCAGGAGATCGCCGGTCTTCGCCCAGTTATCGGCGGGCGCGTCGGTGACCTTGTAGAGACCGTAGGCGATCTTCGGCGAGAACGAGATCGCGCGGTTGCCGGGCAAAGTCCATGGAGTGGTAGTCCAAATTACGATGGACGCGCGTAAGAGGTCACCTGCTTCTAGCTGTGTCTCACCTGCCGAAAACCTGACCGGAAACTTCACCCACACCATGTCGGAGGTGTAGTCCTCGTATTCGACCTCGGCTTCGGCCAGCGCGGTCTTCTCGACCACGCTCCACATGACAGGCTTGGAGCCGCGATACAGCGTGCCGTTGGCGGCGAACTTCATCAGTTCGCGCGCGATCTGCGCCTCGGCCGGATAGCTCATGGTGGCGTAGGGGTGATCCCAGTCGCCGATGATGCCAAGCCGCTTGAACTCCTCGCGCTGCACGTTGAGCCAGTGCGTCGCATAGGCGCGGCACTCCTTGCGGA
>NZ_DAINNI010000113.1:0-15314 GCF_036735945.1 Bradyrhizobium sp. | reverse complement strand
TCGACGACAAGGGCGAGCCGCAGGCCGACATCGCCTACACCTCCTACCAGCTCGACGGCGCCGATCGCGAGAGCCGGCCGGTGACGTTCTTCTTCAACGGCGGTCCGGGCGCGTCCTCGGCCTGGCTGCAGTTCGGCACGGCAGGGCCATGGCGCGTGTCGATTACGGGCGAGGGCGCGGTGTCGTCGGCGACGCCCGATCTGTTGCCCAATGCCGAGACCTGGCTCGATTTCACCGATCTCGTCTTCATCGATCCCGTCGGCACCGGCTACAGCCGCTTCGTTGCGACCGGCGAGGACGTGCGCAAGCGCTTCTATTCCGTCGACGGTGACGTCAGTGCGGTCGCGCTGGTGATCCGGCGCTGGCTGGAAAAATACGATCGCTTGCAGTCGCCGAAATTCGTCACGGGCGAGAGCTATGGCGGCATCCGCGGGCCGAAGGTCGTGCGCAATCTGCAGACCCAGCAGGGCGTCGGCGTGCGCGGGCTGATCCTGGTCTCGCCCTTGTTCGACTACCGCGATTTTTCCGGCTCGAGCGTGCTGCAATACATGTACACCTTGCCGAGCATGGCGGCGGTCGCGCGCGAGACCAGGGCGGAAGGCAAGGCGCCGGTGACGCGCGCCGATCTCGCCGATGTCGAGCGTTACGCGCAGGGCGAGTTTCTGACCGATCTCGTCAAGGGGCAGGCGGACAGCGAGGTCGCGACACGGCTCGCCGACCGCGTGGCGTCATTGACCGGCATCGATCAGGCGGTGAGCCGCCGGCTCGGCGGCCGCTTCGAGATCGGTGAATTCCGCCGGGAATTCGACCGTCGCAACGGCCGCGTGACGGGACGCTACGACGCCTCGGTCTCCGGCTATGATCCCTATCCGGATTCGAGCTATTCGCATTTCGGCGATCCATCCGGCGACAGCCTGACGGCGCCGCTGACGAGTGCGGCCGTCGATCTCACCACGCGCAAGCTGAACTGGCGTCCGGACGGCT
Organism: Bradyrhizobium sp.; assembly: GCF_036735945.1. Classification (GTDB taxonomy): domain Bacteria; phylum Pseudomonadota; class Alphaproteobacteria; order Rhizobiales; family Xanthobacteraceae; genus Bradyrhizobium. Next base: position 14,330 of record NZ_DAINNI010000113.1, on the reverse strand, counting down.
CGTATCACCTGCTGAGCGAGGCCGTGAGCAGGGCCTGGGATTTCGGCCGCGGGCCCGCGGAATCGGTTTCGCAACTCCGCCAGATTCTCGCGCTCGATCCGAAAATGAAATTGCTTGTCGGCCACGGGCTGTTCGATCTCGCCACGCCGTATTTTGCCTCGAAGGTGATGCTTGATAATTTGCCGGCCTATGCGCGGTCGGACCGCGTCAAGCTCGTCGTCTATCCCGGCGGCCACATGTTCTATTCGCGCGACGCCGCACGCCAGGCGTTTCGTGCGGAGGTCGAGCAAGTGATGAAGTAAGGCGAAACAAAACCGGCGCGGTGTTTTCAACTGCGCCGGTTGTTACGCTGTCGTCATTGCGAGGAGCGGAGCGACGAAGCAATCCATGCTTCCGTTATGCCGCGATATGGATTGCTTCGCTTCGCTCGCAATGACAGGGAGAGACTAGCGCCTCAGTAAACCAATCCCGTGCCCGGAGCCTTTTCCAGCGCGGCGGCCAGCGAGCGATATTCCTCGCTCGAAGCGCCCGCGAGCTGCGCGATCTTGCTCAAATGATACTGCGCCTGATCGCGGTTGCCCTGTTCGACCTGCCACAGGCCGTAATACTGCCAGGTCTTGACGTGGGCCGGATCGGCCTTGAGCGCGCGCTCGTACCAGATCTGCGAGACCTTGTAGTCGCCGAGCTTGCGGTAGGAATAGCCGATCAGGTTGGCGACGGCGGCGGTGTCGTCATGCCCGAGCGCCTTGAGCTGCGTGATCGCCGACGCATAGTCGTGGCGGTCGTAGATCGCCGCATAGGCGGCGCGGTAGCCGTCGGCGAATGCGGTCTGCTCGCTGCCGGGGCGCGCTTCGGATTTCTTTTTCTTCTTGTCGGGCGGCGGTGGATCGTTGTCGGGCGCTGCATAGACGACGGTCACGACAGGGGCTGCCGCCAGCGTGAGCGACAACATTGCGAGAGTCAAAAGCCTGATCGCTAGTTTATTCATACAAGTCTCCTGATGGCAGGTTCGGCGATCCTACACCGAAGCCCGCTGGTTAAAACCCCTGGCGCCCGACAACATTCCCGAGAATATCCCCGCGCGCATCTCCTCGATTTCGCCCATTTTCACCGGCGGCCCGTCGTTACGGGACATGACGAAGATGTCATTCAGATGAACAGAGTCACACAGCGCGATTCAGGACGGGTTCAGTGCGCGGCCGCTAGCGTCGAGCGCATGATCGGCGAGCCACACATGCCCGCGGGTCCATGGGACAGGAAGAGCAAGAGGAGACAATCATGCTCAAGACCATTTCCGCAGCACTCGTTGCCGTTTCCGTTCTCGCAGCACCTGCACTTGCCGGCACGCCGGGCAAGACCGCGCAGACCCCGATGAGCAAGATCACGCAGACACCGGCCGTCAAGGCGGAGCAGGGCAAGGCGAAGGCGATGAACGCCAACGCGCGGATGGGCCATCACAAGCATTATCGCCATCATCGCCACCACAAGCACATCGGCATGCCGAAGACGCACGCGAAGCCGCATGTCGCCGTCAAGCATGTGACGCCGGCGGCAAAACGCGGCTGAATCCGATTCGCCGGCGCGTTTCGCCCCCATTGCCCCGGCGCCGGCGAATGTCAGGCCAGCCCACGCGCCATCGGCTTCGCTGATGGCCGTGGGCTGGCGCATGCTCAATTTTTCGAGAGCACCGTTCGGGGATAACCGAGTTGCGAATTCCATTCCGGCGTCAGGCAGTCTAAGAGACGGCGATTGCAGCAGGGGAAATTTCGCTTGGGGCGTTTGGTCAAATTTGCGGCGATGGTGTTGCTGCCGGCCATGCTTTCGGCCTGTGCCGCCACCGATGAGGGCAAGCCGATCACCTTCACCGATGATCGCGGCGTCGCCAGCCAGCCCTTCCCGAAGAATTACCGCACCGAAGTGGTGGCGTTCCTCAAGACCTATCTCAACAACCCGGTCGGCGTGCGCGACGCCGCGATGGCCGAGCCGGTCGAGCGTGTCGTCGGGGGACGGCAGCGCTATGTCGCCTGCGTGCGTTTCTCGGCGCGCGAATCCGACGGCGGCTACCGCGAGCCACGCGAACGCGCCATCCTCTTTGTCGATGGCCGGCTCGACCGCATCGCCGAAACAGCCGAACCCTGTGCCGGGCTGGCCTATGCGCCCTTTCCGGAGCTTGAGAAGCTGACGCGCTAGGCTGGCGGCTTGGCGCCGGGCGAGGCGCAGTTCGATAGGGCAGGAAAGCGCCACGGCGCGCCGCAGCCGGGCGGTCACCGCCGGCCGGCCCGGCGCCATTCGGGTGTTCCCGTGGCGGAACCGTGAACGAAATCGGATCACTTTTCGGCGAGGCCTGAACCCCGGCTTAGTCATCGCCGACATCAACTAAGTGGGAAACCCCCCTCCTTAACCGGGAAAAAAGCCCTACATGCGAGGAACCACAACGGTTTGTTGCCCTGCTGCCACGCCTGGCGCGCCATCCGGTCGCGGGCCCGGTCGCAAAGCAACCCAAATGAGGTCACGTTGTTTGGATTGGTATCTGCAACGTTTGTAACGGGGATCAGTATGAAGAAGATTTTGCTCGGCATTGCCGCGCTGGCCGCCCTGGGAGCGCCAGCCTTTGCGGCCGACATGCCGCCGCGGCCTTATACCAAGGCGCCGGCCTATACCGCGCCCCAGGTCGTCTACAACTGGACCGGATTCTATGTCGGCGGCCATGTCGGCGGCGCCTTTGCAGGCAATAATTCCCTGCAAGGCAGCGACGCCCGCTTCCTCGGTGGCGTCCAGGGCGGCTTCGACTATCAGTTCGCGCCGAACTGGGTGTTCGGCGCCGAGGCCCAGTACAGTTGGCTGTCCGGCGGCAACAACAATGGCGTGCTGTTTCCGGGTACGCTCGTAACCTCCAGCAACGACCAGCTCGGCTCGGTGACCGGCCGGTTCGGCTACACCTGGGGGCCGGCGCTGCTTTACGCCAAGGGCGGCTATGCCTGGCGCGACGGCAACAATCTCGGGGTGACGGCGGCCGGCGTGCCGCAGGCCTTCACCACCAACGGCAGCCACAGGGACGGCTACACCGTCGGCGGCGGCCTTGAATACATGTTCGCCCCGAACTGGTCGGCCAAGGCGGAGTACCAGTATTACAATTTCGGCAACACTACCTTCACGGCGGGTCCGGCCGACATAGCCGGCCGCAGCTTCCGCAACGACGAGCACACCGCCAAGGTCGGCGTGAACTATCGTTTCGGCTGGGGTGGTCCTGCCGCTGCCAGATACTGATACACCGCGTATCGACATGCGAAAGGCCGGCGTCAAGCCGGCCTTTTTTGTTCGCGCGCGTCATGCACCTTGCTGCGTGCGCTTTGCGTGCGTCGAAAAATAATTTTCGCGCTGCACGCAACTTTTCGTCATGATCCGCTATTATGGTTCAGCCGGTTGGGTTGGACATCAAAACATGCGTGCTTTTGCGTTAGGGCTGATCATTTCCGCAGCGGCGTTTCCGTGCCTTGCTCAAACTGTCCTGAAATCTGAACCGCTTATCCTTGCTCCCTATGAAGTCGCCTTGGTGCAGGATCCCTCGTGCGGGGTCGGCAAGGTGCGCAAGGTAACCGGCGCGATCCGCGGACTGCAGCGTCGCAAGGCCTGTGTTGCGCTGGCTTCGGAGCAGGCATCGCTGGTCTCGGCGACGCCATAGCAACGATTTGACCGCCTCGGATGGTCGTCCCCGGCGACGGGACCCATACGCCGAGAGGGGGCGTTTGACTGCCGACATCACTGCTTCCTGCCGTCGGCGTCACATCCTTCCTTATGATGCCAACTGCAATTCCGTCTGGGCGTCGCGCTCGGCGTCCGCCTTGTTGCGGGCAGGATCTTCCTGCGGCTCGAGCTGGCACGGCCTGATCTCATAATCATGGTCCAGCACCGGACGGGGCGCGGTGCTGTCCTCGCCGGAAACCACGTCGACCACGAGGCCGCTCTTCTGGGCGATCTTCCAGACGTCGGCGGCGGTCGGATAGGCCTTGCTCAGCTTGGCATCGTTCGAGAACAGCGCGTAGGGCATTTGCTAGCTCCAGCAAAAACGGTCAACGCGGAAACCGGGTCCGGGTTTCTGCGATCTCACCGGTTGTTTCGGGAGCAAATTGGCTCGTTTCGGCACATTTTCGTGGTGTCTCTGAGTCTTTAACGAGCCGTAAACGCCCGAAAAAAGAAACCCCGAGACTCCTCAGCTAGAATCGCCGGATGTTTCCGGCCATGGGAACGAGCATTCATACCTCCGGCCAGTACGTTCACCTCAGGGTGACCGTCTGTCTGCTGGTCGCCTGCGTGGCGAACGTGGCGCTGGTATGCGCCTGGCTCTAGCCCCGGCCGATTCTTTGGCCGATTGACGGCTGCCTCATTCCGCTGGACTGGTAACGGTGAGAGCCGGTAAGCGGCCGGCGGATGGGAAGGGGCAGGAAAATGATCGAGACGCTTCAGCAGCGGGTCAACAACGACCCTGGTCTGGTCCGGCGCGGCCGCTATCTCACAACCAATTTTCTTATCGAGGTCGGCGCCACGCCCTGGGTGATCTCCATCTTCGAGGGCCGCATCGTCGCGGTGACGCAAGGGCCGTTCGTGATGCCGTCTTCCTCCTTTGTGCTGCGTGCGCCTGAAGAGGAATGGCGGAAGTTCTGGAGCAGGCGCCCGCCGCCGGGCTCGAACGACCTGATGGCGCTGATCAAGCGGCGCACGCTCAAGGCCGAGGGCAATCTGCAGGTCTTCATGTCCCATCTGCGCTACTTCAAGGAGGTTCTGGCCAAGCTGCGCGAAGGAGCCGCCGCATGAGCGCGAGATTCGAGCCGATCACCGGCCGCTACATGCATCTCGATCTGTTCGGCCGGCCACACCGGATCTATGTCGAGGAAGCCGGCGAGGGGACGCCGCTATTATGCCTGCACACCGCGGGCAGCGACGGGCGGCAGTATCGCGGCCTGATGAACGAGCCGCGCATCACGAGGGATCACCGCGTGATCGCCTTCGACATGCCCTGGCACGGCAAATCCTCGCCGCCGGCCGGCTGGCATGACGAGGAATATCAGCTCACCTCGGCGCAATACACCACCATGGTGCTGGAGATTTCGGCGGCGCTCGGGCTCGACAGGCCGATCCTGATCGGCTGTTCGATCGGCGGCCGGATCGCGCTGCATCTGGCGCTCGAGCATCCGGAACAATTCCGCGCCATCATCGGCCTGCAGGCCGGCGCGCATGTCGATCCCTATTATGATCTCAACTTCCTGCACCGCGCCGACGTGCACGGCGGCGAGGTCTGCGGCGCGATCGTTTCCGGATTGGTCGGCCCGGATGCACCGGACCAGGAGCGCTGGGAGACGCTGTGGCACTACATGCAGGGCGGCCCCGGCGTGTTCAAGGGCGATCTCCATTTCTACAAGCTCGACGGAGATATCCGCGGCCGGGTCGCGCAGATCGACACGAGGCGCTGTCCGTTGTTCCTGCTATCCGGCGAGTACGACTATTCCTGCACGCCCGAGGAAACGCTTGATGTGGCGAACAGCATTGCCGGCTGCCACGTCACCATCATGAAGGGGCTCGGCCACTTTCCGATGAGCGAGGACCCGCAGACGTTCATGACCTACCTGCTGCCGGTACTGGAGAAGATCGCGGCGAATTAGGATGTTGCAAGGATGCGCTATCTGGCGCGCGTTATTTGCCTGACCGCGTCGGCGGGTTGTCTTCCCGGAGCGACGCCTGCACCCTGGCCATGGTCGCCGCGCAATAGGCCTCGCGCTCGCGGCTGAACCGCTCCTGTTGGGCGCGGAAATTCGCGACCCGCGCCTTGATCTCGGATTGGAAGTCGCTGCGCAGGTCGACGCGCGGCAGAGGAGTGGGCTGCGCTATCTCCCGCGCCGGTTCCGGGGATGCCTGAACAGCGGCCGGCGGAGCAGGTATCTCCTGCGCCGGCAGGGGCGTGACGTCAGGCAGCGGCGCAAAACGAAGCGGAACTGCAACGACGGTCGCTTCCAAAGTCTCGACGGTGAGAGCGGCAGACGCCGTCGTCGTCCTTTCGGCTTCCGGCGCCTTGCCGGTTACCGACTGAACGAACGCCAGCGTTTGCGCGATCAGGAGATCGCGTTCCCTCATCCATTTCATTTGAAAAAAACCTCGCCCGAATCCACTCCATCAAACGTCTTTTGTGGAATCAAGCGGGCGTGGAGGTCGCGGTGGATAACTGCCGCGGTTTTGCCCGCACGGTGACAAAACGGTGACAGTCGTGACCGGCAACGTACACAAGTGCACGGACGGTTTCGCCAAGAGACGTTTCGCCCAGGGACGTTTCGCTCAGGGACGTTTCGCTCAGAGAGGTCAGCGCTCGCGCGGATTCGTATTCGGAACGAACGGCGCGCCGACCACGCGAACGGTCGGCTGGTCGCTGACATCAATGATTCCCTTGTCGGGTGACTGCGCCGGTTCGCGTTGCACCGTCGTTCGGTCAGCGATGCGGACCGGTTTGGCGTCGCTGAATGCCAGGAGACTGGCGCCGCCGGCAATGGTCAAGCTGATGCAACTGACCGCAGCGAGCAGCACCATGTTGCAGTCTTCTTCGCGAATTCTCATGCCGGAAAAAGGCAGGGGTAAGTAAGAAGCTTCGCAAGGAAATGATAGGACATCTAAGCGATGAGGCGAACGAGATATATGACCACGTAGATTTGGAGGATCAACTGGAAGCTGTGAAAAAAGTCCAAGAACGCGCGGGGAAACGCCTCCGCAAGCCCACTAAGGACCCCTCGCAAGTCATTGATTTCCCTAAGGCTGGTGCCGGCTGAGGGGATTGAACCCCCGACCTTCGGTTTACAAAACCGCTGCTCTACCGCTGAGCTAAGCCGGCGAATCAGCATCGATGGCTGGGGCGCGAGAGTGTCCGCCCTCGGTTCGATCGTCGCGGCTCGAATATCAGACTTGCCTGAAAAGGGCCAGAACCTCCGAGTGCCGGGGATAGGCCGGGCGGTAGTAGCTTCCACTGTACGGATTTCCCGGTCCGAGGTTCTGGCAATTGGCGTTCGGATAGAACTGCGCGCAGTGGCCGGGATTGTAGATGACCTGCTGGGCGCTGGCGGGGCCTGTGATCGCGGATGCAAGGATCGCCGCGCGGCCGCGAGAAGTGCTGATCGTGTCATGGGATGAGTCCTGGGATGAACTCCATTGTCAGGGTCAGGTGAGGCGCCACGCCAAGTCGCCGTGGCTGCCGATCGTTCCGCCGAGGCTCCGCGGCCTCGCGTCAAGCCGCCGTGATGCCGATGACGAAGGCGAGGCGCCCGGCGATTTCGGTTGTGCAATCTCCCGTCAGATGTGAAGTTTCGGCCGCTTACCGTTCGAGGCATCAGGCAGGGGACGCATGTTCGGAATTCTGGGGCTGGGGTTCTTGCTGGGCATGCAGCACGCGCTCGAGGCCGATCACATTGCCGCCGTCTCCTCGATCGCCGCGCGCCGCAGCCACGTCGCCGACATCGTCAAGCACGGGCTGACCTGGGGGCTCGGCCACACCCTCACCTTGTTCGTCTTTGCCGGCGCCGCTCTCCTGCTTGGCCGGGCGATTCCGGAAACGATGGCGCGGCCGATCGAGACCGCCGTCGGGCTGATGCTGGTCGGCCTCGGCGGCCATGTGCTGTGGCGGCTGTGGCGCGACCGCGTGCATTTCCACCGGCACGGCCATGCCGACGGCACCGTGCATTTCCATGCCCACAGCCATGCCGGCGAAACCGCGCCGCATGCCGGCAGCGTTCACGCGCACGGCCACGGCTTCCGCTGGCGCACGCTGCTGGTCGGCCTGATGCACGGCATGGCGGGCTCTGCCGCGCTGCTGGTGCTCGCGGTGACGCAGGCCTCCAGTCCCGCCGCCGGGCTCGGCTACGTCGCGCTGTTCGGGATCGGCTCGATGATCGGCATGGGGGCGCTGTCGACGGTGATCGCGGTGCCGCTGGCGGTCTCCGCCCGCTCGCTCACCTGGGCCAACCGCGCGCTGCAAGGGGCGGTCGGCCTTGTCACCGTCGCGATCGGAATCGTCAGCGTGGTCGAGACGATCGCGGCCTGATATGCCGTCGCTGCGGACGGACGACCAATGACAGGAAACTTTGGGAGGAAGAAGGAATGAAGCGTCGGGATTTCCTGGCCGCGAGCGCCGCAACCTCACTGCTTGCGATGACGGGCAGGGCATCGGCGCAGGCCGGGCCGCTGACCAAGATCATCTTCCCGTTTGCGGCCGGAGGCGGCGGCGACGCGCTCTGCCGCCTCCTGGCGCAGCACGTCGCTCCATTGCTCGACCGCAACATGATCGTCGAAAATCGTACCGGCGGTGATGGCTTGATCGGCATCAAGGCGGTGAAGGGCGCCAACCCTGATGGCACGACCATCCTCGTGACGACAGGACCGACGATGTATCTGTTGCCGATGGTCGAGACCACGCCGAGTTTCGACGCGGCGCAGGACTTCGTTCCGGTCAGCCAACTCGTGCGGTTCGAATTCTGCGTCTTCGTCGGCAAGGCAGTGCCGGCCGAGGTCAAGGACTTCAAGCAATTCGTCGACTGGCTGAAGGCCAATCCAGATAACGCTACTTTCGGCGTGCCGAGCAACGGCACCATTCCGCATTTCACCGGCTCGCGGCTCGAGCAGGCGCTGGGCCTCAAGCTGACGCGCGTGGCCTATCGCGGCAGCGCGCCGATCATCAACGATCTTGTCGGCGGCCATATGCCGTTTGCGATTTCCACCTTGACCGATGCGATCCCGCAGCATCGCGCGGGTAACGTCCGCATTCTCGCGGTCGGCAGCGCGCAACGCTCGCCGTTCCTGCCCGAAGCGCCGACGCTGCGGGAGAGCGGCGTCGATCTGGTGGCGGATGGTTGGTACGGCTTGTGGCTGCCGGCGGGCGCCTCGCCGGACTTTGCGAAGAAGTTGAGCGAAGCGGTCGCGGCTGCGCTTGGCAAGGCCGAGGTCAAGGAAAAGCTTGCCGCGATCGGCCTGATCCCGGTCGGGTCGACGCCTGCAGGGCTGACCGCGGAACTTGCCGCCAACACCGCCTTCTGGCAGCCGATCGTCAAAGCCACGGGGTACAAGATCACGAATTGAGCCGAACCGTTGTCCACCTGGAAAAATTGACGCAACCCATGCCGGTTCCCGGCATCCATGTACCGAGTTAGTGGCCTGAATTGCCGCATGATTTTCGATTGCGTGGCGCTTGTGGGGCCGCAAGGCGCGTCGTGTCCTACGCTTTGACTTGATGGGGATTTCCGAGTCTAACTACCGTAAAGTCCGACTACCGTTATATCTCTGATGGAAGTCAGGGCATTGCAGCAGATGCGCCGGATTTTGGATTGAGCTTTGGCGCCTGCCGACAGCAAAGGGATAAGCCCCGCATGGGTTCATATTTTCGGCGGCAGCTTGCGGATTACGTTGAATATCATCGCGATCCCTGGAACTGCGCGATGCATGTCTTCGGCATCGTCTTCCTGTTCCTGGCTGCCGTTCTTCCGCTCAGCCTGTGGCCGATCACCATATTGGGGTTCCAGACCAGCGCGGCGGTCGTCGCCGTCATGCCGGTGCTGATCTACTGGTTCCTGCTCGACTTCGCGCTGGGCGCTGGCATCCTTGCGGCCGCAATCGCGCTGCTTTCGACCGCTGCCGCAATCGGCAGTCATGTGACGACCGCGGGGATGTGGTCGCTTACGGCCGTTCTGATCGTTATTGGCGTCACGGCACAGATTGTCGGGCATCGCGTGTTTGAGCGACGGCAGCCGGCGCTGGTCGATAATCCGACGCACCTGCTGCTCGGACCAATGTTTGTCATGGCGAAGCTGTTTATCGCGCTGGGCTTTCGGCGCGATCTCGCCATGATCATCCAGGGGCATCCGCAGGTCGCGGCGTCCTGATTGCGAATGTTTGAGCTTGAAGTACCCGTAGTGAGCTTGAAGTACCCGTAGCATGACACGTGTACTGGTCACAGGCGGCAGTGGTTTCATTGGAAAGCATCTCGTCGCGGCGCTGATGGCGCAGGGACGGCAGGTGAGGGTGCTCGACCTTCAGCCGCCGCCACGCATCCTGCCGCAGGTTGAGCACGTCAGCGGCTCCGTGCTCGACCGGGACCTGGTGGGCCGGGCGATGGATGGCGTCGATCAGGTCTATCATCTTGCCGGCCTGCCCGGCATGTGGTTGCCGCGAAAGGCCGCCTTTCACACCGTCAATTGCGGTGGCACCGAGATCGTGATCGAGACGGCGCGCAAGCGCGGCATCAAGCGCCTGCTGCACTGCTCGACGGAATCGATTCTGTTCCGCGCCTCGCCGTCGATGGTTCCCGTCCCCGATGACGCGTTGCTCCCCGACGACATGCCGGGCCCATATACGCGCTCGAAAATGCTGGCCGACCGGCTCGCGATGCAGGCGGCCGCAGCCGGATATCCGGTGGTGATCGGCTGTCCGACCATGCCGATCGGGCCTCACGACCACAACCTTACCCCGCCGACGGCGATGCTGCGGTACTTCCTCGATCGACGCCTTCAACTGCATCTCGATTTTGTCGTGAACCTCGTCGATGTGCGCGACGCGGCCGAAGGGCTGATCCTTGCGATGGAGCGCGGACAGGTCGGGCATCGCTACGTCCTCGGCGGCGAGAGCATGCCGCTGGGGCGAATTCTCGAGATCATGGCCGATATCAGCGGCCGTCGCGTCCGGCGCATTCGCGTGAACGGCAAGGTTGCCGAGTTGGTCACGGCAGCGCTGGAGTTCATCGCCGATCACGTGACGCACCGGCCTCCGTCCGGTACGGCCGAAGGCGTTCGCATCGCATTGCGGGCGGGCTCCCTGTCGATCGAAAAGGCGCAGCGCGAGCTCGGCTATGCGCCAGGCCCCGTCGAACCCGTGTTGCGCGAGACCATTGCGCATCTGCTTGGCGCCGGTGACAATCAGGGCGAATGGGGCTCGACGCCCAATACCCGCCCTCGGCCGTTTCATGCCGAGCGCCGGCTTGGCGGCTAGCTCAAACTCAATGCGGTCCGCAATATGCTGAACAGTCTCGGTCAAGGGTTGGCTTTCGTCCTGAGCGGCTGGACCACGACGTGGCCCACGCAACTGCTCGCCATCATCTGGATATTGTGGGTGGCGAGCTGGGTCATCGCATCGTTCTGGTCCGGGCAGACCAGGAAGAATGTGATGAGCTCGGACTCGCTCAGGTACCGCTCTCTCCTTTACCTGGGTGCGATTCTGTTCCTGCCATTGACCGGAAAGCTTCTGGGCGAAAAGCCGCTCTGGCAGTTTGGCAACGCTGGAGTCTATCTGCTGGCGTGTCTTGTGCTTGCAGGGATCTCGTTCACATGGTGGGCGAGAATTCATCTCGGACGTTTCTGGTCGAACTCGATCACGCACAAGGAAGGCCACGAGGTCATCGACACCGGCCCCTACGGGCTGGTGCGGCATCCGATCTATACCGGGCTTATCGCCGGGATGCTGGTGACGGGGATTGCGGTCGGTACCGTGACCGCGATGCTTGGCGCCGTGCTGATCTCGCTCGGCATGGCGCTCAAGGCCCGCATGGAGGAAGGCTTCCTCACGGCTGAACTCGGCGAAGACGCCTATGGCTCATATTGCCGTCGCGTCCCGATGCTGATTCCATTCACCTGACCGGCTGCCGACTACCGTTTCGGTCGCGATGCCACCGATGTTGCGATGGGCACAGCAAGACGGCGCGGGATCAGGATCCGCTGGCCGACTGGCAGCGGCGTAGTCTCCGCATACTGATTGGCCTGGGTCAGAGACCACAGCGGTACGTGGTTGAACGCCGCGAGTTTCTCCAGGGTGTCGCCGGACCGGGCCAGTTGAGGCGTGCCGCTGTCCCACAACTCGATCGGCGCATCGGGAGGAACCACATAGCGCAGCGGCATCGTCTCTGCATCGGTCGCCGCGGGCAAGCTAGCAAGTTGCGTAACCGCCGTCACCAATTGCTGGTGGATGGAATCCATCTTGTCGATGTTGATGTGGCTGACTTCCTCGTGCTGCTTCAGGTCGAAGCTCGCATAGTGTCCCTGATAGCCGGGCTCCGCCACCACGTCGCCGCCGCCCAGGATGCTGTCCGAGAGGAAGATGTTGATGAAGCGCTCGACGTTCAGCGGCACCTTCGGGGTTGCGTGAGCCGGATCGATGGTGACGACGAGGCTCACCTGGATGTTTTCGGCCTTCAGGATCCCCGCGAACGTCACGGCGCAAAGTCCGCCCATCGAATGACCGATCAGAACGATCGGTGCGGCATTCTCCCTGTAGTCGCGGATCGCCTGGTCGGCGATCAGCCGGCAGATGGTGAATTCGTAGACGTCAGCCCGGATGCCGGCTGCCTGGAGGCGGTCGGTCAGGCGATCCATTCCACGCGAGAAGATCGGGCCGAGGGCGCCCCGGAACAGGTAGACGCGCGCCGGCGGGCGGGTTGCGACCGCCGGTGCCAGCGCGGCAGGCGTCGCGGCCGGGTCGGACGCACGCGGAGCCGGACCGGCCTGCGCCGGATTGCAACTGAACGGGAAGAGAAGGGTGGAAACGACCACCCAGATCGCCACGGCGGCAACCTGCCTCGGACTGCTCATGCGCGTTCCATTCGCGATGGCGGACATCGGTACACCCCGACGCCGCCCGGCGCGTAGGGTGATCTATCGTCGAGGAATAGGCAGAATTTGCGGCACGCGCCATCGGACGCGGCGCCGGAACCGGGCTGGTCGCTACTGACGTACCGCCGCCGTGTTGGCGGTGCCTGATCGCCCGGCGCTTGCTGATCCATGCTGCCGCGGCTTGTGTGCCCCCGACCCTGATGCGGAGCGGCCAAAGACGACGGCGTCGATCTCGGCGATCACCTTGCGCTGCATGATCTGGTTCTTTTCGATCGACATGTGCCCGACGCCGGGCACGTTCTGCACGTTGATATTCTCGAGCTTGCCCTGCAGTTGCGCGGTCCTCGCGACCGGCTCGCCGTTGCCGTTGGCGATGTAGAAGTTGACGTAGCGTCCCACCCGTCCGGAGAGCTTGGTGCGGAACACCGAGTCCAGCCCGATGGCGAGCGTCACGGGCGCGCCAAGTTGATCCAGCCTGGCGACCATGTCGGGCAGCGCGGTCGCGCCCGAAGAATGGCCGACCAGGATGATCGTCTTGATCCGGCCGCTCTTGTATCCGCGGGCCGCGTCGTCGGCGAGCGACGACCATGAGGCGAAGTTCGCGACGGTCACCGGGATGCCCTGCGCCCGCAATTGCGCGGCGATGTCATCGAGACCCAGCGAGAAGATGTTGAGCACGCCGCGGAGCAGATAGACGTGCGCGGTCGAGGCTGCCTGTGCCGAGTTCGGCTGGGCCAGCGCGGAACGCGCGCCGATCGGCAGGAGCAGCAACAGCGCGATCGCGATCGCATGCAGGCGAGACCACGATCCCCGGCCGGGAATAAACGACCAGCGGACAAACCCGGTGTCGGCGCGATATGGCTTCATGGCTCTCCTCGAAGGGCTGCGAAGTGCTTCGCCGGGGCGACCGTAGCGCCCGTGTGCTGGGCGCCGCAACAAGGGCGGGGTCAGCCACCGCAATTTGCCGATGCGAAGTGTCTCCGCCGCAACACCTGCTTCCAAACCTTCAATGATTTTCGCTATTTGCCGCGGGAACACGATCGCGTGGGAGGCCGGCGCTCAGGGCTTCATCCCGATCCGTTCCCTGATCGCACCGAGTTCGGCCTCGTCCCAGATGCCGATCAGCACGCCGTTCTTCACCTGCAATTGCTGGGCGGCATAGGCCGCGATCTTCGCATTCGGCGTGGTGATGTGCATCTTCGGGTGCAGCGCCCAGTCGAACAGTTCCGATTGCAGCCGCGCCACCACCTCGGCGCAGGCGGGATCGGCGCCGCGGTCGACCAGTTCCTGCGGATCGGTTTCGAGGTCGTAGAGCATCGGGCGGAAGCCCGACGCATGAATGAACTTCCAGCGGCCGTCGAACACCATGAACAGGCGGCAGCGCTCGATCGGCTGGTTCAGCATCACGCGGACGTCCTGCATGGCGTAGTCGTATTCGGAGAACACCACCTTGCGCCAGTCGGCGGGCCTCGCGCCATGCAGCAGCGGCAGCAGCGAGCGTCCTTCCAAAATGTGATCGGGCGGAGGGCTGCCGAAATAGTCGATGAAGGTCGGCGCCAGGTCGATCGCCTCGACCAGCGCATCGTTCACCGTGCCACGCGTGGCGTTGGCGGCCGGCGAGGGATCGATCACGATCAGCGGGATTTTTGCCGACTGTTCGTGGAACAGATCCTTCTCGCCCATCCAGTGATCGCCGAGATAGTCGCCATG
>NZ_DAINNI010000112.1:0-15564 GCF_036735945.1 Bradyrhizobium sp. | reverse complement strand
CCGGTTCGGGCACATACCCGGCAATGCCCTGACCGTTGAGGGGCTCCAGCGCAAGTTGGAGCCCCTTTCTTTTTTGTGGCTGCACAGGAACGGTCGCCGGACGACGGTTCTCCGGGCGCTATACCTCGCTTTCCGACGGCGTAATCAATTCGACCGTTGGGAAATAGCTGCGGTAGCGCCGCGCGTCCCGCGTCAGGAGTGGCCGCTGCTCCACGGCAGCGTGAGCACCGATAAAGAAATCAGACAGGACGCCGGTGCGAATGCCACCGGTCGCGCGGTACCGCAGATAGGCCTTTCCCGCGAGAAAAAGCGCGGAACGCGGGATCGCCACGACCTCGATGTCCAGATTGTGGAGCATCGCGTCCACGTCTTCGACAGCAGGGTAGCGTGTCGATATCTCGGCGTAGATGATGTCATTGATGATGAGCGGTCCGACCGATGCCGCTTGCTCCAGCTGTCCCTGCGACCAGTCCGCCCATGCTTCGCCGTCGGTCACGACGTCCAGAAGAACATTCGAATCGACGAGCGTCATTCTGGCTCGCCGCGAAGGAGAGCCATCAGTTCGTCGGTGGTCATGCCCGGGCCAGCCGACCCGCGCGCCTTCGCAAACCTGCTGGGCGGTCGAGGCCCGTCAGCCTTCTCGATAACTACGCCGCCGTCGGCACCGCGACGAAAATCCACGCGGCTGCCGGGCTGAATTCCCAAATAATCGCGGACCGGTTTTGGGATCGTCACCTGACCCTTGCGGGTAACGGTGGTTGCCATCGGTCACCTCCAAGGTATTACCTTGTTACAATATGGTAATACCTTGCAAAATGTCCAGTGCGACCGATGGTTAATCGCGTCTTAACCTCGCCGTATCTATGGTGGTTTGATGGGTTCGCGGTCCTGGGGTAGGTCCCTCGATCCGCTCTTGAGAGTACTGGCGTTTCAAACATGGCAATGACCGCCTCTTCCGGCGTGGCGCAGGGCGCCGGCAGCTTGCCTGCCGGTCAGGCCGAGCGCTCCCCCTTTATCCGGACGACCGAGTTGCTGGCGTCGTATCAACCCGCCAAGCCATTGATCACATTGTCATTGGGCGAGCCGCAGCATCCGGTGCCCGATTTCGTCGGACCGGTGCTGGCAAGGCACATTGCGGATTTCGGCCGCTATCCCCTCGCCAAGGGGATCGAGCCGTTCCGCCGCGCCGTCGCCAACTGGCTGACGAGCCGATTCGATCTGCCGCGGCCGGTCGATCCCGAAAGCGAAATTCTGGTGCTGAACGGCAGCCGCGAAGGCCTGTTCTTTGCCGCCATCAGCGCAGCCCGCTATGTCGGCCCGCGCAAGGGAAAGCCGGCCATCCTGATGCCGAACCCGTTCTATCCGGCCTATGGCGCGGGGGCGCGCGCCGCCGGTTGCGAACTGGTCTATCTCCCAACCACGCTCGCCAACGGATTTCTGCCCGACCTCGACGCACTCGACGAGGCGACGCTGGCGCGGACGGTTGCGATCTTCATCGCCTCGCCCGCCAATCCGCAAGGCGCGGTTGCCTCGCGCGACTATTTCACGAGGCTGAAGAAACTCGCCGACGCCTACGGCTTCATGATCCTCAGCGACGAATGCTATTCGGAAATCTACACCCGGGAGGCGCCGGGCAGCGCGCTCGAATCCGCCGGGCCTGATTTCACCAATGTCGTAGCGTTCCAGTCGCTGTCGAAGCGCTCGAACCTGCCGGGCATGCGCGTTGGTTTTGCCGCCGGCGATCGAAAATTTCTCGCCGCATTCCATGAATTGCGCAACGTCGCGGCGCCCCAGGTGCCGGTGCCGTTGCAGCACGTCGCCGTCGCCGCGTACAGCGATGAAGCGCATGTCGAGGAAAATCGTCGCCTGTACCGCATCAAGTTCGACCTCGCCGATCAGATCCTTGGCAGCCGCTACGGCTATAAGCGGCCGGCCGGCGGCTTCTGCGTCTGGCTCGACGTATCCGCGCGCGGCGGCGACGAGGCCGCGGCCGTAAGACTCTATCGCGACGCGGGCGTTCGCGTGATCCCCGGCAGCTATCTGTCGCGGCTGCAGCCCGATGGTTTCAACCCCGGCGCCGGCTATATCCGCCTCGCGCTGGTCTCAGACAGCGAATCAACCGCCGAGGCGTTGCACCGCCTGGTCGAGAATTTGGATTAATCGCAGAGCCGATGAGCATGCCCGCGATCGAACGTGTCATTCCCCTGGTCGGCCATCTGCCGGTCTCGATCCGCGAGGCCTTGGCCCGGCGCCTGCGTGAACTCACAGGGCTAGGTCTGATCGGGCTATCAGGCGTGGCGGCGACGGCATTGATGACGTGGTCCGTGCAGGACCCGAGCCTGAGCCACGCCACCTCGCGGCCGATCCGCAACGTGCTCGGCTATCCCGGCGCGATCGGCGCCGATCTCCTGATGCAGATCCTCGGCCTCGGCGCGATCATGCTGATCCTGCCCGTCGCGGTGTGGGGCTGGCGCATGCTGACCCATCGCAATTTCGACCGTGAGGCGCTGCGTCTTGGCTGCTGGATCCTCGGCACCGTGATCGCGGCCGGCTTTGCAAGCTGCTGGCCGCATGGCGGCGCATGGGCGCTGCCGACCGGCCTTGGCGGCGTCGTCGGCGATGCGCTGGTGCGCGCACCCGCCGTCGTCTTCGGTCCGGCCGGCTTCGTCTATCGTCTGGTACTCGGCATCATCCTGTTCGTCGCGATGTTCGCGGCATTCCTGTTTGCCTGCGGCTGGGGCTCGCAACCGAAGGAAGAAGAGCTGACGCCGATCGAGGACGATGACACGCCCTTCGTCGAAGGAGTGGATCGCAGCTCGGTATCGCTCGGATGGGTGTACCACGCCCTGATGAGCGCCAAGGCGCGGATCGGATGGCTGATGGGTGCGGCCTACCGATCGCTGGTGTCGAGTTCATCGCCCTCCCGCACCGCTTCGTTCGAACGTCAGGAGCCGAGCCTGCGCGGCCGTGCCGCGCCGCCGCTGGCCCCGAAGGACGAAGAGCTTGAGGACGAAGAAGAAGAGGAGGAAGAAGAGGACGAGGACGAGGAGGAGGAGGAGGAGGAGGAAGAAGAAGCCCCTCGTTCGCGCAAGAAGCCCGCGCCGCGTCCTTCTGCCCGCAAATCCGACAAGTTCGAACTGCCCTCGGTCTCGATGCTCACGGCGCCCAAGTCCTCAGACCGGCAGCCGCTCAGCAAGGCCGAGCTGGAAGCCAATTCGCGCACGCTGGAAGGCGTGCTTGGCGACTTCGGCGTCCGCGGCGAGATCGTCAAGGCCAACCCGGGACCGGTCGTCACGCTCTACGAACTCGAGCCGGCGCCGGGCATCAAATCCTCGCGCGTCATCGGCCTTGCCGACGACATCGCGCGCTCGATGAGCGCGCTGTCGGCCCGCGTCGCCGTGGTTGCCGGCCGCAACGCCATCGGCATCGAACTGCCGAACGCCCATCGCGAAAAGGTTTACCTGCGCGAACTGCTGACCACCAGGGACAGCAACGAGTCGAACGTCAAACTGCCGCTCTGCCTCGGCAAGAACATCGGCGGCGAATCCATCATCATCGATCTCGCACGCACGCCGCATATGTTGATCGCCGGCACCACCGGCTCGGGCAAATCGGTCGCGATCAACACCATGATCCTTAGCCTGGTCTACCGGCTGCGGCCGGATCAGTGCCGCCTGATCATGGTCGATCCCAAGATGCTCGAACTCTCCGTCTATGACGGCATCCCGCATTTGCTGACGCCTGTTGTCACCGATCCGAAGAAGGCGGTGGTCGCGCTGAAATGGGCCGTGCGCGAGATGGAAGAGCGCTACAAGAAGATGGCCAAGCTCGGCGTGCGCAACATCGACGGCTATAACCAGCGTCTCGGCGAAGCCAGGGGCAAGGGCGAGGAACTGACGCGAACGGTGCATACCGGCTTCGACAAGGAAACCGGCAAGGCGATCTACGAGGAAGAGAAGCTCGACCTCGAGCCGCTGCCCTATATCGTCATCATCGTCGACGAAATGGCCGACCTGATGATGGTCGCCGGCAAGGACATCGAAGGCGCCGTGCAGCGCCTGGCGCAGATGGCGCGCGCCGCGGGTCTCCATGTCATCCTCGCCACGCAGCGTCCATCGGTCGACGTCATCACCGGCACCATCAAGGCGAACTTCCCGACCCGCATCGCATTCCAGGTCACCTCGAAGATCGACAGCCGCACCATTCTCGGCGAGATGGGCGCCGAGCAACTGCTCGGCCAGGGCGACATGCTCTACATGGCCGGCGGCGGCCGCATCAGCCGCGTGCATGGTCCGTTTGCCTCGGACGAGGAGGTCGAAAAGGTCGTGCGTCACCTCAAGACGCAGGGTGCGCCGGAATACCTGGAAGCGGTCACCGCGGAGGAGCCGAGCGAGGAGGACGGCGCGGTGTTCGATTCCACCGGCATGGGCGGCGATGGCGGCGGCGACCTGTTCTCGCAGGCTGTCGCGATCGTCAAACGCGACCGCAAGGCCTCGACCTCCTACATTCAGCGCCGCCTGCAAATCGGCTACAACCGCGCCGCCTCCTTGATGGAACGGATGGAACTCGAAGGCATCGTGGGCCAGGCAAATCACGCCGGCAAACGCGAAATTCTGGTCCCGGAGGAGGAGGGCGGCTTCTGAATCCGGGCGCAAAACGTGGATTCGGCGCAACATTTTTCACGGAAAAACGATATCTCCTAGGCCCGAAAGCACGATAAACTGTCCGGCAACGGGATGCCTCATCGCATAGAGATCCAAAATACCTGATGACACAACAACCCTCCCATCGCGGGCTGCGCGCCGGACTGGCCCTTCTGGTCGCCACTTCCATCGCAGGCCTTGCGACGCCCGCTCTCTCGCAGAACGTTCCGGTTCCGAAGCCCGCGCCGAAGCTGCGCGAGGGCGGCGCGCAAATGAGCGCGCAGGACAAGACTCCGGCGACCACCGGCGCGACCCAGGCGGCGCCGAACCCGGTGATCCCGAATCCGAACCGCAACGTTCCCGCCAATGTGTTTGCGACCTTCGATGCCAACCAGAAGGCGCAGGCGGCGCGGGTGAGTTCCTACCTGTCCTCGCTGCAGACGCTGGTCGGAAATTTCGTCCAGGTCGGACCCGACGGCAGCCGGACGAAGGGCGATTTCTACATCCAGAAGCCGGGCAAGGTACGTTTCGAATATGACGATCCGAGCCCGATCGCGATCGTCGCGGACGGCTCGGCGCTGGCCGTGCGCGACCGCAAGCTCGCCACGCAGGACATCTATCCGCTGTCGCAGACGCCGCTGCGCTTCCTGCTGTCCGACCGGATCGATCTGTTGAAGGACACCAATGTCGTCAGCGTCACGGCCGACGATGTCTATATCAGCGTCACGATCGAGGAGAAGCAGGCCCTGATCGGCACCAGCCGGCTGATGCTGATGGTCGGGGTCAAGGACGGCCAGCTCAAGCAATGGACGGTGACGGACCCGCAGGGCTACGACACCACGGTCGCCGTGTACAATCTCGACTCGACCAGGAAGGTCGATCCCGGCCTGTTCAAGATCGACTTCACCAACTACGTCACGCCGGCGAACTGACGGCTGCCTTCCTGCATGGTTTCTGTGGAGAGGCGGAAATCCGCGCCCGGAGCCGTGGTAAGACACGGCTCCCATGCATTTTTCCCTGACAACGTGGAATATCAATTCGGTGCGCCTGCGCATCGACATCGTCGCCAGATTCCTCAAATCGGCGCGGCCGGACGTGCTGTGCCTGCAGGAAACCAAATGCATCGACGATGCTTTCCCGCTGAAGCGGTTCAAGCGTCTGGGCTATGAGCACATCGCACTGAACGGACAGAAGGGCTATCACGGCGTCGCCATCGTCTCGAAACTGCCCTTCGACACCACCGACATCAGAACCTTCTGCGACAGGATCGACTCGCGTCACATCTCGGTGGCGTTCGGCGAAAAGGCGCAGCTTGCGAAGCCGCTGGTGCTGCATAATTTCTACGTCCCGGCCGGCGGCGACATTCCCGATCCCGCGCTCAATCCGAAGTTCGATCACAAGCTGAAATTTCTCGACGAGATGAAGGCGTGCGAGCCGCTGCATCCGCGCGGCGACGACCGGCATATCCTGGTCGGCGATCTCAACGTCGCCCCGCACGAGAACGACGTGTGGTCGCACAAGCAGCTCCTGAAGGTCGTCTCGCATACGCCGATCGAATGCGAGAAGCTGCTGGCGGCGCAAGCGCACGGCGAATGGTTCGACGTCGCGCGCGAGCGAATCCCGCTGTCGGAAAAGGTCTATACGTGGTGGAGCTACCGCGCCGCCGACTGGACGGTGGGCGATCGCGGCCGCCGGCTCGACCACATCTGGGTCTCGCGCGCGCTGAAGGACGGCGTCACCGACTTCAGGATCACGCGCGATGCCCGCGGCTGGGAGCGGCCGTCGGACCACGTACCTGTAACGGTGACGCTGGATGTCTAAAGCGCGATGAGATTGGGATGAACCATCATCGCGCTTCAGGTTATCCTTTGAGCATGATCTTTTCGGAAAACCGCTGCACACTTTTCCGGATCGTGCTCTGGAAATCAGATTATCAGCTTTGCGCCCGCCATCACGAGATCGCTGGCGAGCTGGCTGGTGCGGGTGGCGAGTTCGTCGCGCAGCCGGCGCGCCGCGGTGGGATCGCTTTCAAGCACGCGCTGAAACAGGCTGCGCGCCACCCGGATAACCGAGGCATGATCGATCGCGCTCGCGCTCGATGGCCGCTTCATCGGAACGATCAGCGCCAGTTCGCCGATCAACGAGCCGGGGCCGGCAACGACCTCGGCGCCGCCGTCCTCGATCCGGAACGAACCGCGCTGAACGATGTAGCCCGCATCCGCGTCGTCGCCGGCGTTGAACAGGTAGTCGCCCGGCGAGAAATCGCGCTGCTCCGAGCCGATCGCCAGCATGCGCAGCGCTGCCGTTCCCAACAGACGCAATGTCGGGACCCGCTCAAGCAGGGCTACATCATCCTCAATCGACATAAATCATTGGCCGGGATACGCAAAACTTACCGATCGTAACCACGCATCGTATCACGGCACCAGCTTGTAGCCACCCGCTTCCGTCACCAGGATTTCCGGATTGGCCGCATCCTTCTCGATCTTCTGCCTGAGACGGTAGATGTGGGTCTCCAGCGTGTGCGTCGTGACGCCCGAATTGTAGCCCCAGACTTCCTGCAGCAGCGTCTCGCGCGACACCGGCAACTGGCCGGCCCGATACAGGAAGCGCAGGATCGCGGTTTCCTTTTCGGTCAGCCGCACCTTCCTGGCATTGGCGGCGGTCAGCATCTTGGAGCCGGGGCGGAAGCTGTAGGGACCGACGGAGAATACCGCGTCCTCGCTGGCCTCATGCTGGCGGAGCTGCGCCCTGATCCGGGCAAGCAGAACGGCGAACCGGAACGGCTTGGCAACATAGTCGTTGGCGCCGGATTCGAGCCCGAGAATCGTATCGGAGTCGGTGTCATGGCCGGTCAGCATGATGATCGGCGCCTTGAAGCCGCCCTTGCGCAGGCTGCGCACGACTTCCCTGCCATCGGTATCCGGCAGGCCGACATCCATCAGCACCAGATCGGGGGCATTGGCCTTGGCGGCGGTGGCGCCCTTGGCGCCGGTATCGACGGCGGAAGCTTCGAACTCCTCGTGCAGCGAGAGCTGCTCGACCAGGGTGTCGCGCAGATCGGTATCGTCTTCCACGATCAGGATCTTGCGGGCATTAGGCATAGGATACGATCCTCTTGAGGCAGGCGGCGGACACAAGCGGAAGCGTCTCAAGCCGGGTCTTGGTCGATGACAATCTGATTCGCGAGCAAACCGGGTCATCACGTACTGATTCGCATTGAGGTAGGAGATTGTTACAGATTCTCAAGGCGAGCCGCAGTTTATCCCAAATTTGGGGCGCGGTTGGATGAATGTCCTGTAATGACGGCAAGTGGGGCAATTGTGGCCGGGCGGGCAGCTTCAGGATTCGGCAACGGGCGGCATGAAAAGCAACGTTTTTACAAATACTTACGACACAACAAAGCGTGACCGCCCGGTGCTGGCCGTCCGGGTCCGGCGCGCTGCCGGCGACCCGCGCCGGGGATGGCTGACGGCGGATGGCTGGTCGGTGCCGGTGGCACTTGGTCGCGGCGGCATCCTTGCCAACAAATGGGAGGGAGACGGCGGCACCCCCCGCGGCGTCTATCGGCCGCTGCGGCTGTGGTGGCGCGACGACCGCCATATCCGGCCGCGCACCTTCCTCCCGGTCCGGACTATCCGGCCCGAGGACGCCTGGTGCGAGGACCCCGACGACCGCCGTTACAATCAATCCATTCGCCTTGTCCGGGATCAGCCGGGCGACCGGTTGACGCGCGAGGACCATCTCTACGATTTCATCGTCGAGATCGATCACAACAGCGCGCCACGGATAGCCGGCCGCGGCAGCGCCGTGTTCCTGCATCTGGCCCGACCCGACTTTTCGCCGACGGCAGGGTGCGTTTCGATGACGAAATCCGCCATGCTGCGGCTGTTGCGGCGAATGGGACCGCGGACGAAAATCATCATCGGCTGATGGGATCAGAACCATGCTCGACAAGAATGCGATAGAAGCCGCGTCCAGGGCTCTGCACGACCACTGGCGCACGGGGCGCAAACTTTCCGGTCTCGACGAAACGATACGGCCGCGTGATCGCATCGAGGGCTACGCGATCCAGGCCGGGTTGGAAAAATACTCGTCCGACAAACTGTTCGGCTGGAAGATCGCGGCGACCAGCGAGGCCGGACAAAAGCACATCAATGTTGCAGGTCCGATGGCCGGCCGCATCCTGGCCGAGACCGTGATCGCGGATGGCGGCACGGCGTCGATGGAAGGCAATGAAATGCGCGTCGCCGAACCCGAATTCGCGTTTCGGATGCGCCTCGATCTGCCGGCGCGGCCGACGCCGTATACGGTGCAGGAAGTACTCGACGCGGTCGGTACGCTGCATCCGGCGATCGAGATTCCGGACTCGCGGTTTGCCGATTTCGTCAGCGCCGGCGAGGCCCAGTTGATCGCCGACAATGCCTGCGCGCATCTGTTCGTGCTGGGGCCTGCCACGTCAGCCGACTGGCGTTCGATCGATCTCGTCGAGGAGCGGCCGGTGACGACGATGCGCGGCCAGCAATTCGTCGGCCACGGCAAGAATGTACTCGGCGATCCCCTGAAAGCACTGACCTGGCTCGCCAACGAGTTGCGCCAGCTTGGCGTGACGCTGAAGGCCGGGCAGATCGTCACGACGGGAACGTGCCATCCACCATTGCCGATTCAAGCGGGCGATTTCTGCGCTGTTGATTTCGGAGCGCTCGGAAAGGTGTCGGTGGGCTTCGAGTAAGCGCTTTCGCCGTCAGCGATGCCCAAAAATCGCCGAACCCACGCGTACATGCGTGGCGCCGAACTGGATCGCGACCGCGAAATCCGCGCTCATGCCCATCGACAGGTTTTTCAGGCCATTGCGCGCCGCGATCTTGGCCGTCAGCGCAAAATGCGGCGCGGGCGCCTGGTCGACCGGCGGGATGCACATCAGGCCGGAAATGACCAGACCATATTTGTCGCGGCAGCTCGCGATGAAAGCATCGGCGTCGCCGGGCGCGATGCCCGCCTTCTGCGGCTCCTCGCCGGTGTTTATCTGAACGAACAATTCTGGCCGTTTGTTCTGCGCCTTGATTTCCCTGGCCAGCGCTTCGCACAGGCTCGGCCTATCAACCGAATGGATCGCGTCGAACAGCGCCACGGCCTCCCTGGACTTGTTGGACTGCAGCGGCCCGATCAAATGCAACGCGATTCCGGGATGGGCCGAAATCAACGCCGGCCATTTCCCTTTGGCTTCCTGCACGCGGTTTTCGCCGAACACGCGCTGTCCGGCGTCGATGATCGGCGAAATCGCGGCAGCATCGAACGTTTTCGACACCGCGACCAGCGTCACCGATGCGCGCTCGCGGCGCGCTTCCTTGCAGGCGCGCGCGATCTCCTGCTCCACATGGGCCAGACCGTTTGGTAAAGGATTCGTTAGCGGTGCTGTCGTCATTTCCATCATGTCGCGCGGTGTTCCGGCCGGAAGTTTTTACGGCATTTCCGCTAATTTTACCAAGTTCGGGAAAGGCTTCTTGAAACCTTCGCTCTACCCTGCGGCGCGGGGGGCAGGGAATGTCTGGCGTTATTTTCAGCCGCAATCGCATCAAACTCAAGAAGCTTCTGGGCATCCGCGCCAGGCTGGCGATGCTTGCCGTGCTGCTGGTGGCGCCCTTGATGCTTGAGCGCGTTCGCTCGCTGGAAGACACCCGCGCCAGACAGATCGCGACGGCCTCGCAAGAATACGCCAACATCACCCAGCACAGCGCCGAGACCCAGCGCGAGGTGATCTCCTCGGTCGAGACGATGCTGAAATCGGCCGCCTATATCCGCGCCTCCTCCGGCATCGGTCGAAGCTGCGAGATCCTGCGTGCCAGCCTGCCCGCCAACCTGCCCTGGATCCGCAGCATCATGCTCGTGAGCAAGGACGGCGTCGTGCAGTGCTCGACGCTGAACATCCAGGTCGGCCTCAACATCGGCGACCGTGAGTATTTCCGGAAGGCGCAGCAAACCAGCGATTTCGTCTTCAGCGATTATCTGTTCGGCAAGACCAACAACCGGCCGATCATGATGGCGGCCTATCCGGTCTCCGCCATCAATCCCGAGGAGGATTCGGTTGCGGTCGCCGGCATCAATATCGACTGGCTGTCGAAGATCATGGCCAAGCTCGGTGGCAGACCGGGCATTTCAGCGCTTCTGATCGACAGCACCGGCGTCGTGCTGGCGGCGCCGGCGGACCAGGCCAGCGCGATCGGCCAGCCGCTCGACAACGTGCCGCTGCTGTCGGCGATCACCTACAAGGCGCTCGCCTCGAACTCGGATACCGGCTCGCTCTCTTTCACCACGACCGACGGCTCGAAGCGCGCGATCAGCTTCGCGCGCATTCCCGGCACGCAGGCGCGGCTGGTCGTCAGCGTCGACGAGGCGAGGGTGACGGCGGCGATCAATCGCGAGATCCGCACCGCCTACCTGCAGCTCGGCTTCGTCTGCCTGTTCGTGCTGCTCGGCGCGCTGATCGGCGCCGAGAAGCTGATCATCAATCCGATCGAGGTCATGACCGGCATGGCCAGGCGATTCGGCGAAGGCGACTCGTCGGCCCGCGTGTCGCGCAGCCGCCTGCCCTCTGAATTCGTGCCCCTGGCGCGCGCCTTCAACGCGATGGCCGCGCAGCTCAGCCAGCGCGAGCGCGAACTGGTGGCGACTAACGACCGTCTCACCGTGATGGCCTCGATTGATATGCTGTCCGGCCTCGCCAACCGCCGCGGCTTCCAGAGCCGGCTCGATTTCGAATGGATGAAGGCGCAGCAATATCACTGCGAGCTGTCGCTGCTGATGATCGACGTCGATCACTTCAAGCTCTATAACGACACCTACGGCCATCCCGAAGGCGACGCCTGCCTGACCCGGATCGGCGAGACGCTGGCCGGCATCGCCGGCGACACGACAGGTTTTGCCGGCCGCTATGGCGGCGAGGAATTCTGCCTGCTGCTGCCGAACACCAGCGCGCAGAAGGCGCTCGAGATCGGCGAGGCCGTGCGCGCCACCGTTCAGGGCCTCGGCCTGCCGCATGTCACCTCCAGCTACGGAAAGGTCACCGTCAGCGTCGGCGTCGCCGCCACGCTGCCGAGCGACGCCCAAACCCCCGGCGATTTGATCGAAGCCGCCGACGCCGCCCTCTACGCCGCCAAGCACCGCGGGCGCAACACCGTGGTCGAGCACGGCTTCGCCAGGCTGGTGGACGAGGCCGGGATGGCGATGGCGGGATAAGCCACGCCCGGTCAAATCAGCCCTCCCCGCCTCCCCGAGACGTTGACCCCGCAGCCGCTTTTGTGGCCTAGTCCGCCGTCCTCTGGACAGGACCCGAATCCGAGAAAAAGCCCTTAAGATTCCATGACCTCCGAACGCTACAACGCCCGTGATTCCGAGCCGCGCTGGCAACGCCAGTGGGACGAAAAGGCGATCTTCGCCTCGAAAAACGACGATCCGCGGCCGAAATACTACGTGCTCGAGATGTTCCCCTACCCGTCCGGGCGCATCCATATCGGCCATGTCCGGAACTATACGCTGGGCGACGTGCTGGCGCGGTTCATGCGCGCCAGGGGGTTCAACGTGCTGCACCCGATGGGCTGGGACGCCTTCGGCCTGCCCGCCGAAAACGCCGCGATCGAGCGCAAGGTCGCGCCGAAGGCCTGGACCTACGACAACATCGCCGCGATGAAGAAGCAGCTGCGGTCGATCGGGCTGTCGCTCGACTGGAGCCGCGAGTTCGCGACCTGCGACCCCTCTTACTACAAGCATCAGCAGAAGATGTTTCTGGACTTCATGCGCGCGGGCCTTGCCGAACGCGAGAAGCGCAAGATCAACTGGGACCCGGTCGACATGACCGTGCTCGCCAACGAGCAGGTGATCGACGGCCGCGGCTGGCGCTCGGGCGCCGTCGTCGAGCAGCGCGAGATGAGCCAGTGGGTCTTCAAGATCACGAAATACGCGCAGGAACTCCTGGACGCGCTGGATGGGCTGGATCGCTGGCCCGACCGGGTCCGGGTGATGCAACGCAACTGGATCGGCCGCTCCGAAGGCCTGCTGATTCGTTTCGCGCTTGATACCGCGACGACGCCGGCAGGCGAAACCGAGCTGAAAATATTCACGACGCGTCCGGACACGCTGTTCGGCGCAAAGTTCATGGCGATCTCGGCCGATCATCCGTTGGCGCAGGCGGCGGCCGCAAAGAATCCGAAGCTCGCCGAATTCATCGCTGATGTGAAGAAGATCGGCACCGCGCAGGAAATAATCGACACCGCCGAGAAGCAGGGCTTTGACACCGGCATCAGGGCCGTTCACCCCTTCGATCCGAATTGGAAGCTGCCGGTCTACGTCGCGAACTTCGTGCTGATGGAATACGGCACCGGCGCCATCTTCGGCTGCCCGGCCCATGACCAGCGCGACCTCGACTTCGTCAACAAGTACAAGCTCGGCAACATCCCGGTGGTCTGCCCCGAGGGCCAGGACCCGAAGACGTTTGTGATCACCGACACCGCCTATGACGGCGACGGCCGCATGATCAATTCGCGCTTCCTCGATGGCATGACCATCGACGCAGCCAAGGAAGAGGTCGCGAAGCGGCTGGAATCCGAGATGCGCGGCAACGCGCCGGTCGGCGAACGCCAGGTGAATTTCCGCCTGCGCGACTGGGGCATTTCACGCCAGCGTTTCTGGGGCTGCCCGATCCCGGTGATCCACTGCGAGAAATGCGGCGTAGTGCCGGTGCCTGACGATCAGTTGCCGGTGACGCTGCCGGAGGATGCGACCTTCGACAGACCGGGCAATGCGCTCGACCATCACCCGACCTGGAAGCACGTCAACTGCCCGAAATGCGGCACCAGGGCGCTGCGTGAAACCGACACCATGGACACGTTCGTGGATTCGGCGTGGTACTTTGCCCGGTTCACCGATCCCTGGAACGAGCACGCACCGACCACGCGGGCCGTGGTCGATCGGCTAATGCCGGTCGATCAATATATCGGCGGCATCGAGCACGCGATTCTGCATCTCTTGTACGCGCGTTTCTTCACCCGCGCGATGAAGGCCACGGGGCACATCGCTTACGACGAACCGTTCGCCGGCCAGTACGCGCAGGGCATGGTCGTGCATGAGACCTACCGCAAGGCCGATGGCGCTTACGTGACGCCGGCGGAGGTAAAGATCGAGACCATCGGCAATGAGCGGCACGCCAGCATGATTGACGGCGGCGAGCCGGTCGCGATCGGCCCGATCGAGAAGATGTCGAAGTCGAAGAAGAACACGGTCGACCCCGACGACATCATCGCGACCTACGGCGCAGACGTCGCGCGCTGGTTCATGCTGTCGGACTCGCCACCCGACCGGGACGTGATCTGGAGCGACGAGCGCGTCCAGGGCGCATCCCGCTACGTCCAGCGGCTGTGGCGGCTGGTGAACGAGTCAGCCCGCATCGCCGGATCGGCACCAGCGGCGCGGCCGGCGGCGTTCGGCGCCGACGCCGTGGCGCTACGCAAGGCTGCCCATAGCACGCTGGACAAGGTCTCGACCGGCATCGAGCGGATGCATTTCAACGTCTGCCTGGCCCATATCCGGGAATTCACCAATGCGCTCGCCGAGGCGCTGGCCAAGGGCGGAGCTCCGGCGCCTGATCTCGCCTGGGCAATCAAGGAGGCCGCGACCATCCTGGTCCAATTGATCGCCCCGATGATGCCGCACCTCGCCGAGGAGTGTTGGCAGGTTCTCGGCGAGTCCGGGCTGATTTCGGAGGCCAACTGGCCCCAAATCGAACGCGATTTGCTGGTTGAAGACACCGTGACGCTGGTGGTCCAGGTCAACGGCAAGAAGCGGGGTGATGTTACTGTGCCACGGGGCGCGGAAAATCCGGAAATTGAGGCTGCCGTTTTGACCCTCGATGCGGTAAAACTCGCCCTCGGCGGCAAGGCCGTCCGCAAGGTAATCGTTGTTCCCATGAGGATCGTGAATGTCGTTGGCTAGGACCCGGATCGCCGTCCGGCTGATCGCCGTCGCCGCGCTGGCGGCGCTCACGGCCGGCTGTTTCCAGCCGATGTATGCGGAACGCACCGACGGCCAGCCCGGCCTGCGCGAAAAGCTGATGGGCGTGGAAGTCCCGCCAGTCGACAAGCCGAACGCCTCGCGCGAAGCCCGCGTCCAGGTCGAAATCCGTAACGCGCTGGCGTTCAAGCTCTACGGCAACGCCACCGGCATGCCGCCGACCCACCGGCTGGTGCTGCGCTTCACCACCACGCGCTCCTCGCTGATGCTCGATCCGAACACCGCATTGCCATCCAGCGAAAACTACGGAATCGACGCGCAGTACAATCTGATCGACCTTGCGACCAACAAGTCCGTCATGACCGGGACGACTTTCGCCCGCGTGTCGTATGACATTCCGGGCAATCTGCAGCGCTTCGCCCGCTCCCGCGCCTTCCGCGACGCCGAGGATCGCGCCGCCAACGAAATCGCGGAAAACATCCAGACCCGGCTGGCGTCGTTCTTCTACGCCGGCACCTGATTCAGTTGGTCGCGCTCCGCGGAAAAGAGATCGACGCCTTTCTCGCCCGGCCCGATCCCGGCCGCCCGATCATCCTGCTCTACGGCCCCGATGCCGGCCTGGTCCGCGAGCGCGCCGATGCGCTCGTGGCGTCAGCCGTCGACGACCCCAACGATCCCTTTTCCATGGTGCGGCTGGATGGCGACGAGCTGGCGGCCGAGCCGTCGCGGCTGGTCGACGAGGCCATGACGATCCCAATGTTCGGCGGCCGCCGCGCCATCCGCGTGCGCGCCGGCTCGCGCAGTTTTGCCAGCGGCGTCGATACGCTGGCGGATTCGGCGGTGAAGGATTGCCGTATCGTGATCGAGGCCGGCGAACTCAGGCCGGAATCGCCGCTGCGCAAGGCCTGCGAGCGCGCCA
>NZ_DAINNI010000111.1:0-15760 GCF_036735945.1 Bradyrhizobium sp. | reverse complement strand
CCTCTCGTGTCCCGGACGCGGTGTAGCGTGCAACGCTGCTCCGCAGAGCCGGGACCCGCAACGTCCTCGCCTCGAGCGGCTGGGCCCCGGCTCAGCAGCGCACCACGATACAAGCGTATCGCGCTGCGCTGCGTCCGGGGCACGAGACATGCGCTCCTCGCAATGACGACGGATAGGGTGGCTTCGCAAACCTCTCCGCCCGCAGAGCCCGCCTGCGCAAATGCTGCGCCAAAACGCTACGACATCGCTACAATGGACCATGACGCGGTACACAACAGCCGGGCAGACGAGGGAGCAACACGCCATGACGAGACCGAGCGCAAAGGACATCAAGGCGATAGCTGATGTCGCCGGCGTGCCCGTGGACAACGAGGTTGCCGCACGTATCGCCAATTCGATCGGGCCGGCCTTCGAGAATTTTGCGCCGGTCGCCGGCACGCTGCCGTTCGATCTCGAGCCCGCGACCTTCCTGCTGGTGCACGCGCCGAAGGTGGCGAAATGAGCGCAGAGCCCGCATTGATGCCGCTGACGGCGGTTGCGAAGGCGATCGCCGAAAAGAAACTGTCCTCGCGCGAGGCGACGCAATCGTGCCTCGACCGCATCGCCAAACACAATCCGAAGCTCAACGCCTTCATGGCGATCGAGGCCGACGAGGCGCTGCAAGCGGCGGATCGTGCGGACGCGGCGCTGGCGAAGGGCGGCCCCAAGGGCGCGCTGCACGGCGTGCCGCTGGCGCACAAGGACATGTATTACGAGACGGGCAAGGTCGTCACCTGCGGCTCGAAGATCCGCCGGGATTTCGTCGCGACGACGACCGCCACCGCGCTGCAGCGGCTGAAGGATGCGGGGACGGTCCGGCTCGGTTCGCTGCAGATGGTCGAATTCGCCTTCGGGCCGACCGGCCACAACCCGCATTACGGCGCGGTGCGCAATCCCTGGAACACCGACCGCATCACCGGCGGCTCGTCGTCGGGATCGGGCTCGGCGGTCGGGGCGCGCCTGACCTTCGCGGCGCTGGGATCGGATACCGGCGGCTCGATCCGCATGCCCGCGCATTTCTGCGGCGTCACCGGCCTGAAGACCAGCGTCGGCCGGGTCAGCCGGGCCGGCGCGATGCCGCTGTCCTGGTCGCTCGACACGGTCGGGCCACTGGCCCGGACGGCCGAGGACTGCGCGTTGCTGACGGGGTTGATGGCCGGCGTCGACCCGGAGGACGTCACGACTTCGACGTCGCCGGTCACGGATTATCTGGCGGCGACGAAGCAGCCGGTCAGGGGACTGAGGATCGGCCTGCCGTCGGCCTATTATGTCGACGATCTCGATGCCGAAGTGGCGCGCGTCCTCGACGAGACCGTGGCCGTGCTTCGACGCGAAGGCGCCGAAATCGTCAAGGTCGAACTGCCGGACCAGCGCCAGCTTTCCGCCGCCTGCCAGATCGTGCTTGCCACCGAAGCCGCCGCCTTTCACAAGCGCTGGCTGATCGAGCGTCCGCAGGATTACGGCGCGCAGGTCCTGATGCGCCTGCAGAACGGGCTCGCGATTCCGGGCGTGACCTATCTCGAGGCGATGCGCTGGCGTGGGCCGGCGCTGTCGGCCTATCTCGCGGCGGTCGAAGGCACCGATGCCGTGATCGCGCCGGTGGCGCCGATGCCGGCGGTGACGATTGCCGAGAGCGATGTCGGCAACAGCCACGATGCGGAAGCCGTGATCCAGCGGATCACGCGCTTCACCCGTCCGATCAACTATCTCGGCCTGCCGTCGCTCTCGATCCCCGTGGGCTTCACCGCCAAGGGCCTGCCGGTCGGCATGCAGTTGATCGGCCGTTCCTTCGACGAGACGACGCTGGTGCGGATCGGTGCAGCCTTCCAGCGCGTCACCGACCATCACCAGAGGATACCCAGGCTGGCATGAGCAACCTACAGCGGGCGCCGATGCGGCTGTTGCCGCGGAAGCGCGCTGCACCGCGTCCGGGATGCGGGGTGGTTTAACCGCCCAGCCCGGGATCGGCCCAGCGTTCGATCTGTGACGGGCCGACGACCTGCTTCGGCTGGTGGGGGTTGAGCGTGCCGGCGTTGGCGGACCAGCCCTTGGCCAGGATTTGCATCGCAAACAGCTTGGCATCGACTTCATTCTTGAACGTGCGGGTCGAGCGCGCCGTGCCCCCCGTCGCTTCGCCCATCTTGTCCGGGCCGAACGTCACATACCAAATGTCGCCTTGTTTCATGCCAGTATTACGCGTGTGACATCAAAAAGTTCCGCTGCGCGGGTGCCGTCGGAGGTTGTGTCGACAACCGTTTGTGACGCGGTGGCGGACCCGAACCCGAACCTGACGGTCCAGTTATTCCGTCAGTTCGAAGGCGAATCGGTCCGCATTCGCACAAGCCGGCGGCAGCCGGCGGGCTGGTAGCGCCGCCGGAAGCGCGTCCTGGTCGCCGTCTACGGCGAGATCGGCCGGGTCTCGATGTCGGTGATTCCAGTGCCGTTTCCGCGCCAAATCGCGGCCCAAGCCGCCGCAGGCCCGGCGCCGGCATCAAATTGGCGGGCCCACCTGCGCCGCGGCCGTCTCTCCAGCGTCATAGCGGTGAACCGGATTAGGGTTAACGTGTCTTAAATGGACGGTGTCCGAAAACATCGGTAAAACCAGCACGTACTTATCCGCTTGCAGAGATACGCATAAATGGCAGCCGCTCCCGGCGTCCGGCGTTCCGAACTCGGTGAAGCGCTGCGCGCGTGCCGCAACGCCTTCCTCGGCGTCGGCGTCATGAGTTGCATGATCAACTTGTTGTACCTTACCGGCTCGATTTTCATGCTGGAGGTCTACGACCGCGTGCTGCCGAGCCGCAGCGTGCCGACCCTGGTCGGCCTCGTGATTCTCGCCGCCGGTCTCTACATCGCGCAGGGCAGCCTCGACCTGATCCGCGGTCGCATTCTCGGCCGGATCGGAACCGCGCTCGACGAAGCGCTCAACGCGCGCGTGTTCGAGACCGTGGTGCGGCTGCCGCTGAAGGTCGGCGGCCGCAACGAGGGCCTGCAGCCGCTGCGCGATCTCGACAATATCAGGTCGTTCCTCGGCAGCATGGGACCGGGTGCGTTCTTCGATCTGCCCTGGCTGCCGTTCTATCTCGCGATCTGTTTTGCGTTCCACTGGCTGCTCGGCGTCACCGCGTTGGTCGGCGCCGTCATCCTGGTGGCGCTGACGCTGATCACCGAGTTCCTGTCGCGCACGCCGGCGAAGGAGGCGATGACGCTGGCGGCGCGGCGCAATGACCTGGCCACCACGAGCCGCCGCAATGCCGAGGTGCTGGTCGCGATGGGCATGGCCGGACGCCTGACCCAGCGCTGGAGCGAGGCCAACGAGACCTATCTGGCCGGTAACCAGCGCGCCAGCGACGTCGCCGGCGGCCTCGGGGCAGTCGCCAAGGTGCTGCGCATGATGCTGCAATCGGCGGTGCTCGCGGTCGGCGCCTATCTCGTGATTCACCAGGAAGCCACCGCCGGCATCATCATCGCGGGCTCGATCCTGAGTGCGCGAGCGCTGGCGCCGGTCGACCTTGCCATCGCCCATTGGAAGGGTTTTGTCGCCGCGCGCCA
Organism: Bradyrhizobium sp.; assembly: GCF_036735945.1. GTDB lineage: Bacteria > Pseudomonadota > Alphaproteobacteria > Rhizobiales > Xanthobacteraceae > Bradyrhizobium. The sequence goes on along the minus strand of NZ_DAINNI010000111.1, from coordinate 12,169 downwards.
GAGCTGGCACCGGCTCTCGGGGCTATTGGAAAAGATGCCGCCGACGAATCAGCAGACCATGCTGCAGGCGCCGACCTCGCGGCTGTCGGTCGAGGGCGTCGCCGTCGTGCCGCCGGGCGACCAGCGTGTCATCGTGCAGGATGTCAATTTCGCGGTCGAGGCCGGCACCGGCCTCGGCATCATCGGCCCGAGCGGTTCCGGCAAGTCGTCGCTGGTGCGCGCGCTGGTTGGCGTCTGGACTCCGGTCCGCGGCAAGGTGCGGCTCGACGGCGCGGCCATCGACCAATGGTCGTCGGATGTGCTCGGCCGGCATATCGGGTACCTGCCGCAGGACGTCGAACTGTTCGCCGGCACCGTGGCGCAGAACATCTGCCGCTTCGATCCCGAGGCGAAATCGGACGCGATCATCGCCGCCGCCAAGGAAGCCGGCGTGCACGAGATGATCATCAAGATGAGGGAGGGCTACGACACCCAGATCGGCGAGCAGGGCGCGGCGCTGTCGGCCGGCCAGGCGCAGCGCGTGGCGCTGGCGCGGGCGCTCTATGGGGACCCGTTCCTGATCGTGCTCGACGAGCCGAATTCCAACCTCGACAGCGAGGGCGACGAGGCGCTGACGCGCGCGGTACGGTCCGCGCGGGCGCGGGGCGCCATCGTGATCGTGGTGGCGCACCGGCCGATCGGCATCGAGGCGGTCGATCAGGTGCTGGTCCTGAAAGACGGCCGCATGCAGGCATTCGGTCCGAAGGAAACCGTGCTCGGCCAGGTGCTGCAGCGCGCGTCGTCTCCGCCGATCAAGATCGTGTCCGACGCGGGAGCTGCGAAGAAATCATGACCGACGGTTTGAAAGGCGCGCGCCGCTCGATCCGCTCGCACCTCATCGTGGGCCTCGCGCTGATGCTGGTGCTCGCGGGAGGGTTCGGCGGCTGGGCCTCGACGGTGCAGATTTCGGGTGCGCTGATCGCGCCGGGCTCGGTCGTGGTCGATTCCAACGTCAAGAAGGTGCAGCACCCGACCGGCGGCGTGGTCGGCGAGGTCCGCGTCCGCGACGGCGATGTCGTCAAGGCCGGCGATGTCGTGGTGCGGCTCGACGAGACCGTGGTCAAGGCGAGCCTTGCCATCGTCGTCAAGACGCTGAACGGCTTGTGGGCGCGCGCGGCGCGGCTCGAGGCCGAACAGCGCGGGCTCGACCAGATCAAATTTCCCTCGCAACTCACCGAGCGCGCCGACGATCCCGATGTGCGCGACGTCATGGCGAGCGAAACCAAGCTGTTCGAGGTTCGCGTGTTCGGACGCACCGGGCAGAAGTCGCAGCTTCGCGAGCGCGTCGCGCAGCTCAACGAGGAAATCGCCGGCCTCACCGCGCAGGAACAGGCCAAGGACAAGGAAATTGCGCTGGTGGAGAAGGAACTGGTCGGCGTCCGCCAGCTCTACGACCAGCGCCTGATCCAGCTCTCGCGCCTGACGGTGCTGGAGCGCGACCTAGCACGCCTGTCGGGCGAGCGCGCGCAATACATCGCCGCGCGGGCGCAAGCCAAGGGCAAGATCACCGAAACGGAATTGCAGATCATCCAGGTCGACAAGGACGTGGTCAGCGAGGTCTCCAAGGACCTGCGCGAGGCCAACGACAAGATCGGCGAATTCGTCGAGCGCAAGGTCACCGCCGAGGATCAGCTCCGTCGCATCGATATCCGCGCGCCGCAGGACGGCGTCGTGCTGCAATCGACGGTACACACCGTCGGCGGCGTCATCACCGCGGGCGATGCCATCATGATGATCGTGCCGAAAGCCGACGATCTCTCGGTCGAGGCCAAGGTCAATCCGCAGGATATCGACAAGCTGCAGGTCGGCCAGAAGACACTGCTCCGGCTCTCCGCCTTCAACCAGCGCACCACGCCGGAATTGAACGGCGTCGTCACCCGCGTCTCCGCCGACGTCACCACCGACCAGCGCACCGGCCAGAGCTACTACACCATCCGCGTCTCGATGCCGCCGGACGAAGTCGCCCGCCTCGGCGAGGTCAAGATCATCCCGGGCATGCCGGTGGAAGCCTTCGTCCAGACCGGCGACCGCACCTTGATGTCGTATCTGATGAAGCCGTTCAGCGACCAGTTGATGCGCTCGTTCCGGGAGCGGTGAGGGCTCCTCGTTCCTCGTTTCGGCTGTCCCGCGAATGCGGGGCATGACAGCCTGTTGTGCTGCGCCTTGGGGACTTACCGCCGATCATACTCATCCGGTCCCATCGCCCATGCCCACTCCTCGTGACCGGGCGCGTAGGTGCGGTTGGTCTCGGCCGGGTTGCGATTGACCAGCGGCCGCATGAACATCGGGTGGGTGGCGCTGCGCACCTCGTGCTCGACGGTGAACAGGTGCCTGCCATCGTCGAGGTCGACGATGTCGCGGAAGCGGTATTGATACTGGTTGTCTTCCTGCGAGATCAGGCCGCGCTCGCCAAGGCGACGATAGGGGCCGGAAAAATCCGTGATGTAGATCTGTACGTGATGGCCGTCATAGGAGGGCTGCGCGCGGTCGGTTTCGCGGAACTGCAGATACTGGTTCTTGCCGGCCGTGACGCGCGCCACCGTGCCATCGCCGTTCAACAGTTCGGCCTGCATTCCCATGATCGCGGGGTAGAAGGCTGAGATTGCCTTCGCTGCCCCGACCGGCACGTCGAACTCGACATAGGGAATGCCGAGCGTGATGTGCCCGAAGCGCTTGGCGTCCGGCTCATAGCAGCGCACGCGGTTGCCCCAGGGACAGATCGCCGCGACATGGTCGTTGTGCTCGCTGAATGCGAACGATGTTCCTTCCAGCTTCTTCGCCACCGACGCCAACCGATCCAGCAGCGCCGCGCGCCCGGCGATGACGAGGCCGGTATGGCCGCGCAGCACCTGCGCCGCGCCCTGTGGCAGATGAAACTGGCTCCTGCCGACATTGACCCACATATTGCTGTCGGAGACCATCAGATAGGGATCGCGGGTCAGCCCGAGGCCGGCGACGTAGAACAGCGTCGCCAGCCGCTGGTCGGGGATGGTGACGTTGACGTGCTCGAAATGAATGGAGTTGCCGAGATCCTCTGCGGCGCGGTCGAATTGTTGCATGATGAAATTCCGGATGTGCTGGATCGACTATCGTATTCCGTAGCCCGGATGGAGCGAAGCGCAATCCGGGAAACCGTCCATGTGGCGTGCGCGGCCCCCCGATTGCGCTGCGCTCCATCCGGGCTACGAGCGTTTTACTTCGACAGATTCTCCAGCAGCAAATTCAGCGCCGTCGTCGCAAACGCCTGCATGTTCGCCTGCCGGTCATTGCTCCCCGTCTCCAGCGTGAATACCGCGCTTTGCGGTCCCGCCACCGCCGTGCAGCAATGGCCCGCCGCATCGCCATAGCGGTTGCCGGTCGGCCCGGTCGCGCCGGTCTCCGACAGGCCCCAGTGGGTCGCAAAGCGCTGCCGGACCTGGCCGGCCAGCAGTGTGGCATAAGGCTCCGACGCCGAGCGGATGCCCTTCATCGCCTCATCAGGAATATCCATGAGGAGGCGTCGCGCATCCCGCGTGTAGACCACGCCGCCACCGAGGAAATAGGCGGAGGCGCCGGGCACCGACAGCAGGGCCGCCGAGATCAGGCCGCCGGTTGAGGATTCCGCGACCGCAATCGTCTGTTTGCGCGCGATCAATTGCGTGGCAATTTTTTCGGCGATTGTTATCAGCTCTTTCATCTCACCTCCCAAAATCCCGCCAGTCATGTCCTCCTAGCACAGGAGGTTCACGTTTGCCGAGTTGCGGCGCAGCGGCCGCCCTGATTGAATGGTTCAAACGACCGCCTTGAAGCGGCACACGGGGAAACACCATGACGTCGCCGATCGCCGGCGGCGTGGATTGCGATTTGCATCCCGCCGTTCCGCATTTGACCAGCCTGCTGCCCTATATGAACGACTATTGGCGCGACCAGGTCACGACGCGCGGCATGACCGACCTGGTCTCGCAATCCTATCCGACCAATTCGCCGATTTCCTCGCGTCCTGACTGGCGGCCGGCGCAGGGCAAGCCCGGCGCCGACATTGCCGAGATGCAGCGGCAGGCGCTCGACCGGTTCGGCACCGCCTACGGCATCTGCAATCCGCTCTACGGCGTGCAGATGGTGTTCTCCGAGGACATGCAGGACGCGTTCTGCCGTGCCCTCAACGATTGGCTGGCCAAGGAATGGCTCGACAGGGATGCGCGGCTGCGCGGCTCGATCGTGATCCCGACGCAAAGCGTCGAGAAATCCGTCGCCGAGATCGAGCGCTGCGCCGAGGACAAGCGCTTCGTCCAGGTTTTGATGCTGGTGATGGGCGACATGCCGCTCGGCAAGCGCGCCTACTGGCCGATCTACGCCGCCGCCGAACGCCTCGGCCTCACCATCGGCATCCACGCCGGCAGCGCCTATCATAACCCGCCGACCTCGGTCGGCTGGGGTTCCTACCATATCGAGGACTACGTCGCGCAGGCGACCGCGTTCCAGACCCAGATCACCAGCCTGATCGTGGAGGGGGTATTCGTCCGCCATCCCAGGCTGAAAATGGTCATGCTGGAATCAGGCTTCACCTGGCTGCCGGCCTATCTGTGGCGGCTGCACAAGTTCTGGCGCGGCATCCGCATGGAGACGCCGTGGGTGGACCGCGCGCCGCTGGAGATTGTGCGCAGCAACATCCGCTTCTCGCTGCAGCCGGTCGACGCGCCGCCGGATCCGGCAACCCTGAACCGGCTGTTTGACCATATGCAGTCGGACGAATTGCTCCTATTCTCGACCGACTATCCGCACTGGCAGTTCGACGGTGACGAGGTGCTGCCGCCGGGACTGTCGGCCGATCTGGTCCGCAAGATCATGATCGACAATCCGCTCGCGACATACGGCCGGTTGCAGGTAGTACCGGCATGATCCCAAAAAGTGGAGACCGGTTTTTGGGCCAGATCATGCCGAGGCAAAAGGAGACGACGCCATGAACGTCCAGTTCCGCCCGGAGTCCGCGGCCTCAACCAGCATCAAGACCGCGATCGCCGATTGCGACATTCATCCGGCGCGCGCCAGCAATGATGAGCTCTTTCCGTTCATGGCAAAGCGCTGGCAAGGACATCTCGAAGCCTACGGCAAGCAGGCCTATCACGGCATGATGGAAGGCCCGCCCTATCCGAAGGCGCAGCCGAATGCCTCGCGCCGCGACGCCTGGCCGCCGGAAGGCGGGCCGCAGGGCTCCTCGCTGTCGTTCATGCAGAAGCAACTGCTCGATCCCCATAACGTCGCGCTCGGCGTGCTCAATCCGCTCAACAGCGGGCAGGGCCTGCGCAACCAGGATCTGGCCGCTGCGATCTGTTCCGCGATCAATGACTGGCAGATCGAGAAATGGACCAGCAAGGACAAGCGCCTGAAGGGCTCGATCGTTGTCGCCAATGAGGATGGCGTCACCGCCGCCGCCGAAATCCGCAAGCGCGCGGGCGATCCGAATTACGTGCAGGTGCTGCTGCTCTCGCGCAATGTCGAGCCGCTTGGCCAGCGCCGCTACTGGCCGATCTACGAGGCCGCGCAGGAGATCGGATTGCCGGTCGGCGTGCACGCTTTCGGATTCGGCGGCAATCCGCTGACCCCGTCGGGCTGGCCGAGCTTCTACATCGAGGAGATGGTCGGCCACGCGCAGTGCCAGCAGACCGTGCTGGCGAGCCTCGTGCTCGAAGGCGTGTTCGAGCGCTTCCCCCGGCTGAAGATGGTGATGATCGAGGCCGGCTTCGGCTGGGCGCCGTCGCTGGCCTGGCGGCTCGACAAGCACTTCGAGAAGCTGCGCAGCGAGGTGCCGCATCTCAAGCGCAAGCCGTCGGAATATATCCGCGACCACATCTGGTGGACCACGCAGCCGATGGAAGATCCGGAGCGGCGCGATCATCTGTTCCAGACGATCGAGTGGATCGGCTGGGACAGGCTGTTGTTCGCCACCGACTACCCGCATTGGGATTTCGACGAGCCGTCGCGCGTGCTGCCTCCCGGCGTCAGCGAGGCCAACCGCGAGGCGTTCTATCTCGGCAACGCCAGGAAGCTGTACGGGATATCCTGATGGTGCGGCATGTGATCGCCCCGGTGGACGAGTTGCCGCCGGGGACGCGAAAATTCCTCGACATCGACGGCCGGCCGATCGCGATCTTCAACATCAAGGGCGAGTTCTTCGGCCTGTTGAACCGCTGCCCGCATCAGGGCGCGGCGCTATGCGAGGGACCGCTGATCGGGTTGGCGCAATCCAGCAGTCCCGGCGAGATCGAATACACCAGGCTCGGCGAGATCATCCGCTGCCCCTGGCACGGCTGGGAGTTCGATATCCGCACCGGCCAGTCCTACTGCGACCCCAAACGCTTCCGCGCCCGGGCCTATGCCGTCAATGTCGAGCCGGGATCGGCCGTGGTGAAGGGGCCGTATGTCGCCGAGACCATCGCGGTCTCGGTCGAGAGCGATTACGTGGTGGTGGATTTGTAGTCGATCCCCGATTCCTGCGTCATTGCGAGGAGCGACGCGACGAAGCAATCCATATTTCGGCTCGCGGCGCTATGGATTGCTTCGCTGCGCTCGCAATGACGGCCGACGCCTTACTCGCCTGCCCCGTGCGCCATCGCCCTGCGCTCCATCGCGTAGCGCACCAGCGCGGTGAAGCGGTAGATGCCGTGGACGAACTTGCCGTAGGGCATGGTGACGAACAGCGAGAACACCACGCCGAGATGCAGCGCCAGCAGCGGGCCCATCGCCGCCGTCTCGCGCAGGATCAATAGCGCCATGCCGGTGAGGCCGGTGAGGAACAGCATGACGATGAAGGCTATGTCCATGCCGTAGCGCGCTTCGTCGACCAGCACGGTGTCGCGCTTCGATCGTTCGGTGAGCAGGCCGATCGGCCCGATCAGCAGGCCGATGCCGCCGAGCGTGCCGAGCACGACGGGCAGATCCCACCACGGATACGGCGCCTCTCGCGCCAGCAGATAGTGATAGAGCGTGGCGACGCAGGTGGACGCAAAGCACAGCGCGAAGCCGTAAAATGTAAAATGGTGATAGAGCCGGCGGCGGTCGGTCGGGCGATCGTCCTCGTTGAAGCAGCCGACGCCGCCGCCATCAAGATAGCGCAGATCGCCGGCGTCGCGGATCGCCCGGAACAGGGCGCCCGCTTCGACCTTCATGCCGACGGGTTCGCCGATGTCGCGCCAGAACGCACGCACGCCCATCAACAGCGCCGCGATCGCATAGAGGAACGCCGCGCCGAACAGCGCCGCCATCGCATTGTGCGGCATCAATTTGTAGAACGCGCCGGGCCCGGTATGGACGCCGAACAGCACCTGCCGGTCGTGCCAGGCCGCGAAGCCGAAGATGAACGCGGCAACGCTGAGCGCGGCGACGAGGCTGATGACGAGCCCGTTGCGCGCGAAGGCGCCGGCGAAGGCGCGGGGCCAGACGTAGGCCGCCCAGGATTCGGCGCGGGCCACGGCAAGCGTCTTCGGCACATTGACGTCGAACTCATGCGGCGGCGAGAACTGGCAATCGGTGTAGCAGGCGCCGCAGGCGTGGCAGAGATTGGCGAGATAGTTGAGGTCGCCATCGGAGAACGCGCGGCGCATCTCCATCGCGGGGAATACCGCGCAGAGGCCCTCGCAATAGCGGCAGGAATTGCAGACCGTCATCAGGCGGTCGGCTTCCTCGAGAATTCGCGTTCCGTGCATCCCTTGGCTTCCTGCCTCCTCGAGCGAAACTCGCCTACTTCGTAAGGCCCTTGCCCTTGCTTGGTGAACTCGGCACCTGTCTAGTTCCGCGCATTCTTCGCCGCTTCGCGTCCCGCGACGCGGCCGAACACGCTGCCGATGGTCATGCCGATGCCGGCCGCATAACCCTTGCCGAGCACGTTGCCGGCCATGATCTCGCCGGCTGCGAACATGTTGGCGGAAGGCCTGCCGTCCTTCATCACCATGCGTGACTGCTTGTTTACGCGGGTGCCGAGATAGGTGAAGGTGATGCCGGGCCGCACCGGATAGGCGAGATAGGGCGGCGTATCGATCTTGCGCGCCCAATGCGTCTTCGCCGGCGTGATGCCTTCGGTGCGGCAATCGTCAAGGATGGTGTGATCGAAGGTGCCGGGCTGCACCGCGGCGTTGAAGTCGCGAACCGTCCTCTCCAGCGCTGTGGGATCGAGCCCGAGCTTGCCGGCGAGTTCGGTAAGCGTAGCGTCCGCGATCGGCGGAAACAGTGTCGGCATGAAGCTGGTCACGACGGTCGAGTCAAAGATGATGTAGGCGATCTGGTCCGGCTGCGCGGCGACCAGGCGGCCCCAGATCGCGTAGCGCTTCGGCCAGATGTCCTCGCCCTCGTCGTAGAATCGCTGGGCATGCTTGTTGACGACAATGCCGAACACGACCGAATCGTGCCGGGTGATGATGCCGCCGTCGAATTTCGGCGCGCGGGCGTCGATCGCGACCGCATGGCACTGGGTGGGATCGCCGATGTCCTGGACGCCCTTGTCGAGCAGCATTTTCAGGATCGAGCCGCGGTTGTAGGGCGTGCCGCGGATCAGGAAATTGTCGGCCGCCTCGCCCCAATATTGCTTCAGCCATTCGATGTTGGCCTCGAAGCCGCCGGCCGCCGCGACCAGTGCGGATGCGCGGATTTCGCTCGCGCCGCCGATCGGCTGCTTCAGCTTGGCCGCGAGAAACATGCCGTCCTCGATCTCGAGGTCGACGACCTCGGCGTCGTAGAAGATCTCGACGCCGAGCCTCTCCGCCGTGAGATAGAGCGCGTTCAGCATCGCGCGGCCGCCGCCGAGAAAGAACGAATTGGTGCGGCCGAGACTCAGCGTGCCGCCGAGCGAGGGTTGCCATCGCACTCCCTGTTCGACGATCCAGTTCAGGATGTCCTTGGACTCCCGGATCATGAACCTGGCGAGTTCCTCGTCGGTCTGCCCGCCGGTCAGGCGCAACAGATCGTCCCAGAACTCCTCTTCGGTATAGGGACCGGTGAGAATCTCGGTCGCGGCGTCGTGCGCGCAGCGCATGTTGCGGGTGTGGCGGGTATTGCCGCCGCGATAGAATTTCGGCGCGCCTTCCAGCACCAGCACGGATGCGCCGGCGCGGCGCGCGCTGATCGCGGCGCAGAGCGCGGCGTTGCCGCCGCCAATCACCAGCACATCGAACTTCTGATTCAAATCGGCCATACGCTCTTGTTGTCGTTGTTGGCCTGGAATTCCAGCCGGCGCTCGGCGAGGCAAATCCATCCGCCCGTTGCGATTGTCTAGCCTGATGTAGCGGCCGCGTCACCCGTCTCGTGCGGTCCGTATTCGCAATCGGCATGGCCGCATGCGACGATGTCGGATGCATCGCGCGGCGCGGAATAATTTCAGGAGTGGTTCTGCACGGAGCCGAGCAGCCATTGCCTGAACGCCGAGAGTTTTGGCTGATCGTTACGCCCCGCCGGCGAGACGAGGTAGAAGCCGGCATCGACAGGGAAGGCCATCTTGAAGGGAACGACGAGGCGTCCCCTGGCGATATCCTCCGCGACATAGGCGGTGCGGCCCATCGCGACCCCGAGGCCGTCGATCGCCGCTTGCACGGTCATGAAGATCAGGTCGAAGGTCAGGCCCGGCTGCCTTGAAAAATCCGCCGGCAGCCCGGCGGCCGTCAGCCATAGCCGCCAATCGTCGCTGTTGGCGTTGCTGGTGTGCAGCAGCACATGATCCTTGAGGTCTTCAGGGCATTTCAGCGGCTTGTTGCCCTTGAGCAGCGCGGGACTGCATACCGGAAACAGTTCGTCCGCCATCAGCCAGTCGGCGCGTACGCCCTGCCATTGGCCGCGGCCATAGCGGATGGCGGCGTCGACCTTGTCGCGCTGGAAATCGACCAGGCTGGTCGAGGTGGTGATGCGCACGTCGATGCCGGGATGGGCTTCCTGGAACGCGGTCAGCCGCGGCAGCAGCCATTTGGCGGCGAGCGAGGCCAGCGTCGAGACGGTCAGCACGCGGTCGTCGTCCTTGCGCAGCAGACGGTCGGTCGCAAGACGCAGATCGTTGAAGGCGGCACGAATGCCGGGAAGATAGTCCTGCGCTTCCGCCGTCAGCGTCAGCGAGCGGTTCTGGCGGATGAACAGGCGAACCCCGAGCTCTTCTTCCAGCCGCTTGATCTGATGGCTGATCGCGGTCTGCGTGACGTTCAGCTCGGATGCCGCCTGCGTGAAGCTCAAGTGCCGCGCTGCGGCCTCGAATGCCCGCAATCCATTCAGCGACGGCAGCCTGGCGGTCATCTCACAATCCTCAAATACATGAGCTTATTTCATCCGAAACGGTACAAAGTGTCGTTTGTGAAAGGCTGCCTGGAAGTACATGTTAGCTCCAACAGACTACTACAGGAGCCTCAAATGTCCACTTTCACCCATGAATCGATGATAAATCATCATGCTCCGGGACTTTTATCCCAGTTGGCCGACACCGTCCATGTCTGGCGGCGGCGTTACCGCTCCCGGAAGGAACTGGCGAACTGGTCCGAGCGCGAGTTGCACGACGTCGGCATCTCCTCGAGCGACATCGCCTACGAGATCGATAAGCCGTTCTGGCGGGCCTGAGGTGCAGCCAGGCTGGCGCCGCCTTATCCGAGGGGCGCCGGCCAATCTTCTTGAAGCCAGCGGGAGCGCGCGATGACCAGGCTCCGTTTCGACGATCTCAGGCAATATTCCGACGTGCTGCGCTCCCGGCACAACGAGGCCGTGACCGTGCGTTTCGTCGAACCGCGCGATGCCGAGGCGCTGCAGAACTATTTCCGGGCGCTGACGACACGCTCGCGCTACAGCCGCTTCCTCGGCGCCGCCCGCGAACTGGCGCCGTCGGTGCTGGAGGATTTCATTCACGTCGGTGAAGCTGACAGATTCACCGTGGTGGCGACCATGCTGGTCGACGGCCGCGAGATCATCGTCGGCGAAGCGCGCTATGCGTTTGACAGTGAGACGACCTCGATCGAGTTCGGGCTGTCGATCGACGATCGCTGGCAGGGCCGCGGCATCGGCAAGGCACTGTTGAAGAATATCGAGTGCCGCGCGGCATCGTTCGGCGCCGAACACCTCTTTGGCGACACGCTGCGCTCCAACGACGCCATGATCGCGCTCGCCCGCAAGGCCGGCTACGCCTTCACCAACTCGCCCGGCGACTGGAAGCTGACGCGCTTCCAGAAAGATATCCAGAAACAAATTAACGTCGGACCGCAGGAAATCCCATGCGCCAGTTGGCGGCTTGCCGCCGTCTCTCCCAGCGCCATGTCCTCGCTTGCGGTTTGATAGACTGAGCCCGGTTCTGGCCGCACCAGAACCGGGCTATTTTCGCAGCTACGCCGCTTGCTCTATGCGCCGCTGAACACCGGCTTGCGCTTTTCGATGAAGGCCTGCACCGCTTCCTTGTGATCTGATGTCACCTGTGTGCGGATCATGCGCTCGGCCTCATGGTCGCGCGCGGTGGCGAAGTCGAACGACAGCGCTTCGTCCAGATTGTCCTTCATGTAGCGGATCGCGATCGTCGGCCCTTCGGCGATCGATTTGGCGAGCGCGAAGGCCTCCGCCTGCAGCCTGTCGTCGGGAACCACGCGGTTCACCAGGCCGATGACCTCGCACCTGTCGGCATCGACGCGCTCGCAGGTGAACATCAGTTCGCGGGCCCGCGACGTGCCGACCAGCCGTGTCAGCAGCCAGGCGATGCCATAATCGCCGCTGAGGCCGACCTTGAGGTAGCCCGTGGAGAGGAAAGCCGATTTCGCGGCGATCCTGATATCGCACGCCATCGCAAGCGCGAGGCCGGCGCCGACCGCAGGCCCGGGCAGGGCGGCAATGGTCGGTTTGCGCACCGCGACCAGTGCCCCGGTCAAGAGACGCTGCCGCTCCTGCAGGTCGGCGACCCGCTCGTCATGGGACATTGCGAGCTTGGCCTTGTCGCGATTGGCGCCCATGCCCTTGACGTTGCCGCCCGCGCAGAACGCGGTTCCCGCACCGGTCAGCAGCAGCACGCCGACATCGCGATTCTCGCCGCAAGCCTTGATCATGTTGCGCAAGGCCGGGGTCAGATTATCCGACATCGCGTTGCGCGCCTCGGGGCGGTTCAGCGTGATGATGGCGACGCGGTCGCGGATCACGCAGAGCAGTTCGTCGG
>NZ_DAINNI010000110.1:0-15951 GCF_036735945.1 Bradyrhizobium sp. | reverse complement strand
ACGTGCCGTATTTCGGCATCTGCTTCGGCATGCAGATGGCGGTGATCGAGGCGGCGCGCAATCTTGTCGGCATCGAGCATGCGAACTCCACCGAGTTCGGCCCCACGAAGGAGCCGCTGGTCGGCCTGATGACGGAATGGCTGCGCGGTAACGAGCTGGAGAAGCGCACGAAGAGCGGCGATCTCGGCGGCACCATGCGGCTTGGCGCATACCCGGCGGCGCTGAACCGCGGCAGCCGCGTTTCCGAAGTCTATGGCGGCGCCACCGAGATTTCGGAGCGCCATCGCCATCGCTACGAGGTCAACACCGCCTACAAGGACCGGCTCGAGCAGCACGGCCTGCGTTTCTCCGGCCTGTCGCCCGACGGCGTGCTGCCGGAGATCGTCGAATATGAGGACCATCCCTGGTTCATCGGCGTGCAATTCCACCCCGAACTGAAGTCGCGGCCGTTCGAACCACACCCTCTGTTCGCGTCGTTCATTCAGGCGGCGGTGGTGCAGTCACGGCTGGTCTAAGCCGTCGCAAATACGATTGATCGTTTCGCCTTTGACGAACGCGGCAATTGTTGCGACAAACCGCTCCTCTACCTTCAAGAATAATAACCTTGGGAGCAAAGCCGATGATCATGGAAATGCGCGTCTATCGCTGCCTGCCGGGCCGCCTGCCGGCGCTGATGAAGCGCTTCGATACGCTGACGCTGAAACTGTGGGACAAGCATGGCATCAAGCAGGCCGGCTTCTACACGACGCTGATCGGCACCTCCAACCAGGAACTGACCTATTTCGTCGCCTGGGACTCGCTCGCCGACCGCGAGAAGAAATGGACCGCCTTCCAGTCCGATCCGGACTGGATCGCCGGCCGCGCCAGGAGCGAGGAAGACGGCCAGATCATCGACAACATCGTCAGCCAGTTGCTGGTGCCGACGGCGTTCTCCGCGGTAAAATAGCTGCCGTCGCAACCCTGACATTCAGGGGTTAAACGGGGTTGATCCTGGGAGCGCGGACCGGCATGGTCCGCGCCTGACGCAAAGGAAATCCCTTGAACGCGAACCTCAAAGCAGCCCCGGTCGTCTCGGTCGGCAAGGTCAAGTTCGGCAACGACCTGCCGATCTCGATCATCGCCGGCCCGTGCCAGCTTGAAAGCCGCGCGCACGCTCTCGAAGTGGCTAGCGCGCTGAAGGAGATCGCTGACCGGCTTGGGGTCGGGCTCGTCTACAAGACCTCGTTCGACAAGGCGAACCGAACCTCGGGCTCGGCGGCGCGCGGCGTTGGCCTCGAGCAGGCCTTGCCGATCTTCGCCGAAATCCGTTCCTCCCTCGGATTGCCCGTGCTGACCGATGTGCACGAGGCGGCGCAATGTGCGGAAGCGGCGCAGGCGGTGGATGTATTGCAGATCCCGGCGTTCCTGTGCCGGCAGACCGATCTCCTGCTCGCGGCCGCTGCGACGGGCAAGGCCGTCAACGTCAAGAAGGGCCAGTTCCTCGCGCCCTGGGAAATGACCAACGTCGTCGCCAAGGTCACCGGCGGCGGCAATCCCAACGTGCTGGTGACCGAACGCGGCGCGTCGTTCGGCTACAACACGCTGGTGTCTGACATGCGCGCGCTGCCGATCATGGCGCAGACCGGCGCGCCCGTCATTTTCGACGCCACCCATTCGGTGCAGCAGCCGGGCGGGAAGGGCTCTTCCTCCGGCGGCCAGCGCGAATTCGTCCCCGTGCTGGCGCGAGCCGCGGTCGCGGTCGGCGTTGCCGGCGTGTTCATCGAGACCCATCCCGATCCCGATCGTGCCCCGTCTGACGGCCCCAACATGGTGCCGCTGCGCGAGTTCGAGGGGCTGGTCAAAACCCTGATGGCGTTCGACGCGCTCAGCAAGAATACGGCGCGTCAATGATGCGGGCGCGGCCGTGACCGCCTCGAGCCGTCTGCCGCCGGCCCTCAACATCATTACGCTCGCGACGTTTGCCGCCAGCCTCTCGGCGCGCGCGCTGGACCCGGTGTTGCCGCACGTGGCCGACGATTTCGGCGTCAGCATTGCGTCCGCCGCCAGTTTCGCCGCCGTGTTTGCCTTCACCTTTGCGATCATACAGCCGGTGCTGGGTGCGGCCGCCGACCTGTTCGGCAAGGCCCGGCTGATGATCGTCTGCCTGGTGCTGTTGGGGCTTGCCAACATTCTCGGCGCGATGGCGAGTTCGTTCTGGCTGCTGTTCGCCTCGCGGATCCTCGCCGGGATCGGCTCCGGCGGCGTGTTTCCGGTTGCGCTCAGTCTGACCAGCGATCTGGTCGGTCCTGAAAAGCGGCAGATCGCGATCGGCCGCACGCTGATGGGCTCGATGACCGGGAACCTGCTGGGCGCTTCGGTTTCCGGCCTGATCGGCGATTTCCTGGGCTGGCGCGGCGTTCTTGCCGTGCTCGGCGGTCTGGTCATCGTGGCCTCGATCGCGGTGGCCGCCGGGTTTCGCGGTGCCGCGTTGACCCGGCCTCCGAAGACCGATTTCGCGGCGCTGAGACACGGCTATCGCACCATCTTCTCCAACCCCAATGCGTTCTGTTATGCGGCCGTATTCGTCGAAGGCTGCTGTGTGCTGGGACTGTTTCCCTTCATCGCGTCGTTTCTGTTTGAACTGGGTGAAACCAGCCTGGCGGTGGCCGGCCTCGTGATCGCGGGCTTCGCGGTCGGAGGCCTTTTCTACACGCTCAGCGTTTCGCGGTTTCTGCCACTGCTCGGTGTCAACGGGATGATGATATCAGGCGCAACGCTGGTGGGACTCCAACTCGCCGTCGTCGCCCTGGGCCCGAGCGCCAAGGTCCAGACCCTCAGCCTGATCTTCATGGGCTGGGGCTTTTACATGATCCACGGATGCCTGCAGGTGTTCGCCAGCGAACTGTCGGTGGAAGCACGCGCGACTGCGCTGTCGCTGCATTCGTTCTTCTTCTTCATGGGCCAGACCGTCGGCCCGATCGCCTATGGTTTCAGCATTCAGCACGCCGGCAAGGTCCCGACCTTGCTCGGTGCTGCCACGGTGATGATCGCGCTGGGCTTCCTCTGCGCCAGACTGCTGCGCCAGACACGGCCGGCCGATGCGCCGGTGGCGTAGCCCAATGCTGAGCACGCGTTGAGAGCCGCTGACAGCCTGATATCGCTGATACGAAGACGTGGGCGGCGGCATCCGGGATTTCATCTAGAGGCCGAGCGTGGTCTCGGCCCAGCCCATCACGGTTCTGCCATTGAGAAACTCGATCAGGTGGGGCTCGATAGCTGCCGGCCGGTCGTGACCGAGCACGGCAGTCGCTGTGATCATGTCGCAGCGTTCCCTGAAAACCACCGATATCGCGGTCTTGCCGAGCGGATTGCGGGTGTTGAGCGCGTACGCGCGGCTGCGGCCGTCCATCCGCGCAATTCTGACCGGATGGCTGCCGCCGAGCGGCGAAGCCTCGCCGACGAGAACAAGGTCTCCCATGCGATCCACGTCGTCATCATCGGCAACGCCGGTCGTGCAATTGCAAAAGCCGATCTTGGCACGCAGATAGACGTTCACCTCGGTACCGCAATCCGCCGCCTTGCAGCGGAACGCCTTGCCCTTTCCCCAGGGATCGGTGGGGAAGGGCCAAGGCGTCTCGATCCATATCGGTGCGGTCGCAGTTGCGGCCGCGTGCTGCTGCAGGCCGGACCACGCCAGCACCACCGCCGCCAGTACGCTTCCCAGCGAGGCGGTTACAATGGCAGCACGACCTGAAGGCCTCATTGCACCACCATGTTGATTGCCGGTCGCCTAATTGTTGGCGAGATACTTCTTCGCCTCCGTGACCTCTGGCCGTTCGGTATCGCCGTTTGCCGTCAGCGCCACGAGCTGCTGATAATTGTCACGCGCTGCAGCCTTGTCGCCGAGCTTGTCGGCGGCCTTGGCGGCGCCCGCATAACCCTGGAAGCGGTTCGGCTCCTTGGCCTTGGTGGCCTCGAAGGCAACAAGCGCTTCCTGGTTCATGCCGCGATCGAGCAGCATGAAGCCGTAGAGCTCGCGCGCCGGCGCCAGCGGCCCCGGCGTGACCGCGTGCTTCTCGGTCCTGTCTTCGGCTTCCGCGGCGACGCTCATGGCCTTGAGAGCCTCGTCGTATTTACCCTCTGCGTGAAGCACCCAGGCAAGCGCGACCTGGCGCTGGATGTCGACGATGTCAGGCCAGTAATTATCCTTGGCATCGCGCAATTTGTCGCGCAGATCGGCGAGTTTCTGGACGTCCGCCCTGGCGGCTTCCGGCTTGCCCGAGTGCGCGGCGCCGAGTGCGCGGGCAAAGTGTGAGATCGCCACCGCAAAGGCCGAACCGTTCGGCCTGACGGACAGTTTCGAGGCGGCATCCCAGTCACCGCGCTCGATCGCATAGCGGGCCGGCGAAGCTGCAAGCGCGTAGTCGGCGGCTGCGACGGTGGCCTTGAAGTCGGTCTCCTTCGCCATGTCGTCGAGGACGACGCGCGCCTGCTGGTCCTGGGCAAGTTGAAGGTGGGCGTAAACCATATAATCCTGCGCATGCAGGTAATTGCCCACCGACTTCTCGGCCTTGGCGGCCTTCACGGAAGCGGTGTTGGAGGCGATCGATTCCTTCCAGTAACCGACGCGGGTGTAGATGTGCGACGGCATGTGCTGGGCGTGCGGCGCGGCCGGCGCGATCCGGGCGTAGCGGTTGGCGGCGTCGAGACCTTTCTGCGCGGTCGCCGGATAATCGTAGAGATGGATCAAATAGTGCGTCACCCCCGGATGCAGCGGTAGCCGCACGGAAATCGGCTCCAGGATGGCCGCGCCTTTGCTCTGCTGCGCGTACGTCTTGTCGTTGAGGTCCGCCGACGTGTTGAGCGTGATGGCGTAGGCAATCTGGGCTTCATCGTCGTCCGGATATTTCGCCGCGACCTTCTCCTGGGCATCCCGCAAGGCGCGCATGCGCTTGATGTGAGGTACGTTGGCGTAATCCGTATACATCACCATGAGCGCATCGATGTAGTCACGTTCGCGCTCGGTCCTGGCTCCGATCTCCCTGGCCTTGGTGATGGCGGCGAAACCGGGCGCGAGATTCGGCTGCGGGATTGCGTTGTGCGGGTTGTCCATCAGCGTGAGTGCGATGCCCCAATAGGCAATGGCGCATGTGGGGTCAGCCTCGATGACTTCCTCAAAGATCTCCTTGGCATTGGCGTACCAGAAGGAGTGCTGATAGCGCATCGCGCGGTCGAAGCGACGCTGCGCCACATCGTTACAGGAGGTTTCGAAATGCACCTGGCCGAGCTGCCGATCCACATCATCCTGGGCAAACAGCGGCTGGGATGTCGGTAGGGTGAGAGCTGCGACGGCAAACGCGAGGAGAGACTTGCGCATGGCCTTCCTCCTTGTGGCGCACCTATGAAAGAGCTGGTCGTACTATACGACTTTCGTGCCCGCGCTTGAACGGATATGTGGATTGTGGCAGCGCGACTGACCTTTCGGTTTGCGCATAGGCGAAGCTCGCGCTGGTGTTGCGATCCGCAACGAATTGAGCCTTTGCACAGCCCGGCGGCCTGCAGGTGTCACTCGATGACGCGGTCGGCGCGCTTGACGATTTCGTCGGGAAGAGCCAGTCCTGCCGCGTGCGCGGCCTTGAGATTGACGACGAGTTCGCGCCGCGCGATCGTCTCCACGGGCAATTCGCCAGGCTTGGCACCTTTCAGAATCCTGTCGACAAGGACAGGCAAGCGGGGCCAGGTATCGGTCACGCGGGTGCCGTAGGTGATCACACCGCCGGCATCCGACTGGGCGCCGGTAAAGATGGTCGGCAGACGCCGCGCGGCGGCCAGTTCGGCTACAGTTTTGCGGTGGCGGAATGGCACCGGGACTTCCAGCACCAACAAGGCCTCTGCGCCGTCCTTGAGCATACGGTCGAGTGCGCCGGCAAGATCGGGGGACGGCCCGTCCGGAAGCTTGAGGATGAGCGGTTGCATCCCGAACCTGCGCGCAGCGGCGTCATTCGCGCGGTCGATCGGTGCGAGGCCACTCGCGTCTGCGCCGGGGATGGTTACATCGCTCAGGATACCGATGCGCGTCAGCCTCGGAAACATGTTTCGGACGAGTTCAAGCTGGCGCATGGCCTGCTCGGGATCAAGGCTCGTTACTCCAGTCGCGTTGCCGCCCGGACGGTCCATGCTGGCGACAAGGCCAATGGCCACGGGATCGGTCACGACCGAGAAGACAATGGGGATTGTGGAGGTCGCGTTCCTGGCCGCCCGCGACGCCGGACCTCCCAGTGTCATGATGACGTCCGCACCGAGCTGGACCAGATCGGTCGCCAACGCCGGCAACCGATCGAGCTGCCCCTGCGCATACCGCGGCTCGATGGCGAAGCCATCGCCCTCTCTGTATCCCAGCTTGGCGAAGTCCCCGCGAAAGGCATCCAGGTAAGGGCCCGGACCGCCATTGACCAGGATGCCGACACGCGAGGTTTTGGGGGCGGGCTGCGCGCGAGCGATGCCGCCTGGCAAACTCACGGCAGACGCGCAAAGCATGAACTGGCGACGATTCATCGGTCAGGACTCTCTCCGGAGACCCCCGCAGCGTAAGCCAGGGCAGGACAACCAGCTTCACTGCGTCGTCACTTTTCCTCACTGCCGGCTGATATCTTCATGATAGCTTGCATGCGGCTTCTGGCTTGCGGGTATGGTCGTGCGCTACTGCTTCGAGGACTATGAGCTGGATACGGCGAGGCACGAATTGCGCCGGAACAGCGTGTTGTTGCCGGCAGCGCCCCAGGCGCTCGAGCTGCTCGCCTATCTCATTCAGCACCGCGACCGCACCGTTACCAAGGACCAGTTGGTCGCGGCTGTCTGGGCGGGACGGGCGATCACCGATTCCGCCCTCACGACGCGGCTGAACGTGGTGCGACGCGCTGTTGGTGACAGCGGGCGGCAGCAGCGCCTGATCAAGACCCTGCCGGGCAGGGGCTTTCGCTTCGTGGGCGATGTCGATGAAAAGCACGCACCCAGCTGGCGGCGCGAGGAAGTATCAGGTGAGCTGCCGTCCATTGCCGTGCTGCCATTTGTAAATCTCTCTGGTGATCCAGGACAGGACTTCTTCGGGGATGTCATTGCCGAAGAGGTCCTCACTGCGTTGGCGCGTTTGCGCTGGCTGCTGGTGATCGCACGCAATTCGAGCTTTACGTTCAAGGGAACGACGGTCGATGTTCGTGAAATTGGGCGTCAGCTTGACGTCCGCTATGTGCTGGAAGGTAGCGCGCGACATAGCAACGGCCGCGGCCGGGTCACGTGTCGGCTCGTCGATGCGTGCACTGCCATCCAGGTTTGGTCCGCGCAATACGATCTGAAATTTACTGATGTTTTTGGCGTTCAGGATGAGATCACGGACGCCATTGTGACGGCGCTGGCCCCGGCGATTATCGACGCAGAGCGCAAGCGCATTGTACGCCGGGCGCCGGAGAGCCTGAGTGCGTGGGAATCCTATCAGCGCGGCGTGTGGCATATGCTCAAGCTATCCGTCGCCGACAATCTGCAGGCCAGGCGGTTCTTTCAGCAGGCAGTAACGCTCGAAACGGACTACTCGCCGGGTTATGACGGTCTTGCCTGGACGTACTTGATGGAATCTTCAGCCTTCGGCCAGATCTCGACCGCCGAAGGCTGCAAGCGGAGCGAGCCGCTGGCGTGCAAGGCCGTGGAGCTGGACCCGGAAAATGCCGAGGCGCGCGCTCGGCTGGCGCTTACGCTCCATTTGACCGGCGAGAACCGAGCTGCCATCGCCGAGGCCGAACGAGCGCTGGAGGTCACCCCGAATTGTGCCGACGCCTGCGGCGTGCTGGGCGCAGCTTTGGTATTTGCGGGAGAACGCAAGGAAGGACGCGCCTCGCTTGAGAGTTATTTGCGGCTAAGCCCGCGCGACCCGGCACGCCCAATTCGTCTGTCCCAGATCGCGGCCTCGCACTACTTCGAGAACGACTATCGCAGCGCCGCGCAAGTGGCCCGGCAAACGGTGCGCAGCTACCCGACGATCCATTTTGCGTACCGCTGGCTTGCGGCCTCACTTGGACAACTCGGCGACTGCGCCGAGGGAGCGAATGTCATCCGGGAATTCAGGCGAACCTGCCCGTCGTCGATCGACGTGTACGCCAGCCGATTGCCGCCGTATTATCATCGGGCCGACTACGATCACATGATGGAAGGATTGGCGAAGGTCGGGTGGAATCGATGAGTCTCGCGCGCGTCGTGCGCAGGGCACGGCTTCTCGATGATCGAGTCATCCCCGCCCGCGATACGGCGCGACGCCCTGATCCGGCACCCAGACTTCCTTCGGCAGCTTGCCGGTCTGCCAGAACACGTCGATCGGGATGCCGCCGCGCGGATACCAGTAGCCGCCGATGCGGAGCCATTTCGGTTTGATCTCGTCGGCAATGCGCTTGCCAATCATGACCGTGCAATCCTCGTGGAAGGCGCCGTGATTGCGGAAGCTCGCGACGTAGAGTTTCAGCGACTTGGATTCCAGCAGCCATTGGCCCGGCACGTAGTCGATCGCCAGATGCGCAAAGTCCGGCTGGCCCGTCACCGGGCAGATCGAGGTGAATTCGGGCACGGTGAAGCGGACCAGATAAATTGTGCCGGCCTGCGGATTGGGCACGCGGTCGAGTTTCGCCTGCTCGGGGCTACCGGGCCATTCGACGGCCCGGCCGAGCTGCAGCGATGCGGGCAGTGATTTCTTGGATACTTTCTTGGCCATCAGGATCGTCCTTTGCGAGCGCCGACATGGCCGCAACAGGGCGTGGTCGTCAACCGCTACCGTGAGGATGGATCGGCGAAAAACCGCACCAGCGCCTGCCTCTCGGTGATGTCCTCGACCCCGCGGATCGACATCCACAATCCCGGAAACATCGCCGCGGGATCTGTGAGAAAGCTATCGAGTCGCTTTTCGTCCCAGCGCAAGCCTTCGTCGCGCGCCTTGCGCAGCGCGGGCGAATAATCGAACTCGGGATCGCCCGCCACCGCGCGGCCGATCAGCCCCGAGAGGTTGGGGCCGGGCAGGCCGCGCTCGGCGGGGTCGAGGCTGTGACAGGCGCGGCAGGGCGTGAACGCCCGCGGGCCGTCCGCTTCAGCAGAAGCGGAAGTCGGCAGGAGCAGCAACAACAGCAGGACGCTGAAGAACTTCACGAGATCGTCTGTATCACGACCAGGCGGTCATTGCCGGACTCGCCGCCCCAGGTCTCGCCGGGCCGGCCGTCGAGCTGGCGCACATTGGCGCCGGATTTGTCGCTCGGGAACGCGTTGAATTTCTCCGTCACGGGATCGAAGCACAC
Organism: Bradyrhizobium sp.; assembly: GCF_036735945.1. Classification (GTDB taxonomy): domain Bacteria; phylum Pseudomonadota; class Alphaproteobacteria; order Rhizobiales; family Xanthobacteraceae; genus Bradyrhizobium. Next base: position 6,646 of record NZ_DAINNI010000110.1, on the reverse strand, counting down.
AATCGCGTTCGCCCCGAAATCGGTGACCCAGACCTTGTCCCTGTCGTCGACATAGACCGCATAGGTGCGCGGATTGCTGCCCGGCAGCTTCCAGGCCTTCCAGGAGCCGTCGGCGGGATCGTGCACCGATAAATTGCCGCTGTTCCACTCGCTGACCCAGATCCGGCCCTTCGAATCCGACCACACCCGCCGCGCGCCCTGGTTCGGCGTCGGCGGTTCGACCACGGTGGCGCTGCCGGTCGCCGGATCGATTTTGGCGATGTGGTTGCCCGCGAGCGAGGCGTACCAGATGTCGCCTTTCGGCGTGATCGTCATGCCGTAGGTGCCGCGGCCGCGCGGTGATTTGAACACGGTCATGTCGCCGGACTTCGGATCGAGCCGGCCGTAGATGCCGGACTGACCGGTGAACCAGTAGATGCCGTTCCTGTCGAACACGGCGGTGTTGAGGTTGGCGTAAGCCTCCTTTTCGGGCAGGCGGAACAGGGTGACCTTATGGTCGCCGGGGTCGACGCGCGCGATCGCGTTCTGGCCGCCTTCGGTGACCCAGGGCGCGCCATCCGGGCCGATGATGACGCCGTGGGGGGCGGCGCCCTTGCCGAGATCGACCAGCCGGTAGGAGCCGTCACGCGGGTCGAGCCGGCCAAGCGTGCCGTTGCGCTGGCCGCAGAACCAGATCGTGCCGTCAGGGGCGGGTGTCGTGTCGCGCGAGCCCATGCCTGCCTTGACCGGATAATATTTGACGCGGAACGGGCCTTCCTGGGCATCGGCGTGGCGAACGAGGGCCGGTGCGGCGAGGATTCCGGCGGCGGAGTTCCTGAGAAACTGGCGGCGATTCATTGCGTTACCCCAGTCTATCAATGTGAAGGTTAGGGCGCTGAGATCAACCTGAAGCAAGTCTATCCTGACCCGCTCCGAACGTCCGGAAAAGGCCGTCGCCCAGCCGTTCACATTTGCTTGCTTGCCGTGTAAGACGCCTTCCGAAACCGGACCCCACCATTTCCAGGAAAGTTCAGATATGACCGCCATCGTCGACATCATTGGCCGCGAAATTCTCGACAGCCGGGGCAATCCCACCGTCGAAGTCGATGTCGTGCTGGAAGACGGCTCGATCGGCCGCGCGGCGGTCCCCTCCGGCGCCTCGACCGGCGCGCACGAGGCGGTCGAGCTGCGGGACGGCGACAAGAAGCGCTATCTCGGCAAGGGCGTGCAGAAGGCGGTCGCGGCCGTCAACGGCGAAATCTACGAGGCGCTGAGCGACCAGTCCGTCGAGGAGCAGGTCCAGATCGACCAGATCATGATCGATCTCGACGGCACGCCGAACAAGAGCCGGCTCGGCGCCAACGCCATCCTCGGTGTTTCGCTGGCCTGCGCCAAGGCGGCCGCCGAATCCTTCGACATGCCGCTCTATCGCTATGTCGGCGGCACCTCGGCGCGGACCCTGCCGGTGCCGATGATGAACATCATCAATGGCGGCGTGCATGCCGACAATCCGATCGACTTCCAGGAATTCATGATCCTGCCGGTGGGCGCGGAGAGTTTTGCCGAAGCGCTGCGCTGCGGCTCGGAAATCTTCCACACGCTGCGGGGCGAACTGAAGAAGGCCGGCCACAACACCAATGTCGGCGACGAGGGCGGCTTTGCACCCAACCTGCCGTCGGCGGATGCCGCGCTGGAGTTCGTGATGGGCGCGATCGGCAAGGCCGGCTACAAGGCCGGCAGCGACGTCATGCTCGGCCTCGACTGCGCCGCCACCGAATTCTTCAAGGACGGCGCCTATGTCTATGGCGGCGAAAACAAGACCCGCTCGCGCTCGGAACAGGCGAAATATCTCGCCGATCTCGTCGCGCGCTATCCGATCGTCACCATCGAGGACGGCATGTCGGAAGACGACATGGAGGGCTGGAAGGAACTGACCGACCTGATCGGCAGGAAGTGCCAGCTCGTCGGCGACGACCTGTTCGTCACCAACGTGACGCGGCTGGCCGACGGCATCAAGAACGGCCGCGCCAACTCGATCCTGATCAAGGTCAACCAGATCGGCACGCTGACAGAGACGCTCGCCGCCGTCGAACTCGCGCACAAATACGGCTACACTTCCGTGATGTCGCACCGTTCCGGCGAGACGGAAGATTCCACCATCGCCGATCTCGCGGTCGCCACCAATTGCGGACAGATCAAGACCGGCTCGCTGGCCCGCTCCGACCGCACCGCCAAGTACAACCAGCTCCTGCGCATCGAGCAGCAGCTTGGCGAGCAGGCGAAGTATGCGGGCAGGGCGGCGCTGAAGGCGCTGGCATAACGCACCGGCGCTTCCAAATTAACAGGTGCAACGGGAGGATTGACGATGAGTGACGGCAGAAGCGGACTGCAACTGCGTTCGCTGCTCAGGAAGAGCGGCGAACTCGAACTGTCGCTGGTAAGCATCCCGACGCCCGAGCCTGGTGACGACGAGGTCGTGGTCCGGGTCGAGGCGAGTCCGATCAATCCCTCCGATCTCGGGCTTCTGATCGGCCCGGCCGACATGTCGACCGCAACAGTGTCGGGCAGCGCCGATGCGCCTGTTATCACCGCGAAGATGCCGGATACGGCGATGCGGATGATGGCGGCGCGCCTCGATCAGTCGCTGCCGGTCGGCAACGAGGGCGCCGGCGTCGTGATCCGGGCCGGAGCGTCGGATGCCGCGAAGGCGCTGACGGGCAAGACCGTCTCGATGATCGGCGGCGCGATGTACACCCAGTACCGCACCATCAAGGTACGGGACGTGATGGAGCTGCCCGAGGGCACCACGCCTGCCGACGGCGCATCATGGTTCGTCAATCCCCTGACCGCGCTCGGCATGACCGAAACCATGCGGCGTGAAAGTCACAAGGCGCTGGTGCATACCGCCGCCGCCTCAAACCTCGGCCAGATGCTCAACAAGATCTGCATCAAGGACGGCATCGGCCTCGTCAACATCGTGCGCAGCAAGGAGCAGGCCGACATCCTGCACAAGATCGGCGCGAAACATGTCGTCGATTCCACCGCGCCGGCCTTCATGGACGATCTCACCAATGCGCTGGTGGAAACCGGCGCCACCATCGCCTTCGACGCCATCGGCGGCGGCAAGCTCGCCAGCCAGATCCTCACCGCCATGGAAATAGCGGCCAACAAGACCGCCAAGGAATACAGCCGCTACGGTTCCAACGTGTACAAGCAGGTCTACATCTACGGCAGCCTCGACAACCGTCCGACCGAGCTGACCCGGGCATTCGGCCTGACCTGGGGCGTCGGCGGCTGGCTGCTGACGCCGTTCCTGCAGAAGATCGGCCCCGCCGAGATCGGCCGGCTGCGGCAGCGCGTGGCGTCCGAGCTCAAGACCACCTTCGCCAGCCATTACACGAAGGTCGTGTCGTTGCAGGAGACGCTGCAGCTCGCCAACATCGCCGTCTACAACAAGCGCTCCACCGGCGAGAAATTCCTGATCAACCCGAGCAAGGTCTGACCTCGACAGGCGGCACTCCCCCGCCAGATCTGGCTTGCGTTCTCCCGGCAACGGGAGAACATTTGCGGCGCAAATGAATGCGGAACAACCGCAACCAGCGCAAGGGGAGTATTCGCCATGACCGATTTGGATCGCCGCCAGCTTCTGGGCGGCGCGGCTGCCGTGGGCACAGCCGCAATGCTTTCGTCATTTCCGGTCTCGACCGCAGGCGCAACGGTGTCGCCGTCCGGCACGCAGGCGCCGGGCTTCTACCGCTACAAGGTCGGCAGCTTTGAATGCACCTCGATCAATGACGGGGCGCGTTCGTTCCCGATGCCCGACACTTTCGTGAAGAACGTCCCGAAAGAGGAGGCGCTGGCGGCGGCCGAAGCCGCCTACATGCCGAAGGGGATGGTGACGGTGCCGTTCAACCCGCAGCTTATCAACACCGGCGGCAAGCTTGTGCTGATCGACTGCGGCAACGGGATCGCCAATCTCGAACCGACCAAGGGCGCGGTCGGACGAACCTTGCAAAATCTCGCGGCGGCCGGCGTCGATCCCAAGAGCATCGACGTGGTGCTGATGTCGCATCTGCATCCCGACCACACCAACGGCATTCGCGCCCTCGACGGCTCGATGGCATTTCCCAACGCCGAGATCATGGTCCCGGCAAAGGACTGGGAATTCTGGATGAGCGAGGAGAACGCCGCGAAGGCCGAATCCAACCAGATGATGAAGAATTATTTCGCGAACGTCCGCAAAATCTATGCGGGGATCGAATCCAGGGTGACCAGGTACGATTGGGGCAAGGAAGTCGTGTCAGGCATCACCTCGATCGCGGCTCCCGGTCATACGCCCGGCCATACGGCCTTCGCGGTTGCTTCCGGCGATTCAAGGATCCTGATCCAGTCCGACGTCACCAACATCCCGGAATTCTTCCTGCGCAATCCGGACTGGCACGTCGCCTACGACGTCGACCCTGTCACGGCGGCCGCCACCCGTCACAAGTTCTACGACATGGCGGCGGCCGAAAAGGCACTGGTGGTGGGCTTCCATTTCACCTTCCCCTCGATCGGCCATGTCGAGAAGGACGGCGCGAAATACCGCCTGGTGCCGATTGCCTGGAACCCGGTGATCTGAGCGCGATCTTGATGACGTGACGTAGCAGGCTGCCCTCGGTGGTTGCCTGCGGCGACGCGCGTGCGTTCACGACGGGTACGCAGCGTTTCCAAAATTGTGCTGTTCATGCACTTGCATCTTTTGGCCGATCAGGCTTATGAGAGCGCAGGCGCTTTTGCTTCACCAAGGGATATCTAAATGGCCACCCATACCATCGTCACGATCGTCGGCAGTCTCCGCAAGGAGAGCTTTTCACTCAAGGTCGCCAATGCGCTCGCAAAACTGGCGCCGGCCTCGCTCAAGCTCGACGTGACCACGCTGGAGGGCATTTCCTTCTTCAACCAGGACCTGGAAGCCGCGCCGCCAGCCGACTGGCTAGGCTTGCGCGAAAAGCTGCAGAAGTCGAACGGCGTGCTGTTCGTGACGCCGGAATACAACCGCTCGATCCCGGGCGTGCTCAAGAATGCGATCGACGTCGCCTCGCGCCCCTATGGCAAGAGCTCGTTCCTCGGCAAGCCGATCGGCATCGTCGCCAACTCGCCCGGCGCGCTCGGCGGCGTCGCCGCGGCCAAGCATCTGCAGAACATCCTGCCCGGCATTTCCGGCTCGATCCTCGGCCAGCCCGAAATCTACCTGAACGGCGTCGGCGATGCCTTCGACGACAAGGGCCAGCTTACCAAGGAAGCGGTGCAGAAGGTGCTGCAGCAATATATCGACGCGTTTGCCGCGTTCATCGAGAAGCAGAACAGATAACGGACCTCTCGGCGTCATTGCGAGCCACCCGGTCGGCGCGAAGCGCCGCCGGATGACAGGCTCCGCGAAGCAATTCATCGCGCGGCGCGGGATAGATGGATTGCTTCCTCGCTTCAGCGCAAAATTGCTTTGCAATTTTGTCGCGAGCTCCCCGCAACGACGGTGGAGGCAGCAAGCTCTGCTTCATTAGGAATCCATTAACCCGGCCATCGCATCTTGGCGCATGGTTTCCCGCACGCGACTGAAATCCATCCTGACCGGGCTCGCGCTCTACACGATAGCGGCGCTGATGGTCGGCTATTTCGGCGTCAACGCCTATACCGGCAAGTATGGGCTGAACGCGCGGCAGGAGCTTGATCAGGAAATCATCGCGCTGACCTCGGAGCTGGCGCGGCTGAAGCGCGAGCGGGCGCAGGGCGAGCAGCGGGTGTCGCTGTTGCGCTCCGACCGGGTCGATCCTGACATGCTGGACGAGCGTGCGCGCTTCCAGCTCGACTACGCCAATCCGCGCGACCTCGTCCGGATCATCAAGCCGAACTGATTGTCCGACGCGGACGGCGCGAATGTCGCAGCCGTCACGTGCATGCAGGCATCGCCGGTCTGCAAATTTCAAAAAACCGCGAATTCGATTTCGAAAATGTCGCTGCCCGCGTTGCAGTGCGGCATAGCAATATTTTCCCCAGCGCACGCAATCCTTTCACGGCGGTTTGAGTTGGGATAGAGAGGGCTTATCCCGTCTCTCTTCTCACCCGGAATTGCCATGGCTGCACCCAAGAAAAGCGTCGTCGCGAAAGAAACAGGGCAGGCAAACGGATCCCCTCCGGAATTCACCAAGGCGCAGGAATTGGCCGCACTGCGGGACATGCTCCTGATCCGCCGCTTCGAGGAAAAGGCCGGCCAGCTCTACGGCATGGGTGCGATCGGCGGCTTCTGCCACCTCTATATCGGCCAGGAAGCCGTCGTGGTCGGGATGCAGATGGCCCTCAAGGAGGGCGATCAGGTCATAACCGGGTACCGGGACCACGGCCACATGCTGGCCTGCGGCATGTCCGCCAACGGTGTGATGGCCGAGCTCACCGGTCGCCGCGGCGGATATTCCAAGGGCAAGGGCGGCTCCATGCACATGTTCAGCCTGGAAAAGCACTTCTACGGCGGCCACGGCATCGTTGGCGCCCAGGTCTCGCTCGGCACCGGCCTTGCGTTCGCCAACCGCTACCGCGGCAACGACAACGTCTCGCTGGCCTATTTCGGCGACGGCGCCGCCAACCAGGGCCAGGTCTACGAGAGCTTCAACATGGCGGAGCTGTGGAAGCT
>NZ_DAINNI010000109.1:0-16276 GCF_036735945.1 Bradyrhizobium sp. | reverse complement strand
GTGATGACGCACACCTTCTCCAAGATCCACGGGCTGGCGGCGCTGCGCATCGGCTGGATGTTCGGCCCGGCGCACATCGTCGATGCCGTGAACCGGATCCGCGGCCCCTTCAACGTCTCGACGCCGGCGATGCTGGCGGCGGTCGCGGCGATCGAGGACACCGCGCATGTCCGGAAGTCGAAGGCCTTCACGGAAGAGTGGCGCAACCGCCTGACCGAAGAGATCGGCAAGCTCGGGCTCAAGGTGACGCCGAGCGTCGCGAACTTCGTGCTGATCCACTTCCCCAGCGACAAGGGCAAGACCGCGGCCGATGCGGACGCGTTCCTGACCAGGCGCGGCCTGGTGCTGCGGGCGCTCAACAATTACGGCCTGCCGCATGCGCTGCGCATGACCATCGGCAATGAGGAGGCCAACCGCCTCGTCATCGATGGCTTGCGCGACTTCATGGCGGTCAAGTGAGCAACCAGTTGAACGGGACACCGATCTTCCGGCGCGTCGCGCTGATCGGCTTCGGCCTGATCGGCGGCTCGATCGCGCGCGCGGCGCGGGCGCAGGCCCTCGCCAGCGAAATCGTCACCACCGCCCGCTCGGAACAGACCCGCGCAAGGGTGACCGAACTCGGCATCGTCGACCGCGTGCTGGAGACCAATGTGGAGGCCGTCAAGGACGCCGACCTCGTGATCCTCTGCATCCCGGTCGGCGCCTGCGGGGTGGTTGCGCAGGAGATCGCGCCGCATCTGAAAGCCGGCGCGATCATTTCCGACGTCGGCTCGGTCAAGGGCGCGATCGTCCGCGAGATGGCGCCGCACCTGCCTGCGGGCGTTCATTTCGTTCCGGCGCACCCGGTGGCCGGCACCGAACACTCCGGCCCTGACTCCGGTTTCGCCGAACTCTTCATCAACCGCTGGTGCATCCTCACCCCGCCCGAAGGCTCCGACCCGACCGCGGTCGAGGCGCTGCGCGCCTTCTGGGCCGGCATGGGCGCCAAGGTCGAGACCATGACGCCGGACCATCACGACCTGGTGCTGGCGATCACCAGCCATCTGCCGCATCTGATCGCCTACACCATCGTCGGCACGGCGGACGAACTGGCGCAGGTGACGTCGTCGGAAGTCATCAAATTCTCCGCCGGCGGCTTCCGCGACTTCACCCGCATCGCGGCCTCGGACCCGACGATGTGGCGCGACGTGTTCTTGAACAACAAGGAAGCCGTGCTGGAAATGCTCGGCACCTTCAACGAGGATCTCTCAAAGCTCACCCGCGCAATCCGCCGCAACGATGGCGAGGCGCTGTTCGAGCACTTCACCCGCACCCGCGCAATCCGCCGCGGCATCGTCGAGATCGGCCAGGATTCGGCCGCCGCCGATTTCGGCCGGCCGCATCCGGCGCTGAAGAAGGCGGATTAAGCGCCACCGTTGTTGCGAGCCAGCGGGTCGCGCGACCGCGCCCCGGATGACAGGGCTCCCCGAAGCAATCCAAACACCCGCACGGAGATGGATGGATCGCTTCGTGCTTCGCTCCTCGAATGACGGGGAGAGCGTTCGCTAGAACAGCGGCGGCACCTGACCGACCTTCAACGGGCCGAGGAACACCGCGCCATCGACAAAACGCATCGGGAAGGCGCGCGCCTTTCTGCCTTCCAGCTCCGTCTCCTTGCCGAGCGCGTTGATGCCAGCGGTGACGCCGGCATTGGCGTTCTGCTTGACGACCTTGCCGAGGCCCGGGATCGCCCTGTCGAGCGCGCCGAACAGATTGTTGAGGTCCTGCGTCTTGACGCCGGGCGCGACGCGATCGAGCGTTGCCTGCGGCACGCCCTCCTCCAGCATCTTCTCGATGCCAAGCAGCGGAATCACTTTCTCGAGTCCCGCGACCGTCATCTGCAGTTCGCCGTCGATCCGGCCCTGCTCGTTGAGCCGCAGCGTCCCCGCCGCGACCGAGATCAGGTCGCCCTGCTGAATCCGCGAGCGCTCGATCTCGACATGGCCGCCCGCCGCCTGCAGCTCCCTGAAGCGCTCGGGCCAGGGCTTTGGCGAAAGGTCCTTCAGGCCGGTCAGCTTGGTCTGGATGTCGGCATCGAACGATGCCGCGAGCACCGGATGCACCTCCTGCACGCTGCCGTCCCTGATCTGCAGCGCGGTTTCGATCACGGGATGTTCATTGGTCGAACCGTCGGCGAGGCGACCATGCAACTCGATGTGGCTGGCCCGCGCAAGCGGGGTCTCGACCGGTCCGTTGACCCGGTTGAGCGAGGGATTCTCGAACTCGACGGAAGCGCGCTGCGGGGGCCCGGGCAAGCCGTTCACGCTGCTGCGGCCGAGCGTCCAGTTTACCTTCATCGACGGCGGCTGGCCACGATCGGAAAGCGTCGCCGGCGCCTTGAATTCGGCGATCAGGAGTTGCGGCTGGTAGATCTGCGCGATCACCAGGATCTCGCCGAGCCGCGCCGTGAACGGCACCTGGGCGCCCGCGGTCTGCGACACCAGCGAGACGCTGGCGTCGTCGCAGCTGACCTCGAGACGGAACGGAAAACCTGCCACCGTGCGCCTGGCGCAGGCATAGACCCGGCCGGACTTCGCCTCCTGCGCGGCCCACGCATCGGCGCGCACGCCGACCTCGGACGCGGCATAGAACCAGAATCCGCTCCAGGCCGCCGCAGCAACGACAAGCAAAGCGGGCATGATGAAGAGGCGCCACAGCGGGCGCCGGCGCGGCGCGGGGGTCATGTCAGGCATGCGGCGTCCTTTGGCTAGCGATTGGGGCGAATGTAAGCATCCCATGCCCACAACAAAAGGCATTGAAATCACTTCGCTTTGTCGTTCCATTCTGGTAGCGGTGCAGTCGCATGGCCGCAATTGCACTGAACGATACGGAATTCTCCACAGGCGACCTCTGGGTGTTCGGCTACGGCTCCCTGATGTGGCGCCCGGGCTTCGAATTCATCGAACGGGTTCCGGCACGGCTGATCGGCGAACACCGCGCGCTCTGCGTCTATTCCTTCGTCCATCGCGGCACGCCGGAAAAGCCGGGCCTGGTGCTCGGCCTCGACCGCGGCGGCGCCTGCCGCGGCATCGCCTTCCGCGTCGCGGAAAAGAACGGCGCGGCGACGATTGCCTATCTGCGCGAGCGCGAGCAGGTCACCTCGGTCTATCGCGAGGTGAAGCGCTCGGTGTGGCTGGAGAACGAGGCGCGCGACCGCGTCAGCGCACTGGTCTACGTGGTCGACCGCGGTCATGGGCAATATGCCGGACGGCTGTCGATCGCCGAACAACTGCGCCACGTTCTGCAGGGTCACGGCCAGTCCGGTGTCAACCGCGATTACGTGCTCTCGACCGTGAAAGCGATCGAGGCCGAAGGCTTTCGCGATTCACAACTGCACCGCCTCGCGACGATGCTGCACGACCAGCATCCGCTGCTCCCACCCGGAGACAGCAGCAGCCGTTGAGTTTGACGTGCGCCCTCGCGGCCCGGCAGGCAACGACCTTCAACTGGCGAATGGGATGTCTCGCGGATCTATGTCTCGGTGCGACGCGACGTAATCGATCTCACCGCGCGTGATGCCGATGTCCGCAAGCTCACTGTCCGTCAGGTGACACAATTGGGCACGCCGCGCGTCGCGTTTGCGCCACTCCAGAAATGCAATCCAATATTTTTCGAAAGGACTGTAAACCTGACGCTTTGCCGTCGCCGGTCCCGGCTCGGTAAACCCGTGGATCGTGCTCATGGCGCTGTCCTCTCTGTTTCACCATGCAAGCGCAGTTGCGAGTATTACGATCGCTGCCAGCGTTTGGTGCTGATCGAGTTCAGCAATGTTGCGGCCGCGATCATCGCCGCGATGCCCGCGAGACTCAGCGCGATCTGCATCGCCAGTCCGCCTGAAGTTTCGAGCAGCGCCTGGCTGGCGAACGTCAGGATAACGCCGAGGCAATAGATTGGCAGCGAGTTCTGGCCGCAGCTGGCGGCGGCGCGCATGACCGGCGTTGCCAACCCCCGCCAATTGCGAGGCACGAGCCACGCCGCCACGACCGCGATGGCCAGAAAATGCAGCAGCCGCAATGGATCGAGATTCGATTTGTCCACTGAGTAAAGCAGTTTCGCCTGTCCTGTCGGAATCAGTGCTTGCAGCGGTCCAATTTGCCAACTCAATGCGATGACCAGGCTGACGAGAAGAAAAAGAACGGCAAGCACACGCGTCGTGCGTGACGTCACCCACGGCTGGACCGTCTTGCCGTCAATCATCCACCACGCACCGAGCACCACAAGCAGTTGCCAGGCCAGCGGATTGAAAGCCCAGTGTCCGTCCGGCCATGCCGGAACGGTCCAGCCGAAGGCATGCACCGATGCATAAAGTGCCAGCGAGGCGCCAAGCGTCGCCTTCGGCGCTCGAAGCAGCAGCCACAGCAGCGGCGCGAACAGGAGGTGAAGAAGCACAAAGGCCGGCAATACATCGGTATTGACGGGACGGTATTGCAGGACCGCCGCGCGCGCGAGCGCCGCGCCGGGATCGTCCAGCAAGACACGCGTGTTGCTCTCGTCGGCAAGGCGACCTGTGAGGTGAACCAGGATGGCGCAGGCGAGGGTGACCACCAGAAATGCGACATAGATGTCCCAGCTTCGCCGCAGCGTTCGGCTGATCACTCCGCTCCAGCCCTCGCGGCGCCACGCCGCGCCGTAGGCGAGCGCGCAGGTTACGCCCGAGACGAACATGAATATCTCGGCGGCGTCGCTAAAGCCGTAGTTGCGCAGCGTCAGCCAGCTTCCGATGTTGTTGGGAATGTGATCAAGAAAGATCCACCACAGCGCGATACCTCGGCAGGCATCTATTCGCAGGTCGCGGCCATGGTCTTTGAGCTGCGGCAGCTCGCCGGTCGCTGACATCGGGATGGTAATTCGGTCGTGCATCTGGCTCACCCCAAGCCAGCAAAATGGACCTGCCGTTCGAGCTTCCGATGTGAGCTCGTTCACCTTTAAATGCCTATTTTTTCAGGCGAATCTGCGCGCGAACGTTGAGCATTGTCGACGTTGCACGCGATTTTTCGAGACACGCAAATGGTGTGGATTCGCCGGCCTGCAATCTGGCTTTCGACTCTTCCGAGCTGACTGGATCGATGCCCGTTGGAGTGCCGCCTTGCGGAGGGAACAGCGGCCGTTAACATGCCGATTGTGTCATAGTTCAATCAGCATCAAACGGATGACGGGTGGTGAACCATGCTGGAAACCGACAAGCTGTTCGCCGGCTCGATTCCGGAAAATTACGATCGCTACATGGTGCCGTTGATTTTCGAACCCTACGCCGCGGATATTGCGCGGCGGGCAGCAGCCTTGTCGCCGAGCGCGGTTCTGGAAGTCGCCGCCGGCACCGGGGTTGTTACCCGCGCGCTGGCTCCAAAATTATCCCCCGGTGCAAGCTATGTGGTCACCGACCTCAACCAGCCGATGCTCGACTATGCGGCCTCGCGGCAAGCGCCCGACAGTCGGATCGCATGGCGCCAGGCGGATGCGCTGGCACTGCCGTTTGAAGATGCGGCGTTCGATCTCGTGTGTTGCCAGTTCGGCGCAATGTTCTTTCCCGACCGGTCAGCCGCCTACCGCGAGGCGAAGCGGGTGCTGAAACCCGGAGGACATTTCCTGTTCAGCGTATGGGACCGCATCGAGGAGAATGTTTTTGCGGATGATGTGACGAACGCGCTCGCAAGGATCTTTCCGGACGATCCGCCGCGCTTCCTGGCGCGCACGCCGCACGGCTACCACGACACGGCACAGATCCGTAGCGAACTGGAGCAAGCCGGCTTTTCGAGCGTGGCAATCGAGACGAGAGCCGAACAAAGCCGTGCGCCCTCGCCGCGGCTTCCGGCCGTCGCCTATTGCCAGGGAACCGTGCTGCGCAGCGAGATCGAGGCCAGAGACGCCGCAAAGCTGGAAGCCGCGACCGACTACGCCGCGTCGGCGATTGCAGACAGACATGGCAGCGGCGAGGTTGCCGCCAAGATTCAGGCGCATGTCATCACGGCCACGGCCTGAATGTCGGGAGCCGCCCTAGTTCGCCTGCGCGGTCGCCGGCCGGCGCTGAGCCGGGGCGGGCTGTTCGGATGCTTCCGGCATCACCTCGATGCCGATATCGTCGAGCCGCACGCGCACTTCGGCCGCGACGTATTTCGCATATTCCGACAACAACAGCCGCAGCGTCGCGCCGCTGGTCCACCACGGCTCGTCGCGCCAGCGCTCGCCGATCACGGCGAACGGAATCAGCGTGATGTCGGGCATGGCATGCGACAACTCCAGGATCGCGCGCGGCATGTGGTAGTTCGACGTCACCACGATCAGCGACGTGAAGCCGCGCTCGCGGGCCCAGCGCCGCGTCTCCGCGGCATTGCTGCGGGTGTTGACGGCGGAGCGGTCGAGGTCGACGCAACAGCCGAGCAGCGAGTGGTTGTCGGGCAGCGAACGCGAGATGTCGCTCACCGCGTTGGTCGGATGCACGCCGGAAATCAGGAGGCGCTTGCCGTAGCCGGCGGCCAGCAATTCCATCGCGTCCGAGACCCGCGACGAGCCGCCGGTCAACACCACGATGCCGTCGGCGTTGCGTGCCGGCTTGATCTCGACGCCGCGCAATTGCGAGAGGAAGGCGACGAAGCCGACCGCCGCGCTGACGAACAGAATCGCCAGGCCGCCGACGACGACCGCTCGCAGCCATCCCCGCCGCGTGGCGCGCGTCTCCGGCTTGCTGTCGTCGTCCTGCGGGTCCATGTGATCCGGCTATCCGTGTCCTGTGCAATTCTAGAACGTTTTGAGACGAAGTGTAGTCCCGGGGTCCGTGACGTACTTCACGGCCAGCGCGACTATCGCATCAATCGATATCGTCCAGCGTGGCGAACAGCGTGCGCCGCGAGGCCCAGGCGGTGATGGCCGCGATCGCCACCGCCTGCACTGCAAGCGCCAGATAACCCAAAGGCGGCAGCGAAAACGTGCCCAATAGCGCAGCGAACTGATCGCCGACCGGCGTGCCCGAGAACCAGGCGGCGATCGATTCCGAGAAGCCGAAGCCGAGCATCGCGGCGCCGCCGCCGATCACCCCGCCCTCGAGGCCGAGGCGGAGGAAATGGCGCAGGAAATGATTGGCGATATAGCGGTCGCCGGCGCCGACGAAGTGCAGCACCTCGACGATCGGGCGGTTCGCGGCCATCGCGCCGCGGGTTGCGAACGAGACCGAGATGATCGTCGCCACGATCACCAGCGCGAGAATGCCGATGCCGGCGAAGACGGTCGCCCCGGTCATCGAGCGCATGCGCTCGATCCAGGCGCGGTGATCGTCGACGCTGGCCGACGGCGCCACCTGCGTCACGGCCTTGCGCAAGCCCGCCAGATCCAGCGTGGTGCCGGGCTGCACGCGCGCGACGATGACACGCGGCACCGGCAATTGCTCGATCGACAGGCCGCTGCCGAGCCACGGCTCGAGCAGTTTTGCCGAATCATCCTTGCTGAACGGCTTGACCTGGACGATGCCGGGCTGCGTCCGCATCGCTTCCGCCGCCGCGTTGACGTCGCGATCGAGGTCGCGCCCCGCTTGCGGGCGCACCTGGACGGTGATCTCGCTCGCCACCTCCGACTGCCATTCCGCCGCCGATGCGCTGACCAGGAACACCGTGCCTGTCGTGATCGAGGCGAGGAACGTCATGATGGCGACGACGGCAACCAGTGCGCGGCCGGAGATCGAGGCGCGCGGCACGATCGGCGACATGTTGCGCGCGCGGGCCGGCACCTGCGGGCGTTCGTTGCCGAGGTCCACCAGCGGACCATGCTCGTCATCCGCCCTACTCATAGATGTGCAACCGTCCCTGGTGCAGCACCATCCGCCGCGCCTCGTACTGATCCATCAGCGTGATGTCGTGGGTCGCGATGATGACGGCGGTGCCGAGCCGGTTCAATTCGATGAACAGCCGCAGCAGGCGGCGGCCGAGCGTCGGATCGACGCTGCCGGTCGGCTCGTCCGCCAGCAGCAATTGCGGCCGCGAGATCACCGCACGCGCGATCGCGGCGCGCTGCTTCTCACCGCCCGACAGGATCGGCGGCAGCGCGTCCATGCGTTCGCCGAGCCCGACCCATTTCAGGAGGTCGATCACCTCGCGGCGGTAGCTGGATTCCTCGCGGCCCATCACGCGGAACGGCAGCGCCACGTTCTCGTAGGTGGTCATGTGATCGAGCAGACGGAAATCCTGCAACACGATGCCGATCTTCTGGCGCATGTCCGCGATCTGGTCCTTGCCGAGCAGCGAGACGTCCTGGCCGAAAATATTGACGAGGCCGCGGGTCGGCCGCAGCGACAGGAACAATAGCCGCAGCAGCGACGTCTTGCCCGCGCCCGAAGGTCCGGTCAGAAACTGGAAGGAATGGGCCGGAATCATGAAAGAGAGGTCGCGCAAAATCTCCGGGCCGAGCCCGTATCGCAAACCGACATTTTCGAACCGAACCAAAGCTCAGCTCCGCTCGCCTTGAGCCGTGAACCGAAATCCCGGCCTGGAACCTGAACCCGGGCACGAACCCGGACAGCGGGCCGGTCGGCCGTGGGTCTGGGCGCCAACCGGACAAAACGGTTGTGCAACCGTTATGGTTTCCGATTCGTTAACGGTCGCTATGTAGCATCGGGACGAAGACACTGGTGAGATGGGCTCCATGCATATCGTTTGTCCGCATTGTACAACATCTTACGCCATCAATCCGGCTACCCTTGGCCCCGGTGGACGCACCGTCCGCTGCTCCCGTTGCAAGGAAACCTGGCTGGCGCGGCCCGAGGATGCGGTCGAACTGGCCGAAGCCGTGCCGGCCGCCATGCCGGACTCGGCGCCATCGAGCCCCCCCGCCGCCGATGATCCCGCGGCCGAATGGGAGGCGATGGCGAGCGCCGAGGAGCAACACGATACCCCCGTGATCGACAGCCCCTCGATCTCGGCCGGCTGGCCGGCCGAGAGCGAAGCTGCGCACCAGGGCGGCGACTGGCGGGCGACGGATCACGAGGAGACGCCGATCACGACGCACCGCGAGCGGCTGGCCCGTCTTTTCCGGCTACCTTCGCTGCCCCGCATTCCCTTCATGCCGTCGTTCGGCCTGCCGGCCGCCTGCGGCGCGATGGGCGCGCTGATCCTGGCCCTAATGGTCTGGCGCGCCGACGTGGTGCGGCTGCTACCGCAGACCGCGACATTCTACAAGATGGTTGGGCTCGAGGTGAACCTGCGCGGGCTGGCGTTCAAGGACATCAAGGTCAGCAACGAGACCGTGGACGGCAAGCCGGTGCTGGTGATCGAGGGCGTGGTGGTCGGTGAGAGCAAAAAGACCGTCGAACTGCCGCGCTTGCGCTTCTCCGTCCGCGACGCGCAGGGTGCGGAGATCTATGCCTGGAACGCGGTGCTTGAACAGCCGGTGCTCAATCCCGGCGAGCGCGCTTATTTCAAGTCGCGCCTCGCCTCGCCGCCGCCCGAAGGCCGCAATATTGACGTACGCTTTTTCAACAAGCGGGACTTGGCCGGCCAGGCCTGACGGCTGGCCGCCGCTCCCGCCGAGACTTTGCAAGAGACTATCCAAGAGATACGACGTCATGCCCCGCGTGCTGATCGCCGATGACGAGGATTCGATGCGCATGCTGGTGGCGCGCGCCATCGCCATGGACGGCCACGAGACCGTCACCGCCGAGGACGGCGCCGAAGCGCTCGACATCCTGACCCGCGAACAGGGCATGTTCGACCTGCTGCTGACCGACATCCAGATGCCGGTCATGGACGGCATCGCGCTGGCGCTGGCGGCGGCGCGCGACTTCCCCGACCTCAAGATCCTCCTGATGACCGGCTTTGCCCACCAGCGCGAACGCGCCTCCGGCCTCAGCGCCATCGTGCACGACGTGGTGACGAAGCCGTTCTCGGTGCACGACATCCGCACGGCGGTGGCGGACGCGCTGGCGGCGAAGAAGTCGGGGTAGCTTGCAACGACTTCCGCTCGTCATCCCCGCGAAAGCGGGAATCCAGTACGCCGCGGCTCCTCCTCCCCATAGCATCTGGGTCACCCGCCCCAGTGCGCAATTGCGCCAAGGCGGGGTGACGAGAGCTCGCGCGGAACAGCCGGAGCGTCTCAATAATCCTTCAGCAGCCGCTCGATGTAGTCGAGTTCGATCTGCGGGCGGGCCGGATCGGCGAGGCGGCGGCGCAGTTCTTCGAGGATGCGGCGCACGCGCTGCACGTCGATCTCGCCGGGGATCTTCACGGTGTAATCGTCGGTGAATTCATTATGGCGCATCGGCCGTCCGAGCGGGTCGGTCGCGTTCGCCGCGCCCTGCTGGCGGCCTCTCGGATTGCCGGGGCCATCGCCCGGCTGGTCGCCGTCGCCCTGCTGCATGGCTTCCGCAAGGCTCTGCGCGCCCTTGCGCAGCGCTTCCAGCGCCCGGCCCTGCGAATCCACGGCGCCGTCGGCATTGCCGTCGCCGAGCCGGCCGGTGGCGTCGCCCATCGCTGAATCAGCCTGATCGAGCCCATCCTCGCCGTCGCCCTGGTCGCCGCCCTGACCCTGCTGGCCTTGGCCTTGCTGCCCCTGCTGGTCGCCGCGCTGGCCCTGCTGGCCGCGCTGTCCCGGTCCCATGCCGCGCTTGGCAAGCTCCTCCTGCAATTTCTTCAGCCGGTCGCGCAGGCCCTGCTGGTCCTGCTGCAGGTCGCCCATGCCCTGCTCGCCCTGCTTGCCACGCATGCGATCGCGGCGCTGATCCTGGCCCTGCTTGTAGGTCTTGTCGCGCAACTGCTGCTGCTTGCGGATCATGTCGCCGAGTTCGTTGAGCGCCTGCTCCATGTCGTTGTCGCCCTGCCCGGGCTGCGCCATCTGCAGGTTTTCCAGCATCTGCTGCAACTGCTCCAGGAGCTGCCTGGCAGCCTCCTTGTCGCCGGAGCGCGACAGCCGCTCCAGCCGGTCGAGCATGCTCTTGAGGTCCTGCTGGCTCAGCATTTTGGTGTTGGGATCGAGCGGACGGTCCCGTTGCTGCGGATTGTTGCGGAACTGCTCGGCGAGCTGACGCAGGTAATTGTCGAGCGCGGCGCGCAGATTGTCGGTGAGCTTCTTGATCTCCTCGTCGGTGGCGCCGCGCTCCAGCGCCTGCTTCAGCGCCTCCTGCGCCGCGCGCAACGCCTTGTCGACATCGCTGATGTTGCCGTCCTCGATGGTGACGGCGAGCGCCCAGAGGCTCGCCACGACCTCGCGCAGCGCATCATCGGTACGCGCCGCTTCGAGCTGGCGGGCCACGCTGTGGAGGCCGAGATAGTGCCCGGTCTCGGGCGTGAACAGCTCCGGTGCGATCATCAGCGCATCGAGCGCGGTAAAGACCTGCGAATTCTGGTTGGCATCGAGCGCCAGGATCCGGCGTTGCTCGATCAAGGCGCGCGCGAGCGGCTTGGTGAACAGCCGCTCCGGCAAGCGCATGTTGTGAGGCTCGCTCTTGCCTTCATTGCCGGCCTCGTCCTTGGCCGTCAGCGTCAGCGTCACGTCGGCGCCGGCGTAAGGGTCTTCGCTGAGATCCTTTACGGTCTGGCCGACACCGTTGCGGGTGCGCGCATTGGGCAGCACCAGCGGAAACTGCGGCGGCTCGAACAGCGGCCGCGGCGCGGCCTTGTTGCCGTCCTTGTTCGCTTCCTTGCTGCCTTCCTTGCTTGCTTCCTTGGCGGCGTCCGGCGCGCGGGCGGCGAATTGGGCGCGCGCTTCGGTGACGCCGTAATCGTCCTCCAGCTTGTAGGACATCTGCAGCGAGCCGCGGGCCTGGCGTTCCGGATCCTTGGCCAGCGAAATCGTCGGCGGACGGTCGGCCATCGCGGCAAAGCGCCACAGCGGCTGGCCGGTCGGCGCACGGACATGCGCGGTGCCGTCGGCCGTGATCTTGAAATGTCGTTCATTGGTGCCCTTCGGCGCCTGCTCGCCCGGCGCCACCTCGGTCACGCCGCCACCGACGACGACGTCGATGGTGCCGCCGCTGGACCGCACCAGCAGCGTGCTGCCCGATGGAACCGACAGCGGCCCGCTTTCGGGCGATGCGGCGTCCTTGTTGGCGGCGGACAGAATGATCGGCGGCTTGCCGGTGTAGTTCGGCGAGGTGACCCAGGCATCGACGCGGACATTGGCCGGCGCCAGCACGCCGTTCCAGTCGAATGCCGCGGCGATGCGCAGCGTGCGCTCGTCGCCGGCGGCGACATAGGCGGCCGCCAGCATCACGATGACCAGCGCGCGCAGCGCCCAGGGATCGTGGATCGCAAGCCGCGGCGACGGCAGCCCGGCGCGGATGCGCTTGATCGAGGCCAGCGTGCGCTCGCGCTGTTCGCGCCACAGCGCCTGCGCGATCGGATCCTGGGACTGAAGCGTATCGGTGAGCGCGGTCGCCGGGCGGTGACGAACGCCGGTGCCGCGGTCGAGCCGGCTCAGGCTCTCTTCGCGGGTCGGCCAGCGAAACCGCAGCAGCGGATATGACGCCGCGAGCGTCAGCAGGACGAACAGGCCGATGCCGATTGCACGGGCAAGGAAAGGCAGCGCCAGCCAGAGACCGGCCCAGGACACCACCAGAAACAGCCCGATGACGCTCAAAAGCCGGGCGAAGCCGGGCCAGGCACGCTCCCACGCGATCGCATACCGGGCCCGCTGCAGGGCCTTCGTCAGCTGCAGCCGCGCGACGGCGTCAAGCTCGCGCGCGGGCGTGGCGGGGTCAGGGGAAGCGCCGTTCAACAATCTCTCCGGGTTGCCCGGAAATCAGCCTAGCACAACGGCGGCAATGAGGCACCTGTTCCGGGAGTAACCCACACCCGGAATTACGCATAACACGAAGGCGTGACTACGCCCCTTTCAGCCCGTAACTTCCGCGTCGAACCGTAAAAATACGAGTTGAGGAGACACCATGGAAATCGGATTCATCGGCCTCGGGAAAATGGGCTTCCCGATGGCGCGCCGCCTGATCGAGGCCGGCCACAAGCTCACCGTATTCGACACGCGCAAGGAAGCGGCCGACCAGCTTGTTCCATTGGGCGCGCAGGGCGCGTCCTCGCCGAAGGACGTCGCCGACCGCTGCGAGACGGTGCTGGCGAGCCTACCCTCGCTGCAGGCTTCGCTCGAGGTTGCGACCGGCACAGGCGGCGTGATCGAGGGCAAGCGCATCAAGCGCTTCATCGACCTCTCCACCGTCGGCTCGCAGATGGCTTCGAAGATTCATGGCCTGCTGGCGAAAAAGAACATCGTGCAGATCGACAGCCCGGTCAGCGGCGGCGTCGGCGGCGCCGAGAAGGGCACGCTAGCCGTGATGGTCTCCGGTCCGCGCGCCGATTACGAGGTCGCAAAGCCCGCGCTCGACGTGATCGGAAAGGTGTTCTTCATCGGCGAAAAGCCCGGCTCGGCGCAGACGATGAAGCTCGCCAACAATTTCCTCTCGGCAACCGCGATGGTGGCGACGTCGGAAGCCGTGGTGATGGGCGTCAAGGCGGGGCTCGATCCGGCTGTCATGATCGACGTCATCAATGCGGGTTCCGGGCTCAACACGGCGAGCCGCGACAAGTTTCCGCGCTCGGTGCTGCCGCGCAGCTTCGATTTCGGCTTCGCCACCGGGTTGATGGTGAAGGACGTACGGCTCGCGCTGGAGGAGATGAAATCGCTGGGGCTGTCGATGGAAGTCGCCGAGGCGGTTGGGCGGCTCTGGGAAGTCATCATCCGCGACGAGGGCGCGGAGTCGGATTTCACCGCCGCGATCAAGCCGATCGAAAAGGCGGCGGGCGTCGTGGTCGGCGGCGCGAGGGGTAGCCACGCGGCGAAGTAGCGCAGTTCCAGGTTGGCAAGCGCGACCGGGTGGCGCTAGTTTCGCAGCGTGGTTGGGTTCAAGCTGGCGTTGACTCGATTGATCGGTGGGACGCGGATGCCGCCTTGTTGCGTGAGTCCAAAGTTTTGGCGACGGCGGCGGCGACCCGCCAGTCTTGCCGTTGCCGGTCTGGCCGCGCTGATCGCGGCTAGTGGCGATGCCGCAGCGAGGGGCGGCCGGAGCGAACGTCCGGTCGAAACCGTTCAATCGCGCAGCGCCGGCGATCCGGTGACGGCGATTGTCTCGCTGCGCAACCAGCGCATCACCGTCTACGACGCCAAGGGATGGACCCTTCGCGCGCCGGTATCGAGCGGCAGCAAGGGACGCGAGACGCCCGCCGGCATCTTCAGCATCATCCAGAAGGTGGAGGAGCACTACTCCAACCTCTATGACGATGCCTTCATGCCGCACATGCAGCGCATCACCTGGTCCGGCATCGCGCTTCACGGCGGTGTCCTGCCGGGGCGTCCGGCGTCGCACGGCTGTGTGCGCCTGCCCTTCGAGTTCGCCGAAAACCTGTTCGGCGAGACCATGATGGGCATGCGGGTGATCGTGGCGCCGACCGACGTGGCCCCCGTCGAGATCGCCCATCCGCTTCTGTTCCAGCCCAAACCGGGCGCCGCGGCCATGGCCGCCGCCCGGGCCGCGGAGGCGCAGGAGGCAGCGAAGAAGGCGGCCAATGTAAAGCTAGCCATGGCAACCGCCTCTCAGGAGGCCAAGTTGGCCACGGCGCCGGTGCGCACGGTGGAAAATCTGAAGCTCAAGGCCGAGACGAAATTGGCAACCGCTGAGACCGCGCTCTCGGCTGCCAAATCGGCGGAGGAGAAGGAGCAGGCCGAGGGCGCCAAGGCGCAGGCAGCCGCACGGCTGGCGGAGCTGCAGGCGCAATGGGAGGCCGCCAAGGCCGAGTTGCAACAGAAGCGCGATGCCGCCACCTCGGCGCGCGAAGCCGCCGTTACGGCAGAGGCGGCGCGGCGGCAGGCCGCCGAGACGGCGCGCCAAATCACGCGCGAGCTGCAGCCGGCGTCGGTGCTGATCAGCCGCAAGACCCAGAAGCTTTATGTCCGGCAGGCGTTTGAGCCGATATTTCAAAGTCCGGTCACGATCACCGATCCCGATCGTCCCATCGGCACGCATGTCTTCACCGCGACCGAACGCACGTCCGACGACACGTTGCGATGGAGCGTGGTGTCGCTATTGGGCAGCAATTCTGCACAGGCCAGCATGGTTCAGCCGCACGACAAGGTGCGCGCCAGCATGGCCGCCGCCGACGTCGAGGCGATGCCGACGGACGGTGACGCCGCAAAGGCCGCGCTCGACCGCATCGTCATTCCGCAGGACGCACTGGATCGCATCGCCGGCATTGCGCCGCGATCTTCCCTGATCGTCACCGACGAGCCGCCGAGCCCCGAAACCGGCAAGGGAACGGAATTCGTGGTGCTGCTCAGCGGTGAGCCGCAAGGCGGCATCAAGAAGCGGCGACGCAGTTCGCCGAGCGGATACCGCTACACCTATCGCCACAGCACTCCGTTCTGGCGCTCGCCGTTCGGAAGTCCTTTTTCGAACTGGTGAGCGCGCGGGCTCCGCCGCGATGGCTATCGCTTGCGCTCCACCCAAGCTGCGCTCTCACAGCCAGGGCGCAGGCCGATCCATCGCGATCAATTGATCGACCTCGATGCGCGGGCGGACGACCGCATACTGGTCGTCCTTGACCAGGACTTCCGGCACCAGCGCGCGCGTATTGTAGAAGCCGGACTGCACCGCGCCGTAGGCGCCGGCGGTCATGATGGCGAGGAGGTCGCCGGCCTTGGGCTCGGGCAAATTGCGGTCGAGCGCGAGATAGTCGCCGGTCTCGCAGACCGGACCGACCACGTCGGCCGTGATCGTGCGCGTATCCCTGGCCGGCTCGCGCACCGGGAGGATATCGTGGTGGGCTTCGTAGAGCGTCGGGCGGATCAGGTCGTTCATCGCGGCATCGATGATGACGAAGTTCTTGGCCTCCCCCGGCTTCACGTAGATCACGCGCGACACCAGGATGCCGGCATTGCCGACGATCAGGCGCCCCGGCTCGAACATCAGCGTGCAGCCGAGATTATGCGTCACGCGCTTGACCATCGCGGCATAGGCCGACGGCAGCGGCGGCGCCTCGCGGTCGGCGTGATAGGGAATGCCAAGCCCGCCGCCGAAATCGATGTGCTCGATCTTGTGGCCGTCGGCGCGCAGCGTCTGCACGAAATCGGCGAGAATCCGGAACGCGGTTTCCATCTTGGAGAGATCGGTGATCTGGCTGCCGATATGCATGTCGGTGCCGGTCACCTCGATGCCCGGCAGCTTCGCCGCGCGGGCATAGACCTCGCGCGCGCGCAGGATCGGAATGCCGAACTTGTTCTCGGACTTGCCGGTGGCGATCTTGGCGTGGGTGCCGGC
>NZ_DAINNI010000108.1:0-16494 GCF_036735945.1 Bradyrhizobium sp. | reverse complement strand
GGCTTCGCGCGGTGGCGCAGGCGATGGCGCGCGAACTCGGGCCGAAGAACATCCACGTCGCCCATCTGATCATCGATTCCGGCGTCGACACCGAATGGGTTCGCCAGCGGCGGATCGAGTCGCAGGGGCCTGACGCGGTGAAAGACCCGGATGCGCTGATGCCGCCCGCATCGGTCGCGGAATCCTATTGGCAGCTATATCGGCAGCCACGCAGCGCGTGGACCTTCGAATTGGAGATCCGGCCGTTCAAGGAGCCGTGGTGAGGGACGGCGCCGCGCATTGGGCTGCCGTTTCGTTTTGCGCTACCACTCCGTCCGACAGGAGTGATGCCGATGCCGCTATGGACCTGCGAACAGTGTGGCGCCCAGTTTCCCGATAGCACCGCGCCACCCACCGCGTGCGTGGTTTGCGAGGACGAGCGGCAATATGTCAACTGGAAGGGCCAGACCTGGCTCACCCGCGAGGAGCTGGCGAAGGAGCACAGACTGGTCTGGCGTGACGATCTCGGCATTGCTGGCATCGCCGTCGAGCCCGGTTTTGCGATCGGCCAGCGTGCGCTGCTGGTGCCGGAGGCCGATGGCTGCGTGATGTGGGACTGTGTACCGCTCGCCACGCCCGAGGCCATCGACCACGTTCGTTCGCTTGGCGGCCTGAAGGCGATTGCCGTTTCACATCCGCACTATTACGGCGCGGTCGCGGACTGGAGCGAGGCGTTCGGTGGCGTGCCGGTCTATCTGCACGGCGACGACCGCGCCTTCGTCACACGGCCGCATCCATCCATCGTGCCATGGACCGGCGACAGTCACCGGATATCCGACGACATCCTTCTGGTGCGGACCGGCGGCCATTTCGCCGGCGGCACCGTGCTGCACTGGCGCGCGGGCGCGCAAGGGAAGGGGGCCTTGCTGACCGGGGATGTGGCGATGGTCGCGATGGACCGCCGCTCGCTCTCATTCATGTACAGCTTTCCGAACTACATTCCGCTCAATGCAGCGGCGGTGCGCCGCATTGCCGATGGGGTCGCGCCGCTGGGGTTCGACCGCATCTACGGCGCGTGGTGGGGTCGCAACATCGAAGCCAATGCCAAGGCCGCCTTCGAGATGTCTGTCCGGCGGTATATCGCGGCCATCGCCGGCTGAGGCGACCCTGTCCTAGCGGTTGCCCACGCCGACCGCAGCGGCGCCGCGCGGCAGCGGCGACGGCTTTTGCTCCGGCTGCAGCGGGATGGCGCCCTTTGGCTCGTTGAGCCAGCCGGTGAGGCGCGACATCAGGCCGGGCTGCTCGACCGTCCGCGCCTCCTGCACGAACGGATCGGTGTAGCAGGTTGCGCGCGCGGCCTTGGCGATCCGCGCGACCGCGTCCGTCATCGCCGGCGCGCCGGCGGTGTAGACCACGTCATCCGCCGTCAGTTGCGGCAGATGGTCGGTCGGCCGGCCGCCGCGGACGGCATGCGAGACCTGCTGCGGCTCCGACACCATCGGGATCAGGGTGACGTTCGGAAACAGCGCCAGGCGGCAGAGCGCGGCGTGCATGTATAGCGAGCGCAGGCTCCGCGCCTGGACGATGAACACCATTTCGCGTTTCGGCTGCTCCATGATGGCGGCGACCGCAACCGACCACATCGGCGCAAAGCCGGTGCCGCTGGCGACGAGAACGATGCGGCCCTCATGGCCCTGACGGAAGAACGCGCGGCCGTACGGCCCGGTCAGCTTGACGCGGTGACCGGGGCGGATGTCGTTGCCGAGCGCCGAGGAGACCAGGCCGTCCGAGACCTTGCGGATGTGGAAATGCAAGAGGTGATCGTGCGGCGAGCCTTCCAGCGGAAAGGTCGGGCTGTACGATCTTGCGGGGAATCCCTGGAACTGCAGTTTGCAGTACTGGCCGGGAAGGTAGTCGAGCGGCTTCGGCAGCTCGATGTCGACGCCCACCACATCGGGCGCGAGCTGGACGGTCTGCGCCACTTCCGCCGAAAGCGACACAGGTTCGGGCGCAGGCTCGATCGCAATCTCGAGATCGGAGACGATTCGCGCCTGACAGGCATGGATCATCTCGTCGCCGTGGCTGTGGCCGCCATAGACCTGGCCGTCGACCAGGCGCACGCGGCACGCGCCGCAAACGCCGGAACGGCAATCATGCGGAAGATCGACGCCGTTCATCAGCGCCCAATCGAGCAGGAGGTCGCCGCGGTTCGCCAGATGCGGCTCGTCGTTGATGATGACTTTGCAGATCCTTGACATTCATTCCACCTCGATACGAATAGGACGGACGTGCCGTGTATGTCTGATCTGGCTATGGTCGAACGCAGCGACCCGCATGCGGACGCCGCTCCGGATCGGCACGTCAAACTCGCTTGTGGTGTCGAGCCGCCGCTTCACCTCCAGCGCCCACAGGCCGGAAGCCCAGCGGCTGGCACATCGAATGTCGGCGCGATCGCCTGAAAATTCACCGCCGAGGATGACGCCGGGGATGACGGTTCCGATCGGGATGCGGGCGTCCAGCTCGGTTGAATAGAGCGTCGAATCCTGCTCGGTCATGAACCAGCGCGCGCCGTCGCTTTCGCCGTGCGTGGGATCGAGATCGATATCGCCCAGCGCGTCGGTCGTGGCGGCGACGACCTTGGGCAGTCGCAGCGGCGCAACCAGGCGGCTATGGCGCGGGCCGCCGGTGGAGTCGGCCTCGACCGTGAAATTGTCGCGGTAGTTCGCCGTTCCCGGATCGGGCGCGAAGCCGCCCTTATACGGCACGACGTTCGCCGTCTGCATCGGGGTCGGATTGAGCGGCGGACCGAAATGGGTGTCATCCATCCAGCCGGCCGCGCTGCTCGTCGCCTTCCACTGCCAGACATCGGCGTAACCGGCGGCGGTGTAGTGCAGGCCGCGGCCGCTCATGGTGGCCGGTGCGCTGGCGATCGGCTGCGGCCCTGGATGGAAGGTCCGGCCGCCGGCCAGCGTGACGTCGGAGGTCGTCAGCAACACCGAGAACTTGTCCTCGTTGTACTGATGCTCGTCGCCGACCTGAAAGCCGGAATGCAGCAGATGCCACCCATCTGCCTCCTTGATCAGCGGCAGTTGTTTCAGCGAGCGCGTCGAATCTTCCCAGGTGAAGAGGAAATAGGCGTAGGTGCCGTCATGCACCGCGCGGATTTCGATCCGGGTCTCGCCCTTGCCGTCGAAGTTGCCGCCTTCGCCTGTCAGCAGCGAGAACGGCCTGACGCCGCGCCAGGCCCGATCGGACGTGTCGCCATCGAGGACCGGCGCGTCGGCGGGATTGATGCGGTGGATGTGCACGGTGTCGACCGCCAGACGGTCGGTGGCCACCAGCAGCGAGGCGCCGGTCAGCGCCGCGGCGGCCGCCACGACGAAGGCGTTGGCCTGCAGCGTCGGGTTTCGCGGGCGCGCCGATCCCGCTTTTGGCGGCGTGCGATCCGACTCCGCCGGGCGCCGCATATCGGCGCGCGGCTGCAGCGAGACCTCGTGCGGCGCGGCGGCATGTTCGGATTCCGGCGGACGCGCCGACTGTTCGGCGAGCAGGCCCAGCAGTTCGATGGCGTCGAGCCGCGGCGGCGGCGCCGGCAGCGGGGCTGGACGGAAGATGCGCAAGAGCTGCGAAGCGCCGCCGCTCCTGTACTGCGTCAGGACGTGGAGCACAACGAAGGCGAGGATGACCCAGGTCCCCACCCAATGCAGCATGGCGACGTCGTAGCCGGAGTAGAAGCCGAAATAGAGCAGCCCGCCGCTGACCAGGAGGCCGGACATGGCGATGAAGAAGATCCAGTACATCAGGGCAATCACCGCGCCGAGCCTCGCATGCCCGCGGCGGAACAGGCCGCGCAGGCGAACCCTGTCGACCTGGACGCGGCGCCCGAGGCCGGAGCGCAGCATGTAGACGATGTAGCCGATCGCCACGGCGACGAGGACGATGGCCGCCTGCATGTGGGCGACCCATACGCTGTCGCGCGGCAGTACGAGGTCGAACCAGTTGATCCAGGTCCGGTCGGGCGTTTCGGTCGCAATGCGCAGACCGGTAACGAGCGCAACGGCGAATGCCGCGACGAACGTCCAGTGCAGAATGATGGTCCCATAGTCGGTCTTACGCTGCCTCACACCTACGCCCCGCTACTTCGCTTCTGGAGCAGCAACCACGCCGGTTCCACCAACCGCCGATGTCGCTGAATTGTTTTTGATGGTGGTCTCTTGTTGCCGAGACCCTCGTTTATTGATCGCCCTTGGCGAACCGGGGGCAACGAACGCATCTTCGTCCGCCCGCCGCGTCAGCCGGACCGGCGAACGCGCTTCTCTTGATGAATCGGCCTCCAGCGTCCCCGGAGCATCGGGAACGCTGGAGGTCGTGCCGCGCGCCGCTATCCCCACAAGTGATGCAGATGCGACAGTTCGGGGGCCGGTGAATGCTCGTGATCGGCGATCGCCGGTGCGGCGAGGTCGGCGACCACAATTTCCACGGGCTCGCTTGCAGCGGCAGCCGCCGGCGTCGCCTCCGCGACCGGCGTTCCCAGCACCTCGGCGACCGTCACGCCGTCCGTGTTGTAGGTGCCTCCGCCCGCCGGAACACTGCTGCCGCCGATATCGACCGCATTGCCGTGCATCTGGTCGGCTGCCGCGGTGACGAGGTTCGCGTTGCCGGTCTGCAAGCCCTTGATCATTGCAGCGATCTCGACGCCGAGCGTGCCGCCCTGATCCGCGCCGAGGTCGGTGACGCCCTTCTCGAACGCCTTCAGATCGTCGATCAGCGCGGCGATGGCCTTGGCGTCGTTGCTGCCGACGAGATCGACGGCCTGTTTTCCGAGCGCATTGGACTGCGCGATGAAATTGGCCACCAACGTCGTCTCGACGGCAGTGTCGAGATGTATCGGATCCGGAGCGAGGGTGTTCGGCGTGGCGGGCGCGCTGCCGTCGTGCGGCGCCAGATCCGCCAGCTTGGCATCGCCCTGGATGAGCTCGATGATGTCGTGGATATTGTCGTTGCTGGCCTGCGCAGCGGTCGGGCTGATGTCGGCGTCGTTGATGTAAACCAGCTCGAGTTGCAGCTGCTGCACGATCTTGTCGGCGTGCTCGCCGGTCAGCCCGTCGAACAGTTTGGGGTCGGCCGCCATCAGCGCCTGGATGTCCGATATCACGGCGTTGATGTCATCGCTGATCTGCGCCCGGTTGTCGTCGTTGACGCCGCCAAGGATCTGGCTGGTGACATCGTCGAACAGCGCGCCGATCTCGGTGAGATTGTGCGGCTTCGCATCGCCGGCCGGTTCCGGCGGCGGCGTGTCAGGCGCCGGACTGGCCAGCACGAGATCGGTGGTGACGGCATTGATGATGCTGAGCTGGCTGGCGCGAATCGTTTCCTGTGCCGCGGCGGCGCCGCCGGACAGGCCCGCGGCGCTCGACGTGGCGTTGGCTGCCGAAATGGCGCTGGTGAGGTCGGACAGGATCGCCTGAACATGGCCGAGCCTGGCGCCGGAAAACTGCCCTGCATTGACCTCGGCCATCAGATTGTTCTGCACCATGGCGAGATCGTTGGTCTGGTGCGCGATGCTGCTGGCCACCGGCGTGGTCTGGTCGACGACGTTTGGCGACGAAACGTCGACCGTCGGACGCACCACGCCGTTGAAGGTGGCGCCGAGGTCGGAGAAGCTCGAACCGATGGGGCGTGGCGCGGGTTCGTTGGCCTGCGGCGTCTCGTCTGATGGCGCCAGCGGCGGCGAGGCCGGAGCGACCGGCGGACTGGCGACTTCATTGTTCGGGAGATCGGGATCAAGATCGGGCTGATCTCCGTAAGCGAAACGAGCCATTGTTCGTCCCCTGCATTTCCGTGGACTTCCTGACGGGTGCGCGCTGCCATCCGCCGGGGAGCGGGATGTCCGCACAACGAAAGATCATCAAGCTTCGTGGCGTCATTCGGCCGAGACGGCGACCATTGAGCGCCGAAGCAAGGTTATAGACGGACGAATCCGTGACGCTGGCCGCGCCGAAAAATGACGAGCGAGGTGGCGTGCGGGAACGCGTTTCTTCCGCGCGCTTCGCAACCATTCGAGATGCCTTCGGGTTTCGTCCGCTTCGTGGTGCGTCGCCGCGGAACTGTAGAGGCCTTTGCCATCGTTCTACCCACGCGCGAACGTGAACAATCGGCGTTCGTCGCATTCTCGTCGAAAAATGGACCGCATCGCGCGTCAAGGAGACCAGCAGGAATATCCGCCGGTCGTGTGGGTCGAAGGGCAGTTCAATGAGTATGGCTCAAGGCCAGCCACAGGCGCGAGCAGCGCAAATGTCGCGCGCAATCTCCGGCCTGCGTTCGACGCTGGCCGGCGACGATCCCGTTGCGACCGCGCTGCGCGCGAGTGCGCGCCGCATGATCGGCGTCGCCGTGTTCAGCGGCGTCATCAACATCCTGATGCTGTCGGGCTCGGTCTACATGCTGCAGGTGTACGACCGGGTGATTCCGAGCCGTAACCTCGCGACCCTGTTCGGCCTGTCCGTGATGGTGCTGCTCGCCTATGTGGTGCAGGGCTATTTCGACGCGATGCGGTCGCGGATGCTGTGCCGGATCGCAACGCTGTTCGACGCCGGCCTGCAGTCCTCCATCCATTGGGCGCTCGCCACCCTGCCGCTGCGCGGCGTCAAGCCGGTGCTGATGCAGCAGCCGCTGCGCGATCTCGACCAGGTGCGCACCTTCATGTCGGGCATGGGGCCGACGGCGTTTCTGGACATGCCGTGGATCCCGCTCTTTCTGCTCGGTCTGTTTCTGTTTCATCCGGTGATCGGTTTCACGGCGCTGGCCGGCACCGTAGCCATCATTTCCATGACCCTGGTGAACGAGCGGATCTCGCGCGGCGCGGCCAAGTCGGCGATGGATATGAATGCGCAGCGCCAGGTGCTCGCGGATGCGACGCAGCGCAACGCCGAGATCGTGCGGGCGCTCGGCATGACCGACCGATTGACGACGCGCTGGTCGCACGCCAACGAGCGCTATCTGCAGGAAAATATCCGCTCGACCGACGTGCAGGCCAATCTCGGCTCGGCCGCGAAGGTGCTGCGCTACGTGCTGCAATCGGCCATGCTCGGCATGGGCGCCTATCTCGTCATTGCCGACAAGGCTTCGGGCGGCATCATGATCGCGTCCTCGATCCTGATGGGGCGCGCGCTGGCGCCGGTCGAAATCGCGCTCGGCACCTGGAAGCAGCTCGCGGCCGCCCGCCAGGGACTGGCACGCCTGCGCGACATCTGCAAGGCGACCGCGCCGCCGCCGACGCCGCCGGTGATGCTGCCGCGCCCGGGCCGCGAATTGTCCGTGCAGAATCTCGCGGTGGCGGCACCCGGCTTCGACATGCCGATCGTCTCCGGCGTCTCGTTTTCGCTCAAGGCCGGCTCCGGGCTGGCGCTGCTCGGAGCGAGCGCGTCGGGCAAGACGTCGCTGTCGAAGGCGCTGGTCGGAATCTGGCCGGCGCATCGCGGCGCCGTGCGGCTCGACGGCGCGGCGCTCGATCAATGGCGCAACGAGGATCTCGGCCGCCACATCGGCTATCTGCCGCAGGATGTCGGCCTGTTCGACGGCACCGTCGCCGAGAACATCTGCCGTTTCGAGGAAAACGCGGATTCCAACGCCATCCTCAAGGCCGCGCAGATCGCCGGCGTCCATGACATCATCCTGCGCCTGCCGGAGGGCTATGCGACGCGGATCGGGGCCGGCGGCATGTCGCTGTCGGCCGGCCAGAAGCAGCGCGTCGGGCTGGCGCGCGCGGTGTATGGCGATCCCTTCCTGCTGGTGCTCGACGAGCCCAACGCCAACCTCGATGCCGACGGTGAAAATGCGCTGACGCGCGCCATCGGGATCATGCGCCAGAACAAGTCCATCGTCGTCGTCATCTCGCATCGTCCGAGCGCGCTCTCCGCGCTCGACATGACGATGGTGCTCTATGAAGGCAAGGCGATCGCGTTCGGGCCGAGCGCGGAAGTTTTCGCGCGCGTCCGCAACGCCAACGGCAAGGGCGCGCCCACGCCGGCGCCGGCGCAGCCTGCACCGCAGGCCAAGGCCGAGCCGCGTGCGTCACTTGCCGAGAGTGTTCCATCATGAAGAGTTTCGATCGCGCCGACGACAGAGCGATGCGGAGCCGGTTCGAAGGAACGGATGAGGAAGCCGCCGGGCCGCAGGGCCAGGCGCTGATTCTCGAATTGCAGCGGTTGCGCCAGGCTTTCGAGCAGGATAATCAGCCGGAGCAGCGGCAACCGTCTCGCCGTCCTTCGCCGCAGGACGACGGTGCGGCGGCGCGCCGCCCGCGTCCGGGCCGCCCGAAGCGGAGCAGGAAGGGCAAGGTCGGGCGCGTGCTCGATGCCTGGCTCAGCCCGTTCGGATCGTCCCAACCTGATCATGTCGATATCGAGCCGCCGGCGCCGCGCGGCCGCCGCACGCGCGAGCCGCAATTTGTGCCACCCCAACCGTCGCCGGGCCGCATGCGCGAAGCCGCGGACAAGGCGCGGCGGCACGAGCGGCAGGCGCGGGGCCCGATGTTCGCGCCCGACGATCCCTCGCTTCTGAACATTCCGAGGGCGCGGCCGGAGCTGTTGCGGATCGACGAGCGGCGGGAGCCGCCTCGCCTCGAGGCGCCGCAATTGGCGCCGCCGAATACGGCCGGCGCGGTGACGTCAGATCGTTCGATGACGAACGTCGTCCGCAACGGCCTGACCGCCGGCGTCGCCTTCCTCGCGAACAGCAATGCATCGGCGGAAGCGGTCGCGCCCGGCGAGAGCATCACGCAGCATGCGGGCCGCGCCTTCGAGAACGAATTGCGCACCGGCTTGCGGGCGCTGATCATTGTCGGCGGCCTCGCCGGCGGCTGGATGGCGTTCGTGCCGTTGTCGGGCGCCGTCGTGGTGCCGGGCAATCTGGTGGTGCAGTCCAACGTCAAGGCGATCCAGCACCCGACCGGCGGCGTGGTGGCGAAGATCGCCGTCAACAACGGCATGCGGGTCAATGCCGGCGATCTGCTGCTGCGGCTGGATTCGACGCAGGCGCAGGCCAGCCTTCAGGTGGTGAGCAAGCAGCTCGACGAGGTGCGGGCGAAGGGCTCGCGCCTGGTCGCCGAGCGCGACGGCCTGCCCAAGCCGGCGATCCCGCCGGAATTGTCGACCCGGCTGGAGGACGCCAACGTCAAGACGCTGCTCGCCTCCGAAGCTTCGCTGTTCAGGGCGCGGGTGACCGCGCGCGAGAGCCAGAAGCAATTGTTGCAGAGCAAGGTCTCGCAGCTCGGCGAGGAGATCATCGGCCTCGACGCCCAGGTCGTGTCCAAGGCCAAGCAGCTGGAGCTGATCACCGGCGAACTCACCGGCGTCCAGGATCTGTTCGAAAAGCGTCTGGTGCCGCTGGCGCGGCTTACGACCCTGCAGCGCGAGAGCGCGCGAATCGAAGGCGAACGCGGCCAGTTGATCTCGACCATCGCCGAGACCAGGGCCAAGGTCGACGAGGCCAAGCTTCAGATGGTCAGGCTCGACCAGGATGTCCGCACCGAAGTCGTCAAGGAGCTCGGCGAAGTCCAGGGCAAGGAAGCTGAGCTCTCGGAGCGCGCCGTCGCCGCGCGCGACGTGCTCGAACGCATCGAGCTGCGCGCTCCGACCTCGGGCGTGGTCCACCAGCTTGCCGCCCATACCATCGGCGGCGTGATTCGCGCCGGCGACACCATCATGGAGGTGGTGCCGGATTCCGACGATCTGCAGATCGAGGCGCGGCTGCAACCGAACGACATCGACCAGGTGCGCAAGGGCCAGCAGGCTTTCGTCCGTTTCTCGGCATTCAACCAGCGCGTCACGCCGCAATTGATCGGGCAGGTGTCGTTCGTCTCGCCCGACACGACCCGCGACCAGCAGAGCGGCATGTCCTATTTCACCGTCCGCATCATGCTGCCGGAAGAGGAGCGCCGGCTTCTCGCCGGGCTGAAGCTTGTCTCCGGCATGCCCGCGGAAGTGTTCATGCAGACCGGCAGCCGCACCATGCTGAGCTACCTGTTCAAGCCGATCCTGGACCAGTTCCAGCGTGCCTTCGTCGAGCGGTGAGGGGGGCAAGCAGGGGCTTCAGGCGTTCTCGCAAACTTGCCACTTCGGATGGCCGCGCTATATCAGGGCTTTCCGTCCTGCCTTGTGCCGATTGCGAGACCCGTATGACCGCTTCCGCTGCCCCCGAATCCCAGCCGTTCCAGGCCGAGGTCGCCGAACTCCTGAACCTGATGGTGCACTCGGTCTATTCGGAGACCGACATCTTCCTGCGCGAGTTGATCTCAAACGCGTCGGACGCCTGCGACAAGCTGCGCTATGAGGCGATCGCCGCGCCTGAGCTGATCGCCGATGGCGCGCCGCCAAGAATCCGCATCGTGCCGGACAAGAAGGCCGACACGCTCAGCGTGATCGACAGCGGCATCGGCATGGACCGGCAGGAACTGATCGACAATCTCGGCACCATCGCGCGCTCCGGCACCAGGTCGTTCCTGTCCCGCCTCACCGAGGCCAAGGACGGCGCTAACCTGATCGGCCAGTTCGGCGTCGGCTTCTATGCCGCGTTCATGGTCGCCGACCGCATCGTCGTCACCAGCCGCCGCGCCGGCTCCGATCAGGCGTTCGTCTGGTCGTCTTCGGGCGGCAGCGGATTCGAGATCGCGCCGGCCGGCGAGGAAGACGCCGCCCGCGTCACGCGTGGCACCGAGATCGTCCTGCATCTGAAGAAGGAGGCGGCGAAATATCTCGAGGCCTACGAGATCGAGCGCATTGTCCGTGCTTATTCT
The DNA here is from genome assembly GCF_036735945.1 of Bradyrhizobium sp. Classification (GTDB taxonomy): domain Bacteria; phylum Pseudomonadota; class Alphaproteobacteria; order Rhizobiales; family Xanthobacteraceae; genus Bradyrhizobium. The sequence goes on along the minus strand of NZ_DAINNI010000108.1, from coordinate 5,720 downwards.
GACAATATCCAGTTCCCGATCGAACTGGTGCCGGAGGAGGGCGAGCCGCGCCAGATCAATTCCGCCAGCGCGCTCTGGCAGCGGCCGAAATCGGAGCTCAAGCCGGAAGACTACAAACAGGCCTACCAGCAGGCCGCCGGCGCATTCGACGAGCCGGCGATGACGCTGCATTACCGCGCCGAAGGCCGGCAGTCCTACGCGGTGCTGCTGTTCGCGCCGTCGAACAAACCGTTCGATCTGTTCGACCAGGCGCGCAAGGGCAAGGTCAAGCTCTATGTCCGCCGCGTCTTCATCGCTGACGACGCCGACCTCCTGCCGGCCTATTTGCGCTTCATCCGCGGCGTGATCGACAGCGAAGACCTGCCGCTCAACATTTCGCGAGAGATGCTGCAGAACAACCCGCAACTCGCGCAGATCCGCAAAGCCGTAACCGGCCGCGTGATCTCGGAACTGGAAAGTCTCGGCGACAAGGAGCCGGAGGCGTTCGCCAAGATCTGGGACGCGTTCGGTGCCGTGATCAAGGAAGGCATCTGGGAAGATTTCGAGCGGCGCGAAAAGCTGCTCGGCCTGTCGCGCTTTACCACGACCAGGGGCGAGAACCGCACGCTGAAGCAGTATGTCGACGACATCAGGCCGAACCAGACCGACATCTACTATCTCACCGGCGACAGCATCGAGCGGCTGAAGTCGAATCCGAAGCTGGAGTCGGCCACCGCCCGCGGCATCGAGGTGCTGCTGCTGACCGATCCGGTTGATGCGTTCTGGACCTCGGCGCCGCTCGATTTCGGCGGCAAGCCGCTGAAGTCGTTGAGCCAGGGCGATATCGATTTCGGCCTGATCCCGCTGCTCGACGACAAGGCCGACGACAGGAAGGACGAGCCGGGCGCGGACGAAGCCACCACGATCGCCTTGATCAAGGATGCGCTCGGCGAGCGCGTCTCCGACGTGCGCGCCTCGCAGCGGCTGACCTCGAGCGCCTCGTGCCTGGTCGCCGGCGGCGGCGCGCAGGACCGCATGCTCGAGCGGCTGCTGGCGATGCAGAACAAGGGGCCGGTGACCAAGCCGATCCTGGAGATCAATCTGCGCCACCCTTTGGTCGCCGCGATTGCCGGCGGCAAGGACGCGGCAAAAGACTTGTCGTTCCTGCTGCTGGAGCAGGCGCAAATCCTCGATGGCGAACTGCCGGAAGATCCGGCCGCGTTTGCGAACCGGCTCAATCAACTGGTGCTGCGGGGGCTGGCGAAGGGGTAGGATTTTTCGCCGCGCGCTGAACCGGATTCCAGTTCCGGCCGTAGCTGCCACAAAGCTGGGGTAGCCGAGATCGCCATGACGACGCTTGACGGCACCGACATCTTCTACGGCGCGATTCCGGTCTTTCGCGGCTTTGGCAGCCTGATGGACCCTGCGATGTATTCGGCGCTGCCGGACGACTGGGCCGTCGGCGTCGCCGACATCGTGGAATCGACCAAGGCGATCGCAAACCAGCGCTACAAGGCGGTCAACATGGCCGGCGCCGCCGTCATCGCTGGTGTCACCAATGCGCTCGACGGGCGCGAATTTCCGTTCGTGTTCGGCGGCGATGGCGCGAGCTTTGCGGTGGCGCCGAGCGACCTCGCGCGCGCCCGCGAGGCGCTGGCGGCAACCGCAACATGGGTGCGGGAAGATCTCGACCTCGTGATGCGGGTGGCGCTGGTGCCGGTGCGGGACATCCGCGCGCAAGGCCTCGATATCCGCGTTGCCCGCTTCGGCCCCTCGGCCAATCTTTCCTACGCGATGTTTTCCGGCGGCGGGCTGGGCTGGGCGGACGCGGCGATGAAGCGCGGCGAGTTTGCGGTGGCGGCCGCGCCGCCGGGTTCGCAGCCGGATCTCTCCGGGCTGTCGTGCCGGTTCGAGGAAATCCCCGCTACGCGCGGGCTCATTCTGTCCGTGCTGGTGGTGCCCGCCAGCGGCGCCGATCCGCGCGCCTTCCGCAGGGTGATCGAGGACATCATCAGCCTGGTCGAGGAAAGCCCGGACGCCGGACGGCCGGTGCCGCCGGGCGGTCCGCCGCTGCGCTGGCCGCCGGCCGGCGTCGAGTACGAAGCCCGCGCCGCACGCGGCGGCCCGCTGCTGAAGCGGCGCACGGTCGTGCTTGCGATCACGTTATGGGCCTATGTCGTGATGCGCTTCGGCATCAAGGTCGGCAATTTCGTGCCGAAGAACTATGTGCAGCAGGTGGTGGAGAATTCCGACTTCCGCAAATATGACGACGGCCTGCGCATGATCCTCGACTGCACCGTCGAACTGGAGCGCGCGCTGGCCGAATTTCTTGCCAGGGCGGCGTCGGAGAAAATCGTGCGCTACGGCCTGCACCGGCAGGACGCCGCGATGATGACCTGCTTCACGCCCTCGGTGATGCGCAGCGACCACGTCCACTTCATCGACGGCGCCCGCGGCGGCTACGCGTCTGCGGCAACCGCGCTGAAGGCGATGGCGGCGTAGATGCCGTAGGGTAAAGCTTCGTAGGGTGGGCAGAGGAGCGCCAGCGACGTGCCCACCATCTCTCCAAGTTCGCCGCACTGAATGGTGGGCACGCTTCGCTTTGCCCACCCGAGAATCGCTACCTCCCCACCCGCGTCCAGGTCTCGCCGCCGCAGAGCGCGCCGACGCAGCCTTCGACGCGCAGCGTATCCGGTCCGGCCATCGAGATGCTGCTCGCATAGGTGCCGCCGTCGTCGGCGTTGTAGATCTGGCCCGACCATTTGTTGGCGGCTATCGGCCGCATGGCGCTGAACAAGGAGAGCCCTATCATCGGTCGCTTCTTCAGCGCCGGATTGGGATTCTTGTCGTCGACCTGCGGCTTGCCGGTGGCCGGATCGATCGGCTCCTTCAGGCCGATGATCACGCCGCAGATGCCGCCGCCGCACTTGCTGATCTTGACCCGCGCGTCGCCGGCCTGGGTCAGCCAGACGCCGTTCGGCTCAGCGGCGCCTTGCGCCAGCGCGGAGGTAGCGGACAGCAATGCCGCCGTGACAGCGATCACGAGAATTCTTGTGCAGGCCATGAATCATTCCTTCGGAAAAAGCAGGCCTGCTTAGCAACAAATCAGATTCGCGCAACGTACGATTGCGTGTGCGGGAATGGCTGAGGCTATTTGCTCCAGTCGGTGAGGCGCACCGACAGCGCGGTGCCGAGGCCGTAGACGACCATCGCTGCGCCGACCAGCGCGAACAAGGTCCAGGCCGGCGCGCCCGCCGAGGCCAGCAGCCAGCCACCGCCGCCGACGATCAATAGCCGTGCGGTGCCGGCCATCACGGGCCCGCCGACCTTCGCGGCCCCCTGCGAAGAGAAATAGAGGCAGACGCCCAGCCCGAAAAAGGCGAAGGCAGGGCCCGCCCAGACCAGATAGGTGGAAGCCGCCGCGGTCACGCCGGGATCGCTGGTGAACATCGAGATCCAGAGGAACGGCATCACCGCGACAATGAGCCCGATCGCGCCCACCGTGACGGCGGCCGCGGCGCCCGCGGTCCACGCCACCTGCCGCGCGCGCGTCACGAGGCCCGCGCCCATCGCCATCCCGACCATCGGCACCGAGGCGACGCCGAAGGCGAACGAGATCGGCGTCAGCAGGAATTCCAGCCGCGAGCCCATGCCATAGCCCGCCAGCGTCTCGGTGCCGTAGCCGGCGAGGATCTTGGTGAAGATCAGCACCGTCAGCACGGTCTGCAGCGGCGACAGGCAGGACACCGCGCCCACCTTGAGAATGTCGAAGAACATGTCGCGCTGGAGCGTGAAGCCCTTCAGCTTCAGCGTCAGCCGGCTCTGGCCGGAGAGCAGGTACCAGGCGAGAAACAGCGCGCCGAGCGTGAAGGCGGTGAGCTGGCCCGCGGCGACGCCGCCCATGCCGTATTTCGGCAGGCCGAACAGCCCAAGGCCCAATGCGCCGCCGACCGCGATCTGTACCAGCGCGGTGCCGATCAGCGTCACCGAGGGGATCCGCATGTCGCCGGTGCCGCGCACCACCGAGGCCAGCGTATTGACCAGCCAGATCGAAATCGCCCCGGCGAACAGCACGTGGGAATATTGCATGGCCTCGTCAAGCACGCCGCCGCGCCCGCCGAGCAGCGTGTAGAACGCGCGGCCGAACACCAGCATCGTCACGGTAAAGAACAGGCCGGCGCAGGCGCCGATCATCGCCGCATGCAGCGCCAGCGTCGCCGCGCGGTCGCGATCGCCCGCGCCGAGCGCGCGGCTGATCGCGGAGGAAACGCCGCCGCCCATCGCGCCGGCCGACATCATCTGCGTCAGCATGAGGAAGGGAAACACCAGCGCGATGCCGGCGAGCGGCTCGGTGCCGAGGCGGCCGATATAGGAAGTCTCGGCGACTGCCACCAGCGTCGTGCCGACCATCGCGATCGCATTGGGAAGCGCGAGTTTCAGGAGCGTCCGCAGGATCGGGGAGGTAAGGATCGCGTTGGTCGGCGCTGACGGAACCGCGGCGGGACGCACGTCGATCGGGGCATCAATGGTCATACGTCACCGGTGATTCAAATCAATGGATTATGGATGACATATTATCCGGCTTGTCCGCGCCAGGGCACCTGTTGCAAATGCAGGGGTCACCACGGCAGGCCGCATAGGTCGATTATTCCATCGCGCGGCTTGCGCGTGAAATCGAATATGTAGGGAGCCATGACATCGAAGCGAATTCTTCCCCCAGGCTGCTCGGCATAGACCTCGCCCTCAAAACGATGCCAGCCGCGCGCCTGATAGAACGCTTCGTTGTGCGGCTCACAGAACAGAATCGCGAACCTGACGGCCTCGTGATCGCGCAGCGTCCTGACCGCGGCGTTCAGCGCCAGGGTGGCGTAGCCGCGGCCGCGGCAGTCCTGGCGCGTCGAAACGCCGCCGATGCCGCCGATCTGCACCTTGCGCCCGTCCCAGGTGCCGGTGCGGAAGTAGACGCCGACATGGCAGGCAAGGCCGGGATCGGGCGAATCCTCCGGCGCGTCGATCAGCACGCGCAAATCCGCATGGGCCCATTTGACGCGGCCCCAGGGCAGTTTTTCCACGACATGGCGTGGCCAGACCGCCTGCATCAGCGGCTCGGCCTTCGGCCATGACGAATCCCCGTTCAGGACATCGATTTCAATGCTCATTTCGCCGCCATGTTGTGCCAGACCTGCGGGTCCGAGGCCCGTCATACGCCGGGCGCGGGACGGGCCTTACCGAAGACCTCGGCCGTTTTGCCAAATTGCGGTGTTTATGCGCAATGGAACCTTCTATAAGAAATCCCGTTAGATTGCTCTCCCATCAGTTCGGACATCACGCCATGACCTTCACGCTGCCCAATCTGCCCTATTCCCACGACGCCCTTGCGCCCCACATGTCCAAGGAAACGCTGGAATACCACCACGACAAGCATCACCAGGCTTACGTGACCAACGGAAACAATGCGATCAAGGGGACCGAGTTCGAAGGCAAGTCCCTCGAGGACATCGTCAAGGGCTCGTTCGGCAAGAACCCGGCCGTGTTCAACAATGCCGGCCAGCACTACAACCACCTGCATTTCTGGAACTGGATGAAGCCGAACGGCGGCGGCAGCAAGCTGCCCGGCCGCCTGGAAAAGAAGATCGCCGAGGACCTCGGCGGCCTCGACAAGTTCAAGGCCGATTTCGCCGCCGCTGGCGTCGGCCAGTTCGGCTCCGGCTGGTGCTGGCTGTCGGTCAAGAACGGCAAGC
>NZ_DAINNI010000107.1:0-16555 GCF_036735945.1 Bradyrhizobium sp. | reverse complement strand
ACCGGCAAGACCGTGATGATCTACGGCCAGACCGAGGTGACGCTCGACCTGATGAACGCCCGCAAGGCGGCCGGCCTCGCTTCGGTCTACCAGGCCGCCGACGTCACGCCGCTGGATTTCGATACCGACCGCCCCCGCGTCAGCTACGTCAAGGACGGCCTCGCCTGCGAGATCGACTGCGACTTCATCGCCGGCTGCGACGGCTTTCACGGCGTCAGCCGCGCCAGCGTCGAGCCGTCGGCGATCACGACCTATGAGCGAGTCTATCCGTTCGGCTGGCTCGGCATCCTCTCGGAGACCCCGCCGGTCAGCCCCGAGCTGATCTATTCGAACCATGCGCGGGGATTTGCGCTCTGCACCATGCGTTCGACCAAACGCAGCCGCTATTATGTGCAATGCCCGCTCGACGACGACATCGCGCAGTGGCCAGACCAGCGGTTCTGGGATGAGTTGAAGCGGCGGATCGACCGGAAGGCGGCGGACGAGCTCGTCACCGGACCCTCGATCGAAAAGAGCATCGCGCCATTGCGCAGCTTCGTCGCCGAGCCGATGCGGTTCGGGCGGATGTTCCTGGCCGGCGACGCCTCCCACATCGTGCCGCCGACCGGCGCCAAGGGGCTGAACCTGGCGGCCAGCGACGTGCATTATCTCTCGCAGGCCTTCCGCGAATATTACGACGAGAAATCCTCCGCCGGCATCGACGGCTATTCGGGACGCGCGCTGGCGCGGGTCTGGAAGGCGGTGCGGTTCTCCTGGTGGATGACCTCGATGCTGCACCAGTTCACCGACCAGGGCGAATTTGGCGCGCGCATCCAGCTTGCCGAGCTGGAATATCTCGTCAGTTCGAAAGCGGCGTCGGCGTCGCTGTCGGAGAATTATGTCGGGCTGCCGTTTTAGAAGCTCTCGCGAGGAGCACGGCGGGAATTCAAACAGCCGTCGTAATCCCGTTTAAAACTTTGTAGGCGGTGACTTCCCGGGCTCGGTGCGTTCAATGAACGCAAACATCACCACGACGCGAGCTGCATATGACATCAACCGACATTCCCGCAGGCTTTGAACGCCGCACCCGCCGGAGCCCACTGACCGATCCCTGGGAACCGCTGTATTCGAAGACAACCGACAAGGCCGTCATCATCGGGCTGCGCCTCGCCAAACCGCACACCAATGGCCGCGGCCTGATTCATGGCGGGCTGATCGCAGCACTCGCCGACAATGCAATGGGCCATAGCTGCGCCCATGTGATGGGCGGCGTGTCGTCGCTGGTGACGATCTCGCTGGCGGTCGATTTCGTCGGCAGCGCCGAGGTCGGGCAATGGCTCGCGGTCGAAAGCGATGTGGTCAAGACCGGCCGGACGATCTGCTTCGTGCAAAGCCTGATCAAGGCCGACGACGTCGTGATCGCGCGCGCCAATGCGACGTTTCGCGTGGTGCCGAAGAAGGAGCAAATCGCCTAGCCGAAATGCCAGTCGGCCAGTTCGGTCACGAGATCGATGAAGGTGCGCACTTTCGCCGAGAGCAGCCGCGAGGTCGGATAGACGATGTGGATCGGCATCGCCGGCTGCTCGAACGGCGCGAGCACGATTCTGAGCCGGCCTGCCCTCAGCGATTCGGCGGCCTGGTAGGCCATCACCCGCGTCAGCCCGCCGCCCTGCTCCGCATACTGGATCGCGGCGTCGGAGCTGTTGGTGGCAAAACGGGGCGTGCCGGCGATGCGGATCTCGCTGTCATCCTCGATAAAGCGCCAGTCGAGCGCCGCGGTCATGGCGCCGAACTGGATGGTGTCGTGTGCGGGAATTTCCGACGGCCGCTTCGGCTCGCCGCGTTCCCCGAGATAGGATGGCGAGGCCACCACCAGGCGCCGCATCTCCCCGACATGGCGCGCCACCAGCGTCGAATCGGGCAGATGCCCGATCCTGACCGCGAGATCGACGCCGTCCTCGATGAGGTTCACCACGCGGTCCGTCAGGCGCAGGTCGACGGCGACGTCGCCATAGCGCTTCAGGTAGGCGGTGACGATTGCGCTGACATGCAGCCGGCCGAACCCGACCGGCGCCGAGATCACCAGTTGCCCCTCGGGCCGCGTGCGCTCGCCCGCGACGGCGCCCTCCGCCTCCTCGACATCGGCCAGGATGCGCCGCGCCCGCTCCAGGTAGCGCGCGCCGGCATCGGTCAGCGTCACCTGCCGCGTGGTCCGCTGCAACAGCCGCGCACCGAGACGCTCCTCCAGCGCCGCGATCAGCCGCGTCACGCCTGACGGCGACAGGCCGAGCTTGCGCGCGGCCGGGGTAAAGCCGCGCAAATCGGCCACCGCGACAAAGGCCTGCATGGCATCGAGCCGGTCCATGGAACTATTGCATATCCAGCAATAGTGAAGTGTCAATCTGCAAGATTGTTTAATTTACGGAAACGTTCATTTTAGCGGGCGAAGGACGACCGTAGTGGCGCTCCACGAGGAGGCTAAGATGTCTGACGTTCACACCTATTCCAGCGACGTGGCCTTTACCCCGGCGGTGAAGGTGATCCAGGCCCGCAAGGGTTCGCGCGCGGCCTATGCCAGCGTCGAGGCGCGCGGCGGCTGGCGCACCGAGATCGACGAGAACCTCGCAGGGTTTCTGGCGGAGACCAACAGCTTCTATCTGGCGACCGCTTCCGCCGACGGTCAGCCCTATATCCAGCACCGCGGCGGGCCGAAGGGTTTTGTGAAGATCATCGACACGAACACGATCGCGTTTGCCGATTACAGCGGCAACCGGCAGTACATCACGCAAGGAAACCTGTCGGAGAATCCGAAGGCGCATATCTTCGTGATGGATTACGCGCACCGCCGCCGCGTGAAGATCTGGGGCGAGGCGCGCGTGGTCGAGGACGATCCGGCGCTCACCGATGCGCTGATGCCCAGGGGTTACAAGGCGCGGCCGGAGCAGGTGATCCTGTTCAAGGTGTCGGCGTGGGACACCAACTGCCCGCAGCACATCCCGCAGAAGTTCGACGCCGCCGACGTCGCGCAGGCGCTGGCCGTACGCGACGCCCGCATCAGTGAGCTGGAAGCCGAGCTGGCCGCGTTGCGAGGCCAGCCCGCTCCCGCTGCATGATGATCACGCGGCCTGCTGCACCGGCGACCAGGCGAATTCCGGGTAGTACAACAGCATCATCCGGTCGACATAGGCGGTGAGGTTCTCGAACTGCTCGGTGCGCCGGCGCAGACCTGACTCGAAGAACGGCGTCAGGATTCCCGCCAGCATGCCGAACGCCGTCGCATCGAGGCCGCAGGGTGACTCGCCCATCAGAAAGGTCTTGTCGCCAAGCTGCACCGACAGCGCGAACAGCGAGCGCACGGCAAGATCGATGTCCTCGTCCGGCGCATGGCGGCCGAGGCCGCTCAGCAGGTAGTTCTCGGCGACACGAAACTGGGCGTCCTCGCGCATCTTTTCCCGCAGATGCATGGGCGCGCCGTCGAAGAAATGCGACGGGCCCTTGGCGAAATTCTCGCCGTCGACCCAGCGCGCGCCGACCAGCGCCCAATAGACATGGTGCTCGATCATCCGCTCGAAGGCCCAGGCCTGCGCGCGCGCCTGCAGGCTGATCGGCGCGTCGAAATCGAAGCCGTATTTGGCCTCCAGATGGGCGCGGATGAAGGTGGAATCGGCGATCGTCTCGGCGTCGTCGACGATGTAGGGGAGCTGCCCCTTCGGCGAGGCCGGCGGCTTGGCCCTCTCCTTGCGATAGGTAAGCCCGGCCATCTTGAGCTGGACCTCGGTCTTGGTCACAAAGGGGCTGATCTCCGGCAGACCAAAGCCCGCGCCGAAGCCGTAAAGCGTAATCATGTCGGTCTCCCGATATTCCCTGAAAACGTTGGATCTGGTCTAGCGCCCCCCTGCTGCCACCATGGTGTCAGCAGCAGCAGTGGCGGCCGTGGCGTTCCTCGGCCCGCGGGGTGCGCGCCTTGCGCACCCACGCCTTGAGCTGGCCTTTGACCTGGCCTTTGATCTGGCGTTGCGCCAGCGCGCACATTGCCGTGAACGAGCGCCACGCCAGCTCGACCATCGCCCAGCGCATATCCATCGTGGCGCTGTGGATGGCGACGAGCTGTTCCAATGCAAATCCCCGGGCATTTACCAGGGGTACGCGGTTTCCCAGGGGGCCGTATTCGCTGAAAATCGTCATGGACAAATTCCCTTCACTTGAGGTGTTGTCCCGATGTACCAACCCCCTGCTGCCAACATGCTGTCAGCATCGGGCGGCCGCCTTTGAGAAAAGAGAACGAGCCATGCGACGGGCCGACCGCCTATTCCAGATCATCCAGGTGCTTCGGCGTACCCGCAAACCCCTGACGGCGGATGCCATTGCTGCCGAGCTGGAGACGTCGAAGCGAACCATCTACCGCGATATAACGACGCTGATCGAGCAGCGGGTGCCGATCCGCGGCGAAGCCGGCGTCGGCTACATCCTGGAGAAGGGATTCGACCTGCCGCCGTTGATGCTGACGCCCGACGAGATCGAGGCCTGCGTGCTCGGCGCGCAATGGGTGGTCGGCCATGCCGATCCGGCGCTGGCGCGCGCCGCGCAGGACCTGATGGCCAAGGTCGCCGAGACCGTACCGGAGCGGCTGCGGCCCTTCGTGCTGGAGCCTGCCAGCCGCGCCCGCCGCGCCTGGAACCGCGAGCCCGACCGCATCGACATGGTGCGGACGCGGACGCAAATCCATGAAGGCAAGAAGATCACCCTGAACTACCGCGACGAGCGCGGCCGCGACAGCCAGCGCACGATCTGGCCAATCGCGGTCGGCTATCACGAGGCGGTGCGAATCCTCGCGGCGTGGTGCGAGCTGCGCAAGGATTTCCGCAGCTTCCGCACCGACCGCGTCGTCGACGCGGTCTATCACGAGGAAAAGTATCCGGAGCGGCGCGACATCCTGCGCGCCAAATGGCGGCGCAGCCTGGTCTGGGAAGCGCCTAAAGATACCTGACGTCGCGCTGGTCGCGGCGGTCGTTTGGCGCTAAACGCTCAGACATGCACCCAATCGGCACGGATCACGAAAGCCCCTGCCAGGCCTGCGGCGCCTGCTGCAGCTACTCGCCAAACTGGCCGCGCTTCACCACCGAGGACGATGCGGCGCTCGACCTGATCCCGGAAAGATTCGTCAACGACCGCCTGTCGGGGATGCGCTGTGAAGGCGGCCGCTGTTCGGCACTGTCGGGCAAGGTCGGCGAAGCGACGTCGTGCCTGATCTACGCGATACGGCCGGAGGTGTGCCGCACCTGCATGCCCGGCGACGTCGAATGCGCGATGGCGCGAAAGCGCCATGGATTGCCGGTGTTGGGGTGACGTCGATCGTCGCCCCGGCCTTTCGCCGGGACGACGGATAGGGCTTACGCCGTCACCGCTTCCGCAAAATCTTCGTCGTCGATCTCGTCGTCGATCGGCTTGAAGGTCGAGAGCGGCTTGGTCGAGAGGGTGATCGGCTTGCGGCCGCCATTGGAGGCGGTCGAGGCTGAAGGCGCGGTGCCTTCGCGGGAAAGGGCATAGAGCGTGGTGCCGACCCGGCCGCCGAACTGGACCAGTTCGCGCTCGGTGCAGCTTGCCGCAATCGCCAGCGCCAGCGTGTGGAGGTGGCTGCGGCGGTAGCAGAACAGCGCCAGCATGGCACGGACCTCGGAGGAGACGCTTTCCACCAGCAGCGACAGACCGTGCGGATTGGCGCGATACATCTCGCCGAGCAGTTCGTCCCGGACCGGACAGAAATCATTCTCAAATGCGTCGCGGCTTGAAAACATTGCGGTTCTCCATTTTCAGAAGATGCCGCGTAATTCTCTAATGAAAGGTTAACCACGATCCCCAGTAGTGTTCCGGGGACCTTGCCAGCGGAAGCTGAAGCGGAATCGAGAAGATGATTCGCGCGTTGCCCTGATATGCCCGGAGCGGTGCAGAAACGGATCGGAAGGTGCGGAAGCCGATGCCGCGGCTGCGGAGATCAGTTCGCCGCCATGTAGATGGCGAGGCCGAAGCCGGTGAGGTGGTGCAGCGCCTGATCGACGCCGATCAGCGTCCAGAACCAGGGATGCTCGTTCTCCAGCGTCACGCCGAAGCGGGACGCGATGATCCCCTTGATGCGGTCGACGGTGATGTGAATGGCGAAGTCGATGAAGGCGACGAACCAGAAACGCGGCGAGACGATCAGGATCAGGACCAGCGATACCGCCAGATGCACCAGGCAATGGGCGAGCAGCGGCAGCGCCCAGCCGGTCTTCTGATCCTTGCCGATCGCCATCCAGGAAGTCTGCAGCATGAAGTCGGCTATGACGTGCTTCACCGTGAGAAGCAGCATCCATCCTACCAACGCACCTACCGGGACCGAGGACGACATCGAGGGAAACAACAAAGCTGACGCCCTTTGGCTGAAAACTGACGAGGTGGCGAAAAACCGGGGCCTAGGCTGTCAGCGCAATGTTCTTTTCAAACCCGGACTATTCGAACGCTGCCTTCATTTATGACATCTCCTGCGTCGGAATGCACCTCTTGGTGATCTGAAAATCGCCCGGTGTGGCGGAACTGCGATACTGCGGTAACGATGCGCAGCCGGCCTGGGGCAACCTTGGGTAAGGTTACCGATCGGCGCGATTTGCAATCCGGCAGGACGGGGCTATCATCGCCCGACAGGCAAAATTATCGTTCCTTTCTAGGCATTTACGAATTCATTCGGACGGCCTGCGACGCCACGGCTCGGCGGCGACGCGTCCTCACCTCCCGGGTATGAGCATGAGTGCTGAAGCCCCAACGCCGCGTCCGAAAACCCCGCGCCGCCGCATCCGGACCGTCAAGAGCAACCGGGCCCAGATCCTCCTGTTTTCCGTCCTGACGCTGGTCCTCACCGTTGCCGTGGTGTGGGGCGGCCGGGCCTTGCTGCACAATTCCGAAACGCTGGTGTTTGCCGTCGGCGATGCCAACGGCCCCGAAGCGCGTTTTGCCGCCCGCCTGGCGGCGGTGCTGAAAAATAATTCCTCCCGGCTGCGGCTGAAGATCGTGCCCAACGGCGACAATGCAAAGGCGCTGTCGCAGTTCGACCACAAGGAGGCCAACCTTGCCATCCTGCGCACCGACGCCCGGGTGCCGCCCCGCGCCCGCTCGATCGCAATCCTCGAGCATGATCTGCTTCTGTTGATCAGCCCGAGCGGCAAGAAGATCAAGTCGATCGCCGAGTTGAAGAAAAAGAAGATCGCGGTCCTCGCCGACGGCGAGAGCGGCGCCGCGCTGGTGCGCAATATCCTCGAATTGTCCGACGCCCCGGACGCGGCGACGCGGGTGCAGATGGCGCCGCCGAACCTTACCTTCGACCAGTTGTTCGCCGCGGGCTTCGGCGCCGTGGTGAAGATCGCGCACGCCTCGCAGATCGTGAAGGACAAGAGCTACGAGCAGTATGCCAGGCGCGGCGGCTTCACCCTGAATGCGATCGACGCGGCGAAGGCGATCGCCAGAAAATATCCGGCGATCTCGGAGGAGACGGTGGCGACCGGCATGCTGTCGGCTTCGCCCGCGATCCCCGCGGAAGACGTCGACACGATCGGGCTGGAGTGGCTGCTGGTCGCCCAGTCCAGGCTTTCGACCACGACGGTCGGCGACCTCGCGCGGATCATCTACGAGAACAAGGCCGAACTCGCTTTGCCCGACGGTTTCGCCTCCAAGATCGAGCCGGCGGCGACCGACAAGGATGCCTTCATCGTGGCGCATCAGGGCGCGGCCGAATACATCAACGACGAAACCAAGTCCTTCGTCGAGCGCTACAGCGACCTGATGTATTTCGCGCTGGCCGCGCTCAGCATTATCGGCACGGTGTTCGCCGCCATCTACGCCAAGGTCACGAGGGTCGCGCCGGAAAAGGCCAGCCAGCTCGCAACCGCGATTCTCGATGTCGGCGAGCGCATGGAATTCGCCGACTCGCTCGACGCCCTCGACGCGCTGCAGGACGAACTGGAAGGGATCTTGCGCGGCGTGGTGATCGGGCTGCGCGACGGCACCATTTCAAGCGACGGGCTCGACACCTTCAAGCTCGGCTATGAATTCGTGCGTGACGAGATCGGCCTGCGCCGCGAGCACCTCAAGCGCCACGCCGCGCAGGATCACGCGCAAGACGACAAGGTCGTGGTGGTGAAAACCGCGCACAGCGCGTAGGCGCGCTTAATCCAGCGGCGATTAATCCTAATTGGCAAGCTTAACCGGCGGTTTTCACCGCGGCGCGCCGCTGCTGCGCTATCGTCATTTCAGGACACGGCATGGTGCCTTCTGGAAAGGCTTGCCGACGATTGAAGTTGATCGCTCGGACAGGGAAGGCGCGAATTCGAAAGGAAGTGTGGCAAGATGAGTAGGCCCTCCGCTCCGACCAAGGCTGACCTGCACAGGATGTTGGCCGAGGCGGTTCGCAATACGCAGCCGCAGCCGGTCAGCCCGCAACCCGAGCCGGTTCGTAACGACAAGCCCGCTGCCAAGCGCGCAAGTCTGCCGCGCAACACGCGCGCCACGCAGAAGAGCACGGCCAAGACCAAGCGTGTTCGTGCATCTGCCAACGGTAAGCGGAAACCTCGATAATGCGAATGACCATGCGGGGCGCGTTGAAAAACGATCGCGGCCAGGCCGAGAAACTCTGTCTCCGCGCAACCGAGCGATCGAACGGCAAGCTCGCCTGTGGGTAAAAGTCACGTCTCCGTACGGAACAAGTTGCCGATAAGCCACATGACTCGATGGGAATCCATTGCGTGGCATCATTGTCGTGGCGATGTCAGCTTCTCGGGCTTAATGAGGTTGCAACAGCGAAGACGGCGCGAAGCGCCCCGCAGCGACTAGAGCGTTCAAGTAATTTGCCGCGTGATTGGCGATCAGTCGGTGCAACACCCGAAGGAGTCGAACCGCGACATGAGTTTGGACGGACAGAACGCGAAATCCGATCATTTCCCCGAGGCGTCGGACGCCACCTCGACGCCGTCAGGTGCGCGCGAAATCGGGAATCCTCCATTGCAATTCAAGGCAACGGAATTCGTCGTCTATCCGGCGCACGGCGCGGGACAGATCCTCTCGATTGAAAAGCAGACCGTTGCCGGCGCGAGCCTGGAATTCTTCGTGATCTATTTCACGAAAAGCAAAATGACGGTCCGCGTTCCCGTGCGCAAGGCCGCAGGCGTCGGAATGCGCAAGCTGTCGGATCGTTCCTTGGTCCAGGAAGTGAAGCGGGTTCTGCGCGAAACTCCCCGGAAAGGCCGCGGCAACTGGTCCCGGCTGGCGCAGGAATACGAAAGCAAGATCAACTCCGGGGATATCGTCGCGGTCGCGGAGGTCGCTCGCGATCTTTTCCGACCGGGCGAATCCGAACAGAGTTTCAGCGAACGGCAATTGTACGTGTCGGCGCTCAACCGCCTCTGTGGAGAAATCGCGCTGGTGGACGGGGTCTCCGAGGAACAGACCATCAAGGAACTCGAGAGCCTGTTGAAGACCGGCATACTCAAGCGCAGCGCCTGACCCGGCGTTTTCGACGAGCTATCGTTCGACCAGATGCGCGTGATTTCGTGCAACGGGTGATCCGTTGCTAGTCAGCGAGTTCAACCCAAGCTGAAGAGATTTCGTCGATCGAAGGCACGATCGAGGGCGAATCGTGCTCGTCGAGTTCGCCAAGCCGCGCGATCAATCTCGCCAGATCTGGCGAGACTGGAGCAAGCTCGCGCAACGCGATCCGCAAGCGGTCGCCGATCTCGGCGCAAATTGCGCTGGAGTGCTCCTCGCCGATCAGGATTGTTGCAGTATCTCTCGCCACGATCTTTCTCGCGGGTTCATTTGGACAACATGTTCAAAAATGTCATCGATCTACCGGCGTGCGCAACGCCCCCGCAGCGCGAGCAGCATGGCCCGCAATATCAGGACCGCCGATATTTCAATTCACTTCGAGGCTAGCAGCAGGTTGTTTAGCGCCAGTTAGAGAAGGTGGTTACCAGCGCGTTAGGACCGGATGTCACGCAGTGTGACCCGCCCGAGCGAGGAGGGTACGTAAGAAGGCGGCGGCGCCCCTTTGCCCATACCACGCGCTCAACTCGACGGCACCGCCGTATATGCGCCGGCCGTGGCGCGGGCGCGGATCTCGGCGATCTTGCGTTTCAGCGCGGCCTGACGCGGATCGGGCAACGCGGCGGCGCGCGCTTCCGTCACCGCGCCGGCAAGATCCGATAGCGCCAGCACGCCGTCGAATGTCGGCTTGACCAGCGCATCGATGATCGCGTTCCAGTCCGCCATGCCCTGCCGGTAGACCTCGCCATATCCGACGATCATGGTCGCGGTGTGGATGATCACCGGCGCCGCCTGCGGCTGCTTGGTCAGGCTGCGGTCGACCATGTGCAGCCAGCGTTCGACCCAGACCCGCTCCCTGGCATAGCGCACCGAAAACAGCCGCCACCGCCGCAGCCCGGCCTCCATCTTGAGGCGGCGGATGCCGAAGCGGCTCTTGGTGCTGAACCGGATCGAGACGCGCATGCGGCGCGTCCACCCGACCCAATCGAGCGCATCAAGGATGTATTCGGCGATCGCGGCGGGCAGCGCGCCGATCAGTTCATCGAGGCGGAATTTCCTGACATCGGCAGAGCCGGCCGCGCCAGGGTGGTCCTCCAGTTCGGCAAGCTTGAGCTGCGCGATCCGGATCGGATCCTCATAGCTCATGCGCACCGCCATCAGGCGCGCGATGTCGGCCAGCATCGTCGCATCGACGCCCTGCTTGCCGACGAACCGGCGCAGGCGGTCGACATAGAGCCTCGCATAGCCCGGGCCCTGATAGTCGACGAGGAGATGGATGGCCTCGCTCGCCAGCGCCATCACCGGGGCCGGCAAACCATCGGGCAGAAACGGCGGCTCGTCGTCATCCCCGCCGATGAAATCGGCGAACAGGTAGCGCAACGACGACAGGATACCGCGGTCTGTCACTCCCTTTCGCTCCAGCTCCTAGGCGGGCTTCGGTTCGGCGGCGCTGGACGCGATCTGCTGGGCCAGCCGCTTTTCTACCGCCTCCAAATTCTGGAACAGGCGCGCGCTGGTGAGGCGGAGGAAATAGAAGCCGAAGGCAGGGTTCTGCACGTAAAGCTCCTCGACCTTGGTGTAGCTGACGCTCAGGATGAGGCCGGCCTCGACGCATTCCAGCGTCTGCGTCCGCGTGTTCGACGGGGACAGCATGCCGAGTTCGCCGACGATCGCCCCGACCGGCAGCACGATGCCCGATTCCACCAGCTTGAACTTGCCGCTGACGATATACAACATGTCCTCGGCCTTCTCGTCCTTGTAGAACAGGATTTCCCCGGCCGCGCAGTTGCGCTCGGTCATGAACGGCTTCAGCCATTCCATCGAGAGATCGCTGTTGACGGATCTCCTCACGTCGCGAACGAGCTGCAGCATCTGGTGCAGGCGATAGGAGTTGACCAGCAGCATGACGAGCTGCACGCCGATGACCAGGTAGTTGTGGGTCGGTATCGCCGTCACGATCAGCACCACGTTGGCGAGGATGCCGAACACCCGCAACGGGATCATGGTCTTCATCGTGGTGGTGGCAACCACGAAGATCGACGCGAACAGCGCGCCTGCGGTTCCTGCGTGTTGTACCAGATGCGACGTATCCATTGGAGGCCAACCAGATTCCTCAGAAGTGAATTTTCCGCGATTCTGCTGCCGTGCCAGCTAAGTAACGTGGCCGGGCCCCTTTTGGTATACGAGGAAAGGCTGACGTTTTGTCGGGTTTCTCACTCGTCCCGGGGAAAATTCGCCTTCCGGTCGCCGCCGCGCGGCACAAACCGGCCGGCACGATGGCGCCGGGGCCGCTGGGCCGTCGTTGACGGCCCCTCCGCAGGCGGGCACTTTGCGGCCCATTGCTCACGCCGCGGCTCGACCCGGCTCATGTTGCACCCATCAGGGCCTCCGATGTCCAAGCGGCTCATTCTCTCGGCACTGGCTCAATTCACCGCCAAGACGGCCGGCCGCAACATGACCATGGTGGCCTATGCCGCCGTCGCCGCCGGCGTCGCCGCGACGGCGGTGCTGACGACCGGCCCTGCCTACGAGGTGGTGCGACTTTGGGTCGACACGGTGCTGTGGGCATGCCTCGGCTATTTCGTATTCGAATGGCTGGTGCGGCTGCGCCATATGGCGCAGCAGGACCGGCTATTGCTCTATGTGCTTTCCGGCAGCGGCGTGGTGGACGCGATCGGGGCACTTGCCGTGCCGCTCGCGCTTCTCGCGGGCGTCGAGCCGAAGACGGCATGGCTGCTCAGCATCCTCTGGGTGCTGAAGGTCGTCCCCGGCATCCCGGGGCTGCGGCAGTTGCGGCGCGTGCTGGTGCTGGAATCCGGCCCCCTGCTCAGCGTGCTCGTGATCTTCCTGATGGTGGTGTTCCTGGCGTCGGTTGCGGAATATTTTCTGGAGCGCGACGTGCAGCCGGCAACCTTCGGCAGTGTGCCGGCGGCGCTGTGGTGGGCGGTGGTGACGCTGAGCACCACCGGCTATGGCGATGTGGTGCCGATAACGCCGCTCGGCCGCATCGTCGCGGCGCTGGTGATGATCTCCGGCCTCGGCGTGTTCGGGCTCTGGACCGGCATTCTGGCAACCGGCTTCGCCGCCGAGACCCGCCGCGACAATTTCCTGAAGACCTGGGAGGCCGTCAGCAAGGTGCCGTTCTTCGCGGCCCTCGGCCCCGCCGCGATCGCCGACGTCACCCATATGCTGCGGACGATGGACCTGCCGGCGCGGACCATGATCATCCGCAAGGGGCAGAAGGGCGACTGCATGTACTTCATCGCCGCCGGCGAGGCCGAGGTCGAGCTGCCCGGCAAGAAGGTGCCGCTGGGCGAAGGCGCATTCTTCGGAGAGATGGCCCTGCTCGGCAACAGCGTGCGCGGCGCCAATGTCACGACCACCAAGGTGACGCGGCTGCTGGTGCTCGACCTCGTCGACTTCCGCCTGCTGATGGCGCGGCATCCCGATCTCGCCGAGACCATCGACGCCGAAGCCAGGCGGCGCGCGCAAGAGAACGAGTAATCAAGACCGACAAGAACAATGGAGACCATGATGCCCGACACAACCGAGGCCGCGAGCGCGCCCATCCTCGATATCAGCGGCGCGCGCGCCACCATCCGCCTCAACCGGCCGAAGCATCTGAACCGGCTGCAGAGCGAGGACCTTGGCGAACTCGTAAGATTGTTCGACCGGATCGAGGGCGACGACGCGATCCGCGTGCTGGTGCTGACCGGGACCGGCCGCGCCTTCAGCGCGGGCTATGACCTCAACTCGGTGGCGGACCGCGCCACCAGCGCGAACGAGCAGCAGAGCGCGGGCTCGGCATTCGAGGTCGTCGTCAACCGCCTGGAGGATCTCGGCGTGCCGACGATCTGCCGGCTCAATGGCGGCGTCTATGGCGGCTCGACCGATCTGGCGCTGGCCTGCGATTTCCGGATCGGCGTCGATACCGCGGAAATGTTCATGCCGGCGGCGCGGCTCGGCCTGCACTACTACCCGAGCGGCATCAAGCGCTACGTCTCGCGGCTCGGCGTCGACAACGCGAAGACGCTGTTCCTGACCGCGCAGAAAATCACCGCGCCGGAAATGCTCCGGATCGGCTATCTCACTGCGATGGTGCCGGAGGAAGCGCTCGACGAGGAGGTCGACAGGCTCGCGGGCATTCTGGCCGGCAACGCGCCGCTGGCGATGCGGGGCATGAAGCGCGCCATCAACGAATTCGCCCGCGGCAGGCTCGACGAGGAAGCCGCCGACCGCCGTCATCGCGAGAGCATGCGCAGCGCCGAGATCAAGGAAGGCATAAGAGCGTTCGCGGAGAAGCGTCCGGCGAAGTTTTGAGACTTTCCCGGATGCTGTGCCTCGTCTGGCCCATTTGACCATCGCCCGCGTCGGACATATGGTGGCGCATGCGGTGCAAGCCGCTCCCGGGCCCGCGGGAAGGGTTGAACCCACTTGCAGCTTTCGAGCGACATCCAGAACCTTTGTGCAGCCGGTGTTGCGGGCCTTCGGCGACGTCACGCACGGAGGTTTTGATGGACCGATCGCCCGATCGATTGAATCTCGATCACCTGAAGAAGCAAGCCAAGGAATTGATCCGCCTTTATCGCGGCCGCGATGCGATGGCGATGGCGCGGTTTCGCACCGCGCTGCCGGCTGCCGCCGGCCATAGCGATGACGGCATCGCATCGCTGCAGCTTCGGCTGCACGATGCGCAATCGTGCATCGCGCGCGAACGGGGCTTTGCGTCGTGGCCCGACCTGAAGCGCTACGTCGAGGTGCGGATGGCGGCGCGGGGCGGGCGTGCGGCCCGCGTGCTGCACTGGGCTCAGTTGCTTTATTCCGGCGATGTCAGCGGCACGGTCAACCGCGCCAACCCGCGCGTTGCACTGCGGATGCTGGCTGATGACCCCGAACTCGTCGCAGGCGATCCCTATCTTGCGTGTGCGATCGGCGACGAAAGCGCGCTGCGGCAGGCGACAGAGGCCGATCCGTCATGGGTCAACCAATCAGGCGGTCCGTTGCGATTGCCGCCGCTCGTTGCGGTCACGCATTCGAGCCTGCTGCGGATGGACGAATTTCGCGAGCGCCTGCATCGTTGCGCGCGACGGCTGATCGCTGACGGCGCCGACGTCAACCAGCACATTTTCAGCCGCTGGCAGCCGGGATCGCTCGACAAGCCGGACGAGCGCTATCCGCTCTCGGCGCTCTATGGCGCGGCCGGCAACAACCACGATCCGATATTGACAAGACTGCTGCTTGAAGCCGGCGCGAATCCGAATGACGGCGAATCGCTCTATCACTCCCTGGAGAATGCGGCGTGCACGCGCCTGCTGCTGGAGCATGGCGCGCGCATCGCCGAAAGCAATGCGATCTACCGTGCGATCGACCTGGAGGACGACAGCCCGCTGAAATTGCTGCTGCAGCACGGCGGCGATCCGAACGAGCCGGCGCGCAATGCGCCGCTGACCGATTGGGGCTCGCCGCTGGCATGGGCGATCTACCGACGGAGGCCGCGCCATGCGAAGGCATTGCTGGACGCAGGCGCCGACACGTCAAGACCGACTGCCGAGGGCGTCTCTCCATACCGGCTGGCGCTGCAATTCGGGCTCTCCGACGTTGCGGACCTGTTGCGCCCGCAAACCGACGCGCCCGACATCTCCGACGAGGAGCGCTTCGTTGCCGCCTGCACGCGGGGCGACGAAGCAGAGGCGCGCACTATTCAGACCCGGCGACCCGATCTGCCGGCATCGCTGTCGCCGACGCAATTGCGCTTGCTGCCCGACATGGCCGCGGCCGGCGCCGACGACGTCGTCAGGCTGATGGTAGGGCTGGGCTGGCCGATCGCGGTGCGCGGCGGCGACTGGGATGCGTCGGCACTCAACCACGCGGTATTTCGTGGCAATGCCGGGCTGACGCGCTTCCTGCTCGAACGCGGCGGCGACTGGACCGAGCGACATGGCTTTGGCGACAATGCTTGCGGCGGGCTGTCATGGGCATCGTTCAACGAGCCGGTCGAGGGCGGCGACTGGGTCGGCTGTGCACGCGCCTTGCGTGACCACGGCATGCCCGGAGCAATCGCGATCGCCGGCGATTCCGAACGTGTGATGGTCGCCGGCGTACGAAGGCAGTTCTCCGACGCCGTCACCGAGGAATTGCTGGGCTAGTCGACGAACGTCACGGTATCGGCGACGCTCGCCCGCGAGGTGCGGTAGCTGTTGACCTTGTGGGCGTGATCGGCATAGCCGAACGAGATGCCGCAGACGACCTTGCGGTCGTCCGCGAGCTTGAAATGCCGGCGGATCAATCCCGAATGCCGGGCGAGCGCGGCCTGCGGAATTGTGCCGAGGCCAAGCGCCTGCGCCGCCAGCATGAAGTTGGAGACATAGGCGCCGCAATCGACCGCGCCATAGACTCCGAGCGGCTCATCGGTGTGGATGATGGCGACATGCGGCGCGCCGAAGAAATTGTAGTTCTCCAGCGCCTGTTTGGCGTAGGCCGCCTTGTCGCCTCTGGTGATGCCGAGCGTGTTGTAGAGCTGAAAGCCGCTCTCGCGGCGGCGTTCGAGATAGACGCCGAGATATTCGCGCGGCGGCGTGAAGTCATGATTGTCCCTGGCGCCAGAAGAAGCTTCCGCATAGATCGCCTTGCGGAAGGCTTCCTTCGCTTCTCCGCTGGCGATCAGGACCTGCCAGGGCTGGCTGTTGCACCAGGACGCCGTGCGCTGCGCTACTTCAAGAATATGCTCGATGGTTTCGCGCGGCACTTCGCGCGGCAGGAACGCGCGCACCGAGTAGCGCTCGTTGAGGAGTTCTTCGAGCACGCCGATGCGGTCCGCCGTCGCGTAGTGTGCCTTCGGCGCCTTTGCATCCATGCTCACCGCCCCTTGGTCGGGATCTTGTTGAACGGCACGTCCTTGTCGACCCTGATATCGCCGGGCAGGCCGAGCACGCGCTCGGCGATGATGTTGCGCAGGATTTCATCGGTGCCGCCGGCGATGCGCATCGAGGGCGAGGACAGCAGCATCTGCTGG
>NZ_DAINNI010000106.1:0-16630 GCF_036735945.1 Bradyrhizobium sp. | reverse complement strand
CGCCCGCCATCAGGCCGACCAGCAGCGCGCAGTCCTCGACCGTCTGCGCCAGCGGCCCGACGGTGTCGAGCGATTGCGAGAGCGGCATCGCACCGGCGCGGCTGATCAGACCGACGGTGGTCTTGAAGCCGGTGACGCCGCAGAAATGCGCGGGCATCCGGATCGAGCCGCCGGTATCGGAGCCCAGCGCGGCAAAGGTCAGCCGCGCTGCGACCGCGGAGCCCGAGCCGGACGACGACCCGCCGGTGATGTGATCGACGTTCCACGGATTGTGCACCGCGCCGTAATGCGGGTTATGCCCCGTTGGGCCGTAGGCGAACTCGACCATCTGCAGCGAGCCGAGCCTGACGGAGCCGGCGTCCTTCAGCCGCTGCAGCGCGGTCGAGGTCGTGGTTGGAACGAACTCGCGGCGAATCTTAGAACCGCAGGTCACGACCTTGCCGACGTCGTAATACATGTCCTTGTGCGCCAACGGCACGCCGTGCAGCGGTCCCCGGATCTTGCCCTTGGCGAGATCAGAGTCGGCGGCATCTGCGGCAGCGAGCGCGCTCTCCTTCTCGATCGCCATGTAGGCGTTGAGCCGAGGCTGCCACTGCGCGACGCGGTCGAGGCAGGATTGCGTCACCTCGCGCGACGAGAATTTCTTGGCCGCGATCGCCTTGGCGACCGCAACCAGCGACATCAGGGCGGGTTCGCTGCTCATGTCGACACCTTCGCGTTCTGAACCAGGAGAAAGCTTGCCGGCTCGATATCCATCGGCAGCGTGCCGGCGACCGGCGCAAAGCCATCGAAGGCGGGGCCGATCGAGTTGGCGATGCGCGCGGAGACGTCCGCATCCTGCGGCACGCCTGCGACGTCGGTCAGTACCTTGACCTGTTTGGGATCGGGTCTCGTCATGCGGCGGTTACTCCCTTGTCGCAGGTCCCTGCATTCGCAGGGATGACGGTCACTTCGTCAGCAGCGCGAACGCGCCGTTCCAGTCTTGCGGCGGCGGATTTTCGAGATAGCCGCGGATGCGCGCTTCATACAATCCGTACAACAGCTCCAGCGCGTTGGCCTCGTCGGTCTTGCGGCCGCGCTCGATCGCGGCCAGCGCGCCGTTCCAGTCGCGGCTGCGATAGCAGGCGAGCATCTCGATGGTCAGGTTACGCAGCCGCTGGAAGCGGCCGGATTGCGCGACGTCATCGCGACCGGCGATGGCGTAGATCACCTCGGGCTCCTTCTTGCCCTTCACCATGATGAAGTCGAGCTCGAGGATCGCGAACCTGTCCTTGACCGCGAGCGCGGTCTTTGAGCCGACGATGATCGGAAAACCGTATTCCTTGGACTGGCCTTCCAGCCGCGAGGCCAGGTTGACGCTGTCGCCGAACACCGAATAGTCGAAGCGCTGGTCGGAACCCATATTGCCGACCACGCAGACGCCGGTATTGAGCCCGATGCCGGCATTCAGCGGAATGAACGGGCGCCCCTCTTCCTTTGCCTCCTGCTCGCGTGCCCGGTTGAGCTCGTCGACGCGCTCCAGCATGTCGATCGCCGCCTCGCAGGCATTGAGCTCGTGGTCCTTGTCGTCGAGCGGCGCATTCCAGAACGCCATGATGGCGTCGCCCATGTATTTGTCGATGGTGCCCTTGCGACCGAGAATGGCGTTGGTCAGCGGCGTCAGGAACCGGTTCATCAGCGCAGTGAGGCCTTGGGGATCGTTCTTGTAGGTTTCCGAGATCGAGGTGAAGCCGCGCATGTCGGAGAACATGATGGTCATCTCGCGCTCCTCGCCGCCGAGCACGAGCTTTTCCGGCGACTGCGCCAGCTGCTCGACCAGCGCCGGCGACAGATACTGGCCGAAGGCGGAGCGAATCTGCCGGCGTTGCGCCTGCTCGCGAACGAAGCTTGCGAAGATCAGCGTCAGGTAGATCGAGGTGGTCGACATCAGCGGATAGGTGAAGTCGATCAGGAGCCGGTGCTGCGTGTAGAAATACACGGATGTGCCGACCAGGACGCTGGCGAGTGCGCCCCCGACGAGGACCAGCGAGACCGGACCGAACAGCGGCGCGAACGCAATCACCAGAAGCCCGAACAGCATCGCCGCCGCGAATTCGAGCACGAGGCCGTAGATCGGCTGCGAGATCACCACGCCGCTCAGCGCGCTTTCCAGCACCTGGGCGTGAATCTCCACGCCCGGCATGGCGCGCGACACCGGCGTGGTCTTGATGTCGTTGAGGCCGACCGCCGAGGTGCCGATCAGCACCAGCTTGCCCGCTATCATGTCGGGCGCGACGTTCTTCTCCAGCACATTGACGACGGGAACATAGATCGAGGCGTCGTTGCGGGCGTAGTGGACCCAGAGCTGGCCGTTGTGATCGGTCGGAATCTGGACGCCCTTGATGCCGAGGCTCTTGATGCCGGCCTTCTCCGCCTTGATCAGGATGGTGCCGGACCCGGTGGCCACCCGAAGCATCTCGAAGGTCAGCGACGGCATGGTCAGGCCCTGCGCCAGCATGATCATCGGCACCCGCCGCACGATGCCGTCGCGCTCCGGCTTGATGGTGAAGAGGCCGCGTCCGGCTGCGGCGTGCTCCAGCACCGGCACGTTGCGCAAGAGGCCGGGGAAATCATACATGAAGCGCTGCGGCTCCTCGCCGAGCATCGCAAGGCCGGTGACCGGCAGCGTCTTGTCGAGCGCCGCGATTTCCTCCGGCAGCCCGGACTCGCCGAGCACGACGCGCGACTTCCTGATCGCATCGGCCAGGATCTGGTCGTTGCTCGGCAGCATGCGCAGCTTGGCGCGGGTTTCCTCGTCGAGCTGCGGGAAGGTCTCTGCCGCCACCGCCGGGTTGAGCCGATCAGGCTCGGAAAACACCGCGTCGAACGCGATCACCACGGCGCCCAGCCTCGTCAGTTCGGTGATCAGTTCGGCGATCCGCGTGCGCGGCCATGGCCACTGCCCCAGCTTTTCCAGGCTCTTGTCGTCGATGTCGACAATGGTGACCGGGCGTATCGTCTTCTTGCGCGGGTCGATGCGCTGGAACGCGTCGAAGGTCCTGACGCGGATTTCCTCGACCGGGGCGGGATCGGCGACGCGCAGCGCCGCGAACCCGATCAGCAGGACAAGGCAGAGCAGCCGGGCATAGCCGATGCGCCGCTTGAACCACCTTGGTAACGCCCGGATCCGCTTCATGGCTTCCGCTTGCTCGGCCAACTGGCCGCTTCAGACAAGCCAGAAGGTAGCATCGATATCACGGGCTAGCGCAAGGCGGAAAGCGGCATCCTAGTGATGCGGCGAAACGATGAAGTCGCTGGCGTGCAGGCTGGCAGGGGCGACGTTCTTCAGGGTGATGGCGTCGTGGGTGGCAAGCGTGATCACCGTGTCGGCGCCGGTGGCCGCCGCATGGCTGGCCAGCCAGGCGCCGATATTGTCCGAATCCACCTCGGCGAACTTGCGAAGATCGATGTGGTCCTCGCCCGGCCTGAAGTCGGTGATCGTGTCCTGGCTGACGTTGCTTTCCGGCGCGAACACGAACCGGTCGGCACTCGCGCCACCGGTGAGCACGTCGTTATGGCTGGTGGCGAAAAGGACATCCTTGCCGGACGTCCCGGTCAATACCACCGGCTCCTGTCCGGCCTCGCTGAATACGAACTGAGCCGTGGCGGCATGGCTGCCGGATGCCGCATTGTCGGTGGACGAATCGTTCTGCGCAGCCACCTCGTCGACATTCTCGGTGGCGCTGAGCGCTTTGGCAACGACCGGCCCGCTTGTGAAGCTGGATGATCCGCTGGTCGTACCGGTGGTGCCGACCAAGGTGATGGTCAGTGCCTGATTGCCGGCATGGCCATGGCCGTCATCGACCTCGGCGACGAATTTGATCTTCAGTATGTCGCCTGCGTGCAGGAAGTCGAAATTGGCGTTGATCGGCTGATAGGTCCAGTCCAGCACGGCCGTTCCGCCGTTACTCAGCACGCTGTTGAATTTCACGTTCGCCGCATTCACCAGCGACGAGATGTCAATGTTGCCGGGTATCGACGCCGATCCATTGTACTCGATCGTGGCATTGCCGGCCACGAACGCCGTCAACATGTCGCCGACGTCGCCATCATGCACGCTCATCGTACCCTTGATCGGCCCCGAAAGCCCGGTACCCGGCGCAGGAACATATCCGGCGGAGATGTTGTCGATTTCGAACGCGTTCGAGCTGCTGCCGAGCACGACCTTGTTGAAGAGCGGCAGGTTGGAGAACTGCACGTATCCGTTCGAGGTGAACGAGCTCTGATTGCCGCTCGGGAACAGCGGCGCGAGGTCGTCGCCGGTATAGGAGGCGACAAGCTTCAGCCCATCGTAGAATTTGATCGTGTTGTAGGGATCAAGCGACCCCCAGTAGAGGCCGAACGCGTTCTTCTCCGACGTGAAGCTGATGGTCTCGCTGCTGTTGCCGCCGATGCTCAGATAGTTTGTCTTGTCCCGCTCTCCTGGCAGCGGCCCGACAAACGGGGCTGCCGTTACCGAGGAAGAGCCGTTGACGACGCCGGCATGTCCGGACGCCGAGAAAGTCGCTCCGAGAGCAGTGCTCTGGAAATTCCCGTGTTCGAAGCCGTTATTCGATGCCGAGCCGGCCGATATGCCGTTGAACGTTTCGGTATTCAGGCCCAGCGAGTTTAGGTTTACGCCCTGGGCAAGCACCATCTTTGAGGTCGGAGCGGCCACGATGACGGTCTGTGCGGCCGGATCGACTTCACCCACGATCGACGGCGCATCGTTGGTCCCGGTGACGGTGATGACAAAAGACTTCGGGGTGATGCCGCCGTCACCATCGTCGATTGCGACCGTATACGTCAGCGTCAGGACCTTGCCCTGCGGCAGATAATCGAACGCCGTGGACGCTGCCGAGAATGACAGCCCGACCGAGCCGGACGAGGATCCCGAGGCCTTGCTCACGGCGCCCGGCGTCACCAGCGCGATCAGTGCCGCGTGGTCGAGCGTCAGTCCGGCCGTGTCGCCGGACGCGACCACGTCGGTGATGGCCGCGGCGTGGCCGACATCTTTCAGGTCGACATCGGTAAAGGAGACCGGAATCGTGGCCGTCAGCGGCGCGGTATCGGTCTGCTCGGCCAGATCGGTCTGCGCGATCGCGTTGACCACCGGCGCGTCGTTGGTGCCGGTAATGGTGACATCGATCGTGCGCTCGACCATGCCGCCGT
Organism: Bradyrhizobium sp.; assembly: GCF_036735945.1. Taxonomy (GTDB): domain Bacteria; phylum Pseudomonadota; class Alphaproteobacteria; order Rhizobiales; family Xanthobacteraceae; genus Bradyrhizobium. The sequence continues at coordinate 11,440 of NZ_DAINNI010000106.1, read as the reverse complement.
GGCCGTCGTCGACCGAGATCGTGAAGTGCTCGACCCTGGTCTCACCCTTGGCCAGATACTCCACGTTCGCATCCGGAACGCTGTAGCTCCACGTGATAACGCCGCCGGTGCCGTTGACGGTGTCCGGGCTGACGGTTGCGGTGATCGTGCCGAGCGCCCCGGCTGAAGCCGTGATGGCCGGGCTGATGAAATGGGTATCGGTGAGATCGACGTCGGCCAGCGCGATCGTGCCGGTGTCGGTCAGGTTGCCCGCAGGCGTGACCTGCTCCGTCACCGCCCCGGTCACATCCGCCGACGCGACGACGGGATCGTCATTGGTGCCGGTAATGTTGATGACAAAGGTTTTCGACGTCACGCCGCCGTCCCCATCGTCGATCGCCACCGTGTAGGTCAGCGTCAGGACCTCGCCCTTGGCGAGATAGTCGAACGCCGCCGAAGCCGCGGAGAACGAAAGGTCGACCGCGCCGGACGTCGAGCCGGAGTTCTTGGTCACGGTGCCCGGCGTGACCAGCGCCATCAGCGCCGCCGCGTCGAGCCCGAGGCCGGCCGTGACGCCGGACGCCACCGCTCCTGTGATGACAGCGGTGTGGCCGACATCCGACAGGTCGAGATCGGTGAAGTTGACCGGGATCGTCGTTGTCAACGGTTCGCTGTCGGTTCGCTCCGTCAGCCCCGTCTGCGCGATCGCGGCGATCTCGGGCGCATCGTTGCTGCCGTTGATGGTAACGACGACATCCTGCGAAACGACACCGCCATGCTTGTCGTCGATCTCGACCGTATAGGTCAGCGTGACGGACTCACCCTTTGCGAGGTAGTCGAAATTGCTGTCCGGCGCCGAGAACGACCAGTGCTGCGAACCCTGCACGCCGTTGGTGGCATCGCTCAACGCCCCCAGCGTCAGCCAGCTCAGCTGGACCGTCCCGTTGGCGAGGCCGCTCGTCACACCGAGGGCGTGGACGCCGGTGATCTTGATCTGGTGCGTATCGCTCAGGTCGGGATCGACGAACGTGATCGCGCCGGTCGCGGTATCGGGCGCTTCGGAGCCGTGGCTGCTGGCTTTTTCCGAAATGATCTCGATTTGCGGATCGCTGGTGATTTCGGCGGTATCGTTGCTGCCGGTGATCGTGATGGTGATCGGCTTGGTCACCACGCCGCCATGTGCGTCATCGACGGTTGCGGTATAGGTCAGCGTCAGGATTTCTCCGTCGGCCAGGAAATCGAACGCGCCGTCGGCGGCGCTGTAGCTCCAGCTCGCCGAGCCGTTGTTGGTGTTGTCGGCCGCCTGCACCACGGCCAGCGGCCCATCGATCGCGGCGATCGCCTCCAGCTGTTTGCCCGTAAGGTGGGAGGTGACGTTGACGCCGCAAGCGTTGAGGTAGCTGAACGAGGCGAAGGCCGCGCTTGCCACCGGCCGGTCCGTCAGGTCGACATCGGTGAAGCTGATGGTGCCGGACGCGACATGGATCTCGTCGGAGCCGGTCGGGTTCGGCTGATCGGCGTTGGAAAACTCGGCAAAGGCGGCGCTGGTCGTGTCGATGGTCGGATCGTCGTTGGTGCCGATGATGACGACGTCCGCGCCCTTGATCGTGACCGTGATCGGCGTGGAGACGACACCGCCATGGCCGTCGTCCACCTTGGCGACATAGTTGAGGGTCAGCGTCTCGCCCTCGGCGAGGAAGTCGAACTTGCTGTCCTCGATGCTGTAGGTCCAGGTCGCCGTGCCGTTGTTGGTGTTGCCGGCCGCCTGCACCACGCTCAGCGGCACCTCGACGGCGAGGATCGCCTCGAGTTGTTCCGGCGTCAGCGTCGCGGTGATGTCGTGGCCTTCGGCGTCGTAATAGCGGAACGGATCGGTCGTCGAGATCGCCGCGCTGACGACGGGCCGGTCGGTCAGATCGACGTCGGCGAAGGTGACGGTGCCGGAAACGGTATCGTACTCGGTATTGCCGGTGCCGATCTGTTCCGTGATCTCGCCGCCGGTCGCGGAGATCGTCGGCTTGTCATTGGTGCCGGTGATGACGATCGTGATCGGCACGAACGTCATTTCGTTGTTCGGCGCGTAGTTGTTCTCGACCCGCGCCATGTAGGTCAGCGTCAGCCTCTCGCCGGCGGCGAGGAAGTCGAACGCGCCGTCCTGGACGTTGTAGGTCCAGGTCGCCGTACCGAAGTTCTTGCCGTTGGGGTCCTGCACCACGGCCAGCGGGACTTCGACCGCCTTGATCGCTGTGAGTTGCTGGGCCGTCAGCGTGGCGGTGACATCGGCGCCGTTCGCGTTCTTGTAGGTGAAGGCCGAAAACTGCGCGCTGACGCTCGGCGTGTCGCCGACATTGATGTCGAGATAGTTGACGCCGCCGGACGCCGAGTTGACGGTGGCGTTGCCGGTGACACCGATCAGTTCTGCCACCGTGCCGCCGGACGCACCCGCCTCCGGCGGGCCGGGGATGTGCACGATCTTTTCGGTAGGGCCCGGCGGAGGTGCAGGAGCAGGCTTGTCCGGAATGATGATGAATTGCAGCGAGACCGCGACGGGGTCGTTACTCGCCAGCTTGAGGAATATGTTTTGCGGGACGATCGTGTCGGTGAAATTGGTCGTGAGCTTGGTATTCGGATTGTTCAGGTCGCTGAACTTCAGCGAGAACACATCGCTGATGATCTTCTGCGCGTCGGGCGACAGTTGCACGGAGGACTGAAAGCTGACCGCGCCCTGGCCGTTGATGATCGTCTGCGTACCGGCCCGGTTGACGGTCGCGATCTGTGTCAGCGTGGTCTTGTCGTACAGGATGTAGGAGCCGGTGGTGCCGTCCGGCTCGACCAGCACCTGGAATTTCGCCGGCGGTGCGGCGCCCTGTCCGGGCACTTCGAAGTCGATCTCGACCAGCACCGCGGTGCCGCGAATGCCCATGGTCGCGACCGGCGTGTCGACCTTCATGTCGCCTTTCTTGGCGGTGGCGCCGGCGACGAAGGAGATCGTGCCCTGCACCAGGCTGAGCAGCGACTTGTTGTCCGACCCGTTGGGGTCGTAGACCATTTCGTTGAGCACCATCCTGGCATTCGAGGCGAGGCCGAACACGGTGCCGTCGATGAAGGTAATGCCGAGGGTCGAATCCGAACCGGACTGGACGACGTCGCCCTTGTGAACAGTGTCGCCCTGGTTGAGGACGATCGACACGCCGTTGCGGATCGCGGTCGCATTCCCGGTCAGCTTGGTGACATGGCCGATGATGGCGGGCGCGACGCTGGCGCTGCCATCGGCTTGCGCGAACTGGGTATGCCCGCTCAGCGTATTGATGAGGTCGCCGGTGAGATAGGCGCCGTCGGGCGACGCCAGCGCCGCGCGTTTCTCGCCCTTGAAATAGTCGGGCAGCACGACCTCGTGGTCGCCACCGGAGAGGATGAGGTCGACGCCGGACCGCTTGAAGTCGCCATGGAACAGCAGGTGGGCATCAGAAATAATGATGGCGTCGGATGGCGCGTGTGTCGAAACCTTGTCGACGTGGAACTTGCCGGGCGAGGAAAGATGGCCGTGCTGTGACAACGGTCCGAGGTCAACATCGACAGCGGCAGCAGGGTCAATTGCGCCCGATCCAAATTTGCCGGCGTAATTCAAATGGACCCCGTACCTAAATGGTTAAGAAGTATAAAATTTTCCTGCAGGTTCCTTACCACGCAGGTAACCAACACAAAAGCACCCATGCCGCGAACACCCTCCATGTGAGGTGTGTCTGCAACAGGACCGAAAAGGTCCGGAAAATTGTCGGGCGAGAGTGAGGCGATGGCAAGGCCAAAATTTTGCCTCGCGGCCCGAAAAAGGGGCCGCGCCATCGCCAGCGGAAAAGACCAGCGCACGCAATACCTTACCATCACGGCCGCGACCCGGGTGCCTCTCTTTCGCAGGTGCGAGCGGAGGTTGCATCGTTGCACCGCCGGGTGCGCTACCGGATTGATGTCCCCCGTCCGGTAACCGCCGCCGGCTACAACCGCGGGCCGGGGAAAACGCTCCATAGGGTTAATGCGGTGACCCGCGGGCCTCTCGAAACTCCGGATATTGCCCCGCCCTTGCGGTGGGCCTGGACAGCCAATCCGCGGACCGAGAGGCGGTCAACTCAGCGAGCATCGATATAATCGATCTCGATCCGGTAAGTGCGGATTCAGGCTGTTTCGCAGTTCGCCCACAGCCGCCGCCCCACCTTAAGCAGATCAAAAGCCGGCCCGCCCATCCTGCCCCTGCAAAATGATCCGGTCACGCGCAGGCGCTTCAAGCCCGCCGATGCCCGGACAAGGGGCGTCAGATGGGGTTGTCGGTCTACGCGCGCGTAATGCGCGCGGGCATTGTCGCATGCGGCCTGGCCTTGTTCGGGCCGGCTGGCCTGCGGGCTGAGCCTTTCGAGCCGTCAGCACCCGCGGTGCCGGCCCAACCATCGGCCGAACCGTTCGGACTTGCCGCCTCTTCGCTCACGAGCGGGGGGCTGCACGACAAATGGCTCGGCGTAAAGCACCGGCTGGACGATGAAATGGTGCAACTCGCGCTCTGCGAAGGCGACCGTGAGGGCTGCGTCTCTGCAGCCGCGCTGAAATTCCTCGACATCGTCGATGCCGCCCGCTTGCGCGAGGGCCGCGCCCGCCTTGGCGAAATCAACCGCGCCGTCAATCTCGCGATCCGTCCGATCGACGACCTCGCGCAACACGGCCGGATCGACGTCTGGACGTCGCCGCTCGCAACCCTCGAACGCGGTGGCGGCGACTGCGAAGATTATGCGATCGCGAAGTTCGTCGCCCTGCGCCGCGCCGGTCTAGCATCCGACGATATCAGGATCGTGGTGCTGCACGACACCATCCGCGGCGAGGACCACGCGGTCGCCGCCGCGCGGCTCGACGGCCGCTGGCTGCTGCTCGACAATCGCCGCATGGCGATGATTGCGGACGCCGATGTCAGGAACTTCCGGCCGACATTCGTGATCGGCCAGCATGGCGTGATGCGCTACGACGATACGCCCCTGCTCGCCGACGCGCCGGACCGGCAGCCTCGGGTTTCGCTCGCTGCGAATTCCCTGGCAGCTTCAACAGACTGGTCATTCTAATCCGCCGCGCGAAATTATTGCGCAGCGACAGTTTGCAACAATCTGCTTTCCCTGCCCGATCTCGATTGCCTCGTGGCCAATGGTGCGGTGCAAGCCGCGATGCGCGCCGCATTGCGTAGCGTGACAACACAAGTCTCCGCCTTTCTTTCGCGGGACTCGCGCGCATTTCGACTTTCGTATTGACGCTTTCCCGTTTCAGGAAGATTGTTGATCGCAGTGCCAGAAAATAGGCGCGCATAAATTTCCATTGGGAGGGATCGCATGAAGAGAATTGCGTTAGCCGCAAGCCTTGTCATTCTTGCGCCGCTCGGTGCAAGCGCTCAAACGACCGAGCAATTGGTCAAGGGCGCGACCGATACAGCCAACGTTCTCAACTACGGTATGGGCTACAATCTGCAGCGGTTCAGTACGCTGACGCAGATCAACAAGGACAACGTAAAGAACCTGGTGCCGGTGTGGAACTACAGCTTCGCCGACGATCGAAGCGCGCAATCGCAGCCACTGGTATACCAAGGCGTCATCTACATCACCAACCACAACGCCACGATGGCGGTCGACGCCAAGACCGGCAAGCAGATCTGGAAGACCAAGGTCGAATATCCCGCGGAAACGCCGCGCATCGTATGCTGCGGCATCATCAATCGCGGTGGCGCGATTCATAACGGCAAGCTTTTCCGCACCACGCTCGACGCCCAAGTCATTGCGCTTGACATGAAGACCGGCAAGGAATTGTGGCGTCAGAAAGCGGCCGACATCAAGGAAGGCTACTCGATGACCGTGGCGCCGCTCGTCGCCGACGGCGTCGTCATTACAGGCATTTCCGGCGCGGAGTTCGGCACCCGCGGATTCATCGACGGCTATGACCCGGAGACTGGCAAGCGCCTGTGGCGAACCCACACGGTACCCACCCCCGATGAGCCCGGCGGCGACACCTGGAAAGGCGACACCTGGAAGCTCGGCGGCGGATCGACCTGGATCACCGGCTCCTACGACCCGGAACTGAACACGGTGTATTGGGGCGTCGGCAATCCCGGGCCGTTCAATGCGGCGGTGCGTCCCGGCGACAATCTGTACACCTGCGCGGTGCTGGCGCTCGAGCCGAAGACCGGCAAGATCAAATGGCATTATCAGTTCTCGCCGAACAATCCGTTCGACTATGACGCGGTCGCCGAAATGGTGCTTGCCGACATGACCATCGAGGGCAAGCCCACCAAGGTTTTGATGGATGCCAATCGCAACGGCTTCTTCTATGTCCTTGATCGCACCAACGGCAAGCTGCTCGCGGCCAATCCCTATGTGACGGTCAACTGGGCCAGCGGCATCGACATGAAGACCGGGCGCCCGATCGAGACCGACGTCTCCAAGGACGCCCGCGACGGCAAGAAAGTCCTGGTTCAGCCATCGATTCTCGGCGGCAAGAACTGGGAACCGATGTCGTTCAATCCGCAGACCGGCCTAGCCTATGCCAATACGCTCAATATCGGCGGCAACTACAAGTCCGAACCGGCCGTCTTCAAGCAGGGCGAATGGTACCTCGGCATGGACCTGACCGATATCTGGGCGTGGCCAAACGGACCGCGCGGCTATCTCAAGGCCATCGATCCCATGACCGGCAAGGCCAAGTGGGAGGTGGGGAGCGACATACCGCGCTTCTCGGGCGTGCTGTCGACCGCCGGCGGGATCGTATTCTCCGGCCAGCTGACCGGCGAGTTCGACGCCTTCGACGCCAACGACGGCAAGAAGCTGTGGAGCTTCCAGACCGGCTCCGGCATCGAGGGACAGCCGGTGACCTGGCAGCAGGACGGCGTCCAGTATATCGCCGTCACCAGCGGCTACGGCGGCGTCTACTCGATCTTCTCCGGAGACGAACGGCTTGCCAACGTGCCGACGGGCGGTTCGCTCTGGGTGTTCGCGGTGAAGAACTGATCGCGGAACACGAATGACGGGCAAGCTATCCAGGCTGACGGCGGCGTCTCTCGCCGCCGTCGCAACGGTCGCCATCGCGTGGATGACGATGCCGGCCGCCGCACAGCAGCAAGCCGCCGTAAGCGACCAGGCGCCCGCCGCTCCCGGCAGGACGACGTATGCGCAGAAGTGCTCGCACTGCCATGGCCCGAACATGGTCACTGCGGGAACGGTCGCGCCCGACTTGCGCGCATTCCCGAACGACGAACCGCGTTTCACCACCACGGTGAAGCAGGGCAGGAACAACATGCCGCCGTGGAAGGATATTCTGAGCGATCAGGAGATCACGGAGATCTGGGCCTTTGTATCGAGCCGGAGGAAACAATGAAGAGGCGGCTGGCAGTCGTTGCCGCAATGCTGGCGATGGCGACGACAGCGCGCGCGGCTGACGATCCACTGAAAATCTGTCTCGACGAGAACCTGCCGCCGCTTTCGCTGCATCAGCGTGGAAAGCCCGACAGCGGGTTTGACGTCGCGCTCGCGCAGGCGGTAGCCGAACGCCTCGGCCGACCGCTCAAGATCCAATGGTTCGAAAGCAGGCTCGACGAAACCTCGAGCCCGGCGCTCGAAGCCAATGCCTTGCTCTCCGATGGCCGTTGCGCGCTGGTCGGCAGCTATGCCTTGACCCGGGACTCGCTGGTCGTACCCGGCCTCAAGACGGCGAAGCTGCCGGATTTCGAGGGCGCCACCCGCGACGACCGCCGACGCCGCGTGCCGGTCGGCGTGCTGGCGCCCACCCAGCCCTATGTTTACGCGGCGCTCACCGTCGTGCTCGGCGAGAAGGCACGCGACCGCAAGATTTCCGGCGTCGGCGACCTTGCAGGGCTACGCATCGCGATCGAAAGCGGCACGCTCGGCGATGCGATCCTGATGACCTTCGACAAAGGACGATTGATCGACGACATCACGCACCTAGTTCCCGGGCGGGACGACCTGCTCGGCGCGCTCAACCGCGGCGACTACGACGCGACATTGCTTGACCTGCGCCGTTTCGATGCCCATCGCGCGGCCCATCCGGACACCAGGCTCGCCGCGTCCGGTTATTATTATCCGATCGGCGTTAACAGGGGCTATGTCGGCCTCGCCAGCGATCCCGCCCTCATCATCCTTGTCAACAAGGCGCTCTCCGACCTGCAGGCGGCCGGGACCATCGCCGACCTCGCCAAGACCGCCGGCCTCACCTATCTGCCCCCGGTCGAGCCCGCGATCCTCGGCGATCAGTTGCAACAGGTGCTTCAGCAGTAGGCGGCCGTTCTCGATGGTTACGTCGGCATGCCCGATTTCACGGGCAAGCTGACCGAGGCCGACGTGGTGAAGATCCGGGCCTTTCACCAAGGAGACTGCAGCCGAAACAAGTAGCTGGCCTGGGCATACAGTCCGGCTATCGAAGCGCGCAGGCCTTCCCGGGCATGAAGCGTCCCGCCCGTTCCGGGAGCCGAGCGCAACGCTCGCCCGCGCTTCTGACCCGTGGGCAACGTCCCCCAGGCTTTTGAGGCAAGCGGCCGTGCTGCGCAGGTGCGTCGTACTTCCCGCAATTGCATTTGACAATCATTCGGAGCAGCGCATTGATGTTCGCATCCTCCGGCGGCGGGTGGATACCCGACAGAACTGGAGGGCATCACAGGGAGGTATCCATGAATCTTCGCTTGAAGACAATGGCGGCATGCTTGTCGCTGGCCGCGTTGCCGGCGGCTGCACAACAGCAACCCGCGGCACCTGCACCGAGCGCGCTGGAGACGTTGGGCGCGATGCATCCCACGGGGAGCGCCGCCGAGTGGCCCGAAGTTCCGCAGACCGGAGCGAAAGCGGACAAGGTCAAAGAGAATTTGAAGAAGATCAAATTGCCGGCAGGCTTCCACATCTCGCTTTACGCGCTGGTGCCGGATGCGCGGCACATCACGGTAGGTCCCCAGGGCGTCGCGACTTTTGTGGGGACACGCAAATCCAAGGTCTGGGTCGTGACCGACCGCGCGCGCGGCGGTACCGGCGATGAAGTGAAGGAATTCGCGCCGACCTTGCCGAAGAAGATTCCCAATGGCCCCTGTTTCTCGAAGGACGGCTTCCTCTACATCGCGGAGCAAAACCGGGTGCTGGAATATCCGGCGGCGGAGTTCTTCTATGAAAGTCCCGACGTCGTCGCCAGCGTCGTCGTTCCCGAGGGCGAACTGATTCCCAAATCGGAAGAAAGCTACAATCATACGGCGCGCGTTTGCCGGATAGGCCCTGACAACAAGCTCTATATTCAGCTCGGCCAACCCTACAACGTGCCGACCAAAGAGAAGAATGAGATGTATCGCAAGCTCGGCATCGGCGGGATCATTCGCATGGACCGCGATGGCAAGAACCGCGAGGTCTACGCGATCGGGTTACGCAATCCGGTCGGCATGGATTTCAATCCGAAGGACAAATCACTCTGGACCAACGACAACCAGGTGGACGGCATGGGCGACGACCAGCCGCCCGGCGAATTGAACCGGATCGACAGCAAGGGTCAGGACTTCGGATTCCCGTGGTATGGCGGCGGCAAGGTACGCACCAACGAATTCAAGAACGACACTCCGCCCGCCAACGCGATTTTCCCGGAAGTCGAACAGGTTGCTCATGCCGCGGATCTCGGCCTGATCTTCTACACCGGCACCATGTTCCCGCAGAAATATCGTGGCGCCATTTTCTCGACGCAGCACGGTTCCTGGAATCGAACCGTGCCGATGGGCGCGCGGTTGATGGTCACCTTCCTCAAGGATGACGGCCATGTCGCAGGGAAATCCGAGCCGTTCGCCGAAGGGTGGAACGAAAACGGGTATTATCTGGGTCGCCCCGTGGATGTCGCCCAACTGGCGGATGGATCGCTTCTGGTGTCGGATGATCTCGTCGGAGCGCTCTATCGTATCTGGTACGACGGCAAGTAGCTTTTTCCCGAAACGATCGATGGCCCTCCCGGGCCATCGATCGTCCATGATGCAAGGTGTGAGTGGCCAGGTGACTTTTGCTTATCCCAGGGCGGCGGTGCTTGCGGTCTGCTCGCTTGTGCCGGCCTTCGTTCTTGTTGCTGCTTGCGGCGCAGCCTGTGCCGGCGACGTGAATGCCGGTCGTGCAAAGGCCATGATGTGCCAAGCATGTCACGGCATGGACGGACTTTCACTGGTGCCGGACGCGCCGAACCTTGCCGCCCAGACCGAACCTTACCTCGTTACGCAACTCCGGGCGTACAAATCCGGGATACGCAAGAACGACGCGATGACGGTTGTTTCGTCGTCCCTATCCGACAAGGACGTGGAAGATCTTGCTGCCTATTATTCCACGATCGAGATAAAGATCGTCAAGGTTCCAGGCGAATAGGCAGCAGGGGATCGCGAACCGCGCCGCCTTCGCAACGGCTTCGGCGGGCCAGTCGCACCGCTGCCGTAGAAGGGCAAAAGGGCTGCGCGATCGTCTCGCGCAGCCCTTTGTCGTTTAGCTCAGTGTCGTCGGAGCAAACCGCCCCGTCAGAACATCAGGCCTTCCTTGACCAGCACCCAGCGGCCGTTCTTGACCTGCTGGACCTGGGTGATCGTGTTGGCGAGATGGTCGGTCTTGGAGAACTTGGTCGGCGGCGAGTTGAAGATGTCGAGGAACTTCTCGCCCGACTCCAGCGAGTTCATCATCTTCTGGCCGGTGAGATCCTTGCCTGCCTTTTCGGCGTAGAATGCAAAGGTCATCATCGCGTTGTAACCGATGATCGCCTGCGTGTTGGCGTCCGAGCTGAACATCTTCTTGTAGTTGGCGAGCCAGTCCTTGACCTTGCCCTTCGCGGTGTCCTCGTACGGGATTTCGAAGCCGGACGCGGCATAGAGGCCCTCGACCGCTTCCTTGCCGAGCGCCGGCACTTCCAGCACGTTGGTCGGCGTGGCGCCTAGGAAGGTGACGTCCCAGCCAAGCTTCTTGGCTTCGCCCATCGCGCCGATGGTTTCGCGAATGACCGTGCCGAGCACGACCATGTCGCAGCCGTCGGCCTTCATCTTGGCGACCTGCGCGCTGAAATCCGAAGCGCCGCGCTTGTAGCTCGTCACCGACGCCGGCGTCACCTTCATCGCGGCAAGCTGCTGGGTGAAGCCGTCAAGCACGTTCTTCCCGTACTCGTCGTCCTGATGCATGATGCAGGGCTTCTTGAAGTTCTTCGCTTCCATCATGTACTTGACGGCGGCGCGCGTGCTCTCGACGTAAGGCAGTAGATTGTTGAACTTCAGCCGCTCCTGCGGCTTGGCCGGATCGAACTTGAAGGTGAATTCGGCGGCGGTCAGCGGAAACAGTTGCAGCACGCCGGCATCGAACAGGATATCCTGCGCGGCGAGCACGGTGGGCGAGCCCATCGGACCGACCATGGCGAACACCTTGTCGCGCTCGACCATCTTCTGCGA
>NZ_DAINNI010000105.1:0-16633 GCF_036735945.1 Bradyrhizobium sp. | reverse complement strand
GGATGTCGGCGCGCTTGACGCGCTCGGCCTTCATCTGCCGGCCCATCGCCTCGACCAGATCGGCCGGCGGCACGATGTCCTTGATCTCGATGCGGTTGACCTTCAGCCCCCATGGCGACACGGCGGCATCGACCACGCGCAACAGCCGCTCGTTGATCTCGTCACGATGCGACAGCACCTGGTCGAGGTCCATCGAGCCCATCACCGAACGGATGTTGGTCATGGTCAGGACGATGATCGCCTGTTCGAGATTGGCGACCTCGTAGCTGGCCTTGGCCGCGTCGAACACCTGGAAAAAGGCGACGCCGTCCACCGTCACGGTAGCGTTGTCCTTGGTGATCACCTCCTGCTCGGGGATGTTGATCACCTGCTCCATCACGTTCATCTTGCGGCCGACGCGATCGAAATAGGGCACGATCAGGTTCAACCCCGGCGACAGCGTTCGCGTATATTTGCCGAACCGCTCGATGGTCCAGTCATAGCCCTGCGGGACGGTCTTGACCCCGGCGAACAGCGTGACGACGACGAGCAGCACGAACGCGATCGCGAAAATATCGAAACCAGTCATAAGGTCCTCCAGATACGGCAAGGTGATGCGTTGCCGGACACCGTCTCTCACCATGAGTCAGCGTCACCGCGGCGCCGGTTCAGTCCGGCTGTTCTCCATATGTTATATAGTTAGGGAACGGATGGGCGGCCACCAGATGTTCTTCCGTCCGGGCGGCGGCAATCTGCGGGCATTTTCTTAACGCTATATCCAACCCTGCAACTCGCGCAGCACGAGCTGGCGGATGACGTCCATGCCGGGCTCACTGTCATTGAGGCAGGGAATGGCGGAAAATTGCTCGCCGCCGTTGTGCCTGAAGATCTCGGCATTCTCCTGCGCGATCTCTTCCAGCGTCTCCAGGCAATCGGCGGTGAAGCCGGGGGTAACGACGGCAATGCGCTTCACACCATCTTTCGCGAGTTTTTCGATGGTCTTGTCCGTATAGGGCTGCAGCCACTCGTCGTTGCCGAAGCGTGACTGAAATGTAAGCAGCAGTCTTGCGGCATCAAGCCCGAGCCGCTTGCGCAGGCTTTCCGTCGTTGCAACGCACTGCGCCTGGTAGGGGTCGCCCTGGTCGACATATTTCTGCGGCATGCCGTGAAACGACGCCACGACCAGTTCGGGCTCGAACGGCAGCGATGCCAGGTGCCCCTCGATCGAGACCGCGAGCGCCTCGATGTAATCGGGATCGTCGTAATAGGGCGGCGTCACCCGCAGCGTCGGCTGCGCGCGCATGTCGGCCAGCACCCGAAACACCTCGTCGCAGACGGTCGCCGAAGTCGCCGCCGAATATTGCGGATAGAGCGGCACCACCAGCAGGCGGTCGCACCCCTCTGCAACGAGCGCGTCGATGCGCGAGCGGATCGACGGGTTGCCGTAGCGCATCGCCCAATCGACCACGACATGGTCGTGATCGGCGATCGCATCGGCGAGCTTCTCGGCCTGCGAGCGGGTGATGGTCTTGAGCGGGGATTCGTTCCTCTCTGCATTCCAGATCTTCCGGTAGTCGAGCGCCTTGCGGCCGGGCCGCACGCGCAGGATGATGCCGTTGAGGATCAGCTTCCAGACCAGACCCTGGTCCTCGATCACGCGGGAATCGGAGAGGAATTCCTTCAGGTAGACCCGCACGCCCTGGGCGTCGGCGGTATCGGGCGTGCCGAGATTGACCAGCAGCACGCCGATGCGTTGCGGCTGGGCGGCTAGCGCCGGCTTCGCATTTCCAAAGGGAACGACCACGGTCATGTTTCGATGGCTTCGCGCGTTGCACCATCCTTGTCAAGATAACCGCCGGTTCGCTATTTTCGCAAAATTGCCGCGCGCCCGGGGAGGAACCATGACGATCGCCGAATGGTGCGTTTTCGGGACGCTGCTGCTGTATCTCCTGACGATCGTATCAGTCAAATGGACGGCCGGCGGCCGCTTCGACAATTCGAAGCCGCGCGATGACGCCTTCTACGCCGACCCGATCCGCGCCCGCGCGCTCGGCGCGCACCAGAACGGCATCGAGGCCTTTCCGTTCTTCGCGGTCGCCGTGCTGTTGGCTGAGTTTCGGCAGGCGCCGCAGCACCTGATCGACGAACTCGCCATCCTCTTCGTGATCGTGCGAATCGCCTACGTCTTCACCTATCTCGGCGACCGCCCGACCCTGCGTTCGATCCTCTGGAGCCTGGGGTTTGCGATCAACATCGCGATCTTCTTCCTACCGGCGCTCAAGATGTATTTGCCGGCGTAGGGCGAGGTTGGGCGTGCTGTACTCTCGCCCCGTTACAAGAGGTAGCGCCACACACCGCTGTCATCCTCCGCGCAGGCGGAGGATCCAGTACGCCGCGGCCTCTCGGTTCAATCATTGGCGTCTCTGGAAAACTGGATCGTCCGCTTTCGCGGACGATAACAGCAAAATATGAGGAAGCATTCTCGCGACATGAACTGCCCGAGGTTTGCATCTCGTTTTCCCGCCCTCTCCAATCTGAGGGCGCAGGGAAGACCGGGTGCGCGCCGCACCCGGCCTTCCCTGCGCAATGGCTTTACGGCTTACTTCGCGCTCTTCCCGAAGAACGGCTCTTTTGCCTCCGTCGCCCGCAGGACGCTTTCGCTTCTCGCGGACTTACCCACGACTGCGCCGCGCGTGTCTCACACCGCCAGACGCTGCTCCCGTGCCGCGATCAGGTCGCGGGTCGCTTTCGGTATCGGAACCGGGCGGTGCGTCTTCTGGTCGGTGTTGACCCAGACGATCTCGCCGGTCACCAGCGCTTCGCCCTCACCCTTCAGGAAGATCGCGAGCTCGAAGGTCATGCTCGAATTGCCGATCCGCGCCGCGCGCGCGCCGACCTCGAGCTCCCAGTCGAAGCGCACCGGCGCCTTGTATTCGATGACGGATTTGACGACGTGGAAATCAACGCCGGTTTGCCTGGCATCGGCGTATTGATCGTAGCCGAGCGCGCGAAAATATTCGGTGATGGTGGTGTCGAAATAGGTCAGATAATGCGCGTTGAAGACGACGCCCTGGCCGTCGATCTCGGAGTAGCGCACCCGGAACGGGTGAAAGAACCAGAATTGCTCGCGTGACATGGGATCTCCGCCCTACGGTCTACAAGCACGTCGCACGTTCGGCAGCGAGGTAGCCGAACAGCAGGCCGAGACCGAACAAGAGCACGAGGCCGGCGGCGCCGAATTCGATGCCGCGCATGATCAGCGTGCCGCTCCCCTCGCGCCCGGCGCTCAGGCGTTTCGCGAGCCCCTTTGCCGATACGGCGACGACGGCGATGGTCGCGACCGTGATGGCGGTGCCGAGGCCCATCAGGAAGGTCGCGGCGATGCCGGCCCAGAACAGGCCCTGCGCCAGCGAGAACACCAGCACCAGGATGGCGCCCGAGCACGGGCGCAGGCCGACGGCGAAGATCGTGCCCAGGCCGCGCCGCCAGCCGCCGGGGCCGGCAAGCTGATCCGGTGTCGGGCCGTGCGAGTGGCCGCAGTGCTCGTCGTGATCATGGCCATGATCGTGATGATGGTGGTGATGATGGCCATGGCCGTGATCATGATGCCGGTGAGCCGGCGCCATCTCCGGCTTCGCCTGCAGCGCGCGCATGAAACCACCGCCCTTGGTCCAGACCAGCCGGGCGCCGAAGGCCGCGATCAGGGCGTAGCTGACGATCTCGATCGCCTTTTCCGCCGAGCACATCGTCTTCGCCGTCGAGGAAAGCAGCCAGGCGAAGACAGCGACGATCGCGACCGCGACCAGCGCCTGCAGGAACGCCGAGGCGAACGACAGCACGATGCCGCGCCGCGCGGTCTCCTCGTTGGCGACGAGATAGGACGAGATCACCGCCTTGCCGTGGCCCGGGCCGGCGGCGTGGAAGATTCCATACGCAAATGAAATCCCGAGCAGCGTCCAGATCGCGCTGCCGTCCGACTTGGCGGCGCGGATGGTCGTCGACATCCCGCGGTAGAATTCGGACTTCCTGGCGAGGATCCAGCCGACGATGCCGCCGACCTGCGGCTCGGCCGGGGGACGCGGACCGCCGAACGGATTCTGCGCCAGCACCGCGTGCCAGGCGGCGTCGAAGACGATGACGGTCGCGAACGCCGCGGCCGTGATCGCGATGCCCCGTGCGAGGCCCTGAGGCAGCGGCCTCACGGGCAGTTCACCGTGATCTTGTTGGCGAACATCGCGCCATAGTTGGAATTGTCGCCGCTCATGAAATTCTGTTCGTTGAGCCGCTGGGCGTTGGCGGTCTCGTCATTCGGCCGCTGAAACTGCATCTGGCAGGCGGCGGGCGCGCCGACCAGCTTGATCGGGTCCTTGTCCTCGAACTTGAAATCGATGAAGTAGGACGGGTCGAACACCTCAAGCGCGAGCTGCTTCGACGCCACCGGCGCCTTCAGCGGCAGCACGAAATGCAGGGTCAGCGCGCCCTCCTTGTATTCGAGATAGTAGTCGACAGGCTCGTTGAACTTCGTCTTCTTGCCGTCGGCCCTGGCGAAGGTGAAGAAGCCGAACTCCTTGAGCGACTCGACGTTGGTCTGCGCCAGCGGGGCCAGCTCCTCGCGGGTGTAGACGCCCTTGGTCTTGGCGGCGATGCCCTGCAGCGCATAGGTCGAGAACATGTCGTCGAAGGTCCAGGCGTGGCGCACGCCCGTCATCGCGCCATCGGTGCCGTACACCACCTCGCTCCGCGCGGTGATCCAGACATGCGGATGCGCCTCGGCGGACGTTACGCCGGCCGACCACGCGACGATCAAGCCCAACAATCCGAACAACACACGCACCACGTCGTCCCTGCCTAAAGCATGATGAAATTTTGATTGCGACCACGAGGACGGTGCGCTCCCTCTCCCGCTTGCGGGGGAGGGCTGGGGTGGGGGTTTCGCCGCGGACGACACTGCCCGAGTGGAGAGAGCCCCCACCCGGCGCTTCGCGCCGACCTCCCCCGCAAGCGGGAGAGGTAAAGCGGACTCGCGGAGGCCGATCAAGCGGCCTCCGGCGTTTCCAGCAGGCCGCGCCGGCGCAGCAGCGCGTCCGCCTCCGGCTCGCGGCCGCGGAAGGCGATATAGGCCTCCTCCGGCTCGCGCGAGCCGCCGGACGCGTAGATGTCGTCGTGCAGGCGCTTGGCCACCGCGGGATCGAAGATGTTGCCAGCCTCCTCGAAGGCGCCGAACGCGTCGGCGTCCATCACCTCCGACCACATGTAGCTGTAATAGCCGGCGGCGTAGTGGGAGCCGGAGAAGATGTGGCCGAACTGGGTGGGCCGGTGCCGCAGCGCGATTTCCGCGGGCATGCCGATCTTCTCCAGCTCCGCCTTCTCGAACGCCGCGACGTCGCGGCTGGCCTCGGCCGGCTGGGTGTGGAATTCGAGATCGATCAGCGCCGAGGAGACGAACTCCACGGTGGCAAAGCCCTGGTTGAACTTGCGTGCGGCAAGGAAGCGCTGCAGCAGGTCGTCCGGCAGCGGCTCGCCGGTCTGGTAGTGTTTTGCGAACTGCCGCAGCACCTGCGGCTGCTCCTGCCAGTGCTCGTAGAGTTGCGAGGGCAGCTCGACGAAATCGGTGAACACCGATGTGCCTGACAGCGAGGGGTAGGTGACATCGGACAGCATGCCGTGCAGGCCGTGGCCGAATTCGTGGAACAGGGTGCGGGCGTCGTCGGGCGACAGCAGGGCCGGCTGGCCGTCGGCGCCCCTGGAGAAGTTGCAGACATTGATGACCAGCGGAGCGATCTCGCCGTCGAGCTTCTGCTGGTCGCGCAGCGAGGTCATCCAGGCGCCGGAGCGCTTCGAGGGCCTGGCAAAGTAGTCGCCGTAGAACAGCGCCTTGTGCCGGCCGTCGGCCCCCCTGACCTCCCAGACCCGGACATCCGGATGCCAGACCGGGACGTCCTTGCGCTCCGAGAAGGTGACCCCGAACAGGCGGGTGGCGCAGTCGAAGGCGGCCTCGATCATGTGATCGAGCACCAGATAGGGCTTGATGGCGGCGTCGTCGAAATCGGCGCGGCGCTGGCGCAGCTTTTCGGCGTAGTAGCGCCAGTCCCATGGCGCGAGCGCGAAATTGCCGCCCTCCTCCGCGATCAGCTCCTGCAGCGCGTCGCGGTCGGCCATCGCCCGCGCCCGGGCCGGCTTCCAGACCCGCTCCAGCAGGCCGCGCACGGCCTCCGGCGTCTTGGCCATGGAATCCTCCAGCCGGTAGGCGGCGTAGGTCGGGAAGCCCATGATCTTCGCGGCCTCCTCGCGCAGCGCCAGGATCTCCACGATGGTAGCGTTGTTGTCGTTGGCATTGCCGTTGTCGCCGCGGGCGGTGAAGGCCTTGTAGACCTTCTCGCGCAGGTCGCGGCGGGACGAGCTCTTCAGGAACGGCTCGACCGAGGAGCGCGACAGCGTCACGATCGCCTTGCCGGCCATGCCGCGCTCTTCCGCCGCAGCCCTGGCCGCGGCGACGAAGGCGTCGGGCAGGCCCGTGCGGTCGTCCTCGCCGAGCTCCATGAACCACTCCTGCTCGTCGCCGAGCAGATGGTGGCTGAACGAGGTGCCGAGCTGGGCCAGCCGCTCGTTGATCTCGGCGCGGCGCTTCTTGGCGGCCTCGTCGAGGCCGGCGCCGGCGCGGTGGAAGTTGGTGTAGCTGCGCTCCAGCAGGCGCATCTGCTCGCCGGTGAGGCCCAGCGCGGCGCGGTTCTCGTGCAGCATGGCGATGCGGCCAAACAGCACAGCGTTCATCATGATCGGGTTCCAGTGCCGCGCCATCCGCAGCGAGACCTCCTTGTCGATCTCCAGGATCGCCGGATTGGAGTGGGCCGAGACCAGGTCGTAGAACACCGCCGAGACCTTCGACAGCAGCTTGCCCGAGCGCTCCAGCGCCGTGACGGTGTTGGCGAAGTCAGGCGCCGAGGGATCATGGGTGATCGCCCCGATCTCGGCGGCATGGTCGGCAAAGGCCTGCTCGAAGGCCGGCAGGAAGTGCTCCGGCTCGATCTCGGCGAAAGGCGGGGTCTCGAACGGGGTCTCCCACGGCTTGAGAAGGGGGTTCGCCCTGCCTTCCGACAGATCCGCCGTCTGTACTAATTCCGACATCTCAAATCCCGTTTTCGCCCTAAATTCCTGTGGCAATCTATAGCACGCGATGCGGCATTTTTGAGCCTTTTGCGCTTGATCGAAGGGGCCATTTCGGAGAGATTGCGCCCCGAAAACAGGACCCCTTTTCATGAGCCCACAGCCCGCTTCGACATCCTCCCGCGAGATCGCCTGGCCGAGCGTCATTACCGTCATCTCGGCGGCGATCCTGATCGGCGCCGAAGTGTTCGGCGCGGCGTTCGCCGGCGGTTGGGCGCTCGCGATCCTGTTCGGCCTCAACGACACCTCGGCGCACATCCTGCAGGCGGTGCTGTTCGGCATCGGCGTGCTGATCATGGTGGCGTTCATCCGCAACGCGCAGCGCATCGAGCCGTTCTTCCGGCGCGGCTGACACGCGCGAAAACCGCTTGTGGCATAGGCTCCGCAGCACGTCGCGCCGCCTCGAGAATCTTAACAGCCGTTCATGTTTGTCAGCCGCGACGCGCGCAGCGAACGCTTTCGTAAGCACGCGCGCCGGAAATTTGTCCCCAGCCTAAAAAAAATCTTGCGAAGCCGAGTCAAAAGACTTATTTCCCAGCTTGCCCAATTTCGCACGTGCCTGTGGTCGTGTGTCAGTCGGTAGGTATCCGGACAAGAGGCCGGACAGCCGCCAAGGGATGAAGAACCGAGGGTCGTCTCAAGTTCGAGCGGCCAGCATCTCTCTCCAGGGATGCCGTTGAAGGTCTCTCCACCCCTTGCAACCGTGACTGGCAGCCGGAGGCGAACCGGCGCACCCCGCTCTCAACGGGGGACGCGACTTAAAGCAACGACGGAGCGGGCTTTTTTGGTCTCTACCGGCAGTCCAACGCCGGCGCGGGCTACTGAAAAGGCTTGTCCTTCATTGCCAGGTGTGCGGGCGGGAAATCTCCCAACCAATCCACGGCAGCACAATTCGGTCCTCGAGTTCGAGGCTTTGTCGCGTCTCCATCGTGCGGCAAGGCCGAAGCGCTCAGGTCCGAGAACTGTTTGAACGCGCCCGTCGCTGGGCCGTTTGGGAGAGTGCCATGACCGAACGTATTCAGGAATTCCTGCGCAACCGCCGCAGCGAGGGCCTCGACACCGAGCCGTGTCTCGTCGTCGACCTCGAAGTCGTGCGCGACAACTATCAGACCTTTGCCAAGGCGCTGCCGGACAGCCGCGTGTTCTACGCGGTGAAGGCGAACCCGTCGCCCGAGGTGCTGTCGCTGCTGGCGTCGATGGGCTCCTGCTTCGACACCGCGACGGTTGCCGAGATCGAAATGGCGCTGGCTGCCGGTGCGACGGCGGACCGCATCTCCTATGGCAACACGATCAAGAAGGAGCGCGACATCGCGCGCGCCTTCGCGCTCGGCATTCGCCTGTTCGCGGTCGACTGCGCCGCCGAGGTCGAGAAGATCGCCCGCGCCGCCCCCGGCGCCAAGGTGTTCTGCCGCATCCTCTATGACTGCGCCGGCGCCGAGTGGCCGCTGTCGCGGAAGTTCGGCTGCGACCCGGAGATGGCGGTCGAGGTGCTCGACCTCGCCAAGCGCCTGAGGCTGGAGCCGTGCGGCATCTCGTTCCATGTCGGCTCGCAGCAGCGCAAGGTGAAGGCGTGGGACCGCGCGCTGGCGATGGCCTCGACGGTGTTCCGCGACTGCGCGGAGCGCGGGATCAACCTGTCCATGGTCAACATGGGCGGCGGCTTCCCGACCAAGTACCTCAAGGACGTTCCTCCGGTCGTGCAGTACGGCCGGTCGATCTTCCGTGCGCTGCGCAAGCATTTCGGCAACCAGATCCCGGAGACGATCATCGAACCCGGGCGCGGCATGGTCGGAAACGCCGGCATCATCGAGACCGAAGTCGTTCTGATCTCCAAGAAGAGCGACGAGGACGAGGTGCGCTGGGTGTATCTCGACATCGGCAAGTTCGGCGGTCTCGCCGAGACGATGGACGAGTCGATCCGTTACGCCATCCGCACGCCGCATGACGGCGCGGACATGACGCCGTGCGTGCTCGCAGGCCCGACCTGCGACAGCGCCGACGTGCTGTACGAGAAGATGCCGTATCCGCTTCCGGTGACGCTCGAGATCGGCGACAAGCTGCTGATCGAAGGCACCGGGGCCTATACGTCGACCTACTCGTCGGTGGCGTTCAACGGCATCCCGCCGCTGAAGACCTACCACATCTGAAACGGCCTCTTTCGAGGTCCGAATAACGGGAGCCGGTGCGCCGGCTCCCTCCCTGTCATCTCCGATCTGAAGACAACGCTTTGCGCGGCATGCCTGCCGTTGCGAGCGGGGACTGACGTGCCATGACTGCTTTGCGGACGACCACCAAGACCCTCGTCTCCGATGCCGCCCGGTTCGCGATCCGTGCCGAGCGGGCTTCGGACGTCACTGCGCGCGAAGCGCTGCTGGATGCCTGCTTTGGCGACAACCGCCATATGCGCACCTGCCAGCGCCTGCGCGACGGACGCGCCCCCGCCGACGGCCTCAGCCTGTCGGCCGTGGCGGAGGGCCGCCTGGTCGGTACGCTGCGGTTGTGGCACGTCAGCGCCGGCGGCCAGCCGGCGCTCATGCTCGGCCCGCTGGCGGTTGAGGCTCCCTCCCGCCAGTTCGGGGTCGGGGCCGCGCTGATGGCCCGCGCGCTCGCTACGGCGAAGGCGCGCGGCCATCGCGCGGTCATCCTGCTCGGCGACGCGCCCTACTACGCCCGCTTCGGCTTCTCGGCCGCCAGGACCGGCCAGTTGTCGCTGCCTGGTACGTTCGAGCGCGAGCGGCTGCTCGGCCTCGAACTCGCCGAGGGCGCGCTCGACGGCGCCTGGGGCATGATCGTCGCGACCGGAAAGAAGCTGCCGAAAATGCCGGCAGTCCGGACCCGGAAGGCAAAAGTCCTGCTCGTGCCGAGCGCGGCCTGAGCCATGGCGAACCTTGCCCACGACGCGCGCCCGCGCTGGCGCGGCGCCATCACCATGGCCCTGCTGTTCATGATCTCGGTCATGATCGTCAAGGATATTCTGGCGCGCCGCCGGAGCGGAGCCGTGCCGCCCGCTGACGTGGCCTGAAGTCCGTTTCGCCGGTGCCCGCGAGGGGTTGCGCGCGCCGCGAAAAACTCCTTAAACCGCGCCGAAATCGGCCCACCCCTGAACCCGAGGTCCCGATGCCCCGTCAACTCGTCTCCACCGGCTCACCCTTTGAAAAGGCCGCGGGCTACAGCCGCGCCGTAATCGACGGCAACATGGCTTTCGTGTCCGGCACCACCGGCTACGACTACAAGACCATGACGATGCCTGACGACGTCACGAGCCAGGCACGCAACTGCTTTAAGACGATCGAGGCCGCGCTGAGGGAAGGCGGCTTCACCATGCACGACATCGTCCGCGCGACCTATTACATCACCGACGACAAGGACGCCGACGCCCTGTTCGCGGTCTGCGGCGAGGTGCTCGGCCAGATCAGGCCGGCCGCCACGCTGCTCGTCGTCGCCGGGCTCTACAGACCTGAGATGAAGGTCGAGATCGAAGTCACCGCCCGCCAGCGTACCGACTGATCGCTCGCGAACGCCGCCCATCCCTTACCCCTGTTGTTCTGGAGATCCGAATGAGCCAGCCCTCGCAGATCCACGCCAAAATTTCCGGCCCCATCGTCATGATCGGCTTCGGCTCGATCGGCAAGGGCACGCTGCCGATGATCGAACGGCATCTCGATTACGACAAGTCGCGCATCACCGTGATCGATCCCAAGGACGAGGGCCGCAAGGCGCATTGCGAAAAGCACAATGTCAGGTTCATCCAGAAGGGCGTGACCAGGGACAATTATCGGGACTTGCTGACCCCGCTGCTCACCGAAGGCGGCGGCCAGGGCTTTTGCGTCAATCTCTCGGTCGATACCGGCTCCACCGACATCATGGAGCTGTGCAACGAACTGGGCGCGCTCTATATCGACACCGTCAACGAGCCCTGGCTTGGCTTCTACTTCGATTCGTCGAAGGGCCCGGAAGCGCGCTCCAACTACGCGCTTCGCGAAGTGACGCTGGCCGCCAAGAAGGCGCGGCCTAAGGGCTCGACGACGGCCGTTTCCTGCTGTGGCGCCAATCCCGGCATGGTCTCCTTCTTCGTCAAGCAGGCGCTGCTCAACGTCGCCGCCGACCTGAAGCTCAATGCCCCCAAGCCGAAGACCAAGGCCGAATGGGCTGATTTGATGCGGCAGGCCGGCATCAAGGGCATCCACATCGCCGAGCGCGACACCCAGCGCTCGAAGTCGCCGAAGGAGCCTGACGTCTTCGTCAACACCTGGTCGGTGGAAGGCTTCCTGTCGGAAGGCGTGCAGCCGTCCGAACTCGGCTGGGGCACCCATGAAAAATGGATGCCCGAGAATGCGCATACCCACGAAGCCGGCTGCGGCGCCGCCATCTATCTGATGCAGCCCGGCGCCGACACGCGCGTGCGCACCTGGTGCCCGACCCGCGGCGCGCAATATGGCTTCCTCGTCACCCACAACGAGTCGATCTCGATCTCCGACTACTTCACGGTGCGTGACGCATCGGGCACGGCGATCTACCGGCCGACCTGCCACTATGCCTATCATCCGGCCGACGATGCCGTGCTGTCGCTGCATGAAATGTTCGGCCGCGCCGCGAAGGCGCAGGAAAAGCACCACATCCTCGATGAGAACGAAATCGTCGACGGCATCGACGAACTCGGCGTGCTGCTGTTCGGCCATGACAACAATGCCTACTGGTTCGGCTCGCAGCTCTCCATCGAGGAGACCCGCAAACTCGCGCCCTATCAGAACGCCACCGGCCTGCAGGTAACCTCTGCCGTGCTCGGCGGCATGGTGTGGGCGCTGGAAAATCCGACCCAAGGCATCGTCGAAGCCGACGAAATGGATTTTGATCGTCTGCTGGAAATCCAGATGCCGTATCTCGGGCCGGTGAAGGGCTACTACACCGACTGGACGCCGCTGACCGACCGTCCCGGCCTGTTCCCGGAAGACATCGACACGTCGGACCCCTGGCAGTTCAGGAACGTGCTGGTGCGCTGAGGCCGCAGGACGCGCGCTGCGGTTCCCGCCGCAGCGCACGTCGCCGGCCCCGGCCGGCGTCGAACTTCCCACGGGAATCGCATTCCGCGTAACCGTCGATTAACGAAGATCGCGCAATCCTGAAGGGTAACTTTTGCGAGGGTCCCTGGCTGTCGCCGCTTTGCGCGCGACGGCTCCGGTTGGAGCAACCGATATGCGCGTCGTCATTGCCATCATGCTGGCAGCCGTGGTCCTGGCCGCGTGCACGCCCGAAAGCGGCAGCCAAGCCGATGTGACGGGCTCGATCGACGATTGCGCGCGCAAGCTCTATAGCCAGTACAACCCCAAGGACAAGAAGCAGTGCGTCGCGGTCTGCATCACCTGCGAGCGCGGCGTGATGACGACCTGCTCGACCGCCTGCACGCTCCGCGGCGCGCAGTGATCGCGCCCAAGCTCGCGCTTCACTTCGCCATGTAGTCGAACGCCACCGTCCCTAGCCCCAGCGTCAGATCAGCCTTGAAATGCAGCGCGGAGACCACTTCGCGCACCGGCAGCCGCGCCACGTCGCACAGCGCATGCGGGAACAGGCCGAGCGCCGCGGGGCCGGTCCAGGCCTCCTTCAGCGTGATGTCCTCGAGATAATAGCGCACCAGCTCGCATATCCGCAGGCTGCCATCGACATGCGGGATGATCTTGAGCATGAAGTTCGGCGCCTTCATCGCTTTCAGCACCGCGTCGTGATCGACCGCGCGGTGCTTGTAGCCCATGGTGGCGGAGGCGCACAGCACCGAGCCGTAATGCAATGTTCCGACCAGCACATCGCTCTCGACGGCGATCTTCGGCGACGCCAGCTTCTTGGGAAAGCCCCAGAGTTCGCGCCCGCCGGCGATCGGTCCCTCGTCGTTCAGATACATCGAATGAACGTAGGTGCCCTCTTCGCCCTTGAAGCGGACCGGGATGACCTGCCCGGTCTCGGTATAATCGCCGAAGCCGGTCGAGTCGGGCATGCGGATGAATTCGTATTTGACGACGCTGTCAGCGACTTCGAGCGGCTCGGGCACCACGGCGGCAAGCGCCTCGGGATCGGTGCGGTAGGTGATGATGAAAAATTCGCGGTTGAAGAACCGGTACGGACCGCGCGGGAACGACGGGTTGGTCAGCGGCATCGAATAGGCGGTTTGCCTGACCTCATCGATCTTCATCGCCTGCCCTCATGTGTCCTTCGTGCCTCGCACGATTGGGGATTATGGGACAGCAGACAACGACAAGCGAGGCTGTAAAATCGGCGGATGGTCAAAACATCGGGAAGAAGCGATGTGATCTCCCACGTCGCCGCGCGTGGGATGCGGCCAGCGGTGTTGGGAAATTTCGTGCGCCGGCCAACAGGATCTTCAGCGCAGGTACTGGTCGTTACCTATGCTTGATTTAGATCAATAATGGTCTGAAAAATTCGTTGTTCCAGAAAACAGCAGCAAGATGTCGCGAGGAAAGCCCTGACGAGGAACGGGATATGGTCGAAGCAACCACGGGCAACGCAAGGTTCTTTCGCCGAAGCGGGCCGTATACTCTTTCGGTTGTTGCGGGAGTGGCACGCGGGATTGCCAATGAACGCGATCTGCTCTTCGAAGGCGTGGCCCCCCTGCAAACAGCAGGCTCCAGCGAAGTGAGCTTTCTGGACAATCGACGTTATGCATCGGCACTCGATCAGACATTGGCCGGTGCTGTGATTGTGCATCCTGATATGGCGGCGCGAGTGCCTGTCAGAACGGTGGCGATCGTAACGGCAGACCCATACGCTGCCTGGGCGCGTGTCGCTGCACTGTTTTACCCCGTGCCACCGGTTTCTCCCGGTATCCACCCGTCCGCAATCGTTGCGGAGGAGGCTCTCGTCGATCCGTCGGCGGAGGTTGGACCGCTGTCTGTCATTGAGGCCGGGGCAGAGATAGGACCTGGCTGTCGGATCGGTCCTTGCGCGATCATCGGGAGCGGCGTGATCGTGGGGCGAGACTGTCGGATTGGTGCACATGCGAGCTTGAGCTACGCGATATTGGGAGCCCGAGTCTACGTCCATCCCGGCGCGCGAATTGGGCAGGAAGGGTTTGGATTTGCTTGCACCCGAGATGGATTTCTATCGGTCCCTCAGCTTGGCCGGGCAATTCTGGAAGATGACGTTGAGATTGGCGCCAACACGACAATTGACCGAGGTTCATCGCGAGACACGGTGATTGGCGCTGGCTCCCGTCTTGATAATTTAGTGCAGATCGGCCACAACGTGATCCTCGGCCGTTGTTGCGTGATCGTCGCCCAGGTCGGCATTTCGGGTTCAACCGTGCTTGAAGATTTTGTCCGCGTCGGCGGGCAGGCGGGTATGGCCGGGCATCTTCGGATCGGTCAAGGTGCGGAGATCGGAGCGCAAGCGGGCGTTATTTCGGATATAGCTCCCGGCGCCAAAATGCTTGGAAGCCCTGCTCAGCCGATGAAGGACTTCTTCCGACAAGTTGCCACGCTCAAAAGGATGGCAAGGAAAGGATAGGATAGGACTGCTCGTACTGGACGAGCGGTTCTACCAGCGGCGAGCACAGAGGAATCCCACGTGCGTTTGTTGTCCAATCTGCTTCGACGCTTCATCCGTCAGGGCACGCTGCGAGTGCGTGACGCCGAGGGAACGGTCCATGTTTTCGGTGGGCTCATGCCCGGGCCCGACATCGCCATCCACCTCCACGATCGCAAGCTCTACACCAAGCTGTTCATCAATCCGGAGCTATATGCCGCCGAAGCCTATATGGATGGCCGGCTGACGCTGGAGGACGGTGCCGCGATCCATGATTTTCTGCTGCTGTTCTCGATCAACCGCGCCGGGCTTTATTCGTACGGCTCACAGAAGCTGATGCGGCGGGTATGGCGCGGTCTGCGCCGCTGGCATCAGGCCAATCCGATCGGGCTTGCCGCCGCTCATGCCCGCCACCACTACGATATCTCGACCGAACTTTACCGCCTGTTCCTTGACGATCAGATGCAATATTCCTGCGCGTATTTTCGAGACCCCGAGCATGAAACGCTGGAACAGGCGCAGCGCAACAAGCTGATCCACGCCACCAGCAAGCTACAATTAAAGCCCGGCATGACTGTCGCCGAGATCGGCTCCGGCTGGGGCGGCTTCGCCATTCATCTGGCGCGCGAAACCGGCGCCCATGTCACCGCGGTCAATGTTTCGCCTGAGCAGATCAAGGCCGCGCGCGTTCATGCCGAGGCCGCCGGCGTTTCCGATCGCGTCGCGTTTCGTGAGTTGGACTATCGCCAACTGACTGGCCAGTTTGACCGGGTGGTTTCGGTCGGCATGATGGAGCATGTCGGTATCGGACATTTTGACGAGTATTTCCTCAAGATCCGCGAGCTCCTGGCGCCTGACGGCTATGCCTTCATCCATTGCATCGGCCGGATGTCGCAGCCCGGCACCACCGGTCCGTTCATCCGCAAATACATCTTTCCCGGCGCCTATGTGCCGGCGCTATCCGAGACCTTCGCTGCCACGGAGCGCTGCGGTCTATGGTGCGACGACATGGAGGTGCTGCGACTACATTATCGCTACACGGTGAAGCACTGGCGCGAGCGCTTCGCCAAAAACAGGGCCCGGGCGGCTGCGATCTATGATGAACGGTTCTGCCGGATGTGGGAGTTCTATCTCGCCGCTGTCGAACTCGAATTCCTTCATGGCTCTCACATGGTGTTCCAAATGCTGCTGTCGACCAAACGCGATGCGGTACCGATCACGCGCGATTTCATGGTCGACTTCGAGCGGGCAGCATGGGCGAAGGTGACCGGCTAAACGACAGACAGAGGACTACGGTACCGCCATATCCGTCAGACGACGCCGCCGAGATAGAGCCGCTTGACGATGTCGTTGGCCTTCAGTTCGTCGACCGATTGAGCTGCGACCGCAATCTCGCCGTGGACGATGATGTAGCCACGGTCGGCGATGCGGATCGCCTGGTTGAAATTCTGCTCCGCCATCAGCACGGTCAGGCCGACGCGCTGCTTGAGTTCGCCGATCTTGGCGATGGTCTGCGACACCAACAGCGGCGAGAGGCCGACCGAGGGCTCGTCGATCAGCAAGAGGCGCGGCGAGGACATCAGCGCGCGGGCAATCGCCAGCATCTGCTGCTGGCCGCCCGACATGGTGCCGGCGAGCTGGCTGCGGCGCTCCTTCAGCACCGGAAAGGTCTCGAACACCAGCGCAAGGTTGCCGTCGATGGCGGCGCGCGCGGCCTTGCGGAAGGCGCCGAGCATCAGGTTTTCCGTCACCGTCAGTTTCGGAAACAGCCGCCGTCCCTCCGGCACCAGCGCGACGCCGAGATCGACGATCGCTTCGGGCGACAGCCTTGCCAGGTCGTGCGCCACGCCGTCGATCGAGAGCGACAGCCGGCCGCGGCCCGGGCGGACCAGGCCCATGACGCATTTCATCAGCGTGCTCTTGCCGTTGCCGTTGGTGCCGAGCAGCGCCACGGTCTCGC